>NZ_DASXHA010000047.1:0-62551 GCF_036488795.1 Paraburkholderia sp.
TTAACGCGTCCGCCGATGAAGGCATGTGGCAGCCGCCGCAACTTCCCAGCCTCGCGCCTCAACTTCAACAACGCGGACTGGCGCTCGATCCCAAACAACTCGCTACCCTGAAATCATGGCCGCTCGATGCGGTGGTGAGCCTTGGCTTCTGTACGGCATCATTCGTTTCGCCAGATGGCTTGATCGTCACGAACCATCACTGCGGATACGGCGCACTGCAATACAACTCCACGCCGAAGAAGAACCTGATCAACGACGGTTTTCTGGCGCATACGCAAAGCGAAGAACTGCCGGCCACGCCGTCGCAACGCGTCTATGTAACCGAGCAGATCAGCGACGTCACGGACCAGATCAACGCCGCACTCAAGCCGGGCATGGACGGCTATGCGCGCTTTGTCGCCATTGACGAGGCGAAGAAACGCCTCGTACAAGGCTGCGAGCAGCCTGGTTATCGTTGCGACGTGTACACCTTTAGCGGCGGCTACGATTACCAGCTGATCCGGCAGAAAGAACTGCGCGACGTGCGTCTCGTATACGCGCCGCCGCTTTCAATCGGCAAATACGGCGGTGATATCGACAACTGGATGTGGCCGCGTCACACCGGCGACTTCAGTTTCCTGCGCGCTTACGTGGCGAAGGACGGCAGCTCGGCCTCGTATTCGAAGGACAACGTGCCCTATCGTCCCACGCATTGGCTCACGATCAATCCCGAAGGTGTGCGCGCCGGCGACTTCGTGATGGTCGCAGGCTATCCGGGTCGCACCGATCGTCACCGCACGGCCGACGAAATGCAAAATGCCATCGACTGGCAATATCCCACCCAGATTGCCGTGTTCAAGGACCTGCTGGCGATGGTCGACACCGCGAGCAGGAAGAACCCGGAAGTCGGCGTGAAATACGCCAACCTCGTGGCGGGCCTGAACAATGCGATGAAGTTCTATCAGGGCAACCTCGACGGCCTCACGCACAGCAACGCCCTTGCAACCAAACGCGCCGAGGAAGCCGCGCTCGACCAATGGCTCGCGCAACAAAAGCCAGGCGGCGCGATCGATGGCCCGGCATTGACGGCACAGGTCACGAAATTGCGCCAGCTCGTCGATACCCATCTGAAACAGCGTGAACGCATCCTCGTACTGCAGATGCTGCAACAAGGCGGTCTCTTCAAGACGTCTTATCAGATCGTGCGTCTTGCACAGGAAAAGCAGAAGCCCGATCTGGAACGTGAAGAAGGCTTCCAGCAGCGCGATGAAATCCGCCTGCTCGGCCAGCAACAGGCGCTCGATCGCTCGTTCGATGCCGGCGTCGACCAGCAGATGCTCGTCTATATGCTGCAGCGCTACGTGAAGCTGCCGTCCGATCAGCGCCTGCCCGCGCTCGATCATTGGCTCGACGGCGCGAACGACGAGGCCGCACTGACGCAGAAAGCGGCGACGCTTTATGCCGGCACCACGCTCACCGACAGCAAGGCACGCGTTGCGTTGCTATCGGCCACACCTGCACAGCTCGACGCGAGCAAGGATGCGTGGATCGTCCTGATGCGCAACCTGATGCCGGATCTGATCGCTTACGAGCACCAGCAAAAGGCGTATGACGGCGACGAATCAGCCGCGCGTGCGGGTTACATGTCGGCGCTGGTGGCGTACAACGCTGCACGCGGTCTGCCGGTCTATCACGACGCGAACAGCTCGCTGCGTGTCACGTTCGGCACGGTGCAGGGCTATAAGCCGCGTGATGCAGTCGAGTACACGCCGTTCACGACCGTCAACGGTATCCTCGAGAAGAACACCGGCGTCGAGCCGTTCAATGCTCCGACCGCCGAGCTGGCCGCGATTCGCGCCAAGGCATTCGACGGTATTGCCTCGCCGGTCAGCGGCACGCTGCCGGTCGACTTCCTTGCGAACCTCGATATCACCGGCGGCAACTCCGGCTCGCCGGCCATGGACCGCAACGGCAAACTGGTTGGCCTCGCGTTCGACGGCAACTGGGAAGGCGTGAGCTCGGGCTGGCTGTTCAATCCCGACGAAACGCGCTCGATCCAGCTCGACGTGCGTTACATGCTGTGGGTCATGCATCACCTCGACCACGCGGATAATCTGCTGAAGGAAATGCAGGTACAGATCGCGCAGTAATCGTCCTGAGGTTGAATCCGGTGCATCGCCTGAACACGATGCACCGGCTTTACACACGTCTCTTGCGCGCACGCCGCCTCAACCGCCCCGCCCTGTTATCGCCAATACTAGTAATATCAATTGCCAGATGCCGCACTCCATTCATGCCACATTGAACCGTTAGGCAGAACGTGCGCGACATCGCTGCACCTGTGGCCGATCATAGAGGGCGCTGCAGACAGACGCGCCCTCTATAGCGGCCGACATTCACTTTTTTGGCTATTTCATACATGGAAAAACGGGCTCTTATCATTGGCGCCAGCGGCATTGTCGGCAGCAATCTCGCAGATCGGTTGCTCTCTACCGGATGGAGCGTCACCGGAGTGTCACGCGGACGCACGGCAGTGACGCCTGGCATCGAATCGATTACCGCGGACCTCACTTCCGCGCAATCGGTCAACGCCGCGCTGAGCGGCAAGTCATTCAGCCATGTGTTCGTCACCGCGTGGGCACGCCAGGCCACGGAGCAAGAGAACATTCGCGTCAATGGCGGCATGGTGCGCCACGTGCTGGACGCGGTCGGCCCCTCCGGCACCGTGGCGCATACCGCCCTCGTCACGGGACTGAAGCACTACCTCGGACCGTTCGAAGCGTACGCAAAGGGAGAAGTACCCGTCACGCCGTTTCGCGAGGAACAGGGCCGCCTGGTTGTCGAGAACTTCTATTACGAGCAGGAAGACCGGCTATTTGAAGCCGCACAACGCTATGGCTTCAGCTGGAGCGTGCACCGGCCGCATACCATCATTGGCTTCGCGATCGGCAATGCAATGAACATGGGCCTGACGCTCGCCGTCTACGCAACCCTGTGCAAACATACCGGCCAGCCGTTCATCTTCCCCGGTTCGCGGGCGCAATGGGAAAGCCTCACGGATATGACCGACGCGCGGCTATTGGCGCGACAACTCGAATGGGCTGCAACCTCCCCTGGCGGCCGCAATGAAGCGTTCAACACAGTGAATGGCGATGTGTTTCGCTGGAAGT
Organism: Paraburkholderia sp.; assembly: GCF_036488795.1. GTDB lineage: Bacteria > Pseudomonadota > Gammaproteobacteria > Burkholderiales > Burkholderiaceae > Paraburkholderia. Next base: position 3,150 of record NZ_DASXHA010000047.1, read on the forward strand.
GGATGTGGTCGAAACTCGCCGAATACTTCAATGTTGAAGCGGTGCCCTTCGATAGCGACACGCGTCCTCTGGAAGGCCGCATGCAACACGCCGACGTCGCATGGCGTGAAATTGCAGCGCGCTTCAGTCTCAAGGAAAACGATCTCGGCAAACTCGCGTCATGGTGGCATACGGATGCCGATCTCGGGCGCCCCATGGAAGTGCTTACGGACATGACGAAGAGCCGCAAGGCGGGCTTCCTCGATTATCAAAGCACGCCCGACGCATTCGTCGAATTGTTCGAGCGGCTCAAGGCAGAGCAGATCATTCCGCAATGACGTGACGCGGCGTTCGCGTCATCAATCGGACACGGGTGACGGGCATGGATAAACCTTTCCGAGCGCCCGCCACCCTCATTTCTTTCAATTTCCCCACTGCACGAGGCATACAGGGCAAAGCTTCCGCCCTGCTGTGCCTCGTGCGTCATTTTGTCACCGCGGCTAAACTGCAGGGAAGCCGCCTGGATTCATTCAAGGAGGCATTGATATATTCCCCACAGGAGACCCGGTCTCACATGAAGAACATAACAATTCGCCAACTAAAGACTTTCGAAAGTGTTGCGCGAAATTTGAGCTTTTCTCGCGCGGCTGAAGATCTGCATCTGACTCAGCCTGCTGTCTCCATGCAAATCAAGCAGATGGAAGACCAGGCGGGCCTGCCGTTGTTCAGTCATGTCGGCAAGCGCATTGCGCTGACCGAAGCGGGCAAGCTGATGTTGCGTCACAGCATGGTGATTCTTGCGGATCTGAAAGCTGCCGAGCAATCCTTCGCCACCCTCAGGACCGGCACTGCCCAGCGTCTGCGCGTGGGCCTCATTACATCAGGCAGTTATTTTTTTCCGCATCTGATCAGTGCGTTCATGCAGGGAAAAACGGGACTCGATCTGGATATGACGGTGCGCAGCCGCGATCAGCTGATTACCTTGCTGCGCAGCGACCAGATCGATCTCGCGGTCATGGTGCAGGCACCAAACGATCCCGCGATCGTCGCCGAAGCGTTCGCGCCTCATCCTTTCGTGCTCGTATCCTCGCCGACTCACCCGCTTGCCTACGAACACGACATTCCGTATTCACGCATTGCGCACGAATGTCTGATCGTAAGAGAGAGCGGCACCGACACCCGCAGTGCCGCCAATGAAACCTTCAGCAATCACGACTCCATGCCCCGTTTCATGGAGATCGGCTGCGCCGAAGCGATCAAGCAGTCGGTGATGGCCGGCATGGGTATCAGCTTTCTTTCCGCGCAGACCGTTCAGTCGGAAGTACGCGCCGGCTTGCTAAAAGTATTGGACGTACAGGGCTTTCCGCTCAGGCGCCACTGGTGCGTGGTCCATCGCGCGGACCGGCATCTGCCGCCGGCGGCCCTCGATTTCCGGCAGTTCCTTCTCGCCGAGGGTGGTGCGCGGCTCGAGCACTTCACGGGTATCGACAAGGTACATACGGGCATGGGTCTTCAGCGTAGCGAACACGCTGCTCTGGAAACACGGACGATTACCGCCAATAGCGCGAGCCTCGAGGCCGCGCTGCGCACGCGCGCGCTGTTACGAGACGATGGCCTGCCAGATGAGCATCACGTTCAGGGCCAGAATCACGGTGGTGGCGACGACGGCCGTGCCGATCAGCTTCCGGCACGCGGTAAATCGACCCATCACTGAACGGCGCGACGACAACACCACGAGCGCAACCAGCGGGATCGGCAGGATGATGCTCAGCACGATCTGACTGTCCACCATTGCGCTCATCGGATTGCACGTCATACAGACGATCACGGCGGGCACCATCGTAATCAGGCGCCGGACCATCACCGGCGTCTTGAAACCGACGAAGCCCTGCATGATCGATTGACCTGCCATCGTGCCGACCACCGAGCTGGAGATACCCGAGGCGAGCAGCGAAACGAGAAACAGCGCGGCCGCACCGGTACCCAGCACGGGGGTCAGTGTGTGATAGGCGGCCGTGATATCGGCGATGCCAGGCGCATTCTTGCTGAATACAGAAGCGGACATGGCCACCATCGCAAGATTCACGAAGCCCGCAAAACCCAGCGCAATCATCACTTCGCGATTCGAAAACCGCACCAGCTTGCGCCGCTGATAATCGTTGCGCGCCGGTGCGCGATTTTGCGTCAGACCGGAGTGCAGATAAATGGTGTGCGGCATGATGGTTGCGCCGACAATGCCCACGGCGAGCATCAGCGCGTCGTTGCCATGCAGATGCGGCACGAAGGTGTGGAAAATCGCAGCGTGCCAGTCCGGCGGCGCAATGAAGAGTTCGCACAGATAGCTCAGGCCGATGACGGTGATGAGCGCGGCAATCACGATTTCAAGCGGACGGAAGCCCTTTTTGTCGAGCGACAGAATGCCAATGGTGATGATCCCGGTGATCAGCAACCCCCAGCCTATGGCCAGATGAAACAGCAGCGAGATGCCCATCGCGGCACCCATGAACTCGGCCAGATCAGTGGCCATCGCGGCGAGTTCCGAGGCGATCCACATGCCGATCACAAGCGGCTTCGAAAACTCATCGCGGCAGACTTCTGCGAGACTGCGGCCCGTGACGATGCCGAGCTTGGCTGACATCGCCTGAAACAGCATCGCCACTAAAGACGACAGCAACACCACCCACAGCAATTCATAACCGTAGGTAGAACCGGCCTGGATGTTGGTGGCGAAGTTGCCCGGGTCCATGTAGCCCACCGAGGCGATCACCGCGGGCCCCGCGAACGGCAGCAGCGCGCGCAGGCCACGACGCTTGTTGTCGAGGGCATCGCGCATGGCCGTCACGGTGTCGGTCGTGGACTCGCCGGACAGGGCGTAGCTGGCGGTTCGTTTAATTGCCATCAACATGATGAGCGCCTCTTCTCAATGCTGCGGGATGTCGATACGGCTCGACTGCTGCCGCCCCGCCATCACTGCGGAACAGCATTGCATCCTGATCGGGCGCCGTGCAGCAGGTTCAGGCCGAACCTGCGTGCACGCGGCGCCACGCTTACTGCACGACCACTGCGCTTAGGCGAGCACGTCGCGGCGCTGCTTCAGGTTGTGGATCGCGTCGAGGGTTTCGTCGTCGACCCGCAGATGCTCCCTGAGCAGTTGGCGCGGCACGTTGGCCAGCCACTGCGACAGGGTCACTTCCGAGAAGTGGTCCGACTTGAAAATCTCGAGGAACACGAGGTCGTCCTTACCGGTGTTCTTGATGTAGTGGCCGAGGTTCTTCTCGACGTAGCCCACATCACCCGGGTTGAAGTCGACGGTTTGCGCCGCCGGTCCCGTGTTGAACACCGTCATGCGGCCCGTGCCCTTGATGAAGTACTGCCATTCATCGTTGTCCGGGTGCCAGTGCAACTCACGCAGACCACCCGGCTTCACCGTCACGAGTGCCGCTGCCACGGTCTTCGAAATCGGGAAATTACGGCTATCGACAATGCGCACTTCGCCGCCCGCGCTGGAGATGGTCGGCGCCATCGAACCCATACGGAAGATGAACGGATGATCCGGACGGCCTTCCGGCGACGCGCAGTATGCCTGGTCTGCAGCCAGCGGGCCCGCCTTGGCGCCCTGATAGATCCACAGCTGTTCGAGCGGGATTTCCTTGAACTTTTCAGCCGGTACACCGAAGTTCTGCGCCAGGATTTCAGGCGGCGTATGCGCCAGCCAGTCCGACACCATCAGCGTGTTGAATTCGCCGGCCGCGCCGTTGTCGAAAGCCAGCACGAATTCGCCGCCGTTGTCGCCCAGACCTTGCAGCGAGTGCGGCAGACCCGGCGGGAAATACCAGATGTCGCCGGTCTGCACATCAGCCACTTCAGCGCGGCCCTTGGTGTCGATGGTCGTGATACGCACTTCGCCGCTGACCATGATGGCCCACTCGGCCTGCTGGTGCCAGTGCAGTTCGCGCACACCGCCCGGTCCGAGGCGCATGTTCACACCGGCGATGTCCTTCGACACCGGGAACGCCTTGGTGGTGACCTCACGCGCCCAGCCGCCTGCCTGAATGCGCTTGTGCGCTTCATTGAACGAAGCCCACGGAATCGGCATGCCGCCCACGTCGGTCGCGGGCGGATTGTTGAACGACGGCAGCACGTCACGCAGTTGCGGATTCTGCGGACCCGGTTCGGAAATCGCAGCAGGCGTCGAATTGATGGCGCCTTGCGCAGGACTATCCGGGTTGCCGAACTCGGCAGCCTTGGCCGCCGCCGCCGCGCCTAGAGCCACAGCACCTGCAGCCGCGCCGGCCAGCACACTGCGACGTTTCATATCGGTCATGCTTTCTTCTCCTAACTATATTTGTTGACGATTTCCTGGCAGTCAGCGTGAACATCTGTACAACGCAGGATGTAGGTCGGAACCGGCGAGGTTCTGTGCTGCAGTGAGCCGTCGCTCAACGTGAACGTCTGAACGGCTCACTGCAGGATCGGGACATCGCCAGCCGCTCCGTGCCGCAAATACTAAGAACCCGCGCCCCAAATTAACAATCAGGATTTATTGAAGAAGTCATAAGCACGTTTGATACATCGTCAGAGCAAATGCACTTACGATCTGCGCACGCGCTGGTTCGCCGAATCGGTGGCTGAATTCAAAACATACGAAAGGAGTGTGACCATGGGTAGCCTTAGCATTACTCACTGGCTGATCGTTCTGGTAATCGTCGCGCTGGTGTTCGGCACGAAGAAGATCCGCAACCTCGGATCAGACCTGGGTGGCGCCATCAAGGGCTTCAAGGAAGGCATGCAGGAAAGCGAGGCGGCTGCACCCGAGGCCACCGCGCAACCGGTTTCCGCTAACGCGACGGTCGACGCACAAACCCGCCGTCCCGTTTCACAGCAATAAGCCGTACACGCCGCTTTCAGAGCAACAATCCGGAGACTCAGCTGCCATGTTTGACTTCGACATTTCCAAAATGGCCGTCATCGGCACGGTCGCGCTCGTGGTGCTCGGACCCGAGCGGCTTCCGCGTGTCGCGCGTACCGCAGGCACCCTGTTGGGGCGCGCACAGCGTTACATCAGCAACGTGCAGGCGGAAGTCGACCAGCAGATCAGAATGGACGACCTGCGCAAGATCAAGGACGGAGTCGAACAGGCCGCTGCTGATGTGCAGCGCAGCATCGACCGTACCGTGCGCCAGCAGGCGGGTGAATTGCAAGCGGGTGTGGATGCCGCGGCGGCCAGCGTGAGAGAGGTGTTGCCCGCCACTTATCTGCCTTCTATCCACGAAAGCGCGGGTGATTTGCAGACGGAATTGTTCAAGGTACGGCCTGCGCCGTTGCAGGCTTCCACGCAGGCGAGTGCCGCGCTCGCTTCGCCTCGCCTGGATGGGGATGTGGTCGCCCCCATGGCATCCGGCGTTGCGGGTCAGGCACGCACCAGGGCGAATTGGCGCGGTAACGCATCAGCGGGCCGGCGTGGCCCGCTCAAACGCAGCCGCATTGTTTCGATGGCGGCCAGCAAGGCGCTGGGGCGCGATGCGGGCCGCCTTGCGTGAGGTGCGAAGCATGACCGGTGACGTGTGGCATGTGACGTGTAACGTGTAACGGGTCAGGCAAGACCCTTCAACACGAGCCGCGCTTCCAGGCCGCCTTCGGGCCGGTTATGCAGCGACAGCGCAGCATCCATTGCAAGCGCGAGTTGCCGCGCAATGGCGAGCCCCAGGCCGGTGCCGCCGGTGTGACGGTTGCGTGAGCCTTCGAGCCGGTAGAACGGCTCGAAGACCGCTTCCAGAGACTCCGCGGGAATGCCCGGTCCGCGGTCGAGCACCGAGATCGTCACCTGCCCGGCCGGCGACGCGGCAACCGCAATCTCGGCCGCGCCGCTGAACTTCAGCGCGTTGTCGACCAGATTGCCGACGATCCGGCGCAGCGCCTGGGGACGCGTCACCAGCGCCGCGCCGATACGGCCCTGCAGCGCGATCTCTTTGCCGGCATCGACGTAATCGAACACGAGGCTATCGAGCAATGCGTCCGGATCGATCCGGCACGGCACTTCCGTGGCGCCGTGCATGGTGCGCGCGTACGTGACGCCCTCCTTGACCATCGTTTCCATTTCCCGCAGATCCTGCTGCAGTTTGGCGCCCTGCGCGCTATCGTCCATCACGTCGATGCGTAAACGCATGCGGGTAATCGGCGTTTGCAGATCGTGCGAAATCGCCGCGAGAATCTGCAGACGCTCGGTCATGTACATCTTGATGCGGTCCTGCATCGCGTTGAAGGCGCGTGCCGCGCGGGCCACTTCGTCCGGGCCGTCCTCCGGCAGACGCTCGGCCCGCAGATCGGGACCCAGCGTATCGGCTGCACGCGCCAGTTGACTCAACGGCCGCGTCGCCAGCCGCACGGCAAGCCAGCAGCAGGCGGCGAGCACGGCCAGTTGCAACAGCAGCACCACGGGCAGCCAGCGCGACAGCGGCGCGCCCGGCATCGGGCGATAGTCGATCGTGAGCGGTGTGCCGTCGCTCAGCTGCAAATGGACCTGCAGGCGGTCCGGCTCGCCGGGCACGGCATTCGCCGTCAGCGGATAGCGCTTGCCGATGCCGGCGGCGATGGAGCGTGCCACCCGCGCCGAGAGTTCGACATCCGGTGGCGCGCCGGTGACGCCCGGGCCCAGCGTGAAGGTATAGGTACGCCGGGCGAGGCGCGGCAACCATGCAGCGCGCTCCGCCGCCGGCAGATGATCGAGCAGCGCAACGGAGCTCGTCACCTCGCGTTCGATGTAGCCCATCATCACGTTGTTCATGGTCTGATCGCGCTCGGTCATGGTGAGCCAGACCGACAAGGTCTGCGCCACCGCAAGCCCGACGATAAAGACCAGCGCGAGCCTGGCGTACAGCGTGCGCGGCCCGCGCAGCAGTGCATTCAGCTTCATTGGTCGCCTTCGATGACGCTCACCGCTGCCGAGAACACATAACCTTCGCTGCGCAGCGTCTTGATGTAACGCGGTTCGCGCGCGGTGTCCTGCAGGCGCTGACGCAGGCGGCTCACCAGCAGGTCGATCGAGCGGTCGAACGCATCGGCCTGGCGCCCCTGGGTCAGATTGAGCAGTTGATCGCGCGTGAGCACGCGTTGCGGATGATCGAGGAATACGCGCAGTAGCCGGTATTCCGCGCCGCTCAGCGCCACCATCGTCCCTTCGGCGTCGAGCAGATGCCGCGCTGTGGTGTCGAGCCGCCAGTCGCCGAAGGCGAGCATCTGCGCGGTTTCCGTCACCTGCATGCCGGGGGGCAGCATGCGGGCACGGCGCAACACGGAGCGAATCCGCGCCAGCAGCTCGCGCACCGCGAACGGCTTGGCGAGGTAGTCGTCGGCGCCCATTTCCAGCCCGACAATCCGGTCCGCCTCCTCGCTGCGCGCAGTCAGCATCAGCACCGGCACCGTGCGGTGCTTGCCGGCGCGCAGTTCGCGGCACAACACGAGGCCGTCTTCGCCGGGCATCATCAGATCCAGCACGATCAGATCGGGTACGCCCTGCTCCAGAGCGGCGCGCATCTGCCGGCCGTTGGCGGCCAGCGAAACGCGCATGCCGTTCTTCTCCAGATACGTGGCGAGCAGTTCGCGAATGCCGCGGTCGTCGTCGACGATGAGAACGTGGTCGGTGCTTTCCATCAAGAGATCAATCCTTCCGGGGTTTAACGCGCACGCGTGACACGTTGACCAGCTCACAGTGCACGGGATGCGCCATTTCCGCAGCCAGTCCGCCCGTCAGGAAGACGAGAATCGCCAGGAGCTGTCTCATGCGTCCTCCACGACCGACAGGCTGGCGCCGTTGGCCACACCGGCCTCCAGCGTATACGGATCGATGCCTTCCAGGCAACCGATGTTGACCCGCCAGAGCTGCGGATCCTTGCGCGTCTGGTGAAACGGATAGATCCCGCAATGCTTGCAGAAATAGTGTTTCGCCGTGCGCGTGTTGAACTGATAGAGCGTCAACGCCTGCTCGCCTTGCTGGATTTTCAGGTCCCCGGCAGTGAATGTCGGACTCATCAGCGCGCCCTTGCGGCGGCACAAGCTGCAGTTGCAGCGCGTAGCCGGGGTAACGGCGGTACGGACTTCGAATTTGACGGTCCCGCAGTGACAGGATCCTTGCAGCAGTTCGGTGTTCATGCAGCGCTCCGCGATGGTGGAATAGCTGCTTTATAGCCCAGCCCGCCTGGCCGTTTGTATCCCAATGTATCCGGGCTTCGTCCCGACACAAAACATTGCACCCACGCGGTCCGGACGACACAAACCAGATACCGGCAGGCGTTCCAATAGCGTCACACCGGGCAACCGGACGCCAGCAGGCGCAGCCGGCCTCGAAGGTTCACAGGCTTTGCCCCGAGCGTCGCGTTGTTTGCGCTGATGCTGGGCCACCCGTGGCAATATCCACGTCACGATCAAGGTGGTCTGAGACGCGGCTGGCCTTGATTCCGGAGTTAGCCGCTCAAATCACGAACATCCTTCGATAATCTGGAGATAAAAATATGGTCGATCGCATCGATCAAAGCCGCCGCAAATTTACCGGCAGTGTCGCTGCCACGCTCGCCATGGCAGGCGTCGCCGCCGGCGCGGCACTGCTCGACACGAGCGCCGGCGCCGCCACCCAGGACACTGCGCCGGCACGCGGCGTGGGTAAGGCGTCCTTCGAACAGCTCAAGCAGATCCACGCCGGCCAGCTCGATGTCGGCTATTTCGAGCTGGGCCCGGCCAACGGGCCCGCGGTCCTGCTGCTGCACGGCTTCCCCTACGACGTGCATAGCTATGTCGAAGTCGCGCCGTTGCTCGCCGCACGCGGCTGCCACGTGATCGTGCCGTATCTGCGCGGCCACGGCACCACGCGCTTTCTTAACAACGACGAACCCCGCTCGGGTCAGCAGGGCGCGATCGGTGCCGACGTGATCGCCCTGCTGGACGCGCTCAAGCTGCCCCGCGCCACGCTCGCCGGTTATGACTGGGGCGGCCGCGCCGCCTGCGTCGCCGCAGCGCTGTGGCCGGAGCGCTGCAACGGCCTCGTGTCGGTGAACAGCTATCTGATCCAGGACATCGCTCATGCGGACTTGCCGTTGCCGGCCAAGGTCGAATGGGGTCTGTGGTATCAGCACTACTTCCAGACCGAGCGCGGCCGGGCCGGCTTGCGCGCCAACCGGCGCGATCTTGCCCACATCCTGTGGAAGAACAACTCGCCGACCTGGGCCTTCGACGACACCACCTTCGAGCGCAGCGCCGCCGCCTTCGATAATCCGGACTACGTCGACGTGGTGATCCATTCGTACCGGCACCGCATGGGTCTCGCAGACGGTTTTCCGCGCTATGCCGAGATCGAGCGGCGCCTTGCTGCGCTACCCGTGATCGACGTGCCGACCATCACGCTCGACGGCGATGCCGACGGCGTCGTGCCGGCCACCGACGGCAAATCGAGCGCAGCCCATTTCACACACCGTCAGCACCGGATCGTGCGCGGAGCGGGTCACAATCTGCCGCAGGAAGCCCCGGACGCGTTTGCCGATGCAGTGTGGGAGCTCGCTTCGACGGCTAAAGGATCGGCGGCAGCCGCTTGATTGACGATTTTCACGCTGTGACGTGAAATGCAATCGGGCAATAAAAAGGCCTTCCAGATGGAAGGCCTTTTGACTTGCGATGAACTCCGACACGGCCCGGCTTCTCGAGTGCCGCCGGACCGTATTGCGCCGGCCGTGCTTACCGTGCTTACTTTGCTTCCAGTTGCTCGATTGCCGTGGCAACGCCCGCACCGTAAGCGGGATCCGCCTTCGTGCAGTGTTCGATGTGCAATTGCTGGACCGGCTTCGACACCCCGTTCAGGGCGCGCGCCGTGTTGTCGAACAGAGTCTGTTGCTGCGCCGGCGTCATCAGGCGGAACAACTCGCCCGGCTGCGAGTAGTAGTCGTCGTCGACACGGTGATTCCAGTGATCCGCCGAGCCGTCAATCGACAAAGGCGGCTCGCGGAAGTCGGGCTGCTCCTGCCATTCGCCCCGCGTATTCGGCTCATACGGCGTCGCGCCACCCATATTGGCGTCGACGCGCATCAGCCCGTCACGGTGATAGCTGTGCACGTACTTCGCACCGCGCGGCGAATTCACCGGAATCTGGTGGAAGTTGACGCTCAGGCGATAGCGCTGCGCGTCGCCATACGAGAACAGCCGGCCTTGCAACATCTTGTCGGGCGAGAAGCTGATGCCCGGCACCACGTTGGCGGGCGCGAAAGCGGCCTGCTCGACGTCGGCGAAATGATTGTCCGCGTTGCGGTTCAGTTCCACGACGCCGACTTCGATCAGCGGGTAGTCGCGCTTCGGCCAAACCTTGGTCAGATCGAACGGATTGATCGGATAGCTGCCCGCTTCCTTCTCGGGCATGACCTGCACGTACAGGGTCCAGCGCGGAAACTCGTTGCGTTCGATGGCTTCGTACAGGTCGCGATGATGCGTCTCGCGATCACGCCCAACCAGTGCTTCGGCTTCCGCATCCGTCAGGTTTTCAATGCCCTGTTGCGAGCGGAAATGGAACTTCACCCAGAAACGTTCGTTGGCGGCATTGATGAAGCTGAAAGTGTGGCTGCCGAAGCCGTGCATGTGGCGGAACGTCCTCGGAATCCCGCGATCGCTCATGACAATCGTGACCTGATGCAGCGCTTCGGGAAGCTGCGTCCAGAAGTCCCAGTTGCTCTCCGCACTGCGCAGGCCCGTGCGCGGATCGCGCTTGATCGCGTGATTCAGGTCCGGAAACTTGAGCGGGTCACGCAGGAAAAACACCGGCGTGTTGTTGCCCACCAGATCCCAGTTGCCTTCATCCGTATAGAACTTCAATGCAAAGCCGCGGATGTCGCGCTCGGCGTCCGCCGCGCCGCGCTCGCCTGCCACGGTCGAAAAGCGCGCGAACATCTCGGTCTTCTTGCCGACCTCGGAAAAGATCGCGGCACGCGTGTATTGCGTGATGTCGTGCGTAACCGTGAAGGTGCCGAATGCGCCGGAACCTTTCGCGTGCATGCGACGTTCAGGAATCACTTCACGGTCGAAGTGGGCCATTTTCTCGAGAAACCATACGTCTTCGAGCAGTGCCGGGCCTCGTGGGCCGGCTGTGCGAATGTTCTGGTTGTCGACGACGGGTGCGCCGAAAACGGTAGTCAGCTTTTTCATGAAAGATCCTCTAGGTACGCAATACCGCAATGGCGGTCGTTCAGTTGCTCTTGGCCGCCGCATCCGTGCCGCAGCCGCAGCCCGCATGGTCGGTATGGCCGGCCTTGCTGTCGTCCCAGGCGGAACCCAGGATGATCTGACAGAAGTTCAGGCGCTTGTACGACGGGTCGCGCAGTTCGAGCACGTCCGCCTTGACGTTGCCGAAGGTCGTTTCGGGCTTTTTGATCGTGCCTTGCGCGAAGGCGTCGATGATGCCGTTCTTGAACGTCTCTTCACGCGGATGTGCCGCCACCACCTGAATCCGCTGTTCGTCGCTGAACTCGTGGTAGGCCATGCCGAGCACGTCCATCTCGACCCCGGCGGTCACGAGCGCAACCACCGGCTTCAGATGTTCAGGCACGCCCGGCGTCGTATGCAGCGCAATCGACAACCACACCTGTTCGATGTCGTAGTCGTTCATGCCGTGCTGGGTCATGAAATCACGCGCGGCGTTGGCGCCGTCCACTTCGAAGCGGAAACCTTCGCTGCTATACGCCGGCATCAGGCCCATGTCATGGAACATGGCGCCGAGGTACAGCAGTTCCGGGTCGTACTTCAGGCCCTTGCGTTCGCCGCTCAGCGCGCCGAACAGGAAAACCCGCCGCGAGTGGTTGTACAGCAGGTCGGTTTCGGTATCGCGTACCAGCTGGGTGGCCGCGCGTGCAATTGCGCTGTCGGGTATCTTGATGCCTGCGATTGTCGTGCTCATTTCGATTCCTCACTGGGTTGGTAGACGACGCCCTGTCGGCGCAACCGGTTGGCCGCTTTAAGAACGAGTGTCGATGGCAACGAGTATTGTTTGGCAGCCGAGGTTGAACAACCGGTATGAAACGTTCAATCCTGCCAACCGCGCGCGATTTGCGGCCACGCCCGCGCCGTGGGCTTTTCCGTGTACTGTTGCGATTGATCTTGCGTAATCGTCAGACGACGACTCAAGGGTTTTCGCTGCCCTAATCACCAGGAGACATGCCATGCCACGCACCATCGCCGAAAAACGCGCCGCCTTTCGCGCGCTGCACGCTTCGGGTTGCTTCGTATTGCCCAATCCATGGGATGCCGGCAGCGCCCGCTATCTGCAGACGCTCGGCTTCAAGGCCCTGGCGACGACCAGTTCGGGCTTCGCCTGGTCTGTGGCACACGCCGACAACACCCTGCCGCGCGAGGCGATCCTGGCTCATCTGCGTGCTCTCGTCGAGGCAACCGACCTGCCGGTCAACGCGGACTTCGAGAGTGGCTTCGGAGACGATCCAGACGGCGTCGCCGAAAGCGTCGGGCTGGCGGTCGGGACCGGCGTGGCCGGTTTGTCGATCGAGGACTCCACGGGCAATGCGGCCGCGCCGCTGTTTCCCATCGAGCTCGCCGTGGAACGCATGAAAGCGGCGCGCCGCGCAATCGACGCAAGTGGCGGCGATACCCTGCTGGTCGGCCGCGCCGAGAATTTCGTGGCGGGCGTGCCCGTCCTGGATGACGCGATCGCCCGCCTCAAGGCCTATGCGGCGGCGGGTGCCGACTGCCTGTATGCGCCCGGCATACAAACGCGCGAACAGATCGAAGCGGTCGTCGCCGCGGTCGCGCCAAAGCCCGTCAATCTGCTGATCGGATCCACTTCGACGCTGACGCTGCAAGACGTCGCCGCGCTCGGCGTGCGGCGCATCAGTGTGGGTGGCGCACTCGCCCGCACCGCATGGGGTGGCTTCATGCACGCCGCGCAAGCGCTGGCCGATGGGCGCTTTGATGGCTTCACAGGCGCCGCGCCTGGCTCGCAGCTCAATGAACTGTTTCGCGATCACGCATAAGGCGTGACGCACGACGCGCAACGCAGGACCACAGGCCCCGTTGCGCGCTTTTCTCTCATGTTCTGCCGGCTCAAGTCCTTCTATCACCTAAGGCATATAGGCTAGGCCGCGCGCCAAAGCCATACTGGCTTCAACCCGCCGCCCGGCTGCCGGGTTCTGCTGGAGCAGCCTGACCAGAGCATCGAAGTCAGGCGTTCGCGGTGAGTCATTTAATTCGTTATACAAACTAACTACCTTGTTTTTATTTTCGCGTTCTGGCACGCGGATGTGTGCTCGCACGCTTTTCCCAGGGTCTGCGCAACGGGAGATTGCGCCGATATTATCGAAAGGAGATTCTCATGAAAACTGCACTGCTCGCCATGGGCGGCTTACTCTGCATGTGCGCCTGGCAAGCCAATGCCAACGCAGACGACACCAACGCCAATCCCACGCCCACCGCCCAGGAAACCGCGATCAACTCGGAAGGCCCGACTACTGGGGCGAATTCCATGTCCGGCGGCCCCGCCGCGCTTCATGCAAAGACCCGCGAGGAGGTCTATCAGGAGCTGGTGCGCTCACAGCACGACGGCGAGGCGGCGCGAATCCAGGAACTGTATCGCGGCAACTGAGCTTCGCGTAGCACCGCCTTGAAGCAGTCTGACCTACTGCTTCGAGCGCGTCTTGTCGGCCTCCAGCCGGCGGGTGATGAGATGGATCAGGTAAGTCGCAAACTCGGGGTCCTGATAGTACAGGCGCATGGCGTCGGTGGCAGAAACGGACAACAATTCACAGTCGCTTTTGCAATAAGCGGTGCACGTGCGGCGATGATCGGGCGAAAACAGCCCGATTTCGCCGAGTATCGTGCCCGGCCCCACTTCGACTCCGATCTCCTGGAGGCTGATGGTCCCGCGCACCAGGTAGTAGAGCGCATCGCTTGGCGCGTCCTTGCGAAATAGCACTTCGCCCGCTCTGCAACGGCTGGGCAACATATGAGCGAGCAGCCGCTTGATGGTGAGCTGGCCGTCCAGCGCCTGATGCAACTGCGCATCACCGACCTTTTCCAGCCGCGCCGCCGCGATGCTCGCCTGGCCCCGGCTCCCGACTTTCAGCGCCTTATACACCGTGTACAGGTGCACTTTCACGGTCCCTTCCGCAATGTTGAGCTGCCGCGCGATCGACTTGTTCGACTCGCCGCGGGCCGCGAGCGCCAGCACCTCGATCTGGCGCGGCGTGAGCACACAGGTATTGGCGCCCGGCGTCGCACTGGCGGGCGGCTGAGTGGGCGCAGCGGGCGGCGCCGTGGCATTCGGTGCGAACCCGAGCAAGGCCGGCGGCAGATACGTCACCCCGCCCAGCACGAGCCGCAGCGCGCCCAATAACGAACCGGCGGATTCTGCCTTGTCGAGACAACCGGTCACGCCGACGGCGATGAAGGTGTCGACCGTCGGCTGATCGATCCGGGTCAGCAGCACGAGGGTCGGCAAGCGCGGCACGAGGCGACGCAAAGCGGCGGCCGTATCCAGCGCTTCGCTTTCGCGATCGCCGTCCAGTACCAGCAGATCGGCGCTCGCTCCGCTTTCGAAAGCGCTTGCCCGGTAATCCGCGCAGGCCACCTCGACGCGAACGTCCAGATCGCCGAGAAGGCGCGCGACACCGTCGCGGAACAAGCCGGCCGGTGCGACGAAGATGATCAACATGAGCGTCCGGGATTCCTTAGCGGTCGACCACGCCCCATGTTTCAGCACGACCGTGCGGCACACGTATTCGTATGAACCAAGGCGCGACGCGTAGTGATAGCAATGAGCCTGTTGCTACTCGTTATAGATCACACTTAAGGCGCTCGCATCAGTTGCGCCGCCAGACGGGCCTGTGCCGTGGGCCTATTGCAACAAACCACTTCGCTGTTTCGCGCCGACAAAACAGCGCACGGCGCGTACGCGTAGAATTCAGCAACTGGCGAATTGCCGGTCGCGATCGACCTGACTCACCCGTTTTCAATGCCCCGGTGCGTGCCGGGGCGTCCTGTTGCGGCGAACGAACCCGTGGGCACATCCGCCTCGGAGACCAGGACCGCACGCTCTACGTGACATGACCGACCTCTTTACGACCCAGCCCCGCGCGCCGCTTGCCGAAAAATTGCGCCCCGACTCGCTCGACGACGTCGTCGGCCAGTCCCATCTGCTTGGCCGAGGCATGCCGCTTCGGCTTGCGCTCGATTCCAGAAAGTTGCACTCGTTCATCCTTTGGGGACCGCCCGGGGTCGGCAAGACGACCATTGCGCGGCTTGCGGCGAAGGCGTTCGACTATGAATTCATCGCCGAGTCGGCCGTCGCTGCCGGCGTCAAGGAGCTGAGGGAGGCCGCCACGCGCGCCCAACAGGTGCTCGACCAGCATGGTCGTTCAACTGTCCTGTTCCTCGACGAGATCCATCGCCTCAACAAGGGCCAGCAGGATGCATTGCTGCCGCACGTGGAGGTCGGCCGGCTAACCCTGATTGGTGCAACGACGGAAAATCCGAGTTTCGAGGTCAATAGCGCGCTGTTGTCGCGCGCCCAGGTGTACGTGCTCAAGCCCCTGTCCGACGAGGAACTGCGGCAACTGTTTGAGCGCGCCAGACCTCTGCTGGACGACCTCGCATTCGAGGATGACGCGCTTGATGCACTCATCGGGTTTGCCGACGGCGATGGTCGAAAGTTTCTGAATCTCGTTGAGCAGCTCGCCAGTGCCGCGGCCGCGGCCGGGGTCACGCGAGTTGACAGCGGCTTCGTCGGCACCGCGTCGGCAGCGACCATGCGGCGCTTCGACAAAGGCGGCGAAGCGTTCTACGACCAGATCTCGGCCCTCATCAAGTCGGCGCGCGGCTCGGACCCGGATGCGGCGCTGTACTGGATGGCTCGCATGATCGACGGAGGCGTCGACGTTCGCTATCTGGCGCGCCGCATCATCATCCTGGCAAGCGAGGAAGTCGGCAACGCGGATCCGCGAGCATTGCAGCTTGCCCTGAACGCCGCTGAAGCCTATGAACGGCTCGGCTCACCCGAAGGCGAACTGGCACTGGCACAGGCGCTCGTGTATGTCGCGGTCGCGCCTAAATCGAATGCCGTCAGCATGGCATGGCATCAGGCGCTGTCATTCGTGCGCAGCGACCGCACGCGTGCGGTGCCGCTGCATCTGCGCAATGCGCCCACGCAGCTCATGAAAGATCTCGGCTACAAGAAGGACTATCGCTACGCGCACGACGAACCAGATGCATTCGCCGCGGGGGAGAACTACTTTCCGGAAGATGTCCCCGAGCAGCGTTTTTACCAGCCGGTGCCGCGCGGGCTCGAAAGCAGGATTGGCGACAAGCTCGAACACCTGCGCAATCTCAATGAGCAGGCGCGCAATGCGGACAAGGCTTAGCGATTCGCATGACGCGCCTCGTCGGCCGGTCGCGGCGGATGTCGACGACGAACGCCAGAGCCTGGCCGCGCAATAAAAGGCACGCGCGGCTACACGAAGGGTATACAGTGGCAAGAGCACGCAGCACGCGCGCCCAATTCCTCGCACCATTCGAAACGGCGTTGCCCTTGCGTGCCAGACAGCGACGCGTCAGTGACGCGTTTATCGATTCGAATGCCAGTCAATGGCGTTACGCAGCGCTAAACGTGAAAGGTTGATCGTGGCAATTCAATTTCCCAACCCCTGTCGTAGTTACGACGCTTCCAGGCACTGCGTGTGTTTCTGGGGGTACGACAATTCGCGCGAAATCACCTTTCAGGTGGACGACGCGATGCTCAGAACGCTGCAACCTGATGCCGGTTCGGACGAGACTTCCATCCTGAGCGCGTTCGACCAGTCCCGCGAGAAGCTCCTCGAAATGGCAAGAAGCCGCTATGTGAGCGGCCCCCAGAATCGCTATTCGATTTCGTGAGCAAATTCGTGAGCGATTGCGCGCCTTGAAGGCCGGCTCGCGAACAGCTCGTGGTGGCGTTCGCCTCGCGCGGACCCTAGCCGCGATACGGCAACGACAGAACGGGCGTATCACAACCTGACCCATTACAAGCGGCTGGATAAAGGCGGCCACTTCGCGGCGTGGGAACAACCGTTACTGTTTGACGAGAATGTTCGCCCAGGCCTAAGGTGGCAGCGCCCATAGCGGAGCGGCGCAAATGCTATTGCCTTCTGCACCGCAGTCCACCCGGGTCGTCCCGATGTAATAATTCAGCTGCGCTACGCAGCGTGGCTATCAATCAATCGGGACGTTCAACCATGACACATCGTGGTCGATCTAAAGGGGAATGGCATGGCATATGGCGAACATCGATACCAGGTCTCAGTGCTGTGGACCGGTAACCGTGGCACGGGCACCTCAGGCTACCGCGAATATGGACGAGACCATACGATTCGTGCGGGCAGCAAACCCGACATTCCGGGCTCGTCGGATGCGGCATTCCTCGGCGACGCAGCACGCTGGAATCCCGAAGATCTGCTCGTCGCCTCTGCGTCGGCGTGTCACAAGCTTTGGTACCTGCACCTGTGCTCCGACGCCGGCATCGCAGTGATGGAATACCTCGACCATGCGGAGGGGACGATGGCCGACAGCCCTCACGGCGGCAAGATCACGCAAATCGTGCTGCGACCGCAAGTGAGGATTCGCGCAGGCGACGACCGTGAGCTGGCGCAGCGTCTGCATCATGCAGCACATGAGCAGTGCTACATCGCCAACTCGGTCAACTTTCCGATTGTCTGCGAGGCCGTCATCGAATTCGCTTCAAACTGACGCAGCGCGGCCCGCAAGCGGTACTTATGCGCGCTTGCGGACTGCCATCTGCATCGACTCGCCTGCGCTAAAGCGGTCCAGCCGGTCGCTGGCTTCGGTGATCGCACCGAGCGGCGCGCGTTGCAGTTGCTGGTCGTAGATCGTTACGATCGTCGCAAAGGCTTCGTGCCCTGCTTCGTCCAGCATCCATTCGCCCGAGGTCCGGCCGCGCTCGAAGCACGCAGCAATCTGTGTGTCAGCGATTCGAAGGGTTTCCGCCGCCACATGCCCGTATCCCGCTTCAGCGATGAAGGCCACGAGGAGCATGGCCTGCGTGAGGGTCTGCGCCGCGCCGATATGGCCTTTCGCCCGGCCCAAGGCATCGAGCGCAAGATGTACCTGAAGCACGAGTTCGTCCGCAGTCGCGCGCGGCAGCGGCAAGAGCATCGCCTTCGCGGCACGTGCGCGGGCAGCCTGGGTATTACGAGCAAACGGTATTGTCTTGGCCATATCAGCAAGTGGATGAGTAGCACTTGCGATAACGGCGCGACAACGAAAAGGTTAAGTCCTTTCTACCGTTTCGCGTGATAAATGCTTTAAATGACTGGCTGGTCCACCGTGCGCCCGTTCCGGCGAGGCGCCCGGCGCAGCGCATCACGCCTGGGCGGCCCGCCGGTAGCCGTTCATGGCCGGCCGTTCCGCGGCGGGTGGGAAGACGTTCCATGAACCGTCGCCGTGGCGGAAGAAGAAAATCGCCAGCACGCCGTCGGGCCGCAATGTTTCGATGCAGACAAAGCGCTGGCGAGACAACGCATTGCGGCAAAAGCACTTGACGCGCGCCGGCATCGCCGGGGTGGGGGCAAGCCACTTGTCGACCGCCCAGTGCAGGGATTTCTCTGTCGTGATCATGTCGTTCTCCTCGATCCAGTTGCAACGCATGCGTCGATCAGGCAGCGCGTGCGGCGAAATGTCCGCCTTTCAATTCCGCTTCGACAAATGCCTTGAACAGGCAGACAAGTGCGTGAAGCGCCATGCGGGGATGCGTCAGGCACGTTTCAACCTGTTCGCTGCGGCTTTCGCCAAACAGACACCATGTGCAGAGGTGTTCACAGTTGTTGGTCAGCAGCCGATAGTTGTCTTCTCCGAGCCTGGAGCAGGCGCGCCGTACGACCTCGTCGCTTGCATAGCGCGGGCACGGATGCGGGCGCACCGCAATCGCATGGCCGGCGCCGAAGCGCGCGAGGCTGACTTCCTCAACCGGGCCGCGGTGTGCCGATCCGCAAAAGCCTGCGTAGTGAACAACCTTGCCATTGCCGACATAGACGCCGTGATGCGCATAGCCGCGGCGCTGCGTGACGAGATGAGCACCAGGCGCCGGTTCGGCTTCGAGCGGAAGGTCTGCTGCTAGGCCGGTGCCGAGGTGCATCGCCTGGCGTTGCCCGACTGTCGCTGGTTGCTGCATGCTGTTCATGGCTCGCCCCGGTTTCCTGGTTGCTGCAAGCGGCGCTTGCATCGATGGCCAACACTGTTGCCCCTCTTTTGCATCAATCGGGCCAGCAGGCGGAAAGCCTTGTTTTAGCGGCATCCCAGCGCATCTGGCGGGTCGCGGACGCAGACGAGTGTTCGCATCGCCGCAACAGCTCGCGGCTCAAAGTGTTGGTTCGGGACCATCCATCCGGATGCGCGGCGAGCGGTGCGAGGCTCGCTTCGAAGTGTTGGGTTTGACGTGGGCCAATGGACCCATCTGTTGGCGATCAACCGACGTTTGACAGGTATGGACGCGCAGATCGCATTCGCGTTGACCCGGCGAATCGCCACGCAATCAACGCGTTACACGCAGCGCCCCGCAGCGCCGCCAGATTGGCATGGCGCTTGCACTACATGGCACACGCTTCCTTTTGACGCAGCGCCGCTGCTTGACGGCGGTTTCGGAGATCCAACATGAGTTCCATTACCGTGCGCGACCTTGCACATAGCGTCGCACTAGATCGCAAGGCAATGACGGCCATCCGCGGCGGCGACGGCGCCGCCTGGGTGTTCGGCTGGATTCAGCCTTATGTGCCGAGCTCGTCGGGGTTCGGTCCCGTCGTCAACCTGTACCAGACGAACAACACCTTCTATGCTGGACAGATGATCAATCAGTTCCAGGCGGTGGACGTCAACAACACCGGCGCCAATTCGAACATCAACGTAACCCCTAACGCGGTTAGCAAAAACCGGGCGGGATAGATGCCGTGACCTCTGCCAGCCAGTTTCGATGGGAGTCGTCGACGCGCTCCGATACAGGCCGGGTGCGCGAAATCAATGAAGACGCCTGCCTCGCACAACCCGAACGCGGCTGCTGGGCCGTCGCCGACGGCATGGGCGGCCATGCAGTAGGCGATCTGGCGAGCCGTGTGGTGATCGACGAGTTGAGCCGGTTGCCGCCCTCGCATGGCATCGGGCGCCTGCTCGCCGACGCGCGCACGAGCCTGTTGAGCGCGAACCGTCAGCTCAGGGAAGAGGCCGCGCGCCGCCAGGTGCAGCGCATCGGCAGCACGGTCGTCGTGCTGCTCGCGCGGGATTGCTATTGCGGCTATCTGTGGGCCGGCGACAGCCGCCTCTATCTGTACCGCCACGGCCAGCTGAACCTGCTGACGCGCGATCATAGCCAGATCGAGGCGCTCAAGGCGGCGGGCCATCTGACGGATGAAGAGGCGTTGCACCACCCCGCCCAGCACATGATCACCCGTGCGGTCGGCGCAACCGATCTGCTCGATCTCGACGAAAACACCCTCGCCGTCGCCGACGGCGACATGTTCCTGTTGTGCAGCGACGGTTTGAGCAATCAGGTCGGCGACGAGGAGATGGCGTCCGCGCTAGCCACGGTCGATTGCCGCCGGGCCTGCGAGGTGCTGGTCGATCTTGCGCTGGCGCGCGGTGGCCGCGACAACATCACTGCGGTCGTGGCGCATGCCGAGGACGCGGAAGCGTCCGACAAGACCCTGCTCAACCCGACCGCCTGAACACGGACCGCCCGGCCGCGCGTCAACCGCTGCCGGACTCCTTCTCCTCGCGCGGCGCGCCGGCGTGGCGGAAGTCTTTCGAGTGCAGCCCATGCTTCTTCAGCAGCATCTGCAGGTGCGAGCGGTTCATGTCGACGCGCCGCGCCAGTTCGGCGACCGTCCCGCCCACTTCGTGCAGGCCGCGTTCGAGAAAGGCCTTCTCCGCTTCGTCGCTTGCCGCGCGTTTGGCGTCGGCAAGCGAGGTCAGATCCGTCACGTTGCCTTCGCTACCCGCGCTCAACCCCGCCGACGCGCTCGCCGTCGCCGGCCGCGTGTCGACCGGCAGATGCTCGATATCCGCCGTGTCCGCCGCGAGACAGGAAAGGCGATACATCAGGTTGCGCAGTTCGCGGATGTTGCCCGGATACGGATAGCGAAGCAGAAAGTCGCGCAGGCGCGGCGTCATCCTGACGGGCCGGCGCTTGAGCACGCCTGCGGCTTCGTCACCGAAATAGGCGAACAGCAGCGGTATTTCGTCGCGACGCTCGCGCAGCGGCGGCAAGGTCAAATGAATCACGCTGAGCCGATAAAACAGATCCTCGCGAAACTTGCCTTCCTCGCTCTGCTGCCGCAGATTCCGGTTGGTTGCGGCAACGATGCGCGTATCGACCGCAATGGTTTCGTCCGAGCCCACCCGCTGGATCTCATGCGATTCCAGCACGCGCAGCAGCTTCACCTGACCTGCCAATGGCAACTCGCCAATTTCGTCGAGAAAAATGGTACCGGTGTGGGCACTCTCGAACTTGCCTTTGCGGTCGTTCGACGCACCCGTAAAAGCGCCCTTCTTATGGCCGAACAGTTCGGACTCCAGCAGGTTTTCCGGAATCGCTCCGCAATTGACGGAGATATAGGGTTTGTCGGCGCGGCTGCCGTTTGCGTGAATCACCTTCGCCATCAATTCCTTGCCGGTGCCGCTTTCTCCGTCGATCAGCACCGGCAGGTCGGTCGGCGCCGCCTTCTCGGCAATCTCCAGCGCCTCGAGCAGTTTCGGGTTGTCGCCGAACGTGCCTTCGAAAATAAAGCTGCGCTCGAGCAAGGCCTGGCGCCGCTGCCCACGCGACAGCTCGACGCGCGCGGGTTCCGCGACCGCCTGCACGAAGCGCTCCTTGTGCGACAGCTGCATGACTTCGTCGCGCAACGCGCTTGCCTGCCTGAGCACCTTTTCGATGTCCGCACGCTCGAGTCGCGACGACCAGCGCAGCATCGAGCGCAGGATTTCGATCTTCTCGATCAATCCGGCATACGAGACTGCGGGGCTGCTCTCTTCGCTCTGATCGAGTATTTTCATGCCGAACTCAACTGTTTCTGAACCAGCTGGTAGTACATGCCTTTCCTCTCCAGCAATTCCTCGTGGCGTCCCTGCTCGACCAGCGCCCCCTCGTACAACACCAGGATCTTGTCGGCGCGCATGATCGTGCTGAGCCGGTGCGCAATGATGATCGCGGTGCGTCCTTTGAGGATGGCGTGCATGTTGCCGAGAATGTTGCTCTCCGACTGCGTATCGAGCGCAGAGGTTGCTTCGTCGAATACCAGCAGGCGCGGGTCGTGATAAAGCGCCCGCGCGATGCACAGCCGCTGGATCTGACCGCCGGACAAGCCGACACCGCGCTCGCCGACGATCTGTTCGTAGCCCAGCGGCATCTTGCTGATGAAGCCATGCGCGTCGGCCGCCTTGGCCACGTCTTCGATGCGCCGCCGGTCCGGCGCGTCGTCGCCGCTCGCGATATTCTCGGCAATGGTGCCCGAAAACAGCAGATTGCTCTGCATCACATAACCGATCTGCGCGCGATAAAACGACTTGTCGATCACGTTCAGGTCGTAGCCGTCGACCACCATGGTGCCCTCGGTCGGCGCATAGAAGCCGACCAGCAGCTTGGCAAGCGTGGTCTTGCCCGATCCGCTGCGCCCGACGATCGCAATCAGCTCTCCGGGCTTGATATCGAAGCTGATATTTTCGAGCACGTACGACGTGTCGCTGCCGCCATAGCCGAAATAGACGCCATTCAGGCTGATTTCGCCTTTCAGGTCCGGCAGCGTCACGCGCGAGGCGAGCTCCCCGGGTTTCTGTTCGGGTTCGATGTCGAGCACGTCGCCAAGCCGCTCCATTGCCACCCCGGCGTCGTTGAGCATGCTCCAGAGGCCGACCAGACCCATCAACGGACTCAGCACGCTACCCATGAACGCGTTGAACGCAATCAGCTGGCCGACGGTCAATTCGCGCGCCAGCACGAGATTGGCGCCCACCCATAGAATCGCGATCGTGGTTGCCGCATTGAGCAACTGACAGCCGAACCCGACCAGGATGTTGAAGGCCTGCGCACGGTACTGCACTTCGAGCGCCCTGGCGTATTTCTTCTCCCATTTCAGGCGCACCGGACGCTCGATGCCCATTCCCTTGATCGTCTCGACACCGGCGAGCGCCTCCATCAAATACGCTTTCGAATCCGTCGACGCGGAAAACACTTCGCGCGCATAGGCCTTGATTTTCGGTGTGGCGAGCGCGGTGAGCGCAAGGATCGGAATCACGAAGGCGATCAGCACCAGTGTCATCTTCACGTTGTAGACGAACATGATCGTGAAGTAGATGAACACCATCAACAGGTTCAGCGCCGTGGTCACCGTCGATTCGGTCAGGAACGCGCGAATCGTCTGGTTTTCCTGAAAGCGCGCGAAGATGTCACCGGTCTTGCGTTTCGCAAAGAACGAGAACGGCAAGGACATCGTGTGCCTGAAAAACTGCGACATCATCGCGAAGTCCATGTTGCGCACCCTGAAGTTCGCCAGATACGCCCTGACCGTCGACATCAGGTGGGTGAAGAGATTGGCGATGATGAGCCCGGCGATCAGAAGATGCAGCAGGCTCACGTTTTGATGCACGATCACGCCGTCGAGAATGTTCTGGATGATGAGCGGCGGAATCACCCCCAGCACCTGAATCACGAAGGTCGCCAGAAACAGGTGCGCGAGAATCTTCTTGTAGGGCGTGAGATAGCCCACGAAGCGGACCCACGGCGAGCGCGACGCGACCTGTTGCACGAGGTCCGGGTTGGCGGTGAACAGCAGGCAGGTGCCGCTCCAGCCGCGCTCGAATTCTTCCACCGTCATTTTGCGGAAGCCGAGTGCCGGATCGGCCACCCAGACCCATTCCTTCGAGATGCCGTACACCACGACGTAGTGATAGCCCTCCCAGTGCACGATGAACGGCAAATCGAAGCCGCGCAGCGATTCGTAGATGCACTGCACGCCGCGCGCGGTGAAGCCGAGCGATTCGCCTGCCCGCGCGAGGCTGTCGAGCGTAGCGCCCTCGGTGGTGACGTTGGCCAGCTCGCGCAACTTGCCGAGCGTCATGCCGATGCCGTAGTGCTTGCAGATCATCGCGAGGCACGCCGCGCCGCAATCCATTTCCTCGGCCTGTTCGACCAGCGCAAAACGGCGGATGATCTTCTCGCCGAATTCGGGTTTCGAATGAAGGTCGAGTATGACCGGCCGCCTGCGTCTTTGTTCGAGCCGCTTCTGACGCTCCAGCTCGCGTTCGGTATAGCGGATCCGCTCATCGAGCACTTCGCGCAGCTTAGGATTGCGCTCGAGGATAAAGTGGACCGTCTTCTCGGGAATGACCAGCAAGCGCGTATCGGTTGTCGCGATGACCGAGGCGATCTGCTCCTGGCGTTG
Organism: Paraburkholderia sp.; assembly: GCF_036488795.1. Taxonomy (GTDB): domain Bacteria; phylum Pseudomonadota; class Gammaproteobacteria; order Burkholderiales; family Burkholderiaceae; genus Paraburkholderia. The sequence goes on from NZ_DASXHA010000047.1 coordinate 27,575, forward strand.
CAAACAGGCTTTCTCGCCGAAAATCTCGCCTCGTTGCAAGGTTGCCAGTTGATAGTCGTTGCCGTCCTCGTGCCGCACGATCCGCACTTCGCCCTGCCGCACCACATAGAGCCGGCGATCCTCGCGGCTGTCCTGCCTGAGTATTTCCTTGCCCTCGCCGACCCGTTTTACGCCGACACTGCGTACGTATTCCTCCAGCTCCGCCTTGTTGAGCTTGCCGCGCAAATCGAACAGTTGCGCGACGAAGCCGCCGGCCGAACTGATGGCGACATAGCTGGTAACGAAAGCGAGCGCGGCCGGGTTGCCGGCAATGACTGGCTCGATCGCGCTACGCGGGATGAACAGCAACTCCGTCTTCGCCGACGCCCGCACTGAGGACTCGTGCAGATAAGCGCGCAGCATGGCGATATCCGCGAAAATCTCGCGGTCCTTGCGCACCCCGAGGCTCACCTCCTTGCCGTGCTCCTCGGTAAAGATCCGCACCGATCCCGACTTGACCACGAACAGCCCGTCCGCGGGTTCGCCCGCCTTGCACACCGTCTCGCCAAACGAATAGAAGCGTGACTGCGCGTGTTCCGTCAAACGTTCGAGTTCGTCCCGCGTGAATGGCGCGAGAATCTCGACCGACGACAAAAATTCGGCAGCGGACGGCGATGTCTGTGGCGCATCCATGTGCTAACGCGCCTCGATGACGTGATCCTGCGCGCGCGCCATCAGCCATTGCTCGCGCAGCACCCGCCTGATTTCGGAGGACACGTCGTCGTCGAGCACCGCGGGATACTTGCCGGTGACCGCGAAGATCTCGAAGCACGAGTGATCGGGCGACGCGAATGGTCCGAGCATATCGCCAACCGCAGCGTTGAAGATCTTCGCTTCGATATCGGGCTTGAGCGAACCGCGCAGCACTTTGCCGATCACGCCGCCCGCCTCGCGGGTATCCGCAATCGAATGCTCGCGCGCCATTTCGGCGAAGCTGTCCGGATCGTCTTGCAGCACCGAAATCATTTCCTTCGCCTTGCCCTCGTCGTCCAGCACGATATGGCTGACTTCGATCGCATCGAAGCGCGGCGAATTCAGCGCGAAGTATTCTTCAATTGCAGCCGGAGCGCCGACCGTTTCGAGCATCTTCTCCTGGTACAGGCTGTCGGTAATGAAGTGCTCGAATTCGTCGAGACTCACGCCGAGCGCATCGAGGTAGTGATTCATGTCGGTGGCGCGATGCAGGCCCCGGACCCGGCGGAACTGATCCGCGCGCTCCTGAATGTCCTCCTCCGACACGCGGATGCCTTGCTTGATCGCAGCGTGAACCGTGAGCTTGTCGCGCACCAGTTGCTCGATCAGACCGTCGAACTGTCCCGTTAGCTTCAGTAGACGTATGAACTCGGCGACTTCCACGACTTCATCATCGATTCGTACTATCGCGGTCATCTCATCCGCTCCTTAAGTAAGTGTTTGTCCGCACGCGCGACTACCGGCTCGCGCATTACCCGGCCAGTTCCCTGAATGGGTCCAGTCCGAGATCGATCAGGCGCCGCTTGCGCACCACGATCTCCGCGCTCGCGGTCATGCCGTAGCGCAACGGATAGCGGGTCTCCGCCACCTGGTAATAATTCTGTTTCAGTGCGACGCGCCCCTCGTAGACCGGCTGCTTGTCCTGTGCAGACGGTTTGGTAGCGGGTGAAATGTATTCGAGCGTGCCGTCGATGAGCCCATACCGTTGATAGGGAAACGCGTTGAACTTCAGCTTGACCGGCAGACCCTCGCGCAAAAATGCGCGATCGCGCTCGGCAATCTCAATCTTCAGGATGGGCCGGGCGTCCTTCGGTGCGATCGCTCCGAGCGGCGTGTTGGCCTGAATCTTGTCGCCGGTTTGCGTGGAAGTCACATCTGTGACGACGCCGGAAACCGGCGCAAGGATCAGCAGAAAATTGTCCTTGTCGATGTTCTCGAAGCGAATCCGCGCAGCTGCATCGGCGACGAGGCGCGCGGTCTGCAATTGCAGCCTCAACTTGTCCTCGGTCGTGCTGATGTCGCGGATCGCCGAGTCGTATTGAATCTGCAGATTGGTCGCTTGCTGGCCGCTTGTTTCGAGTTGCGCGTTTGCTTGTGCATACTCGTGACTGAGCTGGAAATCCAGCTCTGCCAGCTTCGATTGCGCGACCCGGTAGGCATTTTCCGCCTCCAGATAAGCGCTCTTCTTCGCTTCGACCTGTAGCTGCGCCACTCCGCCGCCGCCCGGCTCCGCAAAGAGGCGCGCATATTTGTCCTGCTCCGCGCGGGCGTCGTCGCGCGCACGACGTGCGTTATCCAGCACGCTGCGCGCTTCTTCGAGCTGCGCCTTCTGTCCTTCCGCGAGCTTCGTGGTCCCCTCTGAAATGCGGTTCTCGTGCTGGCGCGCCTCGACCTCCATCTGCTCCTTCAGCGCGTCGGCCCGGCGCTGCATCAACAGCTTCTTGTCCGGGAATTCCTTCCATTCGCGCTCGGCATCTTCGAGTTTCAGCTGCGACTGAAGCGCGTTACTCGCCGCCTCGATTGCGCCCCTTGCGTTGAGCCGCGCGAGCACATCGCCCTTCGACACCGGCTGCCCTTCCGCGACGTAGAGATCGGCCAGTTCGCCGTCGATCGGCGCATAAAAACGCCGCACCTCCGATTCCGGTGCGAGCGCACCCTGCGCGCTCACGATCACATCGGCGCGGCCGACGAACGACCACAGAAGTCCCGCGACCACCAGCGCAACCATGGTCAGCACCAGCACACGCGCCAACCTGACGGGTTCGGCCGTCAGAATCGCAATGCCCTCGGCGCTGTGATCTTCGAGCGCCTCGGACAAGGGTCTAAGGTGATTGTCTCGCTTCACCTTGTGCGCCTCCGATCAATGCGAGTTTCGCCTGCAACAAACCCGGCTCCAGCACCATACGCAACTCTTGCAGCGAACGCCGCTGTAATTGCACTTCCGCGTCGATGTCGTCGCGCAGATGATCCCAGTCGGCCGGATGGTTGGCCTTCAACTGGGCGAAGATTCGCATACCCTGTTGCGCGTTCGACTGCGCCTCGGACAGGCGCCGTGCCTGGCTGCGGAATTGCTCCGATATACCCGATTCGAGCCGCTGGGTGCCGCCGATCGCACCGTTGCTGCGGTATTCACGCCAGAGTGCCTGCGCATGGGTCAGCCAATCCTGCGCGCGCGCCAGTGCCTTGTCGCGCATCGCTGCCACGTCGCCCTGGATGGCGTGCACGAACCATGCGTCTTCGACGGGGTCCAGTCCGCCATAGAAGCTCAACAGTTGCGCGTCGTAGTCCTTGCTGCCGCGCGCTTTCTGCAGCGCGCCGAACTGGTCGAATACAGCCTTCTTGTGCTCCTGTTCCGTTACCAGCGCGTCGGACCACGGCGAGGCCGGCATCGACTGCAAGCCGGCAAGCGCCTGCTGCCCATCGCCGCGTTGCCACGCCGCCGCGACCGCATCGTACTGCCGGACAAGCTCTGTGGAGGGCAAGCCGTTGGCCGCTAAACGTCCGTATTGGGCCTGGAAAGGCGGAGTGGAAAACTGCAGTCCCTTCATCAGCGTGAGCAACGCACCGAGTCGTCTCGCGCGCATTTCATTCAGCACGGCGGTGTACTTCTGCAAATCGCCGCGAAGCCGATCGAGACCCGCGAGCCGCGGATATTTTTCAGCGGTGTCGTTGAACACAGCCTGCAACGCATCGGGATTACCCCGGCTCAGTTGCGTATCGATCGTCGCATTCAGACGGCCGATTGCCGGCAAATAGACCGACACGTCGCTCTGCAGCTTGCGCAAATCGCTCATGGCGCGCGCATACGGTTCCGCAAATGCCGGCACGTATGACGAAATCCGGTCGAGCAAGCGTTGATGGCCCTGCGGGTCGTCGTTCCAGCGAGCGAGCAGCCCGCTCATCTGGTCCTCGTCGGCGTAGAGGCGGATCGGTGCATCCGCGCCGCCCCGGCTGCCAAGGAAACGTTCGAGCTCACCCACCCACGCCAGTTCACCGACGAGTACCGCAGCGTCGGCATTGGACTTGCTCAGGCTCTGCATCTGCGCGATCAGTGCGGCGGCCCGATCGAAGTCGTGCTGCTGCAAGGCAGCCAACCATCCGGGGACCCTCGCCTTCAACAACACTTCGCTCGCGAGGGCCTCCATTTCGGTGTCGGCCGGATGCCGTTCGAGGTACTGATTCGCCATACCGATCGCACGTTCATATTGGCCGGTGGCGAGCAGCGTTTTCAGCTCGCGCTGCGACGCGCCCCGCATATAGAGTGCCGAGCCGGCCATCAACAACACTGCGAGTACCGCAAGTCCCCAGCACAGCTTGCGCCGCATGGCGGGCCCCTCGGCACCGGCAAAAGCGCCCAGCAATTCGGCTGCGAATATGCGCCACCGGGCTTGCCCATGCCGACGACTGGCCTCGTCTTTCGCGTCTTTCGCGTCGTCCGCGCTGGACGGCAAGGCTTCGTTGACTTCGTCCTCGCGCTTGAGCGCCTGGTCGACGCAGAAAATATCGAGGAACGAATTCGCGGCGCCGACAAACGTCGTCTTGTCTGGATCGGCCAGATCGGGAGGAGCATTGGCGGAAAATAACTGGGTCACTGTGGGCTCGACTTCGAGTGCTTTGCGCAGTTGCACCTTGTAGACGAAATGGTCTCCGCCGAATGCAAGCCGGTCGCCGTCGTGCAGCGCGACTGCGGACTCCGCGAGCCGCTTGCCATCGACGAAGGTGCCATTCGTACTGCCGAGGTCTTCGACCCACAACTCGTCGCCCTTCAGGAATACATGCGCGTGACGCCGCGAAATGTAGTTGACCTGATGCGGGTAAAGCTCCTTGTAGCGCGCAAAGAGCTCGTCGGCCTTGCTGATCAGGAACGGGAAGCTGTGCACCTCGATCTGCTGAAGTCCCAGGTCGTCGCGCTCGGGCAGCAAGATCAGGCCGACCACCAGCGCCGCCCGGTCCGCCGTTGTGGAGCGCGAGCGAGGCTGCAAACCCACGCGGTAAGTCAGTTCGCCGCCGAAGCACAGTTCGTCGCCAGCACGCATACGGCTCGGCGTATGGCGCACGCTTGCACCGTTTAGCGTCGTACCGTTCTTGCTATCCAGGTCGGCGACATACACCGCGTCGTGTTCGACGAATATCCGGGCATGCCGGCGCGACAGCCGCGTGAGCCGCTCGCCAGGATAACTCTCGAAAGGCGCTTCGCTGCGCCCGATCGCAAACAGGCTGTCGCTAATGCGGATCACACCGAGTTCAGGATGCGAAACCGGCGAGAGCACGATATCGAACTCCCGCTCCTGGGTTGCCTGTCTCTCTGCGATCGGAGCTTCACCGGGGGTCATTGATCTGCATCACGAAATATTTGTCTGCTGACGCTCAAGCGTCAGAGGAATGCGGGGGGACGGTGCAGCGGATACCGCCTGGCACAGCGAGCCGCCTGAACCGCGGAGACACAAGAATTGTAAGTCACACATCGCGGTAGTCAATTGCACACGTTTTTATCAGAGGGGACCGTCACGTTTTCCGCAGGGCATTTCACATCAGTGCTCCGTTACTTCCGCCTGCACGTCAACCGCAGTCCAGCCGCCGCCGAGCGCCTTATAAAGCCGCACAGTATCGGACAGAATCAGCTGATGATTGGCCAGCAGCGTGAGTTGTGCTTCGAGCAAGGTTCGCTCGGTCTCGAACACTTCGAGCTGCGACACCACCCCTTCCCTGAGCTGTGCCTCGATCTGAGCCGCCACGATGCGCAGACGCTCGACTTCCTGCTGCAACTCGACTCGCTGCTGTTTGTGCGAATTGAGATTGACGAGTGCGTTTTCCACTTCTTCGAACGCGCCCATCACGGTGCGCCGGTACTCCTGCTCGGCCACCTCGCTCTGCGCCTTGGTTGTCCGCACATGCGCGCGGACGCCGGGATCGAAAAGCGGGAAGTCGATGCTCGGCATGAGCCCGAACGTGAACGATTTCAACAGCGTGTTGAGCGCAAAACTGGCGGTGCCGCCATGGCCCGTGAGACTGACGGTCGGCAACTGTGCGAGTTTCGCCTGACCCACGAGGTCGTAGGCTTCCAGCACCCGAAATTCCGCCGCGACGATATCGGGGCGCCGCGCCAGTAGTTGCGAGGGCAGGCCGGCCGGTACCGGTGGCAATTGCACGCGCTCCTGCAGATGTCCGGGCGGCAGTTGAAACTCGCCCGCCGGCACACCGACCAGCGTAGAGAGCGCGTTGTTGGCAAGATCGCGCGAGCGGTGCAGTTCCAGCAGTTCGTTCGTCAGGCGATTGATCTCCGCTTGCTGGCGCAACACCTGCGTTTGCGGTATCAGGCCGCTGCGGCTTTGGCCTTCGTAGATGGCGAGAATCTGTTTGTTGGTCACCAGCGTCTTTTCCTGCTGGCTGATCTGATCGTCGAATTGAAGGATCTGAAAATAGGTGCTCGATACGTTGGACACCAGTTCCAGGTATCCGGCGCGCCAGTCTGCCTCGGTGGCGTGGAACTCGGCCTTTTGCGCCTGCACGCCCTTCTCCACCTTGCCCCAGATATCGATGTCCCAATTGACCTGGGCACCCAGGTTGTACTGCTGCGAAAACCCGACGCCGGTGGTCTTCTGGAAGTTGGCGCCGGCGCCAGCGTCGGCGGTGGGCAATGCGGCCGCCTTCGCTTCGTCGATCTGCGTGCCCGCCACCTGGATTCGTGCGGCCAGCACCTTGATGTCGAAATTTCCGGCAATTGCGGTCGTGATCAGGCGGTCCAGATACGGATCCTGAAAGCCCTTCCACCAGTCGGGTTCGATCGTCGCGGCAGCCGACACCGCCGGACCTTGACGCGACCACGAATCCTTGGCGGGCGTGTCAGGGCGCTGGTAGGCGGGCATGCTGACGTCGACGCATCCGCACACCAGCAGCGCGCAGAGTGTCGCCGTTGCGAATGCGCGCGTCACGGCAGCAAGACGGCAGGTGCGCGCGCTTGCGTCCGTCAGGCGCCAGGTCGACGTTAAAGCGTACGAATGGCGTTGACGGGACAGACTCCACAAGGTCGACACGATTTTCTCCGATGAAAGCCGGCTGCAGCGCACCCGGGCAAAACGCCATTCAGGCGAAGCACCGCCTGCGCCGCGCCAGGACGGAGCCTGGCGGCAGGCATGCGGCGCGAAGTCGGGGTAGTGATGCGGCGGGCTGTAAGGACAGGACGATTCGCTGCGAACTGTTTTTGAGCGCGGCCCGCAGGCGGATCACGCCCATGCGGACCTCCCGCGCCGTCTAGAACATATTGATGTTGTTGGCCGCGCTTTGATGCGGCGCGATGTTCGTATGGATGTCGTTGGCGAACGCCACGTTGTTGCCGTTGACGCTGGAGATGCCCAGGTACTGGTTGATCAGTTGTGTCGCGTTGACGGGCTTGCTGTTGTCGAACAAGAACATGTTCGACCCAGGGAAGTACGGCAGCTCCCCGCCACGCACGGCGCTCATGGCGCGCCTGTCGAGTTCTTCGGTGACGACCAGGTCTTTGATGGTCAGGGTGTTCATGGCGGTTCTCCAAAGGGAAGCGGAATAGCCTGGCGGCTGATCGAGCATCTTGTCTGCTCGAACCTCACTAATGCATAGGCCATGCCATATGGAGCGCGCGAATCGAAGACGGTGCGTAACGCCTTGATACAGCGCCGATACCTCGGGTGCGCTATAGCGTTTGCCTGGGCTCGCAGGTGCCGCGGCAGAATTCGCTGATGGGTCGCCGCCAACAGTCTGCGCGCGATCTGTTTGCCCGGCACCGACATGGCAGCGCGCACGGCCTCACCATCGTTATGTCACTTCGCAATGACCGTGATCTTCTTCGAGTAAACCGGTGGATCGTGTGGCACGTGCATGTCGTCACCCATCAGCAACTGTAGCGTATGTTTTCCCGGTGGCAACTCGAGCGTCGTCTCGGTTTCGCCTGCGCCGAAATGCAGATGCTGGCGGTCGTTTGGAATGCCCTGATCCATCGGCGGCAGGTCGGTGTCGATCAGCAGATGATGGTGGCCAGTATTGGGAAACTTGACGCCCTTCGGCGCCACGCCCATGTTGCGAAGTCCGAACCATACGCGAAACGGCTTGCCGGCAGGGACCACCTGGCCATCATTCGGATAGCCAATATACGCCAGCGCATTGGGCGGCGACGGCGTACGCTGCGCAAAAGCGGAACCTGAAGCAAGTAGAACTGCAAGCGCCGCGCTCACGATGATCTTGTTCATGGCTACTGCTCTCCGTGCTGTTGGATCGGTGCGGCGACGCGCGCCAGCAGGCAGTGCGCGCCGCAACAGCGGTCTCATTTCACGTAAATGGTGATCTTCTTCGAATAGACCGGCGGCACGTGAGGCACGTGGTTATAGTCCCCTAGCAGAAGCTGCAGCGTGTGCTTGCCCGGTGGCAACTCGATGCGCGCATCCGTCTCGCCGGCGCCGAAATGCAGGTGATTGCGGTCAGAGGGTATTCCCTGATCCAGCGGTGGAAGATCGGTATCGATCAGCAGATGGTGATGCCCGGTGTTTGGAATGTTGAAGCCCTTCGGACACACACCCATGTTGCGCAGTCCCATGCGTACCCACAGCTTGCCGCCATGAATCACCGCGCCGTCGGGCGGCCAGATGATGTACTCCTCCGCGTTGGGTGGAGACGGTGTCTGCGCTGCGAATGTCGGCGCCGCCGCGAGCAGCGTCGCGGTCACGGCGCCCAGTACGATCGCTCTTAGCATTTCGCGAAGCCTCCCGAGCAATGGTCCGCGGCGCTGCTGCTGCACAACAGACATTGATGCGCATCTGCTGCCGGCATCGGCGCACGAACTCAAGCAATTGATGTAAAGCCTTGGCCCGTCATTCGTCTTTTAGCTTAGGACGTAACTTGTCAAAAAGATACGCCTGGCTCGTTAACGTTGTGACGCGTGCGCAGCGTGCTATCGTTGTTTACACAATTGCAGTCCCGATGCAGTGAGTGCGCGCGCACGAGAGTTCATCTGATAGCGCACCGCAACGTCGACGCCGGGACATAAGCCGGCGCAACAGCCTCTCGATTCCGAACACTCAGGTTTGAATATGTGGCGAAAATTCCTGCTCATGTGCATCGCCGGGGCGATCGTTGCGCTGCGGATCGACGCCCACGCGGCAGTTCAAGAGCCGCTCGCTGTTCCCATCCCGTCAGCACCACTCGCGAACCACATGCAGGAGCGGCGCGTCGCGCTCGTCATTGGTAATAGCCTCGACGGCCGAAGCACCAGGGGCAACCCACTCAACGACGCGCAAGGCATGAGCGCCGCTTTAACCGCGATGGGCTTCGATGTCATCGTACGGACCGACGCAAACCCGTTGCAAATGCGCCAGGCAATCGCCGATTTTCGCCAACGGCTGCGTGACGGCGGCATCGGCCTGTTCTATTTTGCGGGCCACGGCTTGCGGTTGGGCGAGCGGACCCTCCTCGTACCTGCAGCAGTGGACACGCGCGCTCCCGCGCCAAGCGTCGCCAGCGGCATCGATCTTGCCACCGTGCTGGACGCCATGCCCGCAGCGCGCCCGCACGGGCTGAATCTGATGATTCTCGACACCTGTCTGAGCAATCCAGGCGAGGTCGCCGATACCGCGAGATTCGCGCTGCCCGCTCAGACCTTCATTGCGTACGCAACGAGGCCGGGGGAATTTGCAGCGGACAGTGTCGGTCATGGGATTTTCACGCGGGCGCTGCTGGATACGCTCGCGAGCGCGCATGAGCGTGACATCAGCGCGATCTTCCGGCGCGTCGCCCACATGGTCAGCCGCGACACGCGCGGTGAACAACAGCCGTGGGTCGAATCGTCGCTCGCAGGCGGGTTCAGCTTCGCCGCGCTTTCGTCCGCCGATGTCGCGCGTCTCGCGTTGAGCGGCCCCGACAGCAACGAGATACTGTCGATGCACAGCCGCGGCATCATGCCAAAGGACAGCAACGAACAATACGAGCTGACGTTCTGGGATTCGATCAAGGACAGTAACTATGCGAGCGACTATGAGGCCTATCTGAAGGCGTATCCGAATGGCCGCTTCGCGACGCTCGCGCGCGCCCGCATCGAACGCTTGCAGGCCGCTGCGCCCAAAGGCGAGGCGAGCGCCGCGCCCACGCATGCAGCGCCGGCCAGATCGACGCCTGCGCAGCGACCGCCGGCAGCCGCATCCGCTGCACCGTCCCGGCCTGCCCCTACGCCTGCTCCCACCCCTGCCGCCGCACCCGCGCCCGTCGCTTCAGCCCCTGCTGCAGCGGAAAAAACCGTCGCGCACACCTCCACAGCGGCCGAGAATAAGGACTGTGCAGGCTGCCCGGTGATGATCACAATACCCGCCGGCTCGTTCACCATGGGCAGCAGTACCGACGATCCGTCGGAACGTCCACCGCATCGCGTCTCGATCAACACGCCCTTCGCAATCGGAAAATACGAAGTCACCATCGAGCAATGGAATGCCTGTGTGGCCGCCAACGCCTGTCCGCATTTGTCGAGCGAGAACAACTCGGGCAAAAGCGCGCCGGCCCGCGATATCAGTTGGGACGACGCCCAGTCGTACGTCAAATGGCTCAGCAAGCTCACCGGCAAGGCGTACCGTCTGCCTACCGAGGCGGAGTGGGAATATGCGGATCGGGCCGGCACCACCACGCAATACTGGTGGGGTGATCAGATGCGCAAAGGCAACGCCAATTGCAAGGGCTGCGGCGAACCCTGGCATCAGGATGGCCCTGAGAACGTCGGCTCGTTCGCGGCGAATCCCTACGGGCTTTACGACATGAACGGCAGCGTGTGGGAATGGGTGAGCGATTGCTGGCACAGCTCGTACAAAGGCGCGCCGGCCGACGGTCGTGCGTGGGACGAACCGAATTGCGACATGCGCGTGATCCGCGGCGGTTCATGGCGCGAAGGCGCGGACTATATGCTCACCTCGACGCGCTTCAAGTACAGCGGCAGCGTACGGCAGTCGCAGGACGGCATGCGCGTGGCCAAAGACCTGAAATGACGAAGCTCGCGCGTGGCCGTAACCGTGTGGCAGCGACACCGCGGCCCATGATCAGTGCTTGCCGGGTTTCGACGTGATCTGCGCGAGGTCGGCGATGATGTGGTCCTCGCCATATCTGGCTGCCATCTTCACGAGACTCGCGTCGAGCGCGCGCAAATAATCGGCGCGCGGCTCGCTCTCGGGCCGTAAGGTGCCGAACAGGGGTGTCGGCGTAATCAGCAGCACCACAAGCTCGGTTCCGAACGGTCTGGAAATCACCCAGTCGCCCCCGCCGCCGACCCTCGCCGTATAGTGCGGGGGCGCCTGATTGTCCTTCACATGCGGACTGGGCACCATGTGCACCACGCTGCCATCCAGCACGTAATAGTCGATATTGACGTACGAGTCGTAGCCTGGCGTCGTCACGTCGACGACGAGCGGATCACCTTCGGTTAGCTGTCCGCTGGATCCTTCCACACGTAGCCCGGCAGCGTGCCCCGTCTGCCAGTTGCGGGTCCAATACGGTCCGAGCGCCTTGACGATGTCGCACTTGTCGTCCGCAAGCGGCGTGACGTCCAGGCTTAGCGTATTGACGCCCGGCAGCGCGCTGAGACGATCCTTAAGCCGCGCGACATCGTAGCGCTGCGAGACGTAGCCTTGCACGCGCAAACCATGATCTTGCGTCGAGGCAGCCAGCGCGGAACAAGGCACCTGAGAGAGCAACGGCGCGACGGCGGCAAGCGTCAGTGGCGGCTGCGTGACCGGCGCAGCGGATGCGGGTGTAGCGGAGGCTTGTACCGGCACGGTTTCAGTTGTAGACACGGGCGCGGAAGTCGGCGTAGAGACAGGTAGTGCTGCGGAAGAAGCCGCCTGGGATCCCTCAGCAATGACAGGCGCGGACGCCGTATGCGAAACCTCGTCGGGCGGTACTGACGACGCCCGATACCGGTAGACGCCAAAAGCCGCCACGCATGCGGCGGCGAGCACCAACCCCGCTTTGACCAGCATTCCGGAGCTGCCGGTGCGCGCTGCCGTGTCGAACTGATTGACGAAGCGGGTGACCGTCGGCGTTCGGGTATCACGGTCGAATGAAAGCGCTGCGCGTAGCGCGCGCCACTGCCGCGCGCCCAGATCGTCGGGGCGTTTCGGCTTGAAGTCGGCACTGCGCGCTTGCGTTGCCGAGAGCCGGTTGAACGGGTGATGTCCCGTCAATAGCTCATACGTGATGCACCCAAGTGCGTATATATCGTCGCGTGGGTCGGGCTCGCGATGTTCCAGCATCTCCGGGCTCGCGTAAGCCGGCGTCAGCGCGCCGAGGCTACCCGGATCGAACACGGTGGCATCGCTTTCTTCTTCGGGACGCTGGAAAACACGTGCAATGCCGAAGTCGATCACCTTGACTTCGCCTTTGTCGGTCAGGAAAACATTGCCCGGCTTGAAGTCGCAATGCACGAAACCATGTTCGTGCGCATAGGCGAGCGCATTGGACATGCCTTTGACAATCGGCAGCGCCTCGCGATACGGCATGCCTTTAAAGTTCGGACTTCGTAGTAGCTGGCTGAGCGGCTTACCGGACAGATACTCCATGGTCAGGTATACGACCGGACCGTCGCGATCGAAGTCGTACACCGTGACGATGTTTCGGTGCGCGAGAACCTGGGCCTTCTTGGCCTCGCGTTGCAACGCAATCAGCGACTGTGGATTGCCGCGAAACTGCACGTTGAGAACCTTGATCGCGAGGTAAGGCTTGCGATCCGACGCCTCCAGCTTGCGCAGGTCCAGCGCCTTGTACACGGTACCCATGCCGCCTACGCCCAGACATTCCTCGAGTACAAAGCGGTTGTTCAGCGTGTCGCCCGTTCCCTTGACCTGGTCGGCTCCAGGCAACGTCACTCCGGCCGGTCCTGCGGCCAGTGCTGCGGGCGGCACCGGGCGTTGCTCCGCGATTGTCTGCACACGGGTGTCTTCCCCGCCAACCGTGAGGTTCGAAGACGCGACGCGCTGAATCCTGCGGCGCGCTTCCTCATACAGATCAGCGGGCAGCGGCGCCCTGGCGTGTTCCTCTACCAGTATGGCGAGCAACTGGGCCGAGCTGACGCTGTCCGTGGTCAAGGTGGTATCGAGCAACGCGAAGAACTCGTCGTGCGACAGATCGCCGTTCCGGAATTCTCGAATTACGTGCGCAAGGCTAGCCATGTGTGCAAAGCGAGCAGCTCCCGGTGGTCTGATAGAGGACCTTTTCGTAACAAGTTACATGCCCGAATTCGATACTAGACCGCGCCCGGGTGTTGCGCAATTCTCGATTGCCCAGTGACGCTCGTGCATCGGCGGTGTCGTATCGGCACCAACAATCGGGTGCAAACAGTTGGGTACAGACCACCACTTGCAGTGCCCGCTTTGCCTGTTGCACCGAAACAGAAATTGCGTCGCCGCTCAATGCTCCTTGCTGGACAAGCCCTGTTCGTTTTCCCGCTGCCGGCGCCACGAACTGGCACAACCTATGCATAGTGAGCATCGAGCAGATTCGATGCTCAGGACTTCCAGCGCGCGCTGCTCGCGGCGACCGAAAGCGGTTTGCCTATACTGAACAGTAAGCGCGGGATAGCACGAGCCGCTCGCAAAGTCAGCGGCATTCGGTCGGGTTCAAGCTGGCCCTCGCCGATACTTCATTTTCTGGAGCAACCATGGCAACCCTCTCAATCAAGGATTTACCGGACAGCGTCGAACTCGACAGGCAGGCCATGGCCGCGATCATAGGCGGTGCGCGGATCGGCGCTCGCTTTAGCGTTGTCGCGCAGCCCGTGGTAAAGCAGGTGCGCGTGGTCGACTATCCGCCGGGTTTTCCTGGCGCGCGGCAACCGATTGCGGAAGCGCTCGCACGGCGGTGAATCCAGCCTGGCTACTACCAAAAAAATCCGCCAGGGAAGAACAGCCTGGCGGACCTTAAACCCGTCGCGGGGACAAGACCCGACGACGTGCAAGCCCCTTTGTTGGTTGATGCCTTCGCCCCTTCCCGGTCCCGTGGTTCGGTTCTTGAACTAGCGGGTTAGATCCAGGCGTGGAACTCTCTTGAAGAGGGCACCAGTGGGGACCGAACGTCCCCGCAGGTGCCGCTCTGCGTTGCCGCAGCCCTGTTAAGCCTTGGCAAACTGCAGACCGCCGAAATTCTGAATGGTGGGAAGTTCGACCTTCGTGTTCGTGTCGGTCTGCGTGACCGGTGCCACCACGATGGCCGGGCTAGCGAAACCGCCACCGTATCCGGCGTTGAGGTTGGCGACGTTGTAGTTGCTGCCGCCGCGCACAGCACAGAGCGCTTCTGCGGAAAGTTCTTCGGTATGCGAAAGGTCTTTGATGGTCAGTGAGGACATGGTAAAGCTCCGTAAATTAGATGAAATGCTCGCTTTCTTGAAGAGCGCACCGAAGGATTCAAGGTCTCAGCAGGTGCAGCTCTTTCATGCCGTGGATTGCTCAGGCCTTGGCGAACTGCAGGCCACCGAAATTCTGGATGGTGGGGATTTCGACTTTCGTGTTCGTGTCGGTCTGCGTAACCGGCGCCACCACGATGGACGGGCTGGCGAAGCCGCCACCGTAGGCAACATTTGCGTTACCCACATTGTAGTTGCTGCCGCCGCGTACAGCAGCGAGTTCTTCTTCCGACAGTTCTTCGGTATGCGAAATGTCTTTGATGATCATTGAGGACATGATAAATCTCCGTAAATTAGATGAATGCCTTGCTCGAAGAGCGCGCCGAAGGATTCAAGGTCTCAGCAGGCGCCGCTCTTCCATGCCGCGGACTGCTCAGGCCTTGGCAAACTGCAGGCCACCGAAATTCTGGATGGTAGGGATTTCGACCTTCGTGTTCGTGTCGGTCTGCGTAACCGGCGCTACTACGATGGACGGGCTGGCGAAGCCGCCGCCGTAGGCCAGATTCGCGTTACCCACGTTGTAGTTGCTGCCGCCGCGCACAGCGCAGAGCGCTTCTGCGGAAAGTTCTTCGGTATGCGAAAGGTCTTTGATGGTCAGTGAGGACATGATAAATCTCCGTAAGTTAGATGAATTACTCGCTAGAGGAGCGCGCCGAAGGATTTAAGGTCTCAGCAGGCGCAGCTCTTCCATGCCGTGGATTGCTCAGGCCTTGGCAAACTGCAGGCCACCGAAATTCTGGATGGTGGGGATGACGACCTTCGTTTCCGTGTCTGTCTGCGTAACCGGCGCCACCACGATGGACGGGCTGGCGAAGCCGCCGCCATACGCCGCGTTGAGGTTGCCGACGTTGTAGTTACTGCCGCCGCGCACAGCGCAGAGTGCTTCTGCAGAAAGTTCTTCGGTATGCGAAAGGTCTTTGATCGTCAGTGAGGCCATGATAAATCTCCGTACATGAAAGGCTGTTTGGGAAGGAGCACTTTTTGTTGCGCTCGCAGCTACATATGCACGGGGCGTGCCAGGCGTTGCCGACGCGTCGAATGAGCGATCTAAGTATTTGAAAATTAGAGGGAATTTTAGTTTCCCGCCGGCGTCTCATACGTGCCGGCAGAAAGTCTGGAGAACAACGATGTCTGAGCGCAGCAAACAGTTTTTCGGCCGGTGTCTGCTCAGGCCAAACAGGACTGCGCTGGATTGATGCTGGCCGCCCGAACTGTCGCCCGAGCCGCATAAACGCTAGTGTGAGCGGACCTGCCTCGCCCGCTCATGTCGCCTGTTTCTATTACACGCTCTGTGACAGTTGACCAAGCAGCCTGTCGAGACGCCCGGATTCCTCAGCCGCCACCAGATCGTCGAAGCCACCCACATGGGTCAGGCCGATATAGATCTGCGGCACCGTGCGGCGACCTGTTCGCTCAGCAAGCGCCAACGCCGCGGCACGGTCGCCCTCGATGCTGATCTCGTTGAACTTGACGCCTTTGTCATTCAGCAGGACTTTTGCAGCCATGCAATAGGGGCAAGTGGGCTTGGTATAGATCGTTACAGTGTTCATGATTGTCACCATCCAATGGGAATTGCGTGACCGAACTATAAAAGTCACCCCTTTTCGCGGGAATGGCGCAGCGGCTCATCAAGATGCTCATTCGTCTCAATGTGCGAGCGACGATGCAAACGCGGCATGCCTGTGCACGCCGCCTGCAGGTCGGCAAGAAGGGAATTGCGACGGTAGGTGCCGCCAGCGAACCGGCTTACGCGGCGTCGACGTTGCCGCCCGAGGCCCGGTAGCGCGCCGGCGTCACGCCGATGAGACGCTTGAAGATGCGTTGAAACGCCGCGTCGGACTGGTAGCCGACCATCTCGCCGATCTCCGCTACGGCAAGACCCGACTCAAGGAGTTTCCGACCCGCCAGGGTCATACGCACCTCCGTCAGGACGTCGGTCGCGGAGCGGCCAATCGCTTCCTGAAACTGGCGGACAAAAGTGGCCCGCGACATATTGCAGAGCGACGCAAACTGATCGAGCGTCCACGGCGTCGCAGGCGACTCGAACATGGCCGAAACCGCCGGTTGCAGGCGCGGCCGGCCGGCGAGCGCCAGCAATCCGTGGGGCGCCTCGGGCCCTGTACTCGCAAAGCGCAGCGTCAAGGCAAACAGTGCGGCGGACAGATGGCTGACCAGCGTTGCACTGCCTGGTCCTTCATCCGTGGCCTCTTCCCGCATCAGCTCGATCAGCCGCGCAAGCCGGGTGTCGGCTAACGCAGCGGGCGATGCGCCGCCGTCGATCTCACCCCGCCCTGGCTGATGGAATGCACCACGCACCACGAGGCGCCCGGGCAAGTGATCGCGCAGCAAACGGTCGGGGACTGCGCCAACCAGGAACCGGCCGCACAGTATGTCGGCCTGCGCCCCGGTCCCTTCGTTTTCCGCCACGAGTAGCGACACATTGCGCCGTTCGATCATCGGCGAGGCCGACTCGCCGCTGCCATCGTGGATACGGTGCGCGCCACCGGCGGGAAACAGGATGATGTCGCCCGGTACGAGTTTTTCCGGCGCACCGCTTCCGTATTCAAGCACGGCCTGACCGGAAAGCAGCACGTGGTAGGGAATCTCACGCACGGCGGCATTCTCTTGAGCAATCGCCCACGGTGCGCCGAAGTGGCAGCGCACGTCCAGACGTCCGCTGACGGGGATAAGGGCAAGGACTCGACTGAGCAGATCCATTTGAGCCGTTTGAGCAGATTCTTGCGTCGATTGAGGATTCGCGCGCCGCGCGCCGCGACTTAAAGTGGCTGTAACGCGAGCAACGGGATTCTACCTGAGCTCCGGCGGGCACCGGGCGTCGATGCCCGGGCCGCGATCCTTTACAGCACATGTCCTTTCGAGGAAGCCATGCAGACCATTCAAACTGATGTCGCTATTATCGGTGCCGGCAGTGCCGGGTTACCCGCGTATCGCGCGGCCAAGGCAGCGGGCGTGTCCGCCCTGCTGATCGAAGGTGGACCGCACGGCACGACCTGTGCGCGGGTGGGCTGTATGCCTTCCAAGTTGCTGATCGCAGCCGCCGAAGCGGCACACGCCGCAGCGCATACGGCACCGTTCGGCGTGCATGTGGACGGTGTGATCCGGATCGACGGGCGCGAAGTCATGCAGCGCGTCAAGAGTGAGCGGGATCGCCTTGTCGGCTTCGTCATCGATAGCGTGAATTCCATCCCCTCTGGTGACAAGCTGAGCGGATATGCGCGCTTTATCGACAATGGCTTGCTGGAGGTGGGTGGCCATACCCTTGTGCGGGCGCGCAGCATTGTGATCGCGACCGGATCGTCGCCCGTGATCCCGCCGCAGTATCGCGCTTTGGGCGACCGTGCAATCGTGAACGACGATGTGTTCGAATGGTCCGACCTGCCGCGCAAGATCGCCGTAGTGGGCGCCGGCGTGATTGGCATCGAACTGGGACAGGCGCTCGCGCATCTCGGGGTGGACGTGACGGTGATCGGCGCGCGCGGCCGGGTCGGTCCGCTCACAGATCCCGTCATCAAGGCGTATGCCGAGCAGACTTTCAGGAAGTCGTTTCGCTTTGAGGCGCGGGCAACCGTCGAAAGCGTGGTCCGTGAAGGAGACGAAGTGCATATCGGCTTCCGCAACGAGGCGGGGGCGCTCATTCATGACACGTTCGACTATGTGCTCGTCACTGCGGGGCGCAAGCCGAATTTCGATCGGCTGGCACTGGAAAACACCTCGCTGGTACTCGATGATCAAGGGGTGCCTGTCTACGATCCGTTGACGCTGCAAGCCGGCAAGCATCCCGTCTTCATCGCGGGCGATGCAAACGGCGTCCTGCCGCTGCTGCACGAAGCCGCGGATGAAGGCCGTGCGGCAGGCGCGAATGCCGCGCGCTTTCCCCATGTCACACCGTTGATCCGGCGCGCGCCGATCTCCGTCCTGTTCTCCGACCCGGGCATCGCGATGGTGGGCGCCCGCCATGGCGATCTCAAGCCGGGTACATTTGCAACTGGCGAAGTGAGCTTCGAAGACCAGGGACGCAGTCGTGTGATGTTGAAGAACACCGGCCTGATGCACGTGTATGTGGACCGGCAAAGCAGGCAATTTCTAGGCGCGGAGTGGATCGGACCGGACGCCGAGCATATTGCTCACCTGCTCGCATGGGCACTGCAAATGAAGCTGACGGTCGACACGATGCTGGAGATGCCGTTCTACCATCCGGTGGTCGAGGAAGGGTTGCGCACCGCACTGCGCAATGCGGTGGCAGCTTTGCAAGCCGCAGAGCTACAAGCCGCCTGATAGAACGTGCACAAAAGGCGCCGATGCGGCTACGCATGGGCGCCTTTTTTACCGCCGGGCCGGTTTGACTATTCGAAGCCCAGCCGGTGACTGAGAATGGGCGCACAGAACAGCGCGACGATACAGCCGCCCGCCCTGCCCTCGAACTTTGCCACGCCGTCGCTATACGTACCGAAGAATGGAGTGAGCATCTCGAGCAGCGGCGGTACGCAATACAACGCCGCTAGCGCAATGAAGCATTTCTCCACGAGCGAAATGCGCCAGTCTTTTTCTACGGCAACCGCACCGGCGATGACGCGTAGCGCACCGAATACCACGAGGGCGCCAACCGCCTCTTGTTCCCGGATCACGTAGTTTGGGACAAATACGTCCATACCGTTGCGTCTATGACGACGTTTTTATTTAATCAACAATGGCAATCTGAAAACGCGCCATCAGCCGTTTACAAGTTCGGCGTCAATCATAGTGGAGATTGAACCGGCGTGGAACCCGAAGATCGTCAATGCAAAATCACCCACGTGTCATGGTTCCGGGCCGCGGCTCGTTTCGTGGGTTCTAAAGCCCAAGCCGAGCATGCTGCATGCGTCGATCGCCATGGATCGTAATTGCGCCTCGGCGACCTGGCCCGTCAGCGCGCATCCCATTCCGCGACTCCCCCAGTAAAACGTGCTGCGATTGCCGTCACGGAACAGCCGGAATGCCGTCGCGTCCCGTGGAACCGCCGCGACGTACATCGTCAGCCGGGCGCCCGCGCTGTCCTGATACATGAATTGCGCGGCCGGCCCGGACTCGCCGGGCAACAGCCGTCCGCCGATCAGCACGTAGCCGTATTCCCGAAGCGAAGGCACCGACAAGTGCCGGTCGAGGCGCCGCGACAACCAGGCGACCAGTTGATCGCGTTGCGCCGCCGTGACCTCCACAGGATGGCTTGGGTCCGGCGCATATACCGCAAATGCGATGTCGGCGCGCTCCGCGAATACGGTGGGATCGGCCGCAAAAATCGCCGGCACCCAACCGGCAGACGAGCCGAGCGCCACGCCCATCGCCATGCAAAAGGCCGCCACGCCTACCGGCCGCCAGCGCCACGGGCGACGGCGCACCACAATACAGCGCGCCGCGTCTCGCTGGTCTGCAAACAATATCGTCAGCGCTGCTTTTTGCGCGCGGTAATCGGCCACGCGTGTGGCCGCGCCGGGCTCGACGGTCAGCCGGATCAGCGTGGCCGCACGCTCCGTGGCGGACAGTTCATTGTCGGCATACGCCGATAACGGCAACAAATCCGGGCCGTCCAGGCCTCGCTTGCTCCGGTCACTATCGTCATTCATAGCTTGTTTGAGACTACCCCGACCTGCCGCCGCATGACGGCGCAATGCCGCGCGCCGGCCATCACCCCCATGCGGCAGCGCCCGACGCGACAGGCGACGGCATGCAGTAGCAACACCGTGAATAAACGTATGGCCGGCCCGCTCTATTCCAGCCGGGCCAAATTCGACCACGGCACAACGTTCGAAAGCGCGGCATTGGCGCGTGGGTCAGAGCGGTTCCATCGCGACGTCCCCAGCGGAATGGCTGTGGCTGGAGGCGGGAGAACGGGCGCGAAACAGCGCGGTGAACTGTTCCGCGGGGAGAGGGCGCGAGAAAAGATAGCCCTGTCCGGTCTGGCAGGACCATTCCCGCAGAAGCCGTGCCTGCTCACTCGTTTCAATCCCCTCCGCCGTCACGGACAGTCCAAGCGACTGTGCCATGGAGATGACGGCTCGAACAATGGCGTCGTCTTCGGCACTCGTACCAATGCCCTGCACGAAGGATCGATCGATCTTCAGCACATCCAGCGGCAGCTTGCGCAGGTAACTGAGCGATGAGTAACCGGTCCCGAAGTCATCGATTGCAATCGTTACGCCAAAATCCTTCAGTTTGCGCAGCGTCTCGATGCTCTTTTCCGTATCCCGCATGATGAGACCTTCCGTGACCTCCAGTTTCAGCGAGGCCGCGTCGATATGCGCTTTGCGCAATGCCGCCGCCACGTCGTCAACCAGGTGGGGGTCGTCGAACTGCCCGGGCGAGAGATTGACGCTGATCTGCAATGGAGGCTCTGTCGGAAACTCCCGCTGCCAGCGGGCCACCTGCTGGCAAGCCTGTTCGAGTACGTAGCGCCCCAGCGAAACGATCAGGCCGCTTTCTTCAGCAATTGCAATGAACTCGGAGGGCGGCAACAAGCCACGAGTCGGATGCTGCCATCTCACCAGGGCTTCCATTTCGCGGAACCCTTCGGCCTGCAGCTGCATGATCGGCTGGAAGTGCACGCGCAGTTCATCATGCTCGATTGCAAAGCGCAGGTCCGTTTCGATCTCCAGCTTTTTGACAGCCTCAGCGTGCATGTTCTCTTCGAACACCACATAACGGCCCTTGCCGCCATTCTTGGCCCGGTACATGGCAACGTCGGCGTCGCGCAATAACGTGTCGACGTCGCCGCGGCCACGGCCGGCGTGCGCAAATGCCAGTCCGACACTCGCGCCGACGATGTACTGTTTGTCGTCGAGATCGAACGGCTGGCTGAACTGCGCGAGGATGTTGTCCGCCACCAGGGTCCCTTCGCTCGTCGCTTCGCTTCCCAGGTGTTCCAGCAGGACGACGAACTCGTCGCCGCCTAGCCGCGCAACCGTGTCGGCCGGGCGAACACATCCTTCGAGGCGCCTCGCCGCCGCGATCAGCAACCGGTCTCCCGCGTGATGTCCGAGACTGTCGTTCACGCGTTTGAAATTGTCCAGGTCGATGAACACGACGCCGATCATCGCATTGCGGCGCCGCGCGCGCGCCTCGGCCTGGCTAATCCGATCCAGCAGCAGGGCGCGGTTCGGTAACGAGGTGAGCGTGTCGTAGAAGGCTCTTCGCGCGAGTTGCTCTTCGAAGTTCTTTCGTTCGGTGGTGTCGCTCGCCGTTGCCACGATCGCGCCGACCGCCGGTTCGTCCAGCAGATTCGTCAAGGTCAGCTGGATATAGCGCCAGGCGTCCTTCTCGCCGCGCGTACGGATCTCGATGGAGCGGGTGGATCGAGCCGTCGCCGACACGGTTTCCAGCAAGCCCTGCAGCGTGGGGCGGTCAGAAGGATGGATCGGGTCGAACAGACTGGTGCCGATCAGCCGGCCCATGTTGTTCAACGGATCGGGTCTTTGGGTCGGCGCCTCGTAAGTCACGATGCCGTTGACATCGGAGACGAGGATCGCATCCGAGGTATTGGCGACCAGCGCCTGCAGCCGCTGTTCGCTCGTGCGCAGGGCGTCCTGGGCCGCCGCGTCGACGTTCTTGCGAATCCGCCGCAGCATCTGCAGAAACAGCAGCGTGAGTCCCACGCCGATCGCCAGCACCACGGGGGTCGATATCAGCACGATCCGCTGCACGGCGACGAGCCGGTCGAGTTGCCGCGTCGCGTCGTCGCGATGCCGCGCAGCCGCGGCGAGCACCTGGTGCTCGATCGCGTCGAAGAGCGGATCGGCCGAGTCCTCGTCGATTGCGTTGGCTCTCGCGATGTCGTGCGCATCGACGGCGCCGAACATCGGCCTGGCGAACGATCGATACTTCGCGTGCTTCTGCAGCAGGCCGAGCAGCATCGTGCTGCTGCCGGGTTCAAGCGCCAGCGCCTGCTTCAGCGCAGCATCCAGTGACGCGCCGGCCTCGCTGTGCTCCCGCAGGACTTCCGGGCGCGGGTCCAGGAAGTACTTGCGTTCGGCCGATTCCTCCCATGCAACGTCGTAGCGGGCTTCCTCGAAAGCTTTATCCGCCTCGTTGGCCGCCTGCGCGGCAAAGCCGGCGCTCAGGCTTTCATAGGCGCCCCAGAAGGCCAGAAGCGGCACGCTCAGCAGCACCACCACGAGTCCCAATACGGCCGTGCGCCGCGCGGGAAGCACGTTCAACGAGGTTTGCCCAGGCTGGTCCGCGCCCGTGCGGCTTCGCCACGAATAACGACGCGTTGGAGTACCTGTCTGACTGGTCACGATTGCTCCGATTTGGAACGGCACGTCGACGGCGTGATCGGTCCGGGCAGGCCCGGACCACGCTTTGCCGGATCATCGCTAGTTAACGGCACGCTCTGGTTTTTCTAAAGAGCTCGCGTGAGTGGATTGCAGTGGGTGGTGCGTCGCCCCGCAAGAGCCTACGGGTAAGCCATACCCATGCCCAGGCGTCAAGACGGGGGAGTTTGTGAAGGCAGGTGTGTGAGTGGCGGCCACCGGCCGCCGTGCGGCGGAAAGGGCCTAGCCGATATGCGCGGCGGCGCCCATCACGTCATAGCCGACGAACAGCTGGCGCACGGCCTGCGCATCGGCACAGGCGTGCAGCTGCTCACGGAAATGATGATCGCAGAAGCGCTGCGCGACGTCGGCCAGCAGGCGCAGGTGCGTACTGTTGGCCCATTGCGGCACCAGCAGCACGACCAGGTCACTTACCGGCCTGCCATCCGGCGCGTCGAAGGGAATCGGCGCGGCCGGCCGCACATATAACGCCAATGCCTGGCGCAACCCCTTGATTTGCCCGTGCGGAACCGCCACGCCTTGGCCCAGCCCAGTCGAGCCCAGCGCTTCGCGCGCCGCGAGACCCGCCGTCACGGTCGCCGCCGACAACCCGTGGTGTTGCTCGAAGAAGCGGCCCAGTTCGTCGAACAGCGCCTGCCGGTTCCCGGCGTGCACGCCGAGCAGCACATGCTCCGGGGAAATCAGCTGTGCGAGAGCGTCGCCGGCTTCCGCAGGGGTTTCCTCCGGCTGACCGGAAAGGTCGGCACGCGGCGCCGGCTCGGCATGCATCAGTCCGCGCCAGACGTCCGTCGGTGCTTCGGGGACTTCGAACAATTGCCCCACTTCAGCCGCCGGAGCCAGATGCGCGACGCGCTGCAGCGCGCCGTTCAGCGCCGCTTTCGGCAGATAGAGCGAGAGCCGCACCCGGCCGGTGCCGGGCAGCGGCGCGATGCGGATCGTCCACGGTTGATCGCCACAGTCGCGGATCAGTGCCTGGCGCAATGGCGTGGCATGTTGCTCGTCGAGCGTGACGTGCATGATCACGTTGCGCCCCGCCGTGGGACGCGATGCGCGTTGAAGCGGGGCTTTGCGTGCGGCGAAGAGCGCTCGTACGCTCGCCATCGGGTGTGTCATATCACCACCGGATTAAATTTCTTACCGTCAGGCTACACAATCCCGCGTTAAAGCGGGGTAAAAATCACGGGCAATTGTGTGCAACAGCACCCGTGCAAGCGCGACCTCAAGGTCCCGGCGCGTTGCCAGCGTGGCCCTTGTCCTCTTCACGCGCCCGCGCCTGCGCGGCCTCCGTTCTGGATTGTTCGGCAACGAGGAGCAACGTACGCGTAAAGAAGCAACCCATGACCGCGGACAGGATGATGAAAATCGCGGCCGCGTCAACCAGCAGGCCGAGGCGCACAAAAATGAAGAAGCAGCACACGACATTGAGCAGATGCAGGAACACGCCGAGCACCGTGGAAGCCTTGGGGACAGCCCGGATGAATGTCGCAAAGCGCGATCGGGTACGGGGTACATACCAGATGATCAGCAATCCGAACGTCATGATGAAGGCGCTTTCCGCCCATTTCAGCCACGTGGGTCGGCGCAGAAAGCGTCCCTCGACAATCGTCTCGATGACTTGCGCCTGAATCTCGATACCCGGCACCAGTTCCCCCAGCGCGGTCGTGCGCATGTCGGTCACGCCCGTGCCGGTCAGGCCGACCAGCACCAGCTTGCCCCGGATCCGTTCCGGATCGACCGTGCCTTGCAGGATGTCGCGTGCCGACACGTAGCGGTTCAGCGTCGAACGTATGGACGCGAAGTGCAACCAGATGTCGCCGCCGGGTTGCGTCGGCACCTGCACATCGGCGACCCCCACCGCTTCTACGCCCGCTGTGTCCGCATAGACGTCGATCGCCGATGATTCCGTGGCGAGGCGCAGCATTTCCATTGGCAGACTGGGCACCAGTTTGTCCCGCAAGCCCAGGATGAGGGGAATGTGCCGGACCACGCCCTGTTCCAGAGAGACGCTCAGCATGGCCTGTCCGTGCGCCGCCGCCTGCAATTCCGGCAGGCTCGCGAGCACGAACTCGAAGCGTTGCACGTGGTCCAGCGGGTCGGTGCCATGCACGAGGATTGGCGCGCTGCGCAGATCGGTACTGGCGGCGAAGGTGTCATGATCGAGCGCCGCGGCACCCAGGATCGTCGGCGCGGCGCGCAGCGATCTGGCGAGAATGGCTTCGTGACTAGGCAGCTCGCGTAAGCCGGCGGCGAGATCCGCCGCCGTTTTCGGCAGATTGGCGGCGACCTTGTCGGGCGAGGTCTGATCCGGTTCCGGCATGTAGATGTCGAGACCGATTGCCAGTGGCTTCAGTGCTGCAATGGCATCGATCAGGCCCGCGAGCCGGTTGCGCGGCCAGGGCCATTGACCGACCGTCGCCAGCGTCTCCTCATCAATCTCGACAATGGTGACGGGCTGAGCCGTCGGCTTGCGTGGAAAGCGCCGCTGATACTGGTCGAACAGAAGTTGCCGGGCGCTTCTAAAGGAGTCGGGGAGCGCCTCGTTCAGCGCGTCCACGAAGGCCGGCCGGGGAATGTCGCTCGGCCATTCGCTGGACAGGTTGAGCAGGCTCAGGCCGAGCAGCACCGCCAGCGCCACCGGACGCCCCTGGGCTGTCCTCAGCAGATTCCTGATCCGGGCAACCCACAGGTCGTAATAGCGTTTCATCAAGGGAAAGGCCATGCCGCATCGCTGGACCGCGCCGTCATTGGATGGTGATGACTGCGCGCCGGTTCATGCGATTGGGAACGCCGTCTGCCGTCGGCACCAGGGGCTCGCGCTTGCCCCGGCCAGCGGTCTCTATCTGGCGCGCCGGAACGCCCTGTTTGATCAGGAACGAGGCGACCGTCTGCGCCCGCTGCATCGACAGCCGGTCGTCGAACTCCTGCGAGCCGGCCAGATCGGTGTGACCGACCACCACCACCTCGGGCGCAGGCCAGCTTGCCAGCACGGCTTTGAGCTTTTTGACCGTGTCGGCCGACCCCGGGGCCAGGTCGGTTGCGGAGTCGAACAGAAAGAAAATCGTGAATGTCACGGGGCGCGGTGGCCGTGCCGCGAGTAGCTCGCCATAGCGGGCCTGTACGGCGGTCTGGCTATCCATGGTTGTTTCGATGGCGCCACTTTGGCTGACGTCGACGCCGGCGTAAGCCTTGTCGATGGTCTGCTCGCTCGTGGCGCTGTGGACGATGACCGCGCCGACCTTGCCCTCCGGGTCCGGCAACAGGATCACTCTGTCCGGGGGTGTGCTGCACCCGCACAGCAAAGCCAGCATGACGAAGGCCGCTGCCGGTGCCAGCCCGCGGCTTCCGAGTGCAGACTTCAACGTGCGCCCCCTTCTTTATCGCCGACCTCGATGATGAACTCGGTACCGCGCACGCCCAGCGTCGTGGTCGGTGTGCTGAAACGGACGGCATCCGGATTCGCCTTCGCCAGCTTGCCGGAAATCACCGCCAGCGAACCGCGTTTGACACTGGCGTCGAGCACGCCGTCATGGGTCGTGGTATTGAACGCGAATTTGTTCAGCTCGAGGATCGTATTGGCGCCGGCCGAGAGTTGCGTGCTGTCACGCAGCGTGATTCCCACGGAAGACTGCGGACCGGTCACGATACGATCGTTGCCGTACACCTCGCTGCCGATGGCCGCGCCCGAATTTCCCGCAGCCCGCTCGATCTGCACCGAACCCTTGACGGTCTTGACGACACCGGCGGCGTCGGTGGCTCGCTCGTCGGCGACAGCCGTGCTCCCGCACGCAAGAATCAAGGCATAGCTGATGGCTTGAAGACGCATCGGTGGCACCTGCTTGCGTAAACGCTGCGTTGCGCCGGGTAGCGCGGCTCGGCGAGGCCGGCCTGGTGTTGTTACACGTGGTCATTCCCCGACTGCTCGGGGAGCTGGGGCGTGCGAAGGATCTGCAGGAATATTACTCTCAGAAGCACGCTGGAGGCGCTTCTGCGGTATTCAGCAGAATATTGCCGCGCCGCAGATGACTCTGTGCGTTTCCCCGCATTTCGCCGGCAGTCGGTCGACTTCCCCAGCGCCCGATCCTGTCGGGCGGCGGCCTCATATGACTCCGCGTGCCTTGCAGGAGGGGCGATGCAATCGTGGAGAAAGGCTCGCCTACTGCTTGCCCGCCGCGAGTTGCTGGTTGCGCTCGGAGAGGAACTGGATCAGCCCGTCCACGCCGCTTTGCTGGATCTTGTCGCTGAACTGTTGCCGATAGGTCTGGATCAGCCAGACCCCAAGCACATTCAGGTCATACAGGCGCCAGCCCTGTGGCGTGCTGTACAACCGGTAGTCGATCTCGGCCGGCTCGCCGTTCCTCATGGCAATGGTGCGCACCACCACGTCGGTATCGGACGGCGCAACGTGGATCGGCGGGTATTCGATCTGCTGGTCCGGACGGAGCTGACCGATCGCGCCCGAATAGGTATGGATCAGCAGCATCTTGAACTGTTCGACCAGTTGCTGTTGCTGCGCCGGCGTTGCCGTGCGCCAGTAGCGCCCCATCGCGAGCGACGTGGTGCGGTGGAAATCGGTGTAAGGAAGAATGTCCCGGTCCACGATATCCATGATGCGGGGAATATCGTCCGGCTCGATCGCCTTGGCGCGCACCTCGTCGAGTATCTGCTGCGTCGCAGTCTTGATCAGAACCTGCGGGTCCGATTGGTCCACTGCCGCAGACGCGGGCGCACCGAACGAGAACAATGCTGCGCAAAGAGTCACTAGAAAAAAGGTTTTCATCTGCAGAATCCTGGCTGATTGCATGGGCGTGACGCCCGGCAAGTATCCTCCATCTGGCCCGAACGTGTCGCGTACGCAGACGGGCGTAGCCTTGCCGTGCCTGGAACCTCTACTTCGGCTTACAAAACAGGCCATCAGGTGCCACAAAACCGTAAAAGCCATCAAAGATTTGCGAAAACACTAAGACCCCCATAGAAAGAATTTGCCATCCCGCGCGCCCATAATTTTTATACTGGGGCTTCGCACGAGCGGCGCTACCGTGTTTTAAACCCAGCCCATTTGGAGAACCTATATGAGCGATAGCTCAAAATTGAAGACCCCTGCGAGACTGACGGACCAGGCTCGCGAAGAGATCGCGGTCGGACTCACGACACTTCTCGCTGATGTGTTCACCGTTTTTATCAAAACCAAAAACTTCCATTGGCACGTGAGCGGCGCGCACTTTCGCGACTATCACCTGCTCCTCGACGAACAGGCCGCAGCGCTGTTTGCGATCACCGACCCGATTGCCGAGCGGGCACGCAAGCTCGGCGCGACCACGCTGCGCTCAATCGGACAACTTGCATCGCTTAAGCGGATCGCCGAAAACGAGCAGGATTTCGTGCGCCCGGTGAACATGCTAGACGAGTTACGTGACGATAATCTGGCGCTGATCGGACATATGCACGAGCTTCACGACGTGTGCGATGAGAACGGCGATATCGCCACGGCGAGCCTGCTGGAAGACTGGATCGATGAAGCCGACGAACGCGTCTGGTTCCTGACCGAAACTGCACGTGCCGCCTGAACGGGTGCCGGGTGCAAGCGGCGATCGCCTCGACCAGGGTCCGGCAACAGCGTCGAACGGCTCTTTCTTCAGTTCGGCCGCAATAAAATCGACAAATGCGCGACCGGCCATCCGGGTGGTGCGCCCCATCGGGAAATAAGCATGCACGGGCATGCTCGGCCATTTTCCAGTCGGGCAGCAAGCGCGCCCGCGGTGTCGTTAGTCGAGAGATGGGTATGGGCGCGAAGCTGCCCGAACCGCGCATGACGCCACAGGAACTCGTCATTGACGCATTGTCGAGACGGTCGTCCCGCCGGCTCTGCTGCGGCCCGACCCGGCACAAGGAGCACATGATCCGGCCTGACGCCGCCCGTGCGCGTCGACAACCTGCACGCGGGCGGCACGACCTCCCGTCATTGCGACGATGTCGTAGTCAGCGCTGCCTGCGCACGCTGCAGCCATTCGCGGTTGTGCTCCCTCGCGTGGCGCGGCCAGTGCCTCGCGTCCTGGACGATCTCTCCATACAGGCTGCGAGCCCGCTCGCGATCCGCCGCGTCTGATTGCCCGGCCAGCCAGTCGGCGTAGAGGCAACGGGGAGCCGCGTCGCTTGCGCAGGCAAGCGCCTGCTCGAACGCCGCGCGCGTGTCGGACGCATTGAGCGCGGCCCGAGTCTGCGCATGGAGCAAGGCCGGTTCGGGCTGCCGGCGCGCCTGCGGATCCGCAGCGAACAGGCGCGATAAGGCAGCATCTGCCGCCACGTGGTTACCGACAGCGAACTGCGCCCGCGCGAGGCCCAATAGCAGCGCCGGGTCAGTGGCGAAGGGGCCGTTCGCGGCCGCCTCATAGTGCTGGAGCGCTTCGCCGGCGTTGCCGGCTGCCAGCAAGGCCGCGCCGAGGCGCATGCGGTGCGCGACGGTGGGCGCGCGGTCAAAATCGGAGCGCGCCTCGCGCACGGCGCGGTTCGGGTCGACCAGTTGCGTGATGGTCCGCGCAGCCGCGCGCGCGCCGCGCGACTCGCGCAGGCCCGGCAGATAGATGGCAAAGAAATACACCAGGCTGCCCAGCATCGGAAAGGCAAACAGGATCAACAGCCAGTAGATGTTCTGCCGGGTGCGCACCGCGTGCACGGCAAAAAAGATCGCGATAATGACGTGAAAACCAATTCCAAGGTATGGCATGTGCATCGCCTTAAAGGTTCAAGGCCGAGGCGCGACGGTGGATTTGCTGATTCGCGGGTTTCAAAACCGTAATCAACACGTCAGCTCCGGGTCAGGGTCGAAAGTTCAGCATGGGGGCATAGTCTAGCGGACCAGGCGCGCAGACCGATCCCGGTGCCGCGCCGCGTATGCGAATTGGGGAACGAGACGTCATGCAAGCCGTCAAGGCAACGACCGGCCGGTTCGACGAGTCAGCCCGATGCAGCATGAGCATGGTCAACTCAGCGTACGCTTTTCCTCATCTGGCTACAGGAGGTTCGACATGAAACTGGAGACCGCCGCTTTTGTGCGACTGCGCCGGCTTGCCCCGGTTCTCGATGATGTATTGAACGCTGGCGAGGTCGAGCATGCAGATCAGGCCATGAGCCTGGCTTTACTTGCGCAACTGTGTTCGCAGCTATTCGAGGCATACCATTGCCGGTACCCGGGCGACATTGCGCAAGTGCAACTGACGAACTGTACGTCCCGTGGGGTAACGCGTTCTTCAACAGAAACCTGCGCGCCGTGGGCGGATTGATTCTTTCACAACGGTGTAACCGCTGCTGAACCGCAAGAGGTATATTCCTTCGCATCCGCTCAGGAATATCCCCATTCTTTACCGCTCAATAACTGGCGACCTCGATCACGGCATCGGCAAACGCCTTGGGCGCTTCCTGCGGCAAATTGTGACCAATGCCGCCGGTGACCGTCCGGTGCGTGTACTTCCCGGCGAACTTGCCGCGATATACCGCGGGGTCCGGATGCGGCGCGCCGTTGGCGTCGCCTTCAAGAGTGATTGTCGGTACCGTGATTGCCGGGCCGGCGGACAACTTCTTCTCCAGCTCATCGTATTGCGGATCGCCCGCTGCAAGACCGAGTCGCCAGCGATAGTTATGAATGACGATGGCGACGTGATCCGGGTTATCAAAAGATGCGGCACTGCGTTCGAACGTGGCGTCGTCGAAATTCCATTTCGGCGATGCCGTCTCCCAGATCAGCCTCGCAAAATCGCGCCGATATTTCTCGTAGCCGGCCCGGCCGCGTTCGGTGGCGAAGTAGAACTGATACCACCACTCATGTTCATTGGTCGGCTTTAACGGAACCCCAACGGTGTTGAGGTTGGTCACGAGATAGCCGCTCACTGAAACCAGCGCCTTGACGCGCTCCGGATGCAGCAACGAAATGATGCAAGCGTTGCGCGCGCCCCAGTCAAACCCGCCGAAGATGGCCTTGTCGATCTTGAGCGCGTCCATCAAGGCCACCGTATCGAGCGCTACGACCAGTTCCTGCGCGTTGCGGAAGGTCTGATCCGAAAGGAAGCGCGTCGTGCCGTAGCCGCGACCGTACGGGACGATCACCCTGTATCCCGCGGCTGCGAGCAAGGGAGCAACGTCAACGAAGCTGTAGATGTCGTACGGCCAGCCATGCAGCAGGATGACGACAGGACCATCGTGTGGACCCGCCTCGGCATAGCCAATGTTTAAAACCCCTGCGTCGACCTGTTTGATCGTGTCGAACGAAGCACTGGACATTGGCACCTTTGCGATTGACGCAAGCGGCGTGGCGCCAGACTGTGCATGAGCGAGTCCTGTCAAGGTCAGTTGGGCTGCGCCGATGCCGATCGCTGCCGTCCCAAGCAGACGGCGGCGGCGCAGGTTGATCTCGTCCGACATGTGTACTTCTCCTTGTTGAGGTTAGCTTAAAGTGCATGAATGCCATTCGTTTGCATAACGAACGATAATGGATTCAATCTAAATAAGGTCTCGCAACCTGACAGCCTGATGCTTTGACAACAGCCGGTGTCATACGCCACGGCTTCACGTCGCACAGTTTTCCCAAAAGATCAGGATCATTTATAGCCGAGGTGGCACGCCGGATTGTGTCGCAACGTATCTGAATGATCCCCAGACACAAAATATTGCTTAATTGTCCGATCGCAGAGACACCACGGCATTCCATTCACCGGTGATGCGGTCACAGCGTCTGGAAAATTGCCCGCCTGCGTGACCTAAGCGCAGGTACAGGTCAAGGCGGTATCGCTGCCAAGCTGAAAAATCCAGGCGCGCTGCCATTTGCAAACCGCGTTGCAGTCCGCAACTACACGGTCTGGATCAGCACCGTACGGCCGCTCCGCTCGAAGCGCATAATGCAATGAGTCGACTGGCGGCCAGCGCCGCGACCGTGAACTGCGTTCCAGATTTTGAGGCATGGAGTAAAGAAGCGCCGTGGCGACAGGCAGCGCGGTCGCGGAACGTATCTTGCTGCCGGAAGACCTGTGCCGCTGCCATGCGTCGGCCATGCCATCCGCATACGCGCAATCAATGGCGACGCTTGAGGCAGCCTTATTTCATCCACAAGAGAAAGGAGGGATTCATGACCGTAGTGTTCTCCGGACGGCGCGAAGTCGTGGCCGCATCGCGCGTTGTTTTCGAGGCTCTTGTTGACGGCAAAGACATCTGGTGCAGTGTTTCGGCCGATGCACTGGATGATCACTTTGGTAATCGGGGCCGACTGCCTGCAGAGTTGCTACGCACTTTCGAGGCCAACCGGGTCACGATCGAAGATGCGGCGACACGCGTGCTCGAGCGCAGCGGAGCCCGTTCTGTGGAACTGGAAACCGCTGACTTTCACTAATGCTGCGGCCGCGGGCGCGAGTGCGTCCGCGGCGTGAAATGCGTGAAATGAGCGTACGGTACCCGCAGCAAACCAGGTATCCAGCCTCTTAAGCGCTCACCACTTCGGCGATAGAAGACGCCACGTAAGCGACGTTTGCGTCATTCAGTCCCGCGACGCACATCCGCCCCGAGCGCAGCAAATAAACGCCATAGTCGCTGCGTAGCCTGTCTACCTGCAGCTCCGAGAGTCCTGTGTAAGTGAACATGCCGTGCTGTGCCAGATAGCGCGCTCGCATGACCTCGTCGACCCGGCCCTCCAGCCCCGCGTGAATGGCATGACGCATGGCGAGAATGCGCTCGCGCATCCCGCTCAATTCGACTTCCCACTGCTGGTGCAATGCCGGGTCGCCTAGCACGCCGGCAACCAGTTTCGCGCCATGCGTGGCCGGACTACTGTAGTTCGCGCGAACCGTAGACATCAGTTGCCCGAGCACGCGCCCGGCTTCGTCCGCGCTCGCACATACGATGCTCAGCGTGCCGCAACGCTCGCCATACAGCGAGAAATTCTTCGAGAAGGAACTGGCGACGATCAGCGGTATGTCAGCCTGCGCCAGCAACCCGATGCAGGCCGCATCTTCAGCGAGTCCCGCGCCGAAACCCTGATAGGCCATGTCCACAAAAGCGATCAATTCACGACGCTGCAATACGGGAACCAGCTCGGCCCATTGCCCGGCGTTCAGATCAACACCGGTCGGATTATGGCAACACGCGTGCAGCAACACGATGCTTCTTGCCGGCAGACGGTCGAGCGCCGCCAGCATTTCCGCGAATCGCAGGCCGCCGGTCAGCTCGTCGTAGTACGGATAGGTGTTGACCGAGAGGCCCGCGCCCTCGAACACGACCCGGTGATTTTCCCAGCTCGGGTCGCTGATCCACACCTGTGAAGCCGGGAAATAGCGCTTCAGGAAATCGGCGCCAACCTTCAAGGCACCTGACCCGCCCACGGTTTGTAAAGTAGCCACACGGTTTGTCTTGCGCACTTCGGATTCCTGACCGAATACAAGCGCCTGGGCGGCGGCCCGATAGTCGGCGAGTCCGGACATCGGGAGGTATGGACGCGGCGCGCGGATATCGAGCAACCCGACCTCCGCTTTACGCACGGAATCCAGCATCGGCAGCTTGCCGTCGGCATCGAAATAGATACCAATGCTCAGATTGACCTTGTTCGTACGGGGATCCAGCTGGAAATCCTCGTTCAGACTCAGAATAGGATCGCCCGGATAGGCGGGGATATGTTCGAACATCACAAGCTCCTGGGTGTTGTTGGCGAACCGGTCGCGGTTGCCAAAGCTGCTCTATCGTCCCCACGTCGTTCATGACATACCGTTCGCGCCAGTTGCCGGAGCCAACGATGAACAGGATCGACCTCTACACGGGGATGCCACATCTGCGATATCGTAATCTCCCCGGTCCTCACCGGCAGCTCAAAGGCGTGCATGGCGACAAATGCAGCGGTGGATGCGGGCAATTCGTGCTGTTCCGACTGATTGCCGAGAAGAGATGCGGGCACCAGCGCTATGAGGTCAGAGGCTCGCGCCACAGCGAGCGCCGCGGGAAAACTCGGCACGACCGCGACGATCGTTCGCTCCAGCCCTGATGCAGCCAGCGCCTCATCCACCGGTCCGCGGGCGCGACCGCGTCGTGTAGCGACCACATGACCGAAGGCAGTGTACTGTTCAGCCGTTACCTCGCGCTGCGTCGCAAGCGGATGACCCGGTCTGACGACGCCTACGAAGCGATCCCGGAACAACGCCTGAACACGCACCTCCGGCCCCATTTCGCCCAGCACACCGATTTCAAGGTCAGCGGAGCCGTCTCGCAGATACGCCGCCGTCTTCTCCAGCTTCGGCACAAAGCGCAAACACACCCGTGGGGCGGCCGCGGTCGCCGCGGCGATCAGTGAAGCGCCAAAGGCCTCCACAAAGCCGTCATTGGCGCGAATAGTGAAGGTTCGCTGCAAGGTTGAAAAATCTGGTTGCACCGATGAGGGACGCAGGACGGCACGTGCCTCTTGAACCGCATTTTGAGTGCGTTGACGCAACGCCTGCGCATGAGGCGTCAATACCATAGCGCGGCCGGCCCGAACCAATAACGGGTCGCCGGTCGCCTCGCGAAGCCGGCTCAAGGTTCGGCTCATTGCCGACGGGCTCAGTCCCAGTCGGCGCGCAGCACCGGCCACGCTGCCGTCGGCAAGC
This sequence comes from Paraburkholderia sp., assembly GCF_036488795.1. Classification (GTDB taxonomy): domain Bacteria; phylum Pseudomonadota; class Gammaproteobacteria; order Burkholderiales; family Burkholderiaceae; genus Paraburkholderia. The sequence goes on from NZ_DASXHA010000047.1 coordinate 61,918, forward strand.
AATACGTCGAGCGCAATGAGCAAATTCAAATCGGGTTCTGGCATGCCTGATCGTAGCATTATCCGGCATGGCGTTTGATGCAGGTTATGAGTGCAACTGCTGCGTCTTCCGCCATACCTCTCACGTCGATATATTCAATGGACCGACTCGTGAGCGAACGGCGGGCACCTCGAAGCCGCGTTCCATCGGGTTTCACCCATAGGGAGCGACTCATGCAAGACTACTCTGCGCAGAAAACCGTCCTTCTCATCGGCGCATCGCGTGGCCTCGGGTTCGCAATGGTCGAGGAATACCTCAAGCGCGGCTGGCGAGTGATTGCCACCGGACGCGATGGCTCAACGGAAAAGCTGCGCCAACTCTCGGAACGCAGCCGGGGGACGCTGGAAGTTGAAACGGTCGATATCACGATTACCGACCAGGTCGCCGCGTTATACCGCCGCCTGAAAGATCGACGACTGGATGTGCTTTTCGTCAATGCGGGCGTCAAGAATGACGATCGTGAAACGATCGCCGATGTCTCGACCGAAGAGTTTGTACGCGTCATGGTGACGAACGCGTTGAGCCCGATGCGGATCATCGAGGTGTTTAAGGACCTTGTGCAGCCGGCCGGAACGATCGGAGTCATGTCGTCCGG
>NZ_DASXHA010000066.1:0-26107 GCF_036488795.1 Paraburkholderia sp.
ATCCTCGCGAGCACCAGGTTCCGCTCAAGTAGCGTCCTGCTCAGCCTGATATACAATTTCGCCCCGCCGCCACCGCCACCACCACCGCCACCGCCACCACCGCCACCACCGCCACCCCCACCGCCACCGCCACCGCCACCACTGTTGCTGCTTCCTGCGCCTTTACCACTTGCGTTAGAACCGCCGCCACTGGCGCCTGCGCCGCTTGAGCCTGCGGCAGCACCGGAGTTGCTTGCGCCACTGCTGCCTCCGCTGGCATTTGCACCACCGCTCGCGGCACCCGTGCCGCCGCGTATCCGCGGAACGCAGTTGCCCGATTCAATGCCGCGGCATTCGGGGATCTGGAAGACCGATGCGGCATCGTCGGCGGCAGTCGTTTCTCCGATTGCTGCGCCCGTCGCGACGCCGTCGTCCGGAGCCGTCGAGGTGAGCGGGGCAGCCTGTGCGACTGCCGGCGCCACATGGCCGGCTTCAGTCGAAGTCGCTCCGCTGCTGGCCGGTAATGCCGCGTCTGCGACGATCACCCACTTGGGGATCACCTCATTCGTGGATGCGGCGTGCGCGCCCTGCGCTGCGAGCAGGCACACGCTGGCCGTTAGAATCGCGACACCCCGTGCTGTACCGTAGTAGTACTGAATTAATGTTATTGCTTTCATCACTGCTCTCCCGAGGAAACGACGGCTCCTCGCTTGCCGACGTCTCTGGTCACTCTCGCACGCGGCGGGTCCGTCGAGCTGCGGCCCTCATCGCTCCCCGAGGTCGCTCTGCACGTCGCGTGCCGCTGCGTAACACACACGATGCGCGCAAAACGCTGTCACCGTTCTGCCGATCATCAGTGGCCCCGGCCCGTGTGATTGAATCCCCCTCCCTCGCGCGGTGTGGCAGACGGCGGTCGGCCGCCCGTCTGTCGCGCGCGATACCGACGGTGCGCGCCGTCTGCCGCTGCGTTGCTCCTTGCGGATAGGCGTTAGCGTGTCAGGGCGCGTACGCGGCTGGATCGTTCATCGCGGGCCGGATACCGCTTCCTCTATAGCGATAACCATGCCATTGGCCGCAAAGCCTTGTCCGATGTGGTGTCGACGTGGTGTGTGGCCTGCCAGCCCTGACGAATTGACGGAAAACGTTTCGAACGTGAAACGCGCGGCGTGGCGTGCTATTGGTCGTGCGCCGCGTTTTGCAATTGGCGCAGATCATGGATCGGGATGTGACAACGGATGCGGTGTGTGCCGCCGGCTGCGCCGTTCGGGTCCGCGGCGCGGGCATCTGCGAACGGCGGCTCCTGTTCTTCGCAGATGGCGCCGAGCTTGCGCGGGCAGCGCGTATGGAATACGCAGCCCGAAGGCGGGGACGCCGGGCTTGGCAGATCGCCGGAGAGGCGGACACGTGGCTCGCCGTTGGAGGCGCCCAGCGTCGGCGCGGAGGAGAGCAGCGCCTCCGTGTAGGGATGGCGCGGGCCGGCGAACACGGTAGCCGCAGGACCGATCTCCAGCAAACGCCCGGCATACAGCACGGCGATGCGGTCGGACATATAGCGCACCACGTGCAGGTCGTGAGAAATGAACACATAGCTCACGCCGTGCTCGCGTTGCAGGTCGACGAGCAGATTCAGGATCGAGGCCTGCACCGAGACATCGAGCGCGGAAGTCGGTTCGTCGCACACCACCACGCGCGGCTCGCCGGCGAAGGCGCGGGCAATCGCGACGCGCTGTTTGAGGCCGCCCGACAGTTGGCGCGTACGCGCGCCCAGATAACGGCTGGGCAGGCGCACCGCCGCGGCGAGCGCGGCGAGCCGCTCGTCCTGCGCCGCACCGCGCAACGCGGCGAGGCGCGACAGCGCGCGGCCGATCAGCCGCCTCACCGAATGCGCCCGGTTGAGCGCCGAATCCGGATTCTGGAACACGATCTGCAGCGACTTCACCTGCTTGTCGTTACGGCGCGTGACGCGCGCTGCGAGCGGCGTGCCGTCGAGTTCGAGGATGCCGCCCGCATCGGGCGCCAGCAGGCCGAGCATCAGCTTGGCGAGCGTCGTCTTGCCGCTGCCCGATTCGCCGACGAGGCCAAGCGTCTCGCCGGTGGCGAGATCGAGCGAGACGTCGTCGACCGCGCGCAGCGCAGCGCCCGATACGTTGAATGTCTTCGACACGCGCTCGGCGCGCAGCACTCGCGCAGGCGGATTCGCATCGCGCGAAGCACGCTCTTCTGCGCGCGGCGCGACTGCATCCGCCACAGCGCGCGGCAGTTGCATGGCGCGTTCGTGATAGTGACAGCGCGACATCTGATCGCCGTGTGCGGCAGCGACACGATAGGGCGGTGGCGCATCGCGGCGGCAGCGATCGTCGGCGAGACGGCAGCGTTCGGCGTAAATGCAGCCTTGCGTCACGGAGCCGGGCGCGGGCAGTTGACCTGCAATCGTATCGAGCCGGTCGCGGTCCTTGCTGCGCCCGGACGTGGGCAAACAGCGCAGCAGCCCCACCGTGTACGGATGACGCGGCCGTTCGAATACATCCTGCGTCGCGCCTTCTTCGACCAGCTTGCCCGCATAGAGCACGCCGACGCGCTCGCACATCCGGCCGATTACCGCCAGGTTGTGGCTGATGAAGAGCACCGCGGTGCCGAGTTCCTTGCGCAGTTGCGCGACGAGATCCAGCACTTCCGCTTCGACGGTGGCGTCGAGCCCGGTGGTGGGTTCGTCGAGGATCAACAGGGCCGGGTTCGATGCCAGCGCCATCGCAATCACGACGCGCTGCTGCATGCCGCCGGAGAGCTGATGCGGATAGCTCTCCATGACCCGCTCGGGCGCGGCGATGCGGACCCGCTTGAGCATCTCGAGCGTGCGCGTCAACGCGTCGCTGCGCGAGGCGCCGGCCGCTTCGAAGGCTTCGGCGACCTGGCGCGCAATCGTCATGGACGGGTTCAGCGCACGGCCCGGGTCCTGGTAGACCATCGAAATTGCATTGGCGCGCATCGTGCGCAAGGCGTCGGCGTCGAGCGCCTGCACGTCCTGTCCGGCAATCAGGATCTTGCCCGCCTTCACTTTGCCGTTGCGCGGCAGATAGCGCAGCGTCGCCATCGCGACCGTCGACTTGCCGCAACCGGATTCGCCTACGAGGCCATACGCTTCGCCGCGCCGTACACGCAACGACACGTCCTGCAGGACCTCGCGGTCGCGACCGCGGATCCGGTAAGTGACGGTGAGGCCGACGATGGTGAGCGCGTCGGTACGCTCGCTCTTCGAGACGTCGAACGCGGGAAACGAAGCGGGAGGCGCGCCGTTCATCGGTCGAGCACACCCTGGATGCTATCGGCGATCAGATTGACGCCGACCACCAGCGTGGCAATGGCCGCCGCGTCGAACACCACGGTCCACCATGCCCCGCCTGCCATCAGCGTGTACGACTCGGAGAGCGCGAGGCCCCAGTCCGCGGAAGGCGGTTGAATACCGAAGCCGAGAAACGACAGCGTCGCCACCGCGAAGATCGCATAGCCGAGGCGTACCGTGGCTTCGACAATGATCGGCGGCAGCACGTTCGGCAGGATCTCCGCGAACATGATGTACGGCGCGCGTTCGCCGCGCAGTTGCGCCGCGGCGACATAGTCGAGATGACGTTCGGCGAACACGGCGGCGCGTACGGTGCGCGCGGTGATCGGCGTGAAGGTGATGCCGATCACGAGAATCACCGTGAAGTTCGATGCGCCCACCGCGGCCAGCGCGAGGAGCGCGACAATGACGAGCGGCAGCGCGAGCACCGCGTCGATCGCGCGGCCGATCACGTCGTCGACCCAGCCGTCGAAGTAGCCGACCACCAGACCGAGCGCAGTGCCCGCCACCGTGCCGAGCAGCGTGGCGAGCGGCGCAATCGTGAGGATGTCGCGGGCGCCGACGATCACGCGCGACAGTACATCGCGGCCGAGCTGATCCGTGCCGAACCAGTGCGCGTGATCGGGCGGCATCAGCGAGTTCAGCGGGTCCGATGCATATGGATCTTGCGGCGCGATCCATTGTCCTGCAAGCGCACACACGATCCACCACAGCACGATCAGCACACCGATCACGAACGTGGGCGAGCGCAACAACACGCGCCACTCCTCGAAGCGCGGCTCGCGTGCAACAGGCGTGACCGGGGCTGTCGTATTCATTCGCCGCTCCCGACCCGCAGACGCGGATTGAGCAGCACGTGTAGCGCATCCGCGACGAGATTGGCCACCGTATACACGACGCCGATGGTCAGCACACCCGCCTCGAGCATCGGAAAGTCTTTCGCTTTGGCGGCGTTGTAGATCAGCGAGCCGATGCCCTGATAGTGAAACAGGGTCTCCACGACGACGAGGCCGCCGATCATGTAACCCAGCTGCGTCGCCGCCACGGTGATGGTGGGCAACAGCGCATTGCGCAACACGTGCCGCCAGATCACGACGTGGGGCGGCAAGCCTTTGAGGATAGCCGTGCGCGTGTAATCGGCGTCGAGCGCTTCGACGGTGCCCGCCCGCGCCATGCGCGCGATGTAGCCGAAAAACACCAGTACGAGCGGCAACACCGGCAAAACCAGATGCCTCAGTTGTTCGAGCACCCCGGCGCCCGGCGGATACGATGCCTCGATGGGCAGCCAGCGCAGCCACACGCCGAACACGAGGATCAGCGTAATGGAGGACACGAACTCCGGCACGACTGTCGCCGACAGGCCCACGATGCTGATGGTGCGATCGAGCCAGCGGCCGGCATGCATCGCGGCCCACACGCCGCCCGCAATGCCGAGCGGCACCACGACCACGAACGCGAGCAGGCCGAGCTTCGCCGAATGCGCGAGCGCGTCTGCGATGAACGGCTTGACCGGCTCGCGAAACGCATACGACAGCCCCATATCGCCGCGCACGAAATGCGTGATCCATTCGACGTACTGCGTGAAGAGCGGCCGGTCCGTACCGAGTTGATGATTGAGTGCGGCGACCGCGCGCGCGTCGGAGAGGGGGCCGAGAATGGCGCGGCCCACGTCGCCTGGCAACAACTGGCCGCCGGCAAACACGATCAGCGACAGCAGCCACAAGGTGATCAGCGACAGTCCGACACGGGTGGCGAGAAAACGCACGACGCGTCCCGCGTTGCCGTTTGCGACGCGAGGCGAGGTGGGCGTGAGCGTAGTCGACATGGCTGGGCCGTTGGCGAGTGCGGTGACGAAGCGGTCGCTTAAGCGGCCAGCCTCACGCGGCGATCGTCGTGCGATCGAAATACAGCTGCGCGAGCGCGGTAAAACGCATGCCGTTGACGCCGGAGCGCATGGCGATCAACTGGTCGTAGAAGAACGGGATGATCACCGGCGTCTCGTCGAGCAACAACGTCTGGATCTGTCCGGAGATTTTTCGCTGCGACGTGATGTCGATGGCGGCGACGAACTGCGCCACCAGTTGGTCATACTGAGGATTCTTGAAGTGTGCGGCATTCCACGTGCCGTCGCTTGTCAATGGCGCGTTCAGGAACACGTTCGGCACGCCGCGATGGCCGTAATCGGTAATGCCGAGCGGCGCATCGAGCCAGTCCGATTTGCCCGGCGTGCCCGCGCCGTAGTAGAGCGACTGGCTTTCCACTTTCAGATTGATGCGCACGCCGATCGCCTTCGCCGCGTTCTGCACTACCACGGCAAGATCGGGAATCTCCATGTACTTTTCGGTGGTGAGCGTCACGTCGAAACCGTTCGCGACACCTGCTTGCGCGAGCAACTGTCTGGCCTTCGCAATATCGATCTTGCGTTGCGGCACGCCCGCATCCGAAGACGGAAACACCGGCGCGAACGGGCTGTCGTTGCCGAGCTGCGCCTTGCCGCGAAACAGCCCGCGTACGATCACGTCGCGGTCCAGCGACAACGCCATGGCCTGACGCACCCGCTTGTCCTTGAATTGCGGGCTGTCGTTGCGCATGTGAATCTGCCGATGCGCGCTCGACTTCACGCCCATCAGCTTGAACTCCGGATTGTTCATGATGCCGAGGCCGCCTTGCACGGTGAAAGTCCCCATCACGTCAGCCTGGCGTCCTTGCAAAGCGAGAATCTGGGCCTGCTCGTCCGCGTAAAACGAAAACTGCACCCGCTGCGGTAACGCTTTTTCGCCCCAATAGTCGGGATTGCGCACGAATGAGGCGCCCACTTTTGGCGTGTACTTTTCAAGCTTGAACGGCCCGGTGCCGATGAAGCTCTTTTCATAACCGCCCGCGTAGTTCGCAGGCAGGATCACGCCGTTGTAATTGTCCGAGGAAACGTAGTACGGGAAGTTGCCGTTGGGCGCGTCGAGATGGAAGGCGACGGTGTGATCGTCGACGAGCTTCGTGCCGCCTTTCGACAAAACACCTTTGAGTACCGACAGCGCGGCCGAACCGCTGGCCGGATCCGCCAGCCGGTCGAACGTGGCGACCACATCACGGGCGGTAAACAGCTGTCCATCGTGGAATTTCACGTTCGGGCGCAGCCTGAAGGTCCAGACGTCGCCCTTGTCGTTCGGCGCCCACGACAGGGCGAGCGCGGGTTTGAGCAGCAGATGCTCGCCGTCGTCGTCGATCAGGAATTCGCCGGTCTGATTGAGCAGGGCGAGGCTCGCGGCATCTGTGACGGTGAGCGGGTCGACCGCGCCCGCTGGCGTCAGGTGGGCCACGCGGATGGTTGCGCTGGCGGCGCCCTGGGTGCCCTGGGCACGCGCTTGCGGCATAGCCAGAAGGCCGCCGCCGGCCAGAGACAGTCCCATCACGCTGGCATAGCGCAGCAGGTCGCGGCGCGTCAGGCGGCCGGCGAGGAATTCATCAATCGCGTGATTGCCGTAGCTATCGGCGCTGCGGCGCGCTGTTTCGAACGCGAGGAGTCGATCCACGGGAGTCTTCATCGATGGCTTTTCCAGTCCGTTCTGTTAGGTATCGCGCGGCTTGGGCGCGACTGGACAACGGTATTGAGATAGCGCGAAGCGGTTTCAGTGTAAGCGATTGGCTTTTGATTCGGAACGTCTGCGCCGGCTGCGGGTTGCCCATCAGCGGAATAAAAGGGCCAACCTGTATCGTGCTGACAACGTTCGGCGCACCGCCGCACGTAACGGCTCCCGCGCCGTTTGGCACGTGCCGGTGCGTCGGCAGCGAAAGCGCCGCCCGGGCGCCATGTTTACCGGTGAGCGCTGCACACCGCGCGCGCGTCAGTGGTCGTGCGGATGCTTGTGGATCGGATCGACCCAATACACGGTTTGGGGAGCTTCCACCGCGTCGATGTTCAGATTGACGACCACCGCCTCGTTGTCGCTGCGCACGAGCACGCATTCGAGCGGCTCGTCGGTACTGGCGTTGATCTCCTGATGCGGCACGTACGGCGGCACGAAGATGAAGTCGCCGGGACCGGCTTCTGCGGTGAACTCCAGATGCTCGCCCCAGCGCATGCGCGCCTGGCCGCGAACCACGTAGATCACGCTTTCGAGCGCGCCATGATGATGCGCGCCGGTCTTCGCGTTCGGATGAATCGTCACGGTGCCGGCCCAGATTTTCTGCGCGCCCACCCGCGCCGCGTTGATCGCGGCCGCCCGGTTCATGCCCGGCGTCTGCGCGGTATTGCTGTCGAGCTGATCGCCCTTGATGACCTTTACGCCGTGCTCGCGCCAGTCAACGGGCGCGGACGGCTGGGCGTCGTGATAGTGCGGGTGTTCATGCTGCTGGCTCATGATGCCTCTCCTCGTAGACGATATGCGCGGCGCCATCCGGCATTCTTGCACGTTCGAACTGCGGCGGGTTGCGCGCCGACCTTGCGGCACGCGGAGCGCGGCGCACGGCACAGTGCGTGCAGCGCAGGCGTAAAAAAGCCCGTCCACGCGGGACGGGCTTTGAGCCTCTGGCTGAGCCGCTCCAGCGCTTATTTCTGCTTGGCGTTGATGACGGCTTCGGCCACGTTGTTCGGCGTTTCAGCGTAATGCTTGAATTCCATCGTGTAGGTCGCGCGGCCTTGGGTGGCCGAGCGCAATGAGGTGGAGTAACCGAACATCTCCGCGAGCGGCACCTCGGCGCGCACCAGCTTGCCGCCGCCACCGGCGATGTCTTCCATCCCTTGCACGAGCCCGCGACGGCTCGACAGGTCGCCCATCACGTTGCCCATGAAGTCTTCGGGTGTTTCCACTTCGACGGCCATCATCGGTTCGAGCAGGACCGGCCTGGCCTTGCGCATGGCGTCCTTGAAGGCCATCGAACCGGCCATGCGGAACGCGTTTTCGTTCGAGTCCACGTCGTGGTACGAACCGAAGGTCAGCGTCACCTTCACGTCGACCACCGGGTAGCCGGCCAGCACACCGGCCTTCAGCGTTTCCTGAATGCCCTTGTCCACTGCCGGAATGTACTCGCGAGGAATCACGCCGCCCTTGATGGCGTCGACGAATTCGTAGCCCTTGCCCTGCGGCGCCGGCTCCAGCGTGATCACCGCGTGGCCGTACTGGCCACGGCCGCCCGATTGCTTGACGAACTTGCCTTCGACGTCCTCGATCTTGTTGCGCACCGTTTCGCGGTATGCGACCTGCGGCTTGCCGACCGTGGCTTCCACGCCGAACTCGCGCTTCATTCGGTCGACCAGAATTTCCAGGTGCAGCTCGCCCATCCCGGAGATGATGGTCTGGCCGGATTCTTCATCCGTTTGCACGCGGAACGACGGGTCTTCCTGCGCCAGACGATTGAGCGCGATGCCCATCTTTTCCTGGTCGACCTTGGTCTTCGGCTCGACTGCCTGCGAGATCACCGGCTCAGGGAAGATCATCCGTTCAAGGATGATCACGTGGTTCGGATCGCACAGCGTGTCGCCGGTGGTGGCTTCTTTCAGGCCGACTGCCGCGGCGATGTCGCCCGCGTAGACTTCCTTGATTTCCTTGCGCTCGTTCGCGTGCATCTGCAGGATCCGGCCAAGGCGTTCCTTCTTTTCCTTGACCGCGTTGTAGACGGTGTCGCCCGAATTCACGACGCCCGAATAGACGCGGAAGAAAATCAGCTGGCCGACGAACGGGTCGGTCATGATCTTGAAGGCGAGCGCCGAGAACGGATCGTCGTCGCGCGGATGGCGCTCGATTTCCTTGTCGTGCTCATCATGGCCGGTGATGGCCGGCACGTCGACGGGCGAGGGCAGATAGTCGATCACGGCGTCGAGCATTGCCTGCACGCCCTTGTTCTTGAACGCGCTGCCGCACAGCATCGGCACGATTTCGTTGGCGATGGTGCGCGTGCGCAGGCCGAGCTTGATTTCGTCCTCGCTCAGCGTCTCGCCGCCGAGGTATTTGTCGAGCAGTTCCTCGTTCGCTTCAGCGGCGGCTTCGACCATCTTGTCGTGCCATTCTTTCGCGGTAGCGGCGAGCTCGGGCGGGATGTCCCGGTACTCGAACTTGATCCCCTGGTTCTCTTCGTCCCAGAAGATGGCCTTCATCTTGACGAGATCGACCACACCCTGGAAATGCTCTTCCGCACCGACTGGAATCTGGATGGGCACGGCGACGCCCTTCAGGCGGTCGCCGATCTGACGTTGCACGCGGAAAAAGTCTGCGCCGACGCGGTCCATCTTGTTGACGAACGCAATGCGCGGGACCTTGTACTTGTTCGCCTGACGCCACACGGTTTCCGACTGCGGCTGCACGCCGCCGACCGAGTCGTACACCATGCAGGCGCCGTCGAGCACGCGCATCGAGCGTTCCACTTCGATCGTGAAGTCGACGTGGCCCGGGGTGTCGATGATGTTGATGCGGTGTTCCGGATAATTGCCGGCCATGCCTTTCCAGAAGGCAGTCGTGGCAGCCGATGTGATCGTGATGCCGCGCTCCTGCTCCTGCTCCATCCAGTCCATCGTCGCCGCACCGTCGTGAACTTCACCGATCTTGTGAGTCACGCCGGTGTAGAAGAGGATGCGTTCGGTGGTCGTGGTTTTGCCGGCATCGATGTGAGCGCTAATGCCGATATTCCGGTAGCGCTCAATGGGAGTCTTGCGGGGCACGTGAACCTCCTTGGTTAGGCGCGCCGGTGATATGCGCCGGGCGGCGAGGCCGCCGTCCGGTCGATCTCGGTGCTGCAGTGAGATTACTAGGATAGCGCGTCGTAAGGTCTTTTGCAGGAATCTTGCCAGGCGAACCAGCGCGGCCACCAGAACGGCCGAGGGTGCCCGCCCGTGACGGCGTCAGCGCCCCGACGGGCGGTGACAGACGCAAAAAAGCCGGCGACCTGGGAGGACACCGGCTTTCGGGTACGGCAAGTTGTGCGCACGGCACAGGTGGCACGTCTGCGCAGATCGCTGGCGCAGGCCGGCGTGTGACGCCTGCCGGCCATTAAAGTCAGAACCGGCTTGACGTGCGGGTTTAATGCGGGGCAGGCAGACCCTGCATCACCATGCCCGGTCGGATGCCCTTCGCCTCGAACCAGTTCTTGCTCATTTCGAGCGCGTACACGCCGTTGTTGCGCGGGCAGTGGTTGTTGGTGGTTTCGGCGTCCATCTCGTCGATGTCGGTAATCGTGCCGTCGGCACGCATGAAGGCGATCGACAGCGGAATCAAGGTGTTTTTCATCCAGAAGCAGTGCACCGCGTTCTCGTTGAACACGAACAGCATGCCTTCGTTGGGCGCGAGCTGCGAACGGTACATCAGGCCTTGTTCGCGGTCCGGGTCGTTGGCGGCGACGGCGGCGTCGATCACGAACATGCCGACGGTCAGCTTGGCACGCGGGAAGTCGCCAGGCTGCTTCGCACCCGGCGGCATCTGTTGCGCGTACGCGTTATGGACGGGCGCTAGCGTGAACGAGGCAGCGGCCAAAGGCAATGCAACGGCTAATGCAAAGCGCGCGATCAACGAGCGCAGGGAAATTCGCACGGCGTGACTCCTTGCTGGAAATTAACCCGCGCATGTTACGCGAGCGCGTCAAAAACAAAAAGGCAGATCGCCTTTCGGTGACCTGCCTTTCAACGCCGTAAGAACGGCAAGTGCTGCTAGTTCTTGACTGCGTTTTTACGACAAACTTACTCCGAAGCGCCCGAAGCTGCTGCTGCAGCAGCTGCCTTCTTGTGCGACTTCTTGTGTGCTGCCTTCTTCGTGGTCTTCTTTGCCGACGAAGCTGCTGCCGGAGCTGCCGAAGCTGCTTCCGGTGCCGAAGCTTGTGCGAATGCTGCCGTTGCGAAGAGGCCAGCGACCAGAGCGGCGATCAGTTTGTTCATTTTGTGAATCCTCAGCTTTAGTTAATTAACCAAATGACCCGGTTATATATGAGTCATGTCGGTAAACGTGCCATCCACCTTTCGGTTGACAGCCGCATCAAACAATTTTCTTGACGCGTCTGCTAGCGCTCAGACTCCCCGCACTGGCCGCGAAAACGGCTTGCACAAAGGCCCTTAAGGCTGAATGCCGGATAGCTTCGGGCGGCATCTGGGTCGAATAACGCGTGAGCTTGCAACGCGGTTGACGTAAATTTTCGCGATTCTTTATTTGACGCTTATTGACTTTTCATTCGATTCGCGCAAAGCGCCGTATTGAATTTTCATCACGCGGAAAATGCTTGCCGATACAACGGCTTAGCGTTTTTTGAGGCGTATGGGACGCTCATCAAATGCCGTCCCACGGTGCGCGTGCCGGCAACTCCCGCCATGCCCCGGGCTGTAGATCAAGCGAAAAAATGTCGAGCGCACCCATCCCCACGCGCACGAGCCGCAAGGTCGGGAAGCCGACCGCGGCCGTCATGCGCCGCACCTGACGGTTCTTGCCCTCGGTGATCGACAGTTCGATCCACGTGGTCGGAATTGCGGCGCGAAAGCGAATGGGTGGATTACGCGGCCAGAGACTGTCAGGTGCTTCGACGAATTGCGCGTGACATGGGCGTGTGACGTAGTCGCCCAGGTCGACGCCGCGCGCGAGCCGCGTCAGTACGGCTTGATCCGGCGCGCCCTCGACTTGCGCCCAATAGCGTTTGACGAGTTTGTGACGCGGTTCGGCGATGCGCGCCTGCAGCGCGCCGTCGTCGGTGAGGAGCAGCAGCCCTTCGCTATCGGAATCGAGACGTCCGGCCGGATAGACGCCTGGTACCTTGACCCAGTCGGCGAGCGAGGCGCGCGTTTCGTGCGGCGAAAACTGACAGATGGTGCCGAACGGCTTATTGAGGGCGAGGAGGGGCATGCGGGCAATCCGGCGGAGACCTGCCATTGAGGTTGTGCGCGCCACGCTTTACGGCGCGTGCTGAAAGCAAGGCTGGCAGCTCGTGTGGCAAATGGCGGGATGATAATGCATAATCGCCGGCATCCATTCTTATGTTTTATATAAGACATAAGAGTTGCCTTCGCGAATGTCCCGTATTGTCGAAAACCCGCCCCTGCGGCGGCCGCGCTTGCGCGTCGGCGTGGGCTAGAATAGCGGCTCGGCCGCTTGCAGGCGTACGGCATTGCGCGCAACGCGGAGCGCCCAGTTCCGCAGTTCCCATCTGCTTCAACTAGCACAGCCATCACTGGAGTCCGATCATGCCGTATCAGCACATCAAGGTTCCGACGGGCGGAGACAAGATTACTGTCAACGCTGACTACTCGCTCAATGTTTCCGACCAGCCCATCATCCCGTTCATCGAAGGCGACGGTACCGGTGTCGACATCACGCCGGTGATGATCAAGGTGGTGGATGCGGCTGTGGAAAAAGCCTACGCGGGCAAGCGGAAAATCCACTGGATGGAAGTCTATGCCGGCGAGAAGGCGACCAGGGTGTACGGTCCTGACGTATGGCTGCCGGAAGAGACGCTCGAAGTCGTGAAGGAATACGTGGTGTCCATCAAGGGCCCGCTGACCACGCCGGTGGGTGGCGGCATCCGCTCGCTGAATGTGGCGTTGCGTCAGGAACTCGACCTGTATGTTTGCCTGCGCCCGGTGCAGTATTTCAAGGGCGTGCCGTCGCCGGTGCGCGAACCTGAAAAGACCAATATGGTGATCTTCCGCGAGAACTCGGAAGACATTTACGCGGGTATCGAATGGGCAGCAGGATCCGAGCAGGCAAAGAAGGTCATCAAGTTCCTGCGCGAAGAAATGGGCGTGAAGAAAATCCGCTTCCCGGAAACGTCGGCGATCGGGGTGAAGCCGGTGTCTAAGGAAGGCACCGAACGTCTCGTGCGCAAGGCGCTGCAATATGCCATCGACAACGATCGCCGCTCGCTCACCCTGGTGCACAAGGGCAACATCATGAAGTTCACGGAAGGCGCTTTCCGTGATTACGGTTATGCGCTGGCGCAAAAAGAATTCGGCGCCGAACTGGTGGACGGCGGTCCGTGGATGAAGTTCAAGAACCCGAAGACGGGCACCGACATCATCGTCAAGGACGTGATTGCGGATGCGTTTTTGCAGCAGATCCTGCTGCGCCCGGCCGAATACGATGTGATCGCCACACTGAACCTGAACGGCGACTACATTTCGGACGCGCTGGCGGCGCAGGTGGGTGGGATCGGCATTGCGCCGGGCGCCAATCTGTCGGATTCGGTGGCGATGTTCGAGGCCACGCACGGCACCGCGCCGAAGTATGCCGGCAAGGACTACGTGAATCCGGGTTCGGAAATCCTCTCGGCGGAAATGATGTTGCGCCATATGGGCTGGTTCGAAGCGGCGGACATCATCATCAAGTCGATGGAGGCGTCGATCTTGCAAAAGCGTGTCACGTACGACTTCGCGCGCTTGATGGAGGGCGCGACGCAGGTGTCGTGTTCGGGGTTTGGGCAAGTGATGATTGAGAATATGTAGGCGACAGCCGGGCCCTTCAGCGGCCTGCAGTACCAGACCCCGGTGGACTGACTGTCGCCGGGGTTTTTTATTGGCCGCAATATTGGCGCAACCCGGCAACTGCGTCGAACTGTTGCGAGGGGCGTGTTCGCGCCGCATAGGTATTGCTCGTCACACGGAGTCGCGCTATCCATCGCCGCGCGGATGATGCGTCAAGAATTGTGAAGGTGCGTCTGATAAATTAGGCATCCGCTACATAACAAAGGTATCCTAATGAATTATTGCCTTTGACCGACTGCTCCGGTGTGATCGCCTTTGAGATAAGCATCCGCTCCGGTCCGTGGGTCGAACGTTCCGGGGAGAACAATGATTGAAGAAAACATCAACGCGAATGTTTTTGTGGCGACACCCAGCTACGGTTCGGTAGTTGCCACGGAGTACGTGCTCGGCCTGCTGGACCTGTATGCAATGTCGGCTCGTTATGGGTTCGGTCTGCGAACTAACTTCAACAGTCTGGACAGTCTGGTGCCCCGCGCACGCAATACGATGGTCGCAGATTTTCTCGCGGACGACCGCTTCACCCATCTGATGTGGATCGACGGCGACATCGGCTTCAAAGGCGAGGACGTGGTGCGGCTGCTGCGGGCGAACCGGCCGGTGGCGGCGGGCGTCTATCCGCTCAAGTCGGACGGTTGGCCGAGCGGCGGTTTGCAGGAAGCCTTGCCGGCCGGAACGACCAAGGCCGATTTCGAGGCACGCCACGCCACCTATCCGGCGGTGGCGCGCGCGGACAACCTCGTGCCCGACGCCGACGGCTTTCTCGACGCCCTGTATGCGCCAACAGGCTTCATGCTGATCAGGCGCGAGGTCTTTCTGGCCCTGATGGAACGGTACCCGGAACTGCGTTGCCGAACGCATCTGAAGGACCGGGATGAACACGACGCCGGTGCGCTTGCGTTGTTCCACTACGCGTTCTTCGACACCACGATCGACCCCGAAACGCGCACGTATCTGTCTGAGGACTACACGTTCTGCCGGCTGGTGCAGAGTATCGGCATCACGCCGGCAATTGATACGCGGTCGAACTTTTCTCACCAGGGAATCGCGATGTTCCATGGCGACCTGGCGCGCAGTCTGGAAATGCAGCGTGAGAATCGCTGAAGGCGCGCGGGTGGTGCTCTAGTCCGCGGCAAATGCGATGGGAATGGCAGCGGTGTGCGATATGATGCCTGGACCGGTTTTTCCGGTGCGATTCCCGACACCTATCCAATCATGTTTGTTTTGCGGCGACTTCTCATCGTGCTGGCGCTTGCGCTCCTCGCTATGCAAGGGGCGTCCGCCCACGTGCGCGCGGCGCAATTGCCCCCCACGCAAATGATGCTGACGATGGTCGCCCAGACGGACCACTCAAAAGCAACGCATGCCGCGGTCGCTGCCGCATCGCATTGCCCGGGCGTAGCCACTGGCCACCCTGCGGGCGGCAATCATGACGATTGCCCCGGCTGCCCGTCGGCTTGCGGCATTCATTGCGGCGCGTTGTTGGCCGCTTATCGTCTTGAACCCCGGGCCTTCCACGCTTCGCTTCCGTCTCCTCTCTCCGAGCCGTTGCGCGGCGGCGTCACGCACGCGCCTCCTGTACGGCCGCCCATCGGTTGATCGTTCACGCGCTGGTCCGCTGCATCCACTTGCGTGCCGGCGCTTGCCAACCCAACTGGTCCACGTGACGGTTTCCGCCACGCGGCCTTGAACGATCAGGCGTGGCGTGCCATCAGCGCCGCCGCGCCGTTCAACTGAGGAAACGATCCATGATTCGCAGGGAATTTCTCGCCCGTACGCTGGGCGTGGCCGTAGCGTCGGCATTCGGCCGCGCGGCGCTGGCGCAACAAAATGAGCGCGCAATGCACGACATGAGCGGCATGCGTGACATGAAAGGCATGCAAGGCATGCCGGAGATGCCGGAGATGCCGGAGATGCCGGAGATGTCGCACGGCAGCGCACCCGCCGCCCTCGCGCCCCTCGATGCGCTGCCGTCCGGCGCGCCGCTTGCGACGTTGCGCACGCTTGTCAACGAAAGCAGGGAGCCGGGCGTGTTTCGCGCGACGCTGGTCGCGCAACCGGTTCAACACGCACTGATGGCCGGTCATCCAACCACATTCTGGCAATACGGCCAGAACGGCGTAGACGCGCCACAAGCGCCGGTAGTCGGTCCGCTCATCGATGTACGCGAAGGCGACATGCTCGAAATTCGCCTCGTCAACCGGCTATCGCAACCGACCACCGTCCATTGGCACGGCTTGCCGGTGCCGCCCGATCAGGATGGCAATCCCACCCAGCCGGTGGCGCCGGGGGCGTCGCACGTCTATCGCTTCACGCTGCCGCCCGGCAGTGCCGGCACCTACTGGTATCACCCGCATCCGCACATGATGTCGGCCGAGCAGGTGTTTCGCGGCCTCGCGGGGCCGATCATCGTGCGCGCTGTCGACGACCCGCTGGCGGACTGGCCCGAGCGCCATCTGTTCTTCTCCGATCTGAAACTGGCGAGCGACGGTACGATCCCGCCGAACGACCTGATGGACTGGATAAACGGCCGGGAAGGGCAGTTCGTGCTGGTCAACGGCGCGCGCCGTCCGCTTATCGAGGTGTCGGTGGATGAGCGTTGGCGCGTGTGGAATGCGTGTAATGCCCGCTATTTGAGATTGTCGCTGGGTGACGGATACAGTTTTGCTCAAGTCGGCACGGACGGCGGTTTGCTGGAACACGCGCGGGCAGCCTTGACGGAGGTGCTGCTGGCGCCTGGCGAGCGCGCTGAGCTGATCGTTTCCGCGATTGCCGGGGCGCCGCGCGGATCCGGACGAACGGGATCCGCACGGGCCGTGCTCACCGCTCTGGTCTACGACCGGCGCAAGATGACCATGTCGGAGGGCGGTAGTCTGCCGCCGGGGGTCGCCCAGCCGCTCGCCGATGTGCGCTTCGCCGCGCCGGCCGCTGCCGCGCCGGCGGCCGGCACCACGGTTGCGCGTGCCGTTCCGGTGACCTTGCGGACGATCGAGCCGCTCGGCACGCCGGCCGCGCAGCAATCCGTGGTGTTTTCGGAGCGCATGGAGATGGCCGCGATGCACCGCCCAGGCGGATCCACGGGCCACGGCATGCCCGCCGGCATGTCGTTCATGATCAACGGCAACACGTTCGACCCGCAGCGCATCACGTTGACGAGCCGGCGTGACGTCGTCGAAACGTGGTCGATCGAAAACCGCACCGATATGGATCATCCGTTCCATCTGCACGGCACGCAATTTCAGGTGATCGAGCGAGTGCGCGGCGGCAGCGTCACGCCGGAGCCGTATCGAGCCTGGCGCGATACGGTGAACGTCCAGCCGGGGGAAGTGGTACGAATCGCCACGCTTCAGCGCCAGACGGGTGAGCGGATGTTCCATTGCCACATCCTCGAACACGAGGACCTCGGCATGATGGGCACGCTCAAAGTGGTCTAAAGCGGATCGAGCGCCCAAAATGAAGAAACCCGGCACGAAGCCGGGTTTCCAGGGCACGGGTATCGAACAGAATCAGGCTGCGGCCTGGATGTTCGATGCCTGCTTGCCTTTGGGGCCTTGCACGACCTCAAAGCTCACCTTCTGACCTTCCTTCAGGGTTTTGAACCCATTCATCTGGATGGCCGAAAAGTGTGCAAACAGATCCTCACCGCCTTCGTCGGGCGTAATGAATCCGAAACCTTTCGCGTCATTGAACCATTTGACCGTACCAGTTGCCATACCTACTTCCCCTGTAACTCATGTCACCACCACGAGCCCTCGAAAAGCTTAACGGCCGCGCACTGCAACCGCTCCCGCCTCATAAGCTCACCATCGGCAATTTTTCGAATATGTTACTGACTTGAAAAAAGTGCCAGCTTGATTGTTGAGGCTCTTTATTCGAGTGTCAAGAAAATTTTGAGACGCGTACTGTAGCGTTGCAAACATCCCATTTCCAGGGTTTTTCCCGCTTTTCTTATGTGCGGTGGCGCAAGCGTCCCGTCTTGAAAAGTCGCATAATCGACTCACATGGTGTCCTACGGGTAGAAGCTCGCTGCGCGATTGCCGCATTGTTGTCACAAAGTTGCAGCGAAGTGGCAGATTGCGCGGCAACACGCACTCAGCCTCGTGTGGCAGGTTGTGCGATACTCGATCCGACCGTGCTGCGAAAGCGGCCGCAACGATATATCTGGAGGGCCGGCTCCGCAAACGGCTCGGTACCGGGCGCAGGTGTGACAGGCAGCGCCGTCATGCGTGGCGACAAGGATCGCCGGCCAGCCGGCCGGGTTTTGACAGGATTGCGGGCCTGTCCGAGTTGTTTAGAATGGGTGTATGGCAATTATCCCGGACAAGCAGGACGGCACCGTACTGGAGCGGCAGGAGAAAAAGCTCAAGCCGCCATCCATGTACAAGGTGGTGCTTCTGAACGACGACTTCACGCCAATGGAATTTGTCGTGATGATCGTGCAGGAATATTTCAATAAAGACCGTGAAACCGCAACACAGGTTATGTTGAAGGTGCATCGCGAAGGAAGGGGAGTTTGTGGGGTCTATACGCGGGACATCGCGTCGACCAAAGTCGAGCAAGTCGTTACCCACGCACGGCAGGCCGGGCATCCGCTGCAGTGTGTGATGGAGGAAGCATGATTGCCCAGGAACTGGAAGTCAGCTTGCACATGGCGTTCATGGAAGCACGTCAGGCGCGGCACGAGTTCATTACGGTCGAACATCTTTTACTGGCCCTGTTGGACAATCCGACGGCAGCAGAGGTGTTGCGCGCATGCGCGGCCAACATCGAAGACCTGCGCCAGAACCTGCGCAACTTCATTCATGACAACACGCCGACCGTGCCAGGCACGGACGACGTCGACACGCAGCCCACGCTGGGATTCCAGCGCGTGATCCAGCGTGCCATCATGCATGTGCAGTCCACTTCGAACGGCAAGAAGGAAGTGACCGGCGCGAATGTGCTGGTTGCAATCTTCGGCGAGAAAGACTCGCACGCGGTTTACTACCTGCAACAGCAGGGCGTGACGCGTCTGGACGTGGTGAACTTCATCTCGCACGGTATCGCCAAGACCAGCAGCACCGACGCCGCCAAGGCGAGCGACGCCAATGCCGAGTCTGACGAAGCCGCTGCGCAGAAAGAAACGCCGCTCGCGCAGTTCACGCAGAACCTGAACCAGATGGCGAAGGACGGCCGCCTCGATCCGCTGATCGGGCGCGAATCCGAAGTCGAGCGCGTGGTTCAGGTGCTGTGCCGCCGTCGCAAGAACAATCCGCTACTGGTCGGTGAGGCCGGTGTCGGTAAAACGGCCATCGCTGAAGGGCTCGCCTGGCGCATTACGCGCGGTGAAGTGCCGGACATCCTGGCGGACGCGCAGGTGTATTCGCTGGATATGGGTGCGTTGCTGGCCGGTACCAAATACCGCGGCGATTTCGAACAGCGCCTGAAGACGGTCCTCAAGGAACTGAAGGAACGTCCGCACGCCATTCTGTTCATCGACGAAATTCATACGCTGATCGGCGCGGGCGCCGCATCGGGCGGTACGCTGGACGCGTCGAATCTGCTGAAGCCGGCGTTGTCGTCGGGCACGCTGAAGTGCATCGGCGCGACCACGTTCACGGAATATCGCGGCATCTTCGAAAAGGACGCGGCATTGTCACGCCGTTTCCAGAAGGTCGACGTGACGGAGCCGACTGTCGAGCAGACGGTCGCCATCCTGCGCGGCCTGAAGTCGCGTTTCGAAGAGCACCATGGCGTGAAGTACTCGTCGGGTGCGCTGTCGGCGGCGGCTGAACTGTCGGCACGCTTCATCACGGATCGTCATTTGCCGGACAAGGCGATTGACGTGATCGACGAAGCCGGCGCGGCGCAGCGCATCCTGCCGAAGTCGAAGCAGAAGAAGACCATCGGCAAGGGCGAGATCGAGGAAATCATCTCGAAGATCGCGCGTGTGCCGGCGCAGAGCGTATCGCAAGACGACCGCAGCAAGCTGCAGACATTGGATCGCGATCTGAAGAGCGTGGTGTTCGGGCAAGACCCGGCCATCGACGCGCTGTCGGCTGCGATCAAGATGGCGCGCGCGGGCCTCGGCAAGCTGGACAAGCCGATCGGTGCGTTCCTGTTCTCCGGCCCGACCGGTGTCGGCAAGACCGAAGTGGCGAAGCAACTGGCGTTCACGCTGGGCATCGAACTGATTCGCTTCGACATGTCGGAATACATGGAGCGTCACGCGGTCAGCCGGTTGATTGGCGCGCCGCCGGGCTATGTCGGTTTCGATCAGGGCGGTCTGCTGACGGAAGCCGTGACGAAGAAGCCGCATTGCGTGCTGCTGCTCGACGAAATCGAAAAAGCGCATCCGGACATCTACAACGTGCTGCTGCAGGTCATGGACCACGGCACGCTGACGGATAACAACGGGCGCAAGGCCGATTTCCGCAACGTCATCATCATCATGACGACCAACGCGGGCGCCGAGGCAATGGGCAAATCGGTTATCGGCTTCACGACTCGCCGCGAAACCGGCGACGAAATGGTCGATATCAAGCGCATGTTCACGCCGGAATTCCGTAACCGTCTGGACGCGACCATCAGCTTCCGCTCGCTGGATGAAGAGATCATCATGCGTGTGGTCGACAAGTTCCTGATGCAACTGGAAGATCAGCTGCATGAGAAGAAGGTCGACGCGCTCTTCACCGACGCGCTGCGTAAGCACCTCGCGAAGCACGGTTTCGATCCGCTGATGGGCGCACGTCCGATGCAGCGTCTGATCCAGGACACGATCCGTCGTGCACTGGCCGACGAATTGCTGTTCGGCAAGCTGATGAGCGGCGGCCGCGTGACGGTCGACGTGGATGCGGAAGACAAGGTGCAGCTCACATTCGACGAGCAGGCGGCACCGCGTAATCCGAACCCGGAAGCCGTGGAAGTCGAGTAAGCGCTGGGCATCATCGTCTAGCCGAAGCATCAAAACAAAACGGCGCGAACCTTAGGGTCCGCGCCGTTTTTTTTGCGTCTTGAATATTCCAGGTGGAATTCGTCCGCGTTAGAGGTAAGCCTCAGCCTAGTGCTTACCCGTGCTGCCGAAACCACCGGCGCCGCGCGCGCTTTCTTCGAAATCGTCGACGATGTTGAACTCGGCCTGCACGACCGGCACGATCACGAGTTGCGCGAGCCGTTCCATCGGATTCAGCGTGAAGGCGGTTTGTCCACGGTTCCACGTCGAGATCATCAGTTGGCCTTGATAATCCGAATCGATCAATCCCACCAGATTACCGAGCACGATGCCGTGCTTATGCCCGAGACCCGAACGCGGCAAGATCAGCGCCGCATAACCGGGGTCGCCCACGTGGATCGCGAGACCCGTCGGCACCAGGGCCGTTTCGCCAGGCTGCAGCATCAGCGGTTCGTCGAGGCATGCGCGCAGATCGAGACCCGCGCTGCCCGTGGTGGCGTAGGCCGGGAGTTGGTCGCGCATGCGCGCGTCGAGAATCTTCAGGTCAAGTTTCATGCAGTTCGAATGAGTGGGTAGGGTAGAAAGTCAGCGTTTCGTCAGTGTCCGAGCTGGAATGCATCGGCCAGCAGTTCGTACGAGCGCAGCCGTGCGCGATAACTGCCCGCCACGGTCAGCACTACCAGTTCGTCGGCCTCGAATTGTTCCTGCAACGCCAGCATGCGCTCCGTCACACGCTCAGGTGTGCCGACGATGCTGCGCGGCTTCTCACGATCGATCACCAGTCGCTCGCGGTCGCCGTACTCCTGCGCGATGCCCTGCTCGACGGTGGGGATCGGCTCATTGAGACCGTAGGCCATCTGCACGCGGCGCAGGTCGACGGCTTTTTCCAGATCTACCGCTTCCTGCTCCGTGTCCGCACAGATCACGAACACCGCGGCCGCAAGGTACGGCTTTGCTTCGTTGCCCGCCTTGAAGCGGTCGCGATACGCATGCGCGACCTGGTGGCCGAAATGCGCGTTGATGAAATGCGCGAACGCAAAGCGGATGCCGAGTTGCGCCGCCAGCAAGCCGCCAAATTCGCTCGAACCGAGCACCCACAGCTGCGGGCGCGTCTCGACTTGCGGCTGCAGCAGTACGCCGGATGCGATGTGATCCGGCGGCAGCTTGCCGCTCATCAGTCCGACCAGGTCGGCTACCTGCTGCGGAAAAATGTCGCCGCGGTTGTAGGTGCCCGCCGCGACGGCCTGCGCGGTGCGCATGTCGCCACCCGGGGCGCGCCCGACGCCCAGGTCGACGCGGTTCGGAAACAGCGCTTCGAGCATCATGAATTGCTCGGCGACCTTGAACGGGCTGTAGTACGGCAGCATGACCCCGCCTGAGCCGATGCGGATGCGCTTCGTCACGCTGCCAAGGCGCGCGAGCATCACTTCGGGACACGGGTTCGACACGCCACGCAACCCGTGATGCTCGGCGCACCAATAGCGTGTGTAGCCGAGGTCGTCGGCGAGTTGCGCGAGTTCAACGGTGGCGGCGATCGCGTCCGCCACCGAGTGCCCGTCGATCACGGGCGTTTGATCGAGCACGGAAAGTAGCGTCATGTCAGTACAGCTCCAGTTGACTCGGGTTCCGGAAAGAGGACCGTGTGGTTACCGGATCAGGCTCGTGTCGGGCAGGCGCTTCGCGATCTCGGCAATCAGCGCGCCGGCGAGCGCCTGCTTGTCGGCGCGCGGCAGTTTCGTCGCGCCGCTTGCTTCGAACAGGACGACTTCGTTGTCGTCGAGGCCGAAGGTCAGCGGACCGAGATTGCCGATCAGCAACGGCACGTTCTTGCGCACCCGCTTTTCTTCGCCGTGGACCTCGAGGTCGCCGCTCTCCGCCGCAAAGCCGACACAGAACGGCGGGTGCGGCAGCTTCGCCACCGACGCGAGAATGTCCGGATTTTCCACGAAGCTAAAGGTGGGCAATGCGCGCCCGGCGGTCTTTTTGATTTTCTGTTCGCTGACGTGGTCGACGCGCCAGTCGGCGACGGCGGCCACGCCAATGAAGATGTCGTAATCAGGCACGGCGCGCATCACGGCGTCGTGCATTTGCTGCGCCGTCTGCACGTCTTCGCGGAATACGCCCCACGGCGTGTCCAGCGCGACCGGGCCGGCGACCAGATGCACGTCCGCGCCCGCCTGCTGCGCTGCGCGTGCCAGCGCGAAGCCCATCTTGCCGCTCGAACGGTTGGTGATGCCGCGCACCGGATCGAGCGGTTCGAAGGTCGGACCGGCGGTCAGCAACACGCGGCGGCCGGCAAGGATCTTCGGCTGGAAGAACGAGGCAATCGCCTCATACGTGGCCGCGGCCTCGAGCATGCGGCCGTCGCCAATCTCGCCGCACGCCTGGGGGCCGGAGTCCGGGCCGAGCACCTCGACACCGTCCGCGCGCAGTTGCGTGACGTTGCGTTGCGTGGCCGGGTTTTGCCACATCTGACGATTCATGGCCGGCACCACGAGCAGCGGGCAGTCGCGCGCGACGCATAGCGTCGAGAGCAGGTCGTCGGCCATGCCGTGCGCGAGTCGGGCGAGGAAATCGGTGGAGGCCGGCGCAATCACGATGGCGTCGGCTTCACGCGACAGATCGATGTGCGCCATGTTGTTCGGCACGCGCGCGTCCCACTGGCTCGTGTAGACCGGCCGGCCGGACAACGCCTGCATGGTGACGGGAGTGATGAACTGGGTGGCCGCTTCGGTCATGACGACCTGCACGGTGGCGCCTGCCTTGGTCAGCAGGCGCGTGAGTTCGGCGATCTTGTAGCAGGCAATCCCGCCGGTCAGGCCGAGGACGAGATGTTTTCCTGCGAGTTCTGCGGTTGCCAACGAAAGCCTCCGACGATGCATGATGGCCGGTTAAACACTCCTCGGCGCACTGCCTGAGGCACAGTACGCCGAGGCGCCGCGGCCCCGAACCTTGCGGCTTTAGCGCGAGCCGCGCACGCGCCGCAACTCGTCGAGCACGAGCAGGATCGCGCCGATCGTGATCGCGCTGTCCGCTAGGTTGAACGCCGGCCAGTGCCACGTGCCCACGTGGAAATCGAGGAAGTCGATCACATGGCCATACGCCAGCCGGTCGATCACGTTACCGAGCGCGCCGCCCAGAATCAGCGCGAGCGCGGTGCAGAACAGCTTCTGCGCGCCGTGGCGCTTGAGCAGATAGCAGATCACCAGCGCCGCGACCACGCCGAGACCCGTGAAGGCCCAGCGCTGCCAGCCGCCCGCCATGGCGAGGAAGCTGAACGCGGCGCCGCGGTTGTACACGAGGATGAGGTTGAAGAACGGCGCGACCATATGCGGCACGCCGTACGCAAACACCTTCTGCACTGCGATCTTCGTCAACTGATCGAACAGGATGACGATCAATGCCACGCCCAACCACGGCGCCAGCGAACCGCTGCTGGCGGGTTTCGACAGGGTTCTTGCCATTATGCCGCGCTCCTCGTTTCGCCGCTTCCGAACAGGTTGCTGAAGCACCGGCCGCACAGCGTCGGATGTTCGGCGTTTTCACCGACGTCCGCACGGTAGTGCCAGCACCGTTCGCACTTCAGATACTTCGATGCGTTGACTTCGACGCCTTCGTCCGCTTCGCTGTCGACCTTCACGACCGTCGCCGCCGACGTGATCAGCACGAACTTCAGGTCCGCGCCGAGGCTGGCGAGTGCATCGTGACGCGCGCCGCTCGCGCGGATTTCGACTTCCGCCTGCAGCGACGAGCCGATCAGGTTTGCCACGCGCGCTTCTTCCAGCGCCTTGGTGACGTTGCCGCGTACTTCGCGCAGCAGCGTCCACTTGTCGAGCAGCGCGGCGGCGTCCGACACTTCCGGATACACGTGATACGTCTCGGTGAAGATGGTTTCGCGGTTCGGCTGGAACACCTTCCACGCTTCTTCCGCGGTGAACGACAGGAACGGCGCCATGATGCGCAGCAGGCCGTGAGCGATGTGATACAGCGCGGTCTGCGCGGCGCGGCGCGCCACGGAATCCGGCGCGGTGGTGTACAGGCGATCCTTCAGCACGTCGAGGTAGAAGCCGCCCAGATCTTCCGAGCAGAACGTCTGCAGCTTGGCGACCACCGGGTGGAACTCGTACCTGTCGTAGTGCGCGAGGATGTCCGTCTGCAGATTGGCCGACAGCGCCACTGCGTAGCGGTCCATTTCGAGCCAGTCTTCCACCGGGCGCGCGTTCTTTTCGAAGTCGAAGTCCGACAGGTTCGCCAGCAGAAAGCGCAGGGTGTTACGGATGCGGCGGTAGCCTTCCGTCACGCGCTTCAGGATTTCCTCGGAGATCGCCAGTTCGCCCGAGTAGTCGGTCGAGGCAATCCATAGACGGATGATTTCCGCGCCCAGCCGGTTGGCCACTTCGTGCGGATCGATACCGTTGCCGAGCGACTTGCTCATCTTGCGGCCTTCGCCGTCCACGGTGAAGCCGTGCGTCAAGAGCGCGTTGTACGGCGGCCGGCCGTCCAGCATCGACGCCGTCAACAGCGACGAGTGGAACCAGCCGCGGTGCTGGTCCGAGCCTTCCAGATAGAGATCCGCCGGAAACTGCAGTTCGTCCTTGTGCGAGCCACGCAGGACGTGCCAGTGCGTGGTGCCCGAATCGAACCACACGTCGAGCGTGTCGCGGTTCTTTTCGTACATATTGGCGTCGTCGCCGAGCAGTTCGCGCGGATCGAGCGACTGCCATGCTTCGATACCGGCTTTCTCGACGCGTTGCGCGACTGCTTCGAGCAACTCCAGCGTGCGCGGATGCAGCTCGCCGGTTTCCTTGTGCACGAAGAAGGCCATCGGCACGCCCCATTGACGCTGACGCGACAGTGTCCAGTCGGGGCGGTTGGCGATCATGCTGAACAGACGCTGCTTACCCCACGACGGATAAAACGCCGTGTTTTCGATCCCTTCGAGCGCGGTTTCGCGCAGCGTCCTGTCCGTGTCGTTCGGCTTCACGTCCATGCCGGCGAACCATTGCGAGGTGGCGCGGTAGATGATCGGCGACTTGTGGCGCCAGCAGTGCATGTAGCTGTGCGTGTACTTCTCGGTGCG
This sequence comes from Paraburkholderia sp., assembly GCF_036488795.1. Taxonomy (GTDB): domain Bacteria; phylum Pseudomonadota; class Gammaproteobacteria; order Burkholderiales; family Burkholderiaceae; genus Paraburkholderia. The sequence goes on from NZ_DASXHA010000066.1 coordinate 25,772, forward strand.
CAGCAGCGTGCCGGCGTTTTGCAGCGCCTCGACGATCTTCGGATTCGCGGCCCAGATGGACAGACCGCCGAACAGCGCGAGCGATTCGATGTAACGGCCATCGCCCATCACCGGATTGATGATGTCCGAATCAGCCATGCCGTGCGCCTTGCACGACACGAAGTCTTCCACGCCATAAGCGGGCGACGAGTGGACGATACCCGTGCCGGTTTCGGTCGTCACGTAGTCGCCGAGATAGACCGGCGCCGTGCGCTTGTAGCCCGGATGCGCGGACGTCAGCGGGTGATGAAAGCGCAGATTGGCGAGCTTCGCGCCCGGCGCGGTGGCGACCACGTT
>NZ_DASXHA010000071.1:0-32988 GCF_036488795.1 Paraburkholderia sp.
AAGCCCGTGCCGAGCTTCGACAGCAGACTTTCCTTCACCGAAAACTTCGGGTCGCGCAGATCGCCGTCGAGCACGAAGTGCACGGTGATATCGCCGTTATGCGATTTGAGCGCCGCGACGGCGGCCTTGGTTGGAATGGACATGAAGGTGTCGAGCGGGTCACCGGTATCGGCGAGCCGCAGATTGTGCACGGTCAGCGTGCCCGGCGCATGCAGGCGGTAGTTGCTGACCGTCGACTGAACCGTCAGGTCGACCGTGCCGCCTGCGACCTGCGCCTTGGCACCGGCCTTTTTCAGCAGATAAGGATCGAGCATGACGACGTCGACGCCGCGCAAGGTGCTGGTGGTTTGCGAATCCTTGTTAGCGACCTTGATCCAGCCGCCGAACGTAACCGTGCCGGTATGCTCGGGTCCCTTGATCGAACCGTTGACCGAGACCGACGTCGGATTGCTGAGGGCCGGCAATTGAAGATTGTCGACGCTCGCAGTGGCGTTGGTGACGGAGACCTTGTACGCCGGTTTGCTGACGGTGAAATCGTAGAACTCGAAAGTGCCGTGTTCGAAGGCGATGTGGTCGACGGTCTTTTCGCGCGGCAGGGGAGCTTCACCGCCGCTGCTCGCGCCCGTATCCGGACGGTTCAGGCTTTCCCTGAGGTTCGGCAGCAGATTGATGGAGCCGTCGGCGGTGCGCACGACCGAAAGATCGAAGCCGCTCACGACCACCGAGCGGATATGCATGCGGTTCGCGAGCATGTCGCGCACATCGGGAATCATGACGATCTGGTCGGCGTGCAGCGCGTCGGCCGCGGGCCAGCCTTCGGGGCCTTTGAGGCGCACATTGGTGAGGCGCACGGACGTGAAACCGACCTCGATACTTTCCGCACTGCCGAGCGGTCCGAGCGCGGCGACCACGCGCGCCTTGACTTCGCGTTGCGCGAAATACAGGCCGGCAAGGGCGACGACCGCCAGCACCAGCACGGTGCCGGCTACGGCAATGGCCACGCGTCTTCCCATCGACATCGCCATGCTTGCCTCCTCGTAACCGCATTGCCGGGGTGGCGAGCGCGGCGTGCCGGCCATCCACTTCGCTCTTGTCAGCTTTTCGCCCACTGCGAAGCAAATGCTGTGCCCCGTATGCGGCGCATCGGGGAAGACGCGAGGCGCCTGCCCCGAGCGTGCCTTTATCGCGTGATCGGCTTGTAACGCAGACGCTTCGGACGCGCGGCTTCTTCGCCCAGACGGGCGCGCTTGTCCGCTTCGTATTCCTGGTAGTTGCCGTCGAAGAAGGTGATCTGCGAATCGCCTTCGAACGCGATGATGTGCGTTGCGATGCGGTCGAGGAACCAGCGATCGTGCGAGATCACCATCACCGAACCGGCGAATTCCAGCAGCGCGTCTTCGAGCGCGCGCAGCGTTTCGACGTCGAGGTCGTTCGACGGTTCGTCGAGCAGCAGGACGTTGCCGCCCGCGATCAGCGTCTTGGCCAGATGCAGACGGCCGCGCTCCCCGCCCGACAGATTGCTGACGATCTTCTGCTGATCGCCGCCCTTGAAGTTGAAGCGGCCAATGTACGCACGCGACGGCGTCTCGTACTTGCCGACCGTCAGCACGTCGGCGCCGCCGGAGATCTCTTCGAACACCGTCTTCGAACCGTCGAGCGCGTCGCGGCTTTGATCCACGTACGCGAGCTTGACCGTCGGCCCTTGCACGATCTCGCCCGAATCCGGTTGTTCCTTGCCGGTGAGCATGCGGAACAAGGTGGACTTACCCGCACCGTTCGGGCCGATGATGCCGACGATCGCGCCCGCCGGAATCTTGAAGCTGACGTTGTCGAGCAGCAGACGGTCGCCGTATGCCTTCGACACGTTCTTGAACTCGATCACTTCATTGCCGAGGCGGTCGCCGACCGGAATGAAAATTTCCGAGGTTTCATTGCGCTTCTGGTAGTCCTGGCTGTTCAGTTCCTCGAAGCGGGCAATCCGCGCCTTCGACTTCGCCTGACGGCCCTTAGGGTTCTGGCGCACCCACTCCAGTTCCTTCTTGATTGCCTTCTGACGCGCGGATTCGGACGCTTCTTCCTGCTTCAGGCGTTCTTCCTTCTGGTCGAGCCAGCTGCTGTAATTGCCCTTCCAGGGAATGCCGTGGCCGCGGTCCAGTTCGAGAATCCATTCGGCGGCGTTGTCAAGGAAGTAGCGGTCGTGGGTGACGGCGACGACGGTGCCCGGGAAGCGCGTCAGGAACTGTTCGAGCCAGTCGACCGACTCCGCGTCCAGGTGGTTGGTCGGTTCGTCGAGCAGAAGCATGTCCGGCTTTTCGAGCAGCAGCTTGCACAGTGCGACGCGGCGCTTTTCGCCGCCCGACAGATGCTCGATTTTCGCGTCCCATGCGGGCAGACGCAGGGCGTCGGCGGCGATTTCGATCTGCTGCTCCGCGCTGCCGTCGCTGGTTGCGAGGATCGCTTCGTACCTGGCCTGCTCGGCGGCGAGCGCGTCGAAATCGGCGTCCGGCTCCGCGTAGGCGGCGTAGATTTCGTCGAGCTTCTTCTGCGCGCCGAATACTTCGCCCAGGCCTTCTTCGACCGCTTCACGCACCGTCTTTTGCGGATCGAGCTGCGGCTCCTGCGGCAGATAACCGATGTTCAGGTTCGGCATCGGCGTGGCTTCGCCTTCGATGTCCTTGTCGACACCCGCCATGATGCGGATCAGTGTCGACTTGCCCGAGCCGTTCAGGCCGAGCAGGCCGATCTTCGCGCCGGGAAAGAATGACAGCGAGATGTCTTTCAGGATTTGACGCTTGGGCGGCACGATCTTGCCGACCCGGTTCATGGTGAAGACGTATTGGGCCATTTGCTTGCTTTTGGACGTTGACGCCGCCGGCCGCGCTGGGGGCGGGCGGCGTGGGTGGATGGGAATCCGGTGTCGCCGGTTTCCGGCCGGTGCGGCGTGAACGTCGACCTGGGCTGACTCGGGTTGGCCCGGTCGGACTGATCAATGCGATCGAAACGGTCGACGTGGAAGCGCGCGCGGCGGGAAGAGGTGTCATTGTACTTCGGGGCGGCCCGCGCGGGCGCGGCGGGCTGGCCCGCGCGCGCATCGAGGGTGCGGGATCAAAGCCAGCTCGCCACGCCGCCGTGACGCGAGCAGGTGCCGCTGTGATGCCGGCTGAAGAGCAGATTGACGTGCGCGGCGGCGCAGATGACGGCGATTCGCGCGGCACTGCGTGTGCCGCTGCAATGTGTCGCAACGAATTGAACGGGCGCAGTGCCGAGCACCGCGTCCCGTTGTGCTGATACGCAATCGCGCTATCTGGCGCCTGGCTGCTCCCGCCAGCGGTACTGCTGCTTCCAGCCAAGCAGCCGCTTCAACTTCTCGTTGCTCAGCAGCGTTTCGAACTCGCCGAGTGGCTTCTTCACCGGCACATCCGGATAGAAGCGCTTGAGCAGTTCCGCAGTCGGCAGGTCGGACGACACGTCATCCGCGGCGACGTTCATCACCTCGAAGCCCAAGCCATCCTTCTCGATACCGAGGCGGCACGCAGTTGCCAGATCGCGGCCGTCGATATAGCTCCACGCAATGCGCTTGCGCAATGCCGGATCTTTTAGCCACGTCGGGAATTTCGCGTAATCGGACGGGTCGAGCACATTGCCGATCCGGAAGCAGTAGATGTCCGCCCCGGTGCGCGCGTGGAACGCCTTGCCCGTCACCTCGTTGATGACCTTCGAGGTCGCGTAGCTGTCCATCGGATCGACCGGATATGTCTCGTCGAGCGGGAAATAGGCCGGGTCGCGATGACGGTGCGCGAACACCACGCCATAGGTCGTTTCGCTCGAAGCCAGGATCACTTTCTTGATGCCGTACTTCGACGCCGCGTCCAGCACGTTGTACGTGCCCATCACGTTGATGCGAAACACCTCGTTGTCGGTGGTGACCAGAATGCGCGGAATGGCCGCGAAGTGCACGATCGCGTCGATCGGCTTCGGCTCGATGTCGTCGTCGAACTCCTTCGATGTCGTGCTCGAGGCGAGCGCGTTGAACACCTGGCCTGCGTCGGTCAGGTCCGTAATCAGGGTCCGGGCGACTGGTTTGGCCATCGGCACGCGGTCGAGGTTCAGCACTTCGTAACCATGCGCCACCAGGTCTTCGACGACCCACTTGCCGGCCAATCCGCTGCCGCCGGTGACTATCACTCGCTTCGTCATCTGCCTTGCTCCTTGTCAGGTTCAGGTGAATAAGGGGTTAACGCATCGTAGACGTTTCCGCGCCCGTTTTTCTGTGATGAACGTCATAGTCGGGGCGCCACGTGCGCGAACCTCGGGAGAACCCCGATACGGATCTATGACTTTCGTCACAGTTTCCGGCGGCGCTCTGCTCCTATGATCGGTGCCAGTCCCAGCGCGCGGCCTGCCGGTAGCAACGGCGAGCCGCGCTCGACACGCTGCGGACCCACTCTGGAGACGCCCTTTGAGAGCCATCTCGACCAAGACAGGAGAGCCGCCGCGTGCCGGCACGCTCGACACGATGCGCAGCTGGCTGAAAATCCGCGAGCTCAACATCCTGTCCGTGCTGATTCTGGTCGGCATCGCGATCAGTATTTTCTCTCCCTACTTCCTGACGACGAACAACCTGATGGGTGTGTTTCGCTCGTTTTCGCTGGTCGGCATCATGTCGATCGGCATGATGCTGGTGATCATCACCGGCGGCATCGATCTGTCGGTCGGCTCGGTGATGGGGCTGTCTTCGCTGATGACCGCGCTCGCGTTCCAGCACGGTTGGGGGCCGCTGCCGGCCATCCTGGCGGGCTTGTGCGCGGGGCTGATCGTCGGCGCATTCAACGGTTTCCTGATTACGTGGATTCAGCTGCCGCCGTTTATCGCCACGCTCGGCACGCTCAGCATCGGCCGCGGCCTGATGTACATCATCACCAAAGGCGTGCCGGTCACGCCCGATGTCCCCGATAGCTTCACGTTCATCGGCCAGGGCTATCTCGGCTTCGTGCCCATTCCCGTGGTGATCATGCTGCTGCTCACCGTGTGCTTCTCCATTCTGATGCGGCGCACGCGTTTCGGCCGGCATGTGTACGCGACCGGTGGCAATGAAGTGGCCGCGCGCCTGAGCGGCGTGCGCACCCACCGCGTCAAGTTCACGGTGTACGCGCTGTCCGGCCTGATCGCCGCGCTCGCGGGCGTCGTCAGTTTTTCGCGCTTCGTTTCTGCTGAACCGGCCTCCGGCTTCGGCGCCGAACTGGATGTGATTGCGGCCGCGGCGATCGGCGGCGCGAGTCTGTCCGGCGGCGTGGGCAGCGTCGAAGGCGCGATCATCGGCGCGGCGCTCGCCGGGATCATTACCAATGGCGTCGTGCTGCTCAACATCGACACTTACGCGCAGCAGGCCATCACCGGTTGCGTGATTCTGATCGCGGTCAGCATCGATATCTGGCGCGTGCGGCGCAAGGGCCGTTAAGGACGACGTCCTCGTCATCACCCTCACCTTACTCACACAAGAAGCAAAGGAGACAACGCGATGAACACGAAAGCTATGCCCCGCCTGCTCGCCGGCGGCCTGAGCGCGATTGCACTGGCGGTGGCTTGCAGCGCCGCGCAGGCGAAGGACGCGAAAGACATCACCGTGGCCGTGATTCCGAAAGTGGCCGTGCCGTTCTTCGACGACTGCAACAACGGCGCGAAATCGGCAGCTGACAAGGCGGGCATCGGCTATCAATGGGTCGTGCCGCAAAACACCCAGGGTTCGACGCAGGTGCAGATCATCGAGGATCTGATTTCGAAGCATGTGGACGGCATTGCGATTTCGGTCAACGAGCCGAAGTCGGTTGAAGGCGTGATGAAGCGCGCGGAGCAGAGCGGTATCAAGGTGCTGACGTACGACTCCGACTCGCCGGGCAGCGGCCGCTCGATGTACATCGGCACGAACAACGAATCGGCCGGTGCGACGATGGCCGCCGCAATGGCCAAGGCGCTCAACGGCCAGGGCGAAGTCGCGATCATCACCGGGCAACTGGGTGCGGTGAACCTGAATCAGCGCATCGCCGGCATCAAGCAAGAGCTCGCGAAGTATCCGGGCATCAAGATCGTCGAAACCCAGGGGACTGACGACGACCTGGCCAAAGGCGTCGCCGTGACGGAAACGACGCTGCGCGCGCATCCGCAGCTCAAGGGCATCTTCGGCGTGAGCCAGGTGGGCGGCCCGGCGGTGGCGAAGGTCCTCAACACGAAGGAATTCGGTGCGATGAAGGGCAAGCTCCAGGTGTTCGCCTTCGACGATCTGCCCGATACCCTGAAGGGTCTGAAGGAGGGCTACATTCAGGGGATCATGGTGCAGCGTCCGGTGACGATGGGACGCCTCGCCGTCGAACATCTGGTCGCTCAGGTGCAAGGGCAGGATAAAGACGAGAAAAATATCGATACCGGCGTCACGGTCGTGACGAAGGACAATATCGGCAGCTATACGAAGTAGTTTTCGTGGCCTCACCGCAGGCAGGAGCGATTCGATGACGCCGTTTCTGGAGATGCGCGATATCTCGAAGACGTTTCCGGGCGTGAAAGCGCTCGATCGTGTGAACCTGCACGTGTCGCGCGGTGAGGTGCTGGCACTTGCCGGCGAAAACGGCGCGGGCAAGAGTACCTTGATGAAGATTCTCACCGGCGTCCTCGCGCACGACGCGGGCGGCAGCATTCTCGTCGAGGGTGAGGAAATCGCGTTGCGCGACGGCAATCATGCGCGCGCGCTCGGCATCAACATCATTTATCAGGAACTGTCGGTCGTCGACAATATGACGATCGCGGAGAACATCTATCTCGCGAGAGAGCCGCTCAACCGGTTCGGCCTGCTCGACCTCAGGCGCATGAACGAGGACGCGCGCGCGGTGCTCAAGAGCATCGACATGAACCTCGATCCGGCCACGCGCGTCAGCGAACTGAGTGTCGGGCAGAAGCAGATGATCGAGATTGCGAAGGCGATTTCGTATCAGTCGAAGGTGATCATCATGGATGAGCCGACCGCGTCGCTCAGTCATCATGAAACGCGTGTGCTGCTGGATCTGATCAAGCGGTTGCGGCAGAAGGAAATCGGCATCATCTACATTTCGCATCGTCTGGAAGAAGTGCTGGAACTGGCCGATCGCGTCACCGTATTGCGCGACGGCACGACGGTCGATACGCAGCCGATTGCCGAGGTGACGCGCGAATCGCTGGTGCGCAAGATGGTGGATCGCGAGTTGAGCGAGCTGTACGCGCCGCCCATTTCGCACGCAACGAGCGAGGTGGTGCTCGAAGTACGCGATCTGGCGATGCGCCATGCACGCGCCGCCGACGCACGCATTCGCGACATCAGCTTCAGGCTGCATCGCGGTGAAATCCTGGGCATTGCCGGTCTGGTGGGGTCGGGGCGCACCGAGATCATGGAGATGATCTTCGGCATGCGGCCGTGCACCGGCGAAATCTTCGTGGACGGCAAGGCGGTGACGATCCGCACGCCGCACGATGCGATTGCGCAGGGCATTGGCTTTGTGACCGAAGATCGCAAAGCGCAAGGTCTGGTGCTGAACATGAGCGTGCGCGAGAACTTCAGTCTCACGCATCTGGAAGCGTATTCGCCGTTCCAGTTCCTGCGGCGCGCGCAGGAAGACGAAATCTGCCGGCAATTCGTGCGCACGCTGAGCGTGAAGACGCCGTCCATCGAGCAGAAGGTGATCAACCTGAGCGGCGGCAATCAGCAGAAGGTCGTGCTGGCGAAATGGGTGGCGCGCAACCCGCGCGTGCTGATCGTGGATGAGCCGACGCGCGGCATCGACATCGGCGCGAAGGCGGAAGTGCATGCGTTGCTGGCGCGGCTCGCCGCGCAGGGCATCGGCATCATTGTGATTTCGTCGGATCTGCTGGAAGTGCTGGCGGTCAGCGACCGCGTGCTGGTCGTGCGCGAAGGGCGCCTGAACGGCGAACTGACGCGTGCCGAAGCCACCCAGGAACGCGTGATGGCCGCGGCGACTGCATGAAGATTTCGTTTCTGGTGTGTCCGTATAGGTATTGATAGGGAGTGTTAGTGCAATGACCACGATTGTCGTAATTCACACCGGGCCGGTGACGGTGCAGCCGCTCAAGGATCAGTTCAAGGAACAGCTCGCCGATGCGCGCGTGATCAATATCGTCGACGACAGCCTGCTCAACGACGTTCGCGCGGCCGGCCAACTGACGCCGGAGGTGACGGGCCGCATCTATAGCTATATGCAGAACGCGCAGTCGATGGGCGCGGATCTGATCCTGAACGCCTGTTCGTCGGTGGGTGAGGCGACCGATCTGCTGCGCGGGATGATCCGCACGCCGATCATCAAGGTGGACGAAGCAATGGCCGACGAGGCGAGCCGCATCGGGCCGCGCGTCGGCGTAGTGGCGACGGTGTCGACCACCCTGGAACCGACCGTGCGGCTGATCAGGAAGAAGGCCGCCGCGCAGCAGCGCGACGTGACGGTGGTCGAACGCATCGCCGACGGCGCCTTCGACGCGTTGCTCGCCGGCGACGCGGCGCGCCACGACGACATCCTGAAGCGCACCATCGTCGCGCTGATGGACGAAGTGGACGTGGTGGTGCTCGCGCAGGTATCGATGGCGCGTCTCGTCCCTTCGCTCGGGCCGACCAAAGTACCAGTGCTGTCGAGCCCGCAGAGCGGCGTCGCCGAGGTCAGGCGCGCACTAGCGGCACTTTGAGGTCTTCGGCGGCCAGCGCGCGGGCGCGGGCCAGCACCTGCCTTGTTGCCGGTGGCGCGAGATACTGCGCGACGAACGCGGGCGTCAGCACGATCTTGCGTTCGTGCGTATCGACGAAGCCTTCGGCTTTCAGATCGCTGAAGTGCCGGTTCACCGATTCACGCGACGTGCCGATGAATTCCGCCAGCTTGTCCTGCGGGATCGACAGGTCGATCAGGATCGCGCCCGGTTCGTCGTGGTAGGTGAAGTCGCAGCCAATCTGCGCGGCGAACATGGCGAGGATATTGGTGAGACGCTTGCGGACGTCGTGCAGCGAGAGGTTCTCGATCAGCTGCTGCGCTTCCTGCCAGCGCTGATAGTGACTCTTGAGCACGAACTGGTTGATGACGTCGTAGCGCCGCAGCAGCTCCTTGAAGTCCGGCTTGCGGATGTAGCAGATCATGCTGGGCGCGAGGGTTTGCGCGTAGTGCGAGTAATTGGCTTCGTTGAGCACGTCGCCGTCACCGAAAATCATGCCGGCCTTGATGAACGACAGCGTGATTTCCTGGCCGTCTTCGGTGAGCCGGAAGAGCCGCACGCTGCCTGTTTTCAGCAGGTAGACGCAGTCGCTGCGGTCCTCCGGGCGATAGACGGTGGTGTTCTTGCGTAGGTTTCTGTGGTCGCTGAAAGCGGGCATTACCTCATCGAGGCAATTCCGTTCGATCAGCGACAACAGCTCGCTTTTGCCGACGAACCACATCGCGTGTCTCCTTGACTCTAGTTGGTCAACGGGCCGCGTCGAGGCGCATGTTCGACGTGGCGTCGCATATGTCACGCGGGCCATTCTACACATCGTGTTGCGGTGCCGCTTGCGGGCCGCCGGCGTCAGGGTTTACGCAGGGACTGGACTGACCGGCACGGCTGGAAGGCGCACGGGCCGCTTGCTCCCGACCCCAAAAACAAAGCCCGGCAAACCGAAGTTTTGCCGGGCTTTTTTATTGCAGTCGCTGCGCTTATGTCATGTCCGCAGCGGTTCGCTGTAAGGCGAATTAAACATTGAACAGGAAGTTCATCACGTCGCCGTCGTGCACGACGTACTCCTTGCCTTCCGCGCGCATCTTGCCCGCTTCCTTCGCGCCCTGTTCACCCTTGTAGGTCACGAAGTCATTGAAGCCGATGGTCTGCGCACGAATGAAACCGCGCTCGAAATCCGTGTGGATCACACCGGCCGCTTGCGGCGCCGTGTCGCCTATATGGATGGTCCATGCGCGCACTTCCTTCACGCCGGCCGTGAAGTAGGTTTGCAGGCCGAGCAGCTTGAAGCCGGCACGGATCACGCGGTTCAGGCCCGGCTCTTCCATGCCCATGTCGGCGAGGAAGACTTCCTTGTCTTCGTCTTCCAGATCCGCGATTTCCGCTTCGATGGCCGCGCACACTGCGACGACCGGCGCTTTCTCCGCGTCCGCGAACTTGCGCACCGCATCCAGATGCGGGTTGTTCTCGAAACCGTCTTCCTTCACGTTGGCCACGTACATGGTCGGCTTGGCGGTGATCAGGCAGAACGGCTTGAGGAGCACATTTTCTTCTTCCGACAGGTCGAGTGCGCGGACCGGCTTGGCCTGATCCAGCTGCGCGCGCACTTTTTCGAGCACGGCGGCGAGCTTGACCGCTTCCTTGTCGTTGCCGGACTTGGCCGCCTTCGCATAGCGCGTAAGCGACTTTTCGACAGTCGCGAGGTCGGCGAGCGCCAGTTCGGTGTTGATGACTTCGATGTCCGACAGCGGATCGACCTTGCCCGCAACGTGGATCACGTTTTCGTCTTCGAAGCAGCGCACCACGTGGGTGATGGCGTCGGTTTCGCGGATGTTGGCGAGGAACTGGTTGCCGAGCCCTTCACCTTTGCTCGCGCCGGCCACGAGGCCCGCGATGTCGACGAATTCCACGACCGCCGGCAGGATGCGCTCGGGCTTGACGATGTCGGCAAGCGCCTTCAGGCGCGCATCCGGCACTTCGACGATGCCGACGTTCGGCTCGATCGTGCAGAACGGGTAGTTTTCGGCGGCAATGCCCGCCTTGGTCAGCGCGTTGAACAGGGTGGACTTGCCGACGTTCGGCAGGCCGACGATGCCGCATTTGAGGCTCATGGGAATCCTTCAGTGAATCAGTAGTTTACGGCAAGTCTGCGGGGGCATGCCGTGCGTCGCTCATGGGGCACGGGGCCGCCGCTGGACGAATCCGGAGACGGGACAAAACTGACAAATCGGGGCGATTGCTCAACGATCTTCGTACGGGTTTTGTCCACGAAAGCTGCGATTGTAACTCTTTCGCATCGCCTGTTAGACCGGCGGCCGGGTCAAACAAGGCCTGTCGCGAGGGGCAGGAGCTTCGCGGTCATTGTCTGCAAATTGGCAACATAGGAAGCTTTTACGAGCGCAACGAGCGCAACGAGCGCCCGCTAGCCGGGTGGGCGCCATGACGCCGCTGGCCGCGGACTGTAAGCTCCGGTAAGATACGCGCCACTGGGCCGCTAGAGCCCGTACCGGGGGATTCCTTGTGCGAACGATTCGATGGGTCGGTTTGGGGGTGGCGGTTGCTTTTGCGTGCGGCATTGTCGCGATCTGGTCGGGGCCTAATTTCGACGACGCGCAAGCCTCGACGGACCGCGAAACGGTGGACTGTCTGGCTAGGCAACTGACGCCGGAAGACAAACGGCAGTTGGCGCAGTTTGCCGATGCGAACGACTACGCTTCCCTCTGGCGCGTCTACGACGGCATATTCCCGCAGTGCCTGGTACGCGGCGACCAGGCGGACCGCAAGGCGCAACTCACCGCCATTGCCTGGCGCATGCTGTCGAAAGACCCTGAGTTCGCGCGATTGCGGGAAGCCAATGCGGTACACAACCCGAATGCACGGTAGGGCGGCGTAGAGAAGCAAAGTGCGCTCCAATGGCCCGGATTGTCGCTGGAGCGACCCGCATCAAATCCCCCGCTTCGATCCGGCCCCGGGACCCCCCGCAGCTATAATGGCTGGATGAATGCACACCACCAGAGCTTTGATGTCGCCGTGATCGGCGGCGGCCTCGTCGGCAAGACGGCTGCGCTGGCGCTGACGCAAGCCGGCCTGCGCGTGGCGCTGCTCGCGCAACCTTGCGGGCCGTTGCCCGCCGCCGCGGCGTTCGACGCGCGGGTCTACGCGCTTTCCTCCAGTTCGCAGGCCTTGCTGGAGCGTTTGCGGGTCTGGCAGGCGCTCGATACGTCGCGCCTGTGCCCCGTCTATGACATGCGCGTTTTCGGCGACGCTCACGCCGAGCTTCATTTCTCCGCGTTTCAGGCTTCGGTGCCGCAACTGGCGTGGATCGCCGAGTCATCGCTGATCGAGCGTGCCCTCGACGCGGCCCTGCGCTTCCAGCCGAATCTCGAATGGCTCGACACGCGCGCCCAGGGGCTCGACGTGAAGCCGGACAGCGCCACGATTGGTCTCGACAACGGCCATGTGCTCGAAGCGGATCTGGTGGTCGGTGCCGACGGCGCGCATTCCTGGGTGCGCGCGCAGATCGGCTCGAAGGTGGACCGGCGCGATTACAAACAGACCGGCGTGGTCGCCAACTTCAAGGCCGAAAAGCCGCATGGCGAGACGGCGTATCAATGGTTCCGGGAAGGCGAAATCATCGCGCTGCTGCCGTTGCCTGACGGGCACGTGTCGCTCGTCTGGTCGGCCCGCACCGAACACGCACACGAACTGCTCGAACTCGACCCGGCACAACTGGCCGCGGAAGTCGAACGCGTGACCGGCAGCCAGCTGGGCGCGCTCGACTGCGTGACGCCGGCGAAGGGCTTTCCGCTCGCCTTGCAAACCGTCGACCGTCTCGTCGCCCCGCGCGTCGCGCTGGTGGGCGACGCCGCGCATCTGATTCATCCGCTCGCCGGTCAGGGTATGAACCTCGGGCTGCGCGACGTCGCGGCGCTGGCGGAGACCGTCGCCGCCAAGGAGGCCTTCCGCGACCTCGGCGATCTGGTGCTATTGCGTCGTTACGAACGGGCGCGCCGCGAAGACATCCGCGCGCTGATGGTCGCCACCGACGGCCTGCAAAAGCTCTTTTCGGTGCCAGGGCCGGTGGCCCGCGTCTTACGTAATAGCGGGATGGCGTTCGTGGGCGCGCAACCGCTCATCAAGCGCTGGCTGGTCTCGGCGGCGTTGGGCTAGGCGAAGCCCGGCCAGGCGGCGTGCGGGCGCGTATGATGAAGGGCTTGACCGCGCGCCTGTCCGGGAAGCACATATCGAAGACGCGCGCTGCGCGTTCGAATGAACCAAGGATTTCCGTATGAAAAAGCACATCCGTATCGCCGCGCTCGCGCTGGCTGTCGCCATTGTCACGCTCGGTTGCTCCGCGCAGGCCGACCAGACCACCGACAAGCTGAAGGCCACCATCCAGACTCGTCTTGGCGACGACGCGACTGTCAAGAGCGTGTCGAAATCGCCAATTGCCGGCTTGTACGAGATCAATCTCGGCACGCAGATCATCTATAGCGACGCGACGGGCGACTATCTGGTGCTCGGCGACATCGTCGATGCGAAGACGCGCAAGAATCTGACCGAAGCGCGTTTGTCCGACACCAACCGTATCGATTTCGCGAGCCTGCCGTTCGCGAATGCGGTGAAGGTGGTGAAGGGCAACGGCAGCCGCAAGATTGCCGTGTTCTCCGATCCGAACTGCCCGTACTGCAAACAGCTCGAAACCACCCTGAAGTCGATCGACAACGTCACCGTGTACACCTTCCTGTATCCGGTGTTGTCGCCGGATTCGACGGTGAAGTCGAAGTCGATCTGGTGCTCGGCGGATCGCGCGCAGGCGTGGGAGTCCTGGATGCAGGACCACAAGGCGCCCACCGCCGCCGGCACCTGCGACACCGCCGCGATCGACAAGAACCTCGCGCTCGGCCACGCCATGAACGTCGACGGCACGCCTACCGTGTTCCTCGCCGACGGCCGCCGTCTGCCGGGCGCGGTGCCGGCCGACCGGCTGGACAAGGAACTGGCCGCCGTGCACTGAGCACGCCGCATCGTTAAACAGGAGGCGCATCTGGCGCCTCCTGCCGTTTCAGGACTCCCCCGAATCTCTACCTACCTCGCCGATGAAGCCGATCCGCTACAGCATCGTTCCCAGACAGCCTGCCGCTCACCTGTTCGAAGTCACCGTCACCGTCGCCGATCCTGATCCCTCCGGGCAGCGCTTCATGCTGCCGGTGTGGATTCCAGGCAGCTACATGGTGCGCGAATTCGCCCGCAACATCGTGACGCTGCGCGCATTCAACGAGGCGGGCCGCAAGGTGCGCGTCGAGAAGACGGACAAGCACACGTGGCAAGCCGCGCCGGTCAACGGCGAGTTGACCTTGCGTTACGAGGTGTACGCGTGGGACATGTCGGTGCGGGCCGCGCATCTGGACGACACAACCGGCTTCTTCAACGGCACCAGCGTGTTTCTCGCGGTGGCGGGCCACGAAGACGCGCCTTGCATGGTGGAGATCCAGAAGCCCGCGGGTCCCGCGTACCGGAGCTGGCGCGTCGCGACCGCGCTGCCGGAGGCGCGCGGCACGAAGCGTTACGGCTTCGGTGAGTACCGGGCGCAGAATTACGATGAGCTGATCGACCATCCGGTCACGCTGGGCGAATTCGCGCTCGCCACCTTCAAGGCACATGGCGTGCCGCATGACATCGTGATTGCCGGCAAGGTGATCGGACTCGACATGGCGCGCCTCGCCGCGGACCTCAAGCGCATCTGCGAAGCGCAGATTGCGCTGTTCGAGCCGAAGTCGAAAAAGGCGCCGATGGATCGCTACGTCTTCATGACGCAGGCGGTCAGCGACGGCTACGGCGGCCTCGAGCATCGCGCCTCGACCGCGTTGATCTGCAACCGCTCGGACCTGCCGGTCGAGGGCCGTCCGCAAACTGGCGAAGGCTATCGGACTTACCTCGGGCTGTGCAGCCACGAATACTTCCACACCTGGAACGTGAAGCGCATCAAGCCGGCGGCGTTTGCGCCGTATGACCTCGCACAAGAGAACTACACGTCCTTGCTGTGGCTGTTCGAAGGCTTCACGTCGTACTACGACGATCTGATCCTCGTGCGCACCGGCCTCATCAAGCAGGACGAATACCTGGGGATGCTCGGCAAAGTCGTGGGCGGGGTGCTGCGCGGCAGCGGACGTCTGAAGCAGACGGTTGCCGAAAGCTCGTTCGATACATGGGTCAAATATTATCGGCAGGACGAGAACGCGCCCAACGCGATTGTCAGCTACTACACGAAGGGCTCGCTCGTCGCGCTGGCATTCGATCTGACGATCCGCGCGCAGACCAATAACCGCAAATCGCTCGACGATGTAATGCGTCTGCTGTGGCAGCGCTTTGGGCGCGATTTCTATCGCGGCAAGCCAGTCGGCGTCGCCGAAAGCGAGGTGGAGGCGCTGTTTGCCGAGGCGACGGGTGCCGATCTGGGCGCGCTGTTCGAGCACGCGGTGCGCAGCACGCGCGACTTGCCGCTCGAAACGCTGCTCGAACCCTTCGGCATCGCACTTGCGCCTGAGCCGGACAAGAACGCGAAACCCTCGCTCGGCGCGCGCGTGCGCGGCGGCGCGGATTGCATGCTTGCCGCAGTACACGACGGCAGCGCGGCGCAGAAAGCCGGTCTGTCGGCGGGCGACGTGCTGATCGCGATTGATGGCCTGCGCGTCACGGGTGCGAATCTCGACGCACTGCTATCGCGCTATCTGCCCGGCGCCAAAGTGGAAGTGCACGCGTTCCGGCGCGACGAGCTGCGCACCGCGCAACTGAAGCTGGACGGCCCTGAGGTCATGCGTTACACGCTCAGCGTGACGGACAAGCGCGCCGCGGCACGCAACTGGCGCGAGCGCTGGCTGGCCGCTTGAGTGCCTTCGAACGGCATCAGGCAGACTGTAAGACCGGAAGCTCCCGGCGGCGGATTGTTCTACCCTTGCAACAATCCGTCGCTGCGGAATGGCTTTTTCCCGGGTCAGTAAAAAAACACAATGGCTCCACTCGCGCAACACTGCGCGCCCCAACTGGAGTGACCCATGACCACGATCCTGCAAATCAACTCGGCAGCCCGTTCGCAAGGCGCGAATTCAACGCTGCTCGTCAACGAACTGACTGAGAAGCTGCAACAATCGAACCCGGGCGCGCAAGTCGTCGTCCGCAATCTGCAAGCTGAGCCGCTGCCGCACCTCGACGATTCGATCCTCGGCGCGTTCTTCACGCCCGCTGACGCTCGCACCCCGGAACAAGCCGCTATCGCTGCACGCAGCGACGCCCTGATCGCCGAACTGCAAGCCGCTGACATCATCGTGATCGGTGCCCCGATGTACAACTTCGGCGTGTCGTCGCAACTGAAGACGTATTTCGACTTCATCGCACGCGCCGGTATCACGTTCAAGTACTCGGAAACGGGTCCGGAAGGCCTCGTGAAGGGCAAGAAGGTGTATGTGGTTTCGGCGCGCGGCGGCAAGTACCTCGGCACCCCGAACGAAAGCCAGACGCCGTTCCTGAAGACCTTCCTCGGCTTCCTCGGCATGACCGACGTGACGTTCATCTACGCCGAAGGCCTGAACATGGGCCCGGACGCAGCCACTGCCGCTCTGGCTGGCGCGCGCGAAACGATCGCTAGCGCCGCGTAAGTTTCTGGCTGCGGCGCTGCTGATACGGCTGCATTTTTTGGCAGCTGGAGGGCAAGCAGTCGCGGTCGCTCAGTTTGAAAGCCAAAACGCCACGGACGAAAGTCCGTGGCGTTTTGCTTTGTGCGGCTCGTGGTCGCGTCTTAAGTCTTACGTCTTACGGCTGGCTTTAAGCCAGCATCTGCGCTTCGTCGGGCAGGCGCCAGTCGATTGGTTGACGGTTGTGCGTCTGCAGATACTGATTGGCAAGCGCAAAGTGCCCGCAGCCGAGAAAACCGCGATGCGCCGACAGCGGCGACGGATGCGGCGCCTCCAGCACGTAGTGCGATTTGCCGCCCAGCAGCGTGCGCTTGGCCTGCGCATGCGCGCCCCACAGCATGAACACCAGGCCGTCGTGGCGCATGGCCAGCTCGCGGATCAGCGTGTCCGTGCATTTTTCCCAGCCGCGTTTGGCGTGACTGGCGGCCGAATCGCGTTCGACGGTCAGCACGGTGTTCAACAGCAGCACGCCCTGTTTCGCCCATGCGTCGAGGCACCCATGGCGCGGCGGCTCGTGGCCAAGACTGGCGGCGATTTCCTTGAAGATATTGCGCAGTGACGGCGGCGGACGCACCGCCGGCGGCACGGAAAACGCCAGTCCGTGAGCCTGCGGCGTGCCGCGGTCTTCGCCGTGATACGGGTCCTGACCGAGGATGACGACTTTGACCTCGTCCGGGCTCGTGAGACGCAGCGCGCGGAAGACGTCGGCGGGGTAGACGGTTTTACCGGCGGCCCGTTCACCATCGACGAAGCGGCACAGCGGCGCGTACGCATCGCTTTCGACGAACGGCTGCAGATGCGCGCGCCACGCCGGCGGCAGCGCGTCGAACTGGGCTTCGAGAGTGAGCGGCGGGAAACTGGGTGATGCAGCCGGTGTTGGCGGCGTGGCTGTAGAGATTGCGCTTGCGGGCGTGTCGTCGCCGAATAGCGAAACCTGCGACGACGGGGAACGGGAGCGGGAGGAGGCGGAGGTCATGGCGGGCAAGTGTCGCAGCAAACGGGCTGTAGCTCAAGACGAAAGCGGGCAGCGCCATTGAGATGGCGTACCCGCAAACCGCTTACTTCTCGCGCAACCGATAGCCGCGCTGAGCCTTGCTGATGTCGTCCGGCGCGAGGCCGGGTACGTTCGCGCAGAGTTCGCTCGCCACTGCATGCAGCGCAGCTTCGTCGCCGCTTTTCAATTCGAGTTCGACTTCGAGGATCGGCGCACGGCGCGTCTCACCGTTGACCTCGGCGATCACGTCGCCCTGATCGATGGCTGCTTCAATCGACGATCCATGGCTGTCGAGTTGCCACAGCGTGCGCGTGAAATTCGTGCGAAACAGTTCGATCAGATCCGGCGCGGCGCCGCGTAGCGCGGCCGCCACCGTGGGTTCGTCGCAAGCTTTCAGCAACGTGTCGATTTCCAGCTTCTCGCCGGCCACCGGCATTTCCCATTCGTGCCGGCTATGCATACCCGAAGCGGCATTGCCGGCGGTCTTGAAGGTCTGCAGCCAGCCATCCGGTGTGTGCCGCAGACGCAGCGCGCTCTTCGAGCGCGCCAGTGTCAACGCGGGCGTGTCGAAGTAGATGTTGGTGAGTGCGACCGGCTGCCCCGCGCTGCCCGTGCGCGTCACGAACCAGTGGGAGGCGGCGTCCAGCTGGTCGGCCGGCAGCGCCAGCTTGATTTCACGTTCGATGCCCATGACGATGGTTTCCCGCTCGCTTGAAAAAAGTCAGAAAAACATCCGCGCCAGTTCCGCGCCCGGTTGTTCGGCGCGCATGAAGGCTTCGCCGACGAGGAACGCATGCACGTCCATCGCACGCAAGCGGTCCACGTCCTCGCGCGACAGGATGCCCGATTCGGTCACGACGATACGGTCTTCCGGGATCATGTCGAGCATGCCGATCGTGGTTTCGATCGAGGTTTCGAAGGTGCGCAGATTGCGGTTGTTGATGCCCATCAGCGGCGTCTTCAAGGTCAGCGCTTCTTTCAGTTCGTTCTTGTCGTGGACTTCGACCAGCACGGCGAGGCCGAGCGAATGCGCAAACGCCTCGAGCTCCTGCATCTGCGAGGTCTCCAGCGCGGCGGCAATCAGCAGGATCGCGTCGGCACCCATCGCGCGCGCTTCGACGATCTGATACGGGTCGATGATGAAGTCCTTGCGCAGCACCGGCAGATGGCAGGCCGCGCGCGCTTCTTCCAGATACTTCGCGCTGCCCTGGAAGAATTGCACGTCGGTGAGCACCGAAAGGCAGGCGGCGCCGCCTTGCTCGTACGAGCGGGCAATCTCTGCCGGCACGAAATGCTCGCGCAGCACGCCTTTCGACGGGCTGGCCTTTTTCACTTCGGCAATCACGGCTGCCTGGCCGGCTGCCTGCTTCGCGCGCAGTGCGCCGACGAAGTCGCGCTTGTCGCGTGCCGAAGCTTCGAGGCGCAGCTCTTCGAGCGGCGCGCTCAGTTGCGCCGCGTGGATTTCCTGGCGCTTGACCTCGATGATGCGTTGCAGAATGTCGCTCATAGTTATCTCTATGCAGTGTTACTGCTTGAATTGCTGGGTGAAGCGGACCAGCTCGTCGACCTTCGCGCGTGCCTTGCCGCTCGCGATGGCCTCGCGCGCCAGCTGGATGCCTTCGGCGATCGAGGGGGCCACATTCGCGGAGTAGAGCGCGGTGCCGGCGTTCAGCGTGACGATTTCGCGCGCCACGCCGGGCTTGTTGTCGAGAGCTTCGAGCAGCATCGACCTGGATTCGGCCGCGTCCGTTACTTTCAGCGAACGGTTCGACACCATCTGCATGCAGAAGTCTTCCGGATGGATTTCATACTCGCGGACCTCGCCGTCGCGCAACTCGCCGACTTGCGTCGCCGCGCCGAGCGAAACTTCATCCATGCCGTCCATTCCGTACACCACCAGCACGTGCTTCGCGCCGAGTCGCTGCATCACGCGCACCTGAATGCCGACGAGGTCCGCGTGGAACACGCCCATCAACTGGTTCGGTGCGTCAGCCGGATTGGTCAACGGCCCGAGGATGTTGAAGATGGTTCGCACGCCGAGCTCGCGCCGTACCGGCGCAATGTTCTTCATGGCCGGGTGATGGTTCGGCGCGAACATGAAGCCCATGCCGGTTTCCGCAATGGAGGCCGCCACCTGTTGCGGCTGCAGATCGATATTGACGCCGAGTGCTTCGAGCACGTCCGCGCTGCCCGACTTGCTCGATACGCTGCGGCCGCCGTGCTTGGCGACTTTTGCGCCCGCCGCGGCGGTGACGAACATGGTCGCCGTCGAGATGTTGAAGGTGTGTGCACCGTCGCCGCCGGTGCCGACGATATCGACAAAGTTCGAGTTGTCCGGCACGTCGACGTGCCGGGCAAATTCACGCATCACCGTGGCGGCAGCGGTGATTTCGCCGATGGTCTCTTTTTTGACGCGCAAGCCCGTGATGATCGCCGCGGACATCACCGGCGACAATTCGCCGCGCATGATGAGGCGCATCAGGTGCAGCATTTCGTCGTGGAAAATCTCGCGGTGCTCGATCGTGCGTTGCAGCGCTTCCTGGGGGGTAATCGACATGATTTCGCCTCGGGTAATCAAGCGCTGCGCGGCGCGGCCGGCGACTTCGAATGCTTCACGAAATTCTCGAGCAGGGCGTGGCCGTGTTCGGAGAGGATCGATTCGGGATGGAACTGCACGCCTTCGACGTTGAAGGTCTTATGACGCACGCCCATGATCTCGCCGTCTTCCGTCCACGCGGACACTTCGAGGCAATCGGGCAGCGACTCGCGTTCGATGGCGAGCGAGTGGTAGCGGGTGACGACGAAATGCTTCGGCAGGTCGGCGAAAACGCCTTTGCAGTCGGTTTCGATCTGGCTCACCTTGCCGTGCATGATGGTTTGCGCGCGCACAACGCGGCCGCCGAACGCTTCGCCGATCGCCTGATGGCCAAGGCACACACCGAGAATCGGATACTTGCCGGAGAACTCGCGCAGCACGTCGAGCGTGATGCCCGCATGTTGCGGGTTGCTCGGTCCCGGCGACAGGCAGATGCGCTCGGGATTCAGGCGGGCGATTTCATCCAGGGTGATTTCGTCGTTGCGATAAGTCCTCACGTCTTCGCCGAGTTCGCCGAAGTACTGGACCAGGTTATAGGTGAACGAGTCGTAGTTGTCGATCATCAGCAGCATGGTCTATCTCCGGTCAAAAGTCGCTATCGAGGCCGTCTTGCACCTGCTCGGCGGCGCGCAGCACGGCGCGCGCCTTGTTTTCGGTCTCTTGCCATTCGGATTCCGGCACTGAATCCGCGACGATGCCCGCTGCCGCCTGCACATACAGATTGCCGTTTGCGATCACGCCGGTACGGATCGTGATGGCCAGATCCATTTCGCCGGTGAACGACAGGTAGCCGACCGCGCCGCCGTACAGACCGCGTCTGACGGGCTCGAGTTCGTCGATCAGTTCCATCGCCCGGACCTTTGGGGCGCCCGACAGCGTGCCGGCCGGGAAGGTGGCGCGCAGCACGTCGAAA
The DNA here is from genome assembly GCF_036488795.1 of Paraburkholderia sp. Taxonomy (GTDB): domain Bacteria; phylum Pseudomonadota; class Gammaproteobacteria; order Burkholderiales; family Burkholderiaceae; genus Paraburkholderia. The sequence continues at coordinate 20,922 of NZ_DASXHA010000071.1, forward strand.
TTGGTGGTGCCGGGTTTCAGCTTGCCTTCGACCGAACTCACGATGTGCTGCACGTGTGAGTATTTTTCGATCGCCATCTTGTCGGTGACGACCACCGAGCCGATCTGCGCGATGCGCCCCACGTCGTTGCGCGCGAGGTCGATCAGCATTACGTGTTCAGCGATTTCCTTCGGGTCGTTCAGCAGTTCGGTGGCGAGTTCGGCGTCGCGTTCCGGCGTATTGCCGCGCGGGCGGGTGCCGGCGAGCGGACGAATCGTGACGATCCGGTCCTCACCGCGCTTTTCCTGACGCACCAGAATTTCCGGCGACGCGCCCACCACATGGAAATCACCGAAGTTGTAGTAATACATGTACGGCGACGGATTCAGCGAACGCAGCGCGCGGTACAGCGAAAGGGGATTGTCGCGATAGGGTTTCGTCAGACGTTGGCCGACTTGCACCTGCATCAGCTCGCCGGCCGCGATGTATTCCTTCGCCTTGCGGACGGCGGCCAGGTAGTCGTCTTTGGCGAATTCGCGGTAGGTTTCGGTGCGCACGCTGGCGGATGTCACGGGCGGCTGGACGGTGGTGCGCAGACGCTGGCGCAGATCGCGAAGACGCTGCTTCGCACGGGTGTAGGCCTCGGGCGTGGTCGGATCGGCGTACACCACGAGATACAGCTTGCCTGCGAGGTTATCGATCACCGCGACTTCTTCAGTCAGCAGCAACTGGATATCGGGCAGGTTCAGATCGTCCGGCGGCGCGGTGTGCGCAAGCTTCTTTTCGATGTAGCGCACGGCATCGTAGCCGAAGTAACCGGCCAGACCACCCGCGAAGCGCGGCAGCCCCGGACGTTGGGCAACCTTGAAGCGCTCCTGGAACTGCTGGATGAAGTCGAGCGGATCGCCTTCATGGGTTTCGACGACCTTGCCGTCCTTGACGATCTCCGACACGCCGCTGCGGGTGCGCAGCACGGTGCGAGCCGGCAGGCCGATGAACGAGTAGCGGCCGAAGCGTTCACCCCCCACCACCGATTCCAGCAGGAACGAGTTGGCGCCGTTGCGTTCGGGCTGAGCCAGCTTGAGATAGAGCGAGAGCGGCGTTTCGAGGTCGGCGAGCGCTTCGGCGATCAGCGGAATGCGGTTGTAACCCTCATTTGCGAGGGATTGGAATTCGAGTTCGGTCATGTTCCGATCCTGTTCATAGGTCCGGCGCGCAGCGTGCGTCGGACAAAGCGGGGGCGTTGCGCTACCAGCGTTGCCGACGGCCGTATTGGGGCGTGATATCGACAAGCTTAGGCTAACCGGCGCGAGCTTTCCCTGCGACGCGTGCATGGTTCAGGCATGCCACGGTACTTTGGGTACACGAGGGCCACTTGAACCGACGTAGCGAAAACGAATGGGAAAGGCGCGTGAGCGCAGCGAAGCAAAAAACGGTGCCGAAGACGAGCTTCAGCGTACCTCAGGAGAGGTTAGCGCGACCAGCGACGCCAGGGCCAGGCTCCCCGGTCGATGCTGCTCAGACTCCGTTTTTTGTTCAGAAACATGATGATGAAGGACGTGTCAGGTCGTTGAGTTGTGCGCTGCGATAGCCTTGGCGGCACCCAGCAGCGAGCTAACTATACCATCCGATTTTATAGTTTGCACAGACTGGCCGTGGTTGTAGCCGTAGGGGACGCTCAGCGTGGCCATGCCTGCTGCACGGCCCGCCAGCGCGTCGTTTTCCGAATCGCCGATGGCAACCGCCGCTTCCGGCGGCACCTCCAGCTGTGCGCAGGCGGTCAGCATGGGCAGCGGGTCCGGCTTCTTTTTCGACACGCTGTCGCCGCCGATCACGACGCTGAAATAGCCGATCAGCCCATATTGCTGCAGCAATTCCACGGCGAAGCGATGCGGCTTGTTGGTCACGCACGCGAGTTTCAGGCCGGCATCGCGCATGGCGACGAGACCCGCTTCCACTTCCGGATACAGGTACGAGTGGCGACCGTTGATCTTCGCGTACTCCTCCTGATAGATGGCATGGGCTTCGTCAAAGCGGTCTTGCGCGTGGGCCGTTTCGAAGCGCGGCGCCAGCACGCTGCGGATCAGGTGCTCCGAGCCTTTGCCGACGTAGCCCACCACCTCCTCGCGCGAGGTTTCCGTCGCGTCGAGCTGGGCGAGCATGCCGTTCAGGCCTGCGGTGAAGTCGTCCGCGGTGTCGACCATCGTGCCGTCGAGGTCGATGATCGCCGCCCGCAGGCGCGGGCCGGTGAAGGCGGGAGCGGCGAACTGGGGCGTCGTGCTGGTCGTCATGCCGCGCGCCCCACTTTGGCGAGTTCGCTGCGCATCTCTGCGATCACCGTCTTGTAGTCGTGATGACCGAAGATGGCCGAACCGGCCACGAACGTGTCCGCGCCTGCCGCCGCGATTTCGGCGATGTTGTCGATCTTCACGCCGCCGTCCACTTCGAGGTGAATCTCACGGCCGGTCTTTTCGGCGTAGGCGTCGATCCGCTTGCGCGCTTCGCGCAGCTTGTTGAGCGCCTCGGGAATGAAGGACTGGCCACCGAAGCCCGGATTCACGGACATGATCAGCACCAGATCGACCTTATCCATGACGTGATCCAGATAATTGAGCGACGTGGCCGGGTTGAACACGAGACCGGCCTTGCAGCCGTGGTCGCGGATCAGAGACAGCGTACGGTCGACATGGTCCGAGGCTTCCGGGTGAAAGCTGATCACGTTGGCGCCGGCTTTGGCGAAGTCGGGTGCGATCCGGTCGACCGGGCGCACCATCAGATGCACGTCAATGGGCACCTCGACGTGCGGGCGCAGCGCCTCGCACACCATCGGTCCGATGGTCAGGTTCGGCACGTAATGATTGTCCATGACGTCGAAGTGAATCCAGTCGGCGCCGGCGGCGACCACATTACGAACTTCTTCGCCAAGCCGCGAGAAGTCGGCGGACAGAATGCTGGGGGAAATGCGGAATTGCGTCATGGCTGGGCAGGGAGGCAGGCGGAAAAATCCATTTTACCGTCTTGTGGGCGCCGAAGCCTTGTCCGCGTAGGATTGTCCGGTTGCGGGCATGCCCCGCATGAAGCAGAATGCCAATCCATAGAAGAACCTTTGGCGGCGCCCTTTGCCGGCGCGCCTGGAGCCATGGTCACCCGGGCCTCCCGCAGACTTTCATGACACGTATTACCAGACCGGATCAAGGATGAGCCAGTACGAATTCAGCGTTTCGTCGCAGGTGCAGTACCTGCCCGACGAGTCGGACCCGGAGCGCCGGCAGTACGCGTTCGCCTATACGCTGACCATCCGCAATAGCGGGCAGGTGCCGGCGCAATTGATTGCGCGCCACTGGGTGATTACGGACAGCGACAAACACGAGCAGGAAGTGAAGGGCCTCGGCGTGGTCGGTCATCAGCCGCTTCTCAAGCCGGGCGAGCAGTTCGAATATACGAGCTGGGCGGTGATCGCGACGCCGGTCGGCACGATGCGTGGGGAGTATTTCTGCGTAGCGGAAGACGGCGAGCGTTTCGAGGCGCCGGTGCCCGAATTCATCCTGCGCATGCCGCGCACGCTCCATTGAACCGGCGGCGCCTCGCGCGGTCTTTAAACAGCCTTAGCGCTGTTTGTCGCGCGCAGCTTTCTTCTTGCCGGACGACGTCCAGACTACGATGAAGACGAGCAGGAACAGCGCCAGCAGAGACTCCAGCGCGAAGATGAGCATCGGGTATTCGTCGAACAGATCAGACATGGCGGTTTCCATCAAGAACGAACATTGTATGCGGTTTGTCGGCCGGCTCGCCGGCTGGCTGGGGGCGCTTTCGGTAGCGGTGATGCTGGCCTCGTGCGGCGGCAGTAGCGTGGTGCGGACATCCGTGCCGCCCAGCGGCGCCGCCATCATTCCTGGGCAGATTGCTTCGACGCGGCTTACGCCGGTCGCCTGGCAACAGGTGCCGGGCTGGCAGGACGACTCTCTGATCGGCGCCACTGCTGCGCTGCGGCAAAACTGTCTGAGGTTGGCCCGTCAACCGAACTGGCAGCGTGCCTGTGCGGCCGCCGCGCAGATTGACGATCTGGATCTCAACAGCGCGCGCGCGTTCTTCGAGGCCTATTTCACGCCGTTCCAGTTCGCCAATACGGACGGCACACTGGACGGCCTCGTGACCGGCTATTACGAGCCATTGCTGCGTGGGTCGCGGGTTCGTCACGGTATCTATCAGACCGCGTTGTACCGTTGGCCCGACGGCTATCGGGCAGGTGCGGCGTTGCCCGCGCGGGCACAACTGGAGCGCGCGGGCGTACTTAACGGCAATGAGCTTGTGTGGGTCGACGATCCCATCGAGGCGTTTTTCCTGCAGGTGCAAGGCTCGGGCCGCGTCGTGATGGAAGACGGCAGTGTCATGCGTCTGGGCTTTGGCGGGACGAACAACCAGCCATACAAGTCGATTGGCCGCTGGCTGCTGGATCGCGGCGAGTTGACGCCGGCGCAGGCGACCATGCAGGGTATCAAGGCATGGGCGCGCGCTAATCCGACGCGGGTCGACGCGCTGCTGGATACGAATCCGCGTTTTGTGTTCTTCCGCGAGATGCCTTCGGGCGAGAGTGTTCCGAGTGGCGGCGCGGATGGTCCGATTGGTGCATTGGGTGTGCCGTTGACGCCGGAGCGATCGATTGCAGTGGATCCCTCGTCGATTCCGCTGGGTACGCCGGTGTTTTTGCAGACCACGCGTCCGTTGACCAATTCGCCGATGAACCGTCTCGTGTTTGCGCAAGATACTGGCTCGGCGATCAAGGGCGGTGTGCGGGCCGACTATTTCTGGGGCCTGGGCGACGATGCCGGCGATCTGGCCGGAAAGATGAAGCAGGCCGGACGGATGTGGCTGTTGTTGCCGAATTCTTGAGTGGGGATGACCCGGACGGGTGCACGCGATCCGCGCAATCACACCCAGGCCGTGATTCTTCGGCTATTCCGCTTATGCGCCCCTGTCTGTTCGAGTGCCTGCTTCGCGGGCCTTCCTTGAGTATGGCGTTTGGCTCGGGGGTACGCCCGCACCTCCGCATTCGTGAGGCAAGCCTTAGGGGTGCGGGTCGTGTTTGCCGCGCCGCTCCGGGCATGTAGAGTTTCGCGTCCGCCGCATCTGGAAGCCAGCGCATATTGATCCACGCGGTGGCCTCCGCTGCGCTCAAGCATGCGCCTTCCGCTTGTCCACCACGCGCCGCGCCTTTCCCACTGAGCGCTCAATCCCGTTCACCGCCAATACATTCACCACGGCGCTAATTCCGATCAGTGCCTTGATGTCGTACGCCAGCGCCCGCTTCGCGGAACCTAGCGCGGCGGTGTCCGGCGCCGTTTCGGGACACGGTTCGACATTCAGCGTCAGCACGTCGAGTGGACCTTCCCTGGTCAGCACGATCTGATAGTGCGGCGCCAGCGCGCGCTGCTTCAGCAGGAGTTCTTCGATCTGCGTGGGAAAGACGTTCACGCCGCGCACGATCATCATGTCGTCCGAGCGTCCGGTGATTTTCGCCATCCTGCGCATCGTGCGTGCGGTGCCCGGCAAGAGACGGGTGAGATCGCGGGTGCGATAGCGGATGATGGGCAGCGCCTCCTTGGTCAGCGACGTGAACACGAGTTCGCCCAATTCACCATCTGGCAACACCTCGCCGGTTTCCGGGTCGATGATCTCCGGATAAAAGTGGTCCTCCCAGATGGTCGGACCGTCTTTGGTTTCGACACATTCCGAGGCGACGCCCGGGCCCATCACTTCTGAAAGGCCGTAGATGTCGACCGCGTCGATGCCCATGCGCTTTTCGATGGCGAGGCGCATGTCGTTCGTCCACGGTTCGGCACCGAAGATGCCGATGCGTAGCGAGCATTGCGCTGGATCGATGCGTTGCCGTTCCAGTTCGTCGGCAATCGACAGCATGTAGCTGGGCGTCACCATGATGATGTCGGGGCGGAAGTCCTGAATCAGCTGAACCTGCTTTTCAGTCTGGCCGCCGCCGAACGGGATCACGGTGAGCCCTGCGCGTTCCGCGCCATAGTGCGCGCCGAGGCCGCCGGTGAAGAGGCCATAGCCGTAGCTCACGTGCACCTTGTCGCCGCGGCGTGCGCCGGCGGCGCGGATGGAGCGCGCCACGACGTTGGCCCATGTATCGATATCACGCGCGGTGTATCCGACGACGGTCGGCTTGCCGGTCGTACCCGAAGACGCATGAATTCGCGACACCTGCTCCTGCGGGACCGCGAACATGCCGAACGGGTAACTGTCGCGCAGGTCCTTCTTGGTCGTGAATGGAAAGCGTGCGAGGTCTGCGAGAGATTTCAGTTCGCCGGGATGGACCCCGATCTCGTCGAATTTGCGCCGATAAACCGGCGAATTCTCGTAAGCATGCGCGAGCGACCATTTCAGCCGTTCGAGCTGCAGTGCTGCGAGTTCGTCGCGGCTCGCCGTTTCGATGGGGTCGAGCGGGAGCGTGGTGTTCATCGAATGTCTCCTTGCTTCTTCGGAATGGTTTGCAGTCTTCGCGGGCAGTGTTTGCGCCCTGGCGTCTGTCGGTTCAGCTTTCCGTTGGAATCACGTTGCCTTTGATTTGCGCCGATTTGCCGCGAAACATGGCCACGGTTTCCTCCGCACGGTTCGCCACACGAATGTCGTAAATGCCGGTTCGACCGCTCAATGTCTGCTCGACGGCTTCGGCGGTCAGCACCTCGCCGCCTTGTACCGGACGCAAGAATTCAATCGAACAGCCGGACGCCACCGTGTTGATGTTGTAGCTATTGCAGGCGAACGCGAAGGCGGAATCGGCCAACGTGAAGATCAGACCGCCGTGACAGATCCGATGGCCGTTCAGGAAGTCGTCGCGCACGGTCATGCGCAGGCGCGCGTAGCCGGGTCGCGCTTCTAGCAGTTCGAATCCCAGCGCGCGGCTGCAGGCGTCTGCTGCATACATGGCTTCGGCGGTTGCACGAGCCAGTTCGTCGGGCGTCATTGAGCCGGCGGGGTTGGGTTGTGTGGACATGTCAGTGGCCTTCAAAGCGCGGTGCGCGTTTCTCGATGAAGGCCAGTACACCTTCTGCGTAATCATGTGATGCGCCGAGTTCGCGTTGCAGATCACGCTCGAGGTCGAGTTGTTGATCCAGCGTTTGCGTTGCGCTGGCGCGCATGGCCAGCTTGATTGCCGCGATCGCGCGGGTTGGCTGCTGAGCGAGCTGGGCGGCGAGTGTGGCTGCGGTACCGGCTAGTTCAGCGTCTTCGACGACACGCCACACGAGTCCCCAGCTTTCGGCTTTTTCTGCGGCCAGCCTGTCGCCAGTGATCGCGAGGCCGAGCGCGCGAGCCATCCCGACGCGCTGCGGCAAGAACCACGTACCGCCCGAATCCGGCACCAGACCGATCTTCACGAATGCCTGAATGAAGCTGGCGGAACGTGCGGCGAGTACGAGATCGCAGGCCAGCGCCAGATTGGCCCCAGCGCCCGCCGCAGTGCCGTTCACGGCGGCAATGACGGGCAAGGGCAGTGCCTGTAGCCGGCGAATCAGGGGATTGAAATGTTCGTCGATCAGCGCGCCCAGGTCAGTCATCGCGCCGGGCGTGAAGTCGAGGTCGGCCAGATCCTGGCCCGCGCAAAAACCACGCCCTGCGCCCGTGAGCACCAAGGCCCGCGCACCTGCGGCAACGACTTCATCGAGCGCGGCGCCAAGCTCGTGATGCATCGCCCGCGTGAAGCTGTTGAGCTTGTCTGGCCGGTTTAGCGTCACGGTAGCGACGCGGCTCGTTGCGTCGAGGTCGACGCGGATCGTTTCATAAGACATGGTTTGTCTCCTCCTGACCGGGTGATAGCCTGCGAGCGGAACGTATGTACTATCAGACGCGTTCAATGACGAGCGCAATGCCTTGGCCGACGCCGATACACATCGTGCAGAGCGCATAGCGGCCATTTGTGCGTTCGAGCTGACAGAGCGCGGTTGTGACAAGTCGCGCCCCGGATGCGCCGAGCGGATGGCCGAGTGCAATTGCCCCGCCGTTGGGATTGACGCGTGGATCGTCGTCACGCAATCCGAGCGAGCGCAATACCGCCAACCCTTGCGAGGCGAATGCTTCGTTTAGTTCGATCACAGCGAATTGTTCAAGCGACATTCCGAGTTGCCGCAACAGCTTTCGCGTGGCGGGTGCCGGGCCAATACCCATGATGCGCGGCTCGACTCCAGCCGTTGCCATGGCGACGACGCGTGCGCGACGGCGCAGTCCGTATTGATTCGCTGCGGCCTGACTGGCGAGCAGTAGCGCGCACGCACCGTCATTTACGCCGGAGGCATTGCCGGCAGTGACGGTGCCGTCAGCGCGTACGACGCCTTTGAGCTTGCCGAGAGCTCCTAGCGAAGTTTCGCGCGGATGCTCGTCAAGCGTCACGCGGACGGGGTCGCCTTTTTTCTGGGCAATTTCGACGGCGACGATTTCTTGCGCCAGGGTCCCGTCGCGTTGTGCGCGTGTGGCCTTTTGTTGGCTGTGCAGGGCAAATGCGTCCTGATCGGCACGGTTCACGCTGAATTCAATCGCGACGTTTTCCGCCGTCTCGGGCATTGAGTCGACACCGTAGTCGCGCTTCATCAACGTGTTGACGAAGCGCCAGCCGATTGTCGTGTCGTGAATCTCGGCCTGCCGTGAGAAGGCGCTGGTTGCCTTGCCCATTACGAACGGAGCCCGGCTCATACTCTCCACACCGCCTGCGATCATCAGACTCGCCTCGCCCGACTTGATGGCACGCGCGGCGATGCCAACCGCATCCATGCCTGAACCGCACAGGCGATTTATGGTGGCGCCGGGTGCTTCGGTCGGCAGGCCGGCCAGCAGTGCAGACATACGCGCGACATTGCGATTGTCTTCGCCGGCCTGATTCGCGCAGCCGTAGATCACGTCGTCGAGTGCGTGCCAATCCGCGCCGGGATTGCGTTCGATCAGCGCCTTGATGGGTATCGCCCCCAGGTCGTCGGCACGGATATCTCTCAGGGCGCCGCCGTAGCGGCCGAACGGGGTACGAATTGCGTCGCAGATGAAGGCGTCATTCATGTCGGATTCCTGCGGAGGGTGGACCGGCGTGCATACCGATCCGATGCCTCATGTTAGTTGGCGCACGTCGCCCGTTCCATTCGGCCAGATGGCATAGGACGAATCGGCCCGATACGTCTTATGCCATTCAGCCGACTGTCTCCGGTGCCAATTTGGGTTCAACATGAACCCGGCTCTGAATCACGCGGAAGCGATTGGCGACGAAGGCGGCGTCGGCCAGTGCGGCGTTCGCGGCCGGATTCGCCCCGGTACCGTGGAAATCGGAGAACGCCGCCGACTGGTTCACGAATACGCCGCCCGTCAGGTTGACGGACAGCGCGACGCCGCCACGAAGCGAGGCTTCGTGGGCGACTTCGATCACGGCTTCGTCCGTGCTGTAGACGGACAGCGTAAGTGCGCCGTGCTCGGCGGCAATGGATCCCGCGAGGTCGAGCGATTGAGCAGTCGAATCCGTTGCGATCACGAAGGAGATCGGGCCGAACCATTCCTTGGTGAACTGCGCGGAGTCGGTCGATGCGTCTAACCGCAGAACGAGCGGCGTGCGCACGCGAGCTTCGGCAAACACCGGATGAGTCAGCGACTGGCTGTCGACCAGCACACGGCCGAGCTTTCGCGCTTCGTCAATGCGTTGCACGACACCATCGTTCTGGATGGCGCCCAGCAGTTCGACGGCACGGGCCGGATCGGCAACCAGCTTTTGGACGGCATCGGCGAGTGCCTGCGTAACTGCGTCGAAGCTGATCGTGCCCTCGGCAGTGCGGATGCCGTCGCGCGGAACGTAGATATTCTGGGGCGCAGTACACATCTGGCCGGAATATAACGCCAGCGAGAAAGCTATGTTCCGCGCAGCGGCCTTGATGTCTGCCACTGAGTCGATCACGATCTGATTGACACCGGCCTTTTCGGTGTAGACCTGAGCCTGGTGCGCATTGCGCTCTAACCACGTGCCGTTTTGCGTGCTGCCAGTGAAGTCGATCAGCTTGATTTCGGGGCGCAGGGCGAGATTCTGGACAAGCGCGCCGTCATTGGGATTGGTGGCGAGCAAAGTGACTACGTTCGGATCGAAGCCGGCTTCGCGCAACACTTCACGCGCGATGCGTACCGTAATCGCAAGGGGCAAGATGGCGCCTGGATGCGGCTTGACGATAACCGTGTTGCCCGTGGCCAGATCGGCGAAAAGTCCCGGATAGCCGTTCCAGGTCGGGAAGGTGCAGCAACCCAGGACGAGGCCGGTGCCGCGCGGCGCGACGGTGTAATGCTTGTGCATCGCGAGAGGAGGGTTTTTGCCTTGTGGCTTTTCCCAATGCGCGTCGGCGGGGACGCGGCGCAGCTGGTCCCACGCATAGACGACCGCTTCGAGTGCACGGTCCTGCGCGTGCGGGCCACCTGCCTGAAAAGCCATCATGAATGCCTGGCCGGTGGTGTGCATCACGCTGTAGCCGATTTCGAAGCTGGCGCGATTCACACGGGCCAGGATTTCGAGACTCACACCCACCCACGTCTTGGGTCCCGCGAGCCGCCATTCTCGCTGCGCGTTGGCGGTGGCATCAATCAGTGCGGCCGGGTCGGCTTTCGGATAGAGGATGCCGAGTGGGAAGCCGAATGGCGAGATCTCTGCCCCAACGGTTTCGCCCGTGGTGGGTTGATCGAGCTCGAAAGTCCTGTTCAGGTGGCCCTTGAACGCTGCCTCGCCCTCTGCATTGGCTGTTTCACCGTACACTTTGGGACTGGGCATTTCGACAAATGGGCTCCAGTAGCCGCGTGTTTCGATAGCGGCGAGCGCCTTTTGCAGCGTGTCTTCGTGCTGGGAAAATAGCAGATGTGTCATGGCAAGAGATCTGGGTACGGGAGGTTAGGAGAGACCTTGTCGAATAATTGACCGACCGGTTGGTTGGTGAATGTTAGCATTACTGATACGGCGGCGCGAAGCGATTTCGCGTTATTCAATCTTCATATCAAGGAGACTGCATGGCTTACGAAAACATTCTGGTCGAGACGCGTGGACGAGTTGGCCTCATCACCCTCAACCGTCCGAAAGCGCTGAATGCTCTGAACGACGCGCTAATGGACGAATTGGGCGCGGCGTTGCGCACCTTCGATGCAGACGACGGCGTTGGGGCGATCGTCATCACTGGTAGCGAAAAGGCGTTCGCCGCCGGCGCTGACATCGGCATGATGGCCAGTTACAGCTATATGGACGTCTACAAGGGCGACTACATCACGCGAAACTGGGAAACCGTGCGCTCGATCCGCAAGCCGATCATCGCGGCGGTGGCAGGTTTCGCGCTGGGTGGCGGCTGCGAACTGGCGATGATGTGCGACATCATCCTGGCCGCCGACACGGCGAAGTTCGGTCAACCGGAGATCAAGCTGGGCATCATGCCCGGTGCCGGTGGCACGCAAAGACTGCCGCGCGCGGTCTCGAAGGCAAAGGCGATGGATCTTTGTCTAACTGCGCGGTTCATGGACGCCGCCGAGGCGGAGCGCTCAGGGCTGGTTTCACGCGTGATCCCCGCCGCGTCGTTGCTGGAAGAGGCGATCGCGGCAGCGACGACAATCGCCGAATTCCCGTTGCCGGCGGTGATGATGGTGAAGGAGTCCGTGAATCGGGCGTACGAGACTACCTTGGCCGAAGGCGTGCATTTTGAGCGCCGACTGTTCCATTCGCTGTTCGCGACGGAAGACCAGAAGGAGGGCATGGCGGCCTTTGTCGAGAAGCGCAAACCGGCGTTCAAGCACCGGTAAAAATGCTCGTCAAAATAACGCTTGCAAGTGCTGGAAGGGCTCGCTAGAATCTCGGTCTTTCGCGCTTCGGGTACGAAGTGCGGGAGGCGGGAGAGCCAGCAGTGGCAAGGCTTTCGGCGGGGCGGGCAGGTTCAGGAAGTTGAAAAAACCTGTTGACGACGTCGCGAAAGTTCTTCATAATCTCGTTTCTCTGCTGCTGATGCAGCGACGCAGAACGAAGCGGTGCCGGGTGGTTGTGAAGGTGATGCAACGCGGTGCGGTTTCGGTGGTGAATGCGTAATCG
>NZ_DASXHA010000081.1:0-69285 GCF_036488795.1 Paraburkholderia sp.
CGTTCACGGCTACACGAGCAGACTACGTTACTCGCAGCTCACCAGCGCGTGCAGTTCCTCGATATTGAACGGCTTGGCCAGGATGGCGACGCCGATATGCTTGGCGCGCTCCAGTTCGTCCGCATAGCCGGTCATGAGCGCGATTTTTTGCGCCGGCCACGCCATGCGCACGTGTTCGGCCAGATCCACGCCGTTCAGCTTGCCCGGCATCTGGATATCGGAGAGCACCAGTTCGAAGGTCTGGCCGGCGCTCAGCACATCGAGCGCGCTGTCGGCCGTGGCTTCATGGCGGACTTCGCAGCCGAACGTCTCCAGCACCGCGGAAATGCCCGCCGCCACGTCCTCGTTGTCTTCCACCAGCAGCACCATGCCTTGCGGCGTTGCGCGCTGATCGATGGCCTCGCTTTCGACAGCCGCCGCGGCTCTCAACGGTTCGCGATAGTGCGGCAGATACAGCCGCACCGTCGTGCCGCTGCCAGGCACGCTGTCGATCTTCGCCGTGCCCCCCGACTGCTCGCACATCGCGAGCACCTGCGCCAGCCCCAGCCCGGCGCCCGAACCTTGCAGCTTGGTGGTGAACAGCGGTTCGAAGGCGCGCCGCGCGATGGTCTCGCTCATGCCTTCGCCGTCGTCGGAGCAGGAGATCATCACATACTCGCCATCGGGCAACAGCGTGTCGCTTGAAACGAGCCGCGTATTCTGGCCGCGAATCACGAAGCGGCCACCTTGCGGCATCGCGTCTCGCGCATTGACCGCGAGGTTCATCAAGGCGAATTCCAGTTCGGTCGGGTCAGCCAGCACGCGCCAGATATCTTCCACCATGCTGACCGTGACCTGCACCTTGTCGCCCGCTGCGGCATCGATCAGCATGCCGACCGCAGGCAACCATTTCGAAAGATTGATGGCCTCCTGCTTGAGCGGCTGCTTTCGCGCCACGCTCAGCAGGCGCCGCGTCAGTGCCTCGGCAGTAGACGTGGCGCGCTCCACGGCCATCACCTCGTTTGCCACGTTGTTGTAGCCCTTGCGGCGCGCGAGCTGCATGTTCGACGACACCACCATCAACAGATTGTTGAAATCGTGTGCCACGTTGGCGACCAGATTGCCGAGTGCGCCCATGCGTTGCAACTGCCGGCTCGACGCTTCGGCCGACAGACGCATCGCCACTTCGCCCTGCCAGCGCTCCCAGGCAAGCCGCTCGGCGGCAAGCTGGCGCAACGAAAAGAACACCAGCAGCCAGATCGCCACGCACGGCACGACGGTGATCGACGCAATCAGCAGAAAGTGACGCCACCACTGCGCGAAAATGGCCGAGGTCGCATAAGCGCTCATCACATACAGCGGATAATCGCCGACCCGGCGGAACGCCAGCAGCCGCTCGGTGCCATCCACGCTGGAGTTCAGGCGGACGTGGCCGAACAGTTGCTTGTCGCGCATCGCATCTGCGAACGGTGTATGCGGCGTGAGCCGCACGCCTTGCGGCCAGTCCGGATAGCGGGCCAGCAAATTGCCGTCCTGACGGTACAGACCCAGCGCAAGCGCGGGATCGCCGCCTGTCAGGTCGCTGTAAAAATTCAGGAAATACGCACTGCGTAGCGCAATGGAGACGACGCCGAGGAACCGGCCATCCGGGCTCGAGCGTGCCTGGGTGGTGTTGAGCACGTCAGTCTGCGTAACCGTGCCATGCATGGGTAGCGAGAAGTAAGGTACCGGTCTTTGGCCTCTGGCGGAAACGAAATCGTCGCGCGCAGCAATCGATAACGGCGGCGCCGGATAGACGCGGCTATTGACGAGCAGCGTACCATCCGGGCCGAACACACCAATCGCCGCAACCTGCGGAAAGTCGCCGCCTATCTCGAGCAGGCGTTGATGAAAATCGGCCTCGCGTGCGTGAATGGTTGCGTCGTCATCGGCATTGAGCATCTCGAGCACGCGCGCGGCAATCTGCTGATTCAGGTCCAGCACCTTGACGGCCTGCTCTTCGCTCACGCGCGCGAGGCGTTCGACCATGTTGTCCGCATCGGCGATCCGGCGCTGGTAATCGAAGTAGCCGTAACCCGCGAGGCAGGCGAGCGGAAACGCAATCGACACCGCGAGCACCACCAGCAGAATGCGCCGGGTCGCCGCGAAATTGCGCGACGGCAGCGGTAAATCGACGACGGCGCGCTCCGCATGTTGCACGTGACGAACTCCAATGAAGATTCGATGAATTCAGTGTAGGTCGAACTATCGCATGCGCGTAACCCGTATCCGCGGATTGAATGGCAGGCCGAACGAGCGCAAACATTGCAATTTCGCCTGACTTTACGACAGGCCGCGCCTGAACACAAACCGAGGGTGGCCTCTCGTATACGCTCACAGCGGGCCTTCGGCCTATCAGGCACACGGATTGCTCCAGCACGGCAATCTCATTCGCGCGACGCAACCCTGGCGCGAAACGTCGTTTCGCTATCACTGCAGCTGGATCTTCGCTTTCATTTCCGCCTTCATACACGGAACGAATCGTAATGTCTGACCTGACCGCTTCCTCTCACGGTGACCAGAATCAGAACCCTCCTTCCGACCAGCGCGACAATCCTCGCGACGACAACAGCAAGCATGACGGCAACGGCGACGACCAGCGCAACGACGCTGGTCAATCACACAAGGGCCCCGGCAAAAAGCCGCTGATCATCCTCGCCATCGTGGCTGTGGTGTTGCTCATCGTGGCGTTGATCTGGTGGTTCGCCACCCGCAATCAGGAGACCACCGACGACGCCTACACCGATGGCAACGCCATCACGATTGCGCCGCAGGTGTCCGGTTATGTCGTCGACCTGGCGATCAACGACAACGTGTACGTTCACAAAGGCGACCTGCTGGTCGTGATCGACAAGCGCACCTATCAGGCTCAGGTGGACGCGGCTCAGGCACAGCTGGGTCTCGCCCAGGCGCAGTTGAACGCGGCGCTGGTGCAGCTCGACATTGCCCGGGTGCAGTACCCGGCGCAATACCGCGAGGCGAAAGCGCAGAGCTCGTCGGCGCAAGCGAACTTCCGCCAGGCGCAGGCCGCCTGGGAGCGCCAGCATACGGTCGATCAGCGCGCCACCTCGCAGCAGAACATCGACACTGCCGACGCCCAGCAGCAGACCGCGCGCGCCAACGTGGAGCAGGCCCAGGCGCAATTGCAGACCGCGAGTCTCGTGCCCCAGCAGATCCGGCAAACCGTGGCGACCGTCGAAGAGCGCCGCCAGCAGGTGCAGCAGGCACAGGCACAGCTCGAACAGGCAAGACTCAACTTGTCGTACTGCGAAGTACGGGCGCCGTCGGATGGCTGGATCACGCGGCGCAACGTGCAGTACGGCAGTTTTTTGCAGGCAGGCGTGTCGCTCTTTTCCATCGTCACGCCGCAAGTGTGGGTGACGGCCAATTTCAAGGAGTCGCAACTCGACCGCATGCGTCCGGGCGACAAGGTGAAGATCGAAGTGGACGCGTATCCGAAGCTCGCCTTGCATGGTCACGTGGATAGCGTGCAACTCGGCAGCGGCTCGCGCTTCTCGGCATTTCCCGCGGAGAACGCCACCGGCAACTTCGTGAAGATCGTGCAACGGGTGCCCGTCAAGATCGTGATCGACGATGCCTTGCCGAAAGATACGCCGCTGGGGCTGGGCCTGTCCGTGTCGCCGAAGGTGTATCTGCAATGAATGCGTCCACAACGGATAACGGCAACGGGAAATCCGGCGAGGCGAACCATGCGAACTGGAAACCGGCGTCCAATCCGTGGCTGATCGCAATCGTGGTGACGCTCGCCGCATTCATGGAGGTTCTCGACACCACCATCGTCAATGTCGCGTTGCCGCACATTGCCGGCACCATGTCGGCCAGCTACGACGAAGCCACCTGGACCCTCACCTCTTACCTCGTGGCGAACGGCATCGTGCTGCCGATCTCCGGCTTTTTCGGCAGGCTGCTCGGACGCAAGCGCTATTTCCTCGTCTGCATCATCGCCTTCACGATCTGTTCGTTTCTATGCGGCGTGGCGACCAACCTGATGCAGCTGATCGTCTTCCGTATCCTGCAAGGCTTCTTTGGTGGTGGCCTGCAACCGAACCAGCAGTCGATCATTCTGGACACTTTTCCACCCGCACAGCGCGGCCGTGCGTTTTCTATTTCAGCGGTGGCGATCGTGGTCGCACCGGTGCTAGGACCGACGCTCGGCGGCTGGATCACGGACAATTTCTCGTGGCGCTGGGTGTTCCTGCTCAACGTGCCGGTCGGCATTCTGACCACGCTCGCGGTCATGCAACTGGTCGAAGATCCGCCGTGGCGCAATACCCATGGCGGCAAGGTGTCGGTCGACTATATCGGCATTGCGCTGATCGCAATCGGTCTTGGCTGCCTGCAAGTGATGCTCGATCGCGGTGAAGACGACGACTGGTTCGCGTCGCCCTTCATCCGCATCTTCGCGGCCCTGGCGGTGGCCGGCATGGTCGGCGCGGTGGTCTGGCTGCTGTATGCGAAGAAACCGGTGGTGGATCTGCGCTGCCTCAAGGACCGCAATTTTGCGCTGGGCTGCGCATCGATCGCGGCGTTTGCCACCATCCTCTATGGCAGCGCGGTGCTCGTGCCGCAACTCGCGCAGCAGCAACTCGGCTACACGGCAATGCTCGCGGGCCTCGTGCTGTCGCCAGGCGCGGTGCTGATCGTGCTCGAGATACCGCTGATCAGCCGCGTGATGCCGTACGTCCAGACGCGCTTTCTGGTGGCGACGGGTTTTCTGCTGCTAGCTTGTGCGCTCGCGTATTCGCACACGCTCGTGCCAGACATCGACTACGCGACGCTCGTGAAGATGCGCAGCGCGCAATCGCTGGCAATCGGCTTTCTGTTCGTGCCGATCACGACGCTCGCATACCTCACCGTGCCGCGCGAGCTCAATGACGATGCATCCGCGCTGTTTACGATGTTTCGCAACGTGGCGGGGTCGATCGGCATTTCACTTTCCACTGCATTGATCCGCGAACGCACTCAGGCACGCATGGCTCACCTCTCCGGTCACATGTCGACGCTTTCGCAAAACTACAACGACACGCTGCAACGCACCGCGCAGACTATTGCCGAGATGACCGGCCAGCCCTTCGCCCAGGCCATGCAGACTGCCTCCGGACGGCTCTATGAAACCTTCGTCTCGCAAGCCACCATCCTCGCGTACATCGACGTGTTCGCGATTCTCGGCGTGTTCTGCTTCATCTTCATTCCGGTGACGTTCTTCTTTTCACCGACCAAAGCGGCCGGCGGCGCGGGAGGACACTGACATGACGCACCGCATGATTTGCCCGTGTATTGCGCGAGTCGCTTCGATGGCTTCAGCGGTGCTGGGCGCAGGCGCCGTGGCGACATTGCTCGGCGCGTGCTCGGTCGGGCCGGACTTTCATGCACCGCAGGCACAGACGCCGCCGCAATGGCACGATCCGCAACAGGCCGCCAGTGCGCCGCAGACTGCCTCTGCTGTGCAAAACGCTTCGGTGCCGACCGTCGACTCCGATCCCGATCCGCGCTGGTGGCGCAGTTTTGCAGACCCGACGCTCGACGGTCTGATCGAACGCGCGGCGCGCGGCAATCTCGATCTGCAGGAAGCGGTGCTGCGCATCGTCGAAGCGCGTACCCAGGAACAGAGCGCGGCGGCGCAAGGCTTGCCGAATGTGCGTGCCACGGGCAGCTATATGCGCGAACAGTTCGGCGCCAAGGGCTTTCTCGAATCGGCCGGCGTGTACAACAAGGTCGATCAACTGGGCGCGCCGAACTCGCCCGTCAATGCCATTGCGCCGGGCGCAGGCGCCGCGTTGCAAAAGGGCGCCAACAGCGTGCTCGATCAGATCACCTCGCCGATCAACCTCTGGCAGGCCGGTTTTGATGCATCGTGGGAACTCGATCTGTTTGGCCGCGTGCGCCGTTCGGTCGAAGCGGCCCATGCGCAAACGCAGCAAGCGGTAGAGAGCCGCAACGACGCACTGGTCTCGCTCGAAGCCGAGGTCGCGCAGACCTATATGCAATTGCGCGGCGCGCAGGCGTTGCGCGACATCACTCAAAGCCTCGTCGATCAGCAGCGCGACATTCTCGCCTTGACGCAGAGTCAGTCTAAGGTCGGGCTTGCCAGCGAAGTGGATGTGAAGAGCGCGACCGCTCAGCTCGCGCAGACCGAGGCGCAGTTGCCGCAATACGATCAGCAGATTGCTCAGGCGCTAAACGGCCTTGCGTATCTGCTCGGCGAGCCGCCGGGTTCGCTCGCCGCCGAGCTGTCCGCGCCCGCTGCCGTGCCACCGGTGCCGCCCGCGGTGCCGATCGGCGTGCCGTCGACGCTGGCGCGCCGCCGCCCCGATATTCGCCGTGCCGAGGCCAGTCTGCATGCGGCTACCGCGAATGTCGGCGTGGCGGTCGCGCAGTTCTATCCGGACATCTCCTTGACCGGACAGGTCGGTACGCGTGCCACCAGCGCGAGCGGCCTGACGCACTGGTCGAGTCTGTTCTATTCGTTCGGACCGAGCATTTCGCTACCGGTTTTCCAGGGTGGGGCACTGGTGTCGAACCTGCATCTGAGCCAGGCGCAGCAGGAGGAAGCCGCCCTCGACTACCGCAAAACCGTCTTGCTGGCCCTGCGCGATGTGGATAACGCGCTCGCCGTGTATCGCACGGATCAGGCGCGGCGTGCGTCGCTGGGAGACAGCGTCAGCGCGCAGCAAACGTCGTTTGAACTGGCGCGCGACAGTTATCGCAAGGGACTGGTTTCGTTTATCAATGTGCTCGATGCCGAACGTCAGTTGAGCGATGCACGTCAGCAATATGCACAAGGCACCACTCAGGTCAGCACGGATCTGGTGGCGCTCTACAAGGCCTTGGGTGGAGGATGGGAAGCCGCTGCGCCCGTGACGGGCAATGCCGGTGTCGCGCCGGCGCAGCCTTAGAGCGCGAAGATGGGAACCTGGCGCCCGGATCAGGCGGCAATATCGTCGACGGGCTGCTCACGCGTCTCGTTCGGCGTGGCGGGTATGGTCGCCGCCATCCTGCAGCACGCGCCGAGCATGTCGCGCATCGAAGTCGCGTAGTAGTCCGCGCCGAGAGCACTCTGCAGATCGTCGCTCCACTTCTCCGTCTCGCTGCCTTCCCACAGGCCGACCACGATCGCGGCATGCGGCAAGCGCTGGCGCACGCGTTTCACGAGGTAGCGCAGATGCGAAGGAATACCGTCGATGCGCAAATAGAACAGGCAAACGATCGTGACACCGGTCGTGTCGAGGCTCTCGATGCCCGCACGCGAGGCCGCTTCATTCGGCACCGCGCGGCAATCGAGCCCGCGTTTGCCGAGCACCTGGAGAAACAGACTGGTAGCGAGCGCATCGAGCGGGCCACGACCGGCGATGCTCAGTACGCGATGCGCCGCACGATGACGAGCGCCCGGTTGCGCGTCTTCGCGAACGGCGGCGCGCGTCTTCTCATCGGCCTGAGCATCGCGAGCGCTCTTGCCGGGCTGGGTGCCCTCTTCTTCACTCGCCGGCGTGCTCGGCGCGAGGCTCGTCCAGGGATCGTCCTGCTGCGCCGGCATGGGGTCGTCGTCCGGATAACTGTCGAGACCTTCGACCAGATCGTTGGTCGTCGCTTCAATGCGCGCCAGTTGCGCGGCTGTGACGCTGCCGCGCTGCACATCGTTAGCGGCCAGTTGCAGTCCTTTCAGCGCGACCTCGTCGTAATACGCGGAGAGCGAGCGTTCGCGCAACAGCACTTCGGCCTGCGCAAGGGCTTCATCCGGGTCGCCCGCTAGCGCACGCTGATAAAAGTTTTCGATGGGCGTGAGCGCGGGTTGATCGCCCAGCAACACGTCGAGAAACTCGAGGCGCCGCACATGACGGCCCAGCACCAGCAGGCATAACGTCAAAGGCGTCGACAGGATCAGGCCGATCGGCCCCCAGATCCAGCTCCAGAAGATCGCCGCGACCACCACTGAAAACGGCGACAGCCCCGTGCTACGTCCATACAGCAGCGGCTCGACGATCTGCCCCACGATCAGCTCGACGCTCACGAACAGCGCAATGCACCAGATCGCCATCGACCATCCGGGGCTCACCGCCGCGGCCAGCGCAGTGGCGAGAGCCGCGGAAATCCAGATGCCGACATACGGCACGAGCCGCAGCAGCGCGGCCAGAATGCCCCATAAGATCGGACTCGGTACGCCGATAAAATAAAGCCCCGCGCCGATCACGAGGCCCACCCCGGCATTGAGTCCCAGTTGCGACACAAAATAGCGGCTCAACCGCCGTGCGGCTTCGTCCATCACGGTCGTGGTGCGATGCAGATCGCGCGAACCGAACAGCCGGATGGCGCGATCGCGCAGGTCGTCGCGCTGCAGCAGAATCACAATGGTTACGACGAAGACGATAAAGGCCGTCTCGAGCGGACTGATGGCCGGCGTCAAGAAACGCCGCGCGAGTTCGAACGGCGTGGGCACCGGTTCGCGCACCTCGACCGGCATGGCTGCGGGCACATGCGCTTCGGACGAGGGCGGCACGACCGCGCTGCGCGACGAGGCCGGCGCGGGCGCTTGCGGCGGCTCCGTGTTGACGCGCTGCAGCGCCTGGCCGGCCAGGCCCGCAAGCCGCTGTAGCTTGTCGACGGTGAGGTTGTGCGCCGCATCGACCTTGCGTTCGATGGTCGCCTCATAACGCGGCGCGTTGGTGACGAGTTCGGTGAGCTGCGCGCCGATTGCACTGCCTAACAGCACGATCACCGAGACCGACAGCAAAACCGCCGCGAACACCGACGCCACGTGCCCGATGCGCAAGCGCAACAGAAATTCCGCGAGCGGCGCGACCAGAAAACTCAGCAGGATCGCGAGTGTGATCGGAATCAGCACGTCGCGCGCAAAGTACAGCCCGGCCACCAGCGTCACGCCTACGGCGAGCGTGATCAAGCTCTCGATGCCTAGCGCGGTGGAAGGCGAAATGCGCGTCGCCGGTCGCGCAAGGCGCGGATCGTGAAAGTCTTTCATGCTGGAATGTGTCCGCTTGCGTGAGCTTCAGGAACGTCGGCGGCCATCTGATACATGGCAGACGCGCTGTGGTGCGCAACAGAAAATGGAAGCGGCCTATACCTTCGTGGACGGGACAGTGCCAGCAGCCGTCGCGGCAGCGATTTCAGCAACAGGGGTTTCTCTTTCGATCTCCGCGCGCGCCTGCTCCCAGTATTCCTCCGGGTCGCCCTTCGGATCGGTGGCCTGTTCCCACAAGTAGTACGCGCGGGTGCGGATCTGCTCTTCCCTGCTTGCCTGATCGAGTTCGTGTTCCATCTTGCTCTCCGGTTGGTCTGGCAGGACCGGTATCGCATCTGCGGTGTTGCATGATGCGCTGTATCGGTCCACCCTCACCCAAGGCGAGCAAGCGCTGTACCCGACACGCAGACGGCTTTCAGGCGCTACGTTCCGGGTCTTCGGTCGTCAACTGCTGTTCGAGATGGTCGAGCACCCGCTGCGTGGCACGACTCGACGCGTCGAGCGCGAACAGCAGCAGCGACCTGCCGGTGACCTGATAGGAATTGCCGGCGCGAAACGCCGGTAACTCTTCACGCACCGGCATATTGGTGTCGATCAGGCAGGTCCATTGATCACCCTCGGCAATCTCCGGCAGCGTGAAATTCACCACGTCGTGATGCGCGTTGAGCACCAGCAACAGCGTGGCGTCGGACGCCGGGCGGCGGATGCCGCTCTCTTGCGCACGGCCGTCGATCACGAGGCCGAAGCAGCGCATCTGCGCGTCGTCCCACTGCTCCTGCGTGAGGTCCGTGCCGTCGGGCGACAGCCAGCGTGTGTCCGTCACGTCCAGCTCAGGGTTGTATTCACCGGTCAGATAACGGCCGCGCCGCAACACCGGCAAACGGGTGCGCAGCGTGGTCAGGTTCTTGACGAACTCGGTCAGCGCGCGCCCTTCATCGTCGATGCCTTCCCAGTCGAGCCAGCTGATGTCGTTGTCCTGGCAATACGCATTGTTGTTGCCCTGCTGCGTGCGGCCGAATTCGTCGCCTGCGAGAATCATCGGCGTGCCTTGCGACAGCAGCAACGTCGCCAGCAAGTTGCGCTTTTGACGCTCGCGCTGATGACGGATATCGGGGTCGTCGCTCGGCCCTTCGACGCCGAAATTCCACGACTTGTTGTCCGAGTGCCCGTCGTTGTTGTCCTCGCCATTAGCCTCGTTGTGCTTGTCGTTGTAGGACACGAGATCGTTGGTGGTAAAGCCGTCGTGCGCCGCGATGAAATTCACGCTCGCCCACGGCCGCCGTCCGCGCCGGTTGAATTTGTCGCCCGAGCCCGTGAGCCGCTTCGCCAGATCCGGCACGGTGCCTTCGTCGCCCTTCCAGTAGCCGCGTACCGTGTCGCGAAAGCGATCGTTCCATTCTGCCCAGCCTGGCGGAAAGCCGCCCACCTGGTAACCGCCGGGACCGCAATCCCACGGCTCGGCCACGAGCCGCACACTCGAGAGCACCGGGTCCTGGCGGCAACTATCCAGAAAGCCGCCGCCTTCGTCGAAGCCGTGCTCCTCGCGGCCCAGAATGGTCGCGAGATCGAAACGAAAGCCATCGACTTTCATTTCACTGACCCAGTAACGCAGGCTGTCGGTCACCATTTGCAGTACGCGCGGATGCGACAGGTTCAGCGTATTGCCGGTACCGGTGTCGTTGATGTAATAGCGCTTTTCTTCGGGCATCAGGCGGTAGTACGACGCGTTGTCGATTCCCTTGAACGACAGCGTCGGTCCGCGCTCGTTGCCTTCGGCCGTGTGGTTGTAGACCACATCGAGAATCACTTCGAGGTTGGCCGCGTGAAAGCGGTCGACCATGCCCTTGAATTCGCCCACCGGTTCGCCGTCGCCGGCAAAAAAGCGCGGATCGGCGGCAAAAAAGCCAATCGTGTTGTAGCCCCAGTAGTTCGTCAGACCTTTATCCAGCAGGTAGCTGTCATTGACGAACATGTGGATCGGCAACAGCTCCACCGTCGTCACGCCGAGGCTTTTGATGTAGTCGATCACCGGCGCCTGGCCGAGTCCGGCAAATGTGCCGCGCAGATTTTCCGGCACCAGCGGATGGCGTTTCGTGAAGCCGCGCACGTGGGTCTCGTAAAAAATCACCCGTTCCCACGGCAGCGCGTTGCGCTCGGGGTGGGTCCACGAGAACGTGGTGTCGACCACCTTGCACCTGGGCACGAAGGGCGCGCTATCGCGTTCGTCGAACGACAGGTCGCCGTCCTCATGATCCAGCGTGTAGCCGAAAATCTCCGGCGCCCATTTCAGTTCGCCGATATGCGCCTTCGCATAAGGGTCGAGCAACAGCTTGTTCGGGTTGAAACGATGCCCCTCCTCCGGCGCATACGGTCCATGCACGCGATAGCCGTAGATGGCGCCCGGTTTGAGGTCGGGGACGAATACATGCCAGACTTCGTCGGTGTATTCGGGCAACTCGATGCGCTCGATCTCCTCGGTGCCGGTTTCGTCGAACAGACATAGTTCGACCTTGCTTGCATGCGCGGAAAAAAGCGCGAAGTTCACGCCGACGCCATTCCACGTTGCACCCAGCGGAAAAGGAACGCCTTCTGAAATACGTGCTGCGTAACGGGCCTCGCGAGACATGGAGTTTTCCTTTGACTTGGGATGACGGCGCACTGCAGCCGGTGCAAACATTGAATGCAAGCAAGTTGCAGACCTGAGCACTCCCACCCGCGGCACGCACGACGGGCGGCACGAGTATTGCCCTCTCGATGAGGAACAAACCCGCGCCACAGGCTCTGTCCTCGCGGGCGCCCATCAAGACGACGACATACAGGTGAAGAGATGACCCAACGAATCACGATACACCTTGCCGCGGGCTGGCTCGCGGCCATGCTGGCTTGCAGCGCCTTCGCGCAGGGCGCGCCGCAAGCGGTGACAGAAAAGCGGACCGACGTCGTGCAACTGGCGGCGGGATACCGCGCGTCGAAGCTTGCCGGCGCCTCGGTGTATAACCGCAACAAGGATGAGATCGGCACCTTCGACGATCTGATCGTCTCACCCGGCGGTGACCGTAGTGCGTACGCGGTCCTCTCGGTTGGCGGCTTTCTCGGCATGGGCAAACATCTCGTTGCCGTGCCGTTCGCCGATCTGCAGATCGACAATCGCAAGGTGATTCTGCCGGACGCGAGCAAGAAGTCTCTCGAAGCGCTGCCTGAGTTCAAATATGCGCCGGACTAGCGCGTCACAGGCATGAAGGCGACGTAATCTGCACGACAGGTCAGAAATCGGGCGGCAAGAACTGCACCGCAATGCGCATCTCTTTCAAAGCGCGCGATGCCTGCTGCTACGAAAGGGTATCGGGCCGGCTGCTGGTCGCGGCTTCGAGCACGCGCAGCAGCCGTTGCGGTGTCAACGGTTTCGCGCAATGAGCGTCGAAGCCCACTTTGCGGGCATGCGCGCGATCACCCGCTGATGAAAACGCCGTACACGCGACCAGCAGCATGTGCCGGGTAGCCGGGTCGGCGCGCAACCGCCTCGCCAGTTCGAAGCCGTCCAGTCCCGGCATCTTGATGTCGAGCACGACCGCAAACGGCTGCCACTCGCAGGCGAGTTCGCAGACTTCGTGCGGATCTTCGAGCGCGCGGCACTCGAAGCCGTCCGCGTTGAGCAGCAATTGCAATGCGTCGGCAGCTTCGCGGTAGTCGTCCACCACCAGCACGCGGCGATGTGCCGCGATGCCCGGCTCAATCGGCCGCCATACGACGACATCGTCGTTATCGTCCATCCCGTAGTCCGACGTCATTGTTTTCTCCCTTGCGCCACGAGCGGCACGGTGGACCCCGTTTGCAAGATTTGCACCCGGACGCTGCCTTGTTACGAATGCGTGCCCAGGGATTTCCCTCGCTGCGCGTCACGGTGGGCGTTAGAGCCGCTCTCGATGCGCGTGGCCCAAGCTAACAAACCTGAGCCGAAAGAAGAAGTTCGGGAAAAGCCCGAGGTCCATGCCGTGGCACGGCGTGCTTCAGGTCTCGCGGTTGTCGATGAAGCCTTTGAGCATCGCGAGCGTATCCGCATCGTCGGTATGTTTGTCGGCGCGCCAGCGCAGCATGCGCGGAAACCGCACCGCCACGCCTGATTTGTGACGCGGACTCGCCTGAATGCCTTCGAAGCCGATCTCGAACACGAGCGTCGGCGTGACGCTGCGTACCGGTCCGAATTTTTCGACCGTCGTCTTGCGCACGACGGCATCGACCTGACGCATCTCTTCATCCGTCAGGCCAGAATAAGCTTTGGCAAACGGCACCAGCGTGCGTACGCCATTGGCCTCGTCCCATACCGCGAAGGTGAAATCGGTGTAGAGGCTCGCGCGCCGTCCGTGGCCGCGTTGCGCGTAGACCAGCACGGCATCCACTGCATAGGGATCGATTTTCCATTTCCACCATGTGCCCGAGGCTTTGGTGCGGCCCACACCGTACATCGACTGACGTTCTTTCAGCATCAAGCCTTCGACGCCGCGGCTGCGGCTTTCTTCGCGTATTGCCGCAAGCGCATCCCAGTCCTGTGCTTCGACGAGCGGCGAGACACGCAACAGGTCACGCGCAAGCGTGCCATCGAGCGAGAGTGCCAGCGCTTCGAGTTGCGTACGACGGGCCGCTAGCGGCGTCATGCGCAAATCATTGCCATGCGCTTCGAGCAGATCGTATGCAAGAAAGGTAGCGGGAGAATCAGCGAGAATCTTTTTAGTCAATGTTTTGCGGGCGATGCGCGGTTGCAGACGCGCAAACGGCAGCGGTGCGGGCGCCTGCGGTTCCCACGCCAGAATTTCTCCGTCGAGCACGCAGCCGTCGGGCAACCCAACACCTAACGCGGACACTTCGGGAAAGCGGCCGGTAATCAGATCCTCGCCGCGCGACCATAGCCACACGCGGCCCGCTCGTTTGACGAGTTGTGCGCGGATGCCGTCCCATTTCCATTCGATCTGCCAGTGGCTGGGCTCGCCCAGCGTCGCCGGCCCGGCCTGTAGCGGATGGGCGAGAAAGAACGGATACGGCAGGCCCAGATCGTCGTCATGGGTTTCGGCGGCAACCTCGCCCGCGCCGTCGGCCTCCGGCGCAATCAGCCGCAGATAGCGTGCGGCGTCGGGTTGTTGCTGCGAGTCGGTCCATCCCACCATGCGTTGCGCAATGCGTTTGTGATCGACGCCCGCGACTTCAGCCAGCGCGCGCACCACCAGTTGCCGCGCTACGCCCACCCGAAAGCCGCCGCCAATCAGTTTCGTCAGCAGAAATCGGCCACCCCAGTCGAGTTCGTCCCAGTACGACACCAGACGCATGCGCAATTCGTCTGGCGATACGCCACGCAGCGTCAACACGCGTTGCTCGATCCATTGTGTGAGGCCGAGCCCGGAGGTGCGTTGCGCGGGCGGCAGAATATGCGCGATGGTTTCAGCGAGGTCGCCCACTGCCTGATACGACTCTTCGAAGAGCCACGCAGGCAAGCCAGCGTGCTCGTAGGCGATTTCGGTGAGCAGCCGTGTGGGTACCGACTGGCGCGGTTTGCCTCCCGCGAGAAAATACGAGGCCCATGCGGCGTCTTCGGGCGCGGCTGCGGCGAAATAGGTCGTCAGCGCTTCGAGCTTGTCGTGGGTCGACGTGGTGGCGTCGAGGGCGGTGTAGAGCGCGGCGAATCGCTTCATGTTGCGCTCGCTGGATCTGATGGGTCCGATGGGTCTGAGATGTTTGCCGCGTCCGACGGAATGACGCGTTCGATGACGGCTTCCGCCGCACCGGCGGCGTCCGCTTCCACCGCATCGTCGCCGTACTGTGTGCTGAAGGCGCCGGCTTGCAGGCCCTGTTCGCGCAACCAGCGCACCATCGGCTCGACCTGGCCGTGCGTAACGATGACGCGCGCGGCACCGGTTGCACCAATGGCGCTTTGCAGCCCCGGCCAGTCCGCATGATCCGACAACACGAAGCCACGATCGACACCGCGTCGGCGCCGTGTGCCGCGCAGGCGCATCCATCCCGATGCAAATGCGTCGCTATAGTCGCCAAAGCGCCGCAGCCACGCGCTGCCCTGCGCAGAGGGCGGCGCAACGATCAGCGCCTGCCGGAACACGGCCTTGTCCTTTGCGGCGACCTCGCTGACCACGCGTACCGGTGGCAACGCAACGCCGGCTTCGCGATATGCGCGGTTAAGCGGCTCCACGGCGCCGTGGCAGAAGATCGGCCCGATCGCGGCATCCACGCCCGCGAGAATGTGCTGCGCCTTGCCGAAGGAATAGCAGAACAGCACCGACGCGCGCCCTTCGGCCGCGTTATGGCGCCACCACGAATCAATACCGTCAAACACCGTTTGCGGCGGCTCCCAGCGGTAGATGGGCAGGCCAAAGGTCGACTCGGTGATGAAGGTGTCGCAACGCACCGGCTCGAACGCGTCGCAGGTCGGATCGGCATCGAGCTTGTAGTCGCCGGAGGCCACCCAGACGCGCCCCGCATGCTCGACGCGCACCTGCGCGGAACCCAGCACATGTCCCGCTGGATGCAAGGACACCTTCACGCCATGCATGTCGATCTGCTCACCGTAGGCTGCCGTTTGTAGCGCAATGCCCGGCAAACGCGAGAGCAGCACGCCGGCGCCGGGCCGCGCAGCCAGATAGTGCGTGTGCCCCGCGCGCGCGTGATCAGAATGCGCATGCGTGATGACGGCGCGCTCGACCGGTTGCCACGGGTCGATATAAAAATCGCCTGGCGGACAATACAGGCCTTCCGGACGGGCGATGATCAGATCCGCGGCATCGAGCGACGGCATGGACGAGTGAGACGATTCCGATGGGGACATCGAGAAACCAGACGGATGAGTGAATGGCACGCTAATTGTGACAGCTGCCTGAAACGCGTGCCGGAACGCGGTTCAAGCGCTCACGCAAGGTATGTTCCCGGCTCAATATAGACCGTGTGGCTGGTTTCTTGCTGGCCATTCATAGGTGACCAATACGGTTGAGTACGCGCTGGACCAACATGCGTGCACATCGTGCAAATCTCGCTCTGGAGGCACCATGCAGTTGCTCTTCGACCAGCATGCCCGAGATGTCGCTGCTCACCCCGGCGCCTTCTTCGTGCAGACGCTGAAGGCCTTTCGCGCCAACCAGGGCATGTTGCTGGCCGGCGCGGTGGCGTACTACGCGTTGCTGTCGATCGTGCCGCTTTTGATCCTGATCGTCATCGCGCTGTCTCATGTCGTCGAGCAGCGCACGCTGCTCGATGCGCTAGGGCATCTGCTGCAATGGCTGGTGCCGGGCCAGGCGAGTACCGTCGTCAAGGAACTGGCGAACTTCCTCGCGCACCGCACCGTAATAGGCTGGGTGCTGCTGGTCACGATGATTTTCTTCAGCTCGCTTGCGTTTACCGTGCTGGAAAACGCGATGTCGGTGATCTTCGTGCACCGGGTCGCGGTACGGCGACGCCATTTCCTCTGGTCCGCGTTGCTGCCGTACTGCTACATCCTTTGCCTCGGTGTGGGCCTGCTGATCGTGACCCTGGTGTCGACCGGCTTGCAGGCTATCGGCGCGTCCGGTGTGATGATTCTTGGCGCGCACATTTCGTTGCAGGGCTTGTCCCGCGTGCTGCTGTACCTGCTTGGCCTCGCGGGCGAAATTTTCGTGTTGACGTCCATCTATCTCGTGATGCCGGTCGGGCGCCCCTCGCTGCGGCACGCATTGCTTGGTGGCGTCACGGCGGCGCTCTTGTGGGAAATCACGCGCCACGTGCTGGTGTGGTATTTCGCTACGTTATCGCAAGTCAGCGTGGTTTATGGGTCGCTGACCACGGCCATCGTGATTCTGTTCAGCCTCGAATGGCTTGCGACGCTGCTGTTATTCGGCGCACAGGTAATCTCGCAGTATGAACACGGTATCGACGCGCCGGTGAAAGAGCTTCACACCGCCTAAGGCGCGATCGCGCGCTAACCCGGCCCGTGCATCATGGGTACCACGCTTCTTTTCCGGTAAGCCAGGTCACGTTCCCCTTCACCCGCTTTGTGGTGTCAGGCCATTGCAAGCTATCGACACGCCCGGCAAATGTTGCATTTGTCTGTATAAAGCGCGCGGTGCAGCGCAATCCCGGTGCAACAACAGCCGCGCGTTTATCTGCTACAGCCCCTCTGCATAAGGGCGCAGTTCGCAGCAAGGGCCGCGGGCACATCCCCTGCTAGAGCGCCTGCGACCTCACTTTCAGCTTCGTCTGCGCGCCTCCATGATGAAAACAGCTTCGGTTCTCGCGGCGCTTTGCGCGGCATGCCTGACCACTGCATGCGTACACATTGGCCCGAGCCGTTTGAGAGCCGACCAGGTGGATTACGCGAGAGCGCTCGGTGATGCGAAAAAACGGGCGATTCTTGCGGCGATTGTCGGCCTGCGCTATGGCGACGCGCCCGCGTTTCTCACCGTCAGCTCGATCATCGCCGCCTATTCGTTCGATGCCACCGCAGGCGCCACCGCTAACGTGGGTTCGGGCAGCGAGCCGAACTATGCGCTGGCGAACGGCAGCGTGTCCTATTCGAATCACCCCACCTTCACCTTCACACCGACCACGGGCGAAGCGTTCGCTTCTGCCTACATTCGCCCGCTCGCGCCGGAACTCGTGCTGCCTCTCGCGGAAGGCGGCGTGCCGATCGACCTGTTGTTGCGCATCACCGCGCAATCGATCGGCGGCTTGCAGAACGGCAATGCGCTGGGTGGTGACAATAGTGCGGGCGCGCCGGGCTTTTTCGAACTTTTGCAAGCGTTGCGACGCCTGCAGCTGGCTGGCGAACTGAATGTGGAATCGCGTCAGGAAGATGCCAAAAGCGGGACGAAGAACAGCGTCTATCTGGCGATGGGTGCGACCACCAGCGGCGACTCGCCGCAAATCGCCGTCGATCTGACGCGCGTACGTCAACTGCTGCACCTCGCACCGAACACGCGTACCTATCAGATCGTCTATGGCCCATCGTCGCAACACGGCGACCGCATTCCGATGGTCACCCGCTCGGTACTCGGCATCCTCACCGATCTGGGCGCGCAGGTTCAGGTGCCGACCGAGCAGATCAGCAACGGTTCGACCAAGCCGACGGTGGGCCTGATCGGCGGTGAAACGCGTCCGACCATCATCGTGCATTCAGGCCCCAAGCCGTCGCCCAATGCCTACGTGCTGGTCCAGTACGGCGCGTACACGTATTGGGTGGAGCGCAACGATTTCGATTCCAAATATGCCTTCACGGTCGTACAGAATCTGATGGCGCTGGCCGAAGCGGATACGACGAGCAAGGCGCCGGTGGTCACGATTCCTGCTAACTAGCCGCGTCATGTGCACCTCGCGCGCGCACGCACACAAAAACAAAAGGCATTCAGGCCGCTCACCATCGAGCGGCGCTGAACGCCTTCCAGACTGACTGTTTTGCCGGGTTGCCCGCTTTCGCTTACTTCTTCGCCACCCGTGCAATCTGCTCCTTTGCTGCCTCGTAGACATGCTCGGGCGTAAAGCCGAACTTGCGTTTCAAGTCGTTGATCGGCGCCGATGCCCCAAACGTACGCATCACGATCTGTGCGCCGAGGCGGCCTACGTAGCGGTCCCAGCCAATCGTCCCGGCCTGTTCGACACAGACGCGCGCATCCACATCGGGCGGCAACACGCTGTCCCTGTATGCCTGATCCTGCTTTTCGAAGATGTCCCACGCAGGCATGGAGACGACGCGCGCCGCAATGCCCTCGCCTTTCAGTTTCTCGTAGGCTTCGACGCATAGCGACACTTCGCTGCCGGTGGCGAGCAGCAGCACTTGCGGTGTCTTGCCGTCAGGCGCATCGGCGAGTACATAAGCGCCCTTCTGCACGCCCTCTGCCGAGCCATAGCGGCTGCGGTCGAAGGTGGGCAGCGGCTGACGTGTCAGCACGAGACATGACGGATGCCGCGGCTTCGACAAGGCCACGCGCCACGCTTGCGCCACTTCGTTTGCATCCGCCGGACGCAGCACCGTGAGTCCCGGCACGCCGCGCAGCGATGCGAGCTGTTCGACCGGCTGATGGGTCGGACCGTCCTCGCCGAGGCCGATCGAATCGTGCGTGAATACGTAGATCGCCGGCACTTCCATGATGGCCGACAGACGGATCGGCGGCTTCATGTAGTCGCTGAAAATCAGGAACGTCGAACCATAAGCACGCAGGTTCGACACCGCCAGGCCGTTCACCACGGCCCCCATGCCATGCTCGCGAATACCGAAGTGCAGATTGCGCCCGCCGTAGTTGTCAAACTCGAAGCTGCCGGCGCCTTCGAACTTCAGATTGGTCTTGGTAGAGGGCGAGAGGTCGGCCGCGCCGCCCAGCAGCCATGGCACGCGCGCCGCGATCGCGTTGAGCACCTTGCCCGATGA
Source organism: Paraburkholderia sp. (assembly GCF_036488795.1). Taxonomy (GTDB): domain Bacteria; phylum Pseudomonadota; class Gammaproteobacteria; order Burkholderiales; family Burkholderiaceae; genus Paraburkholderia. The sequence goes on from NZ_DASXHA010000081.1 coordinate 19,404, forward strand.
ATCGCGCGAGGCAAGGCCCTTCGGATCGGCGTCGAAGTTCGGAATGTCGGCGTCCCAGCCATCGGGCAACTGATGCGCGTCGATCTGCGCAAATTCGCGTGCGAGGTCGGGATACTGCTTCTGATATGCGTCGAGTTTTGCCTGCCATTCCTTGCGCGCTGCTTTGCCGCGTGCACCGATGCCGTCGGCAAAACGCTGCATGACGCCATCCGGCACATAGAACTTCTTGTCCTCGGGCCAGCCGTAAAACCGCTTGGCGGCCGCCACTTCCTCGTCGCCGAGGGCTTCGCCGTGCGCGGCCGAACTGTCCTGCTTGTTCGGCGCGCCCCAGCCGATGATGCTCTTCACCACGATCAGCGTCGGCTTGTCCGTGGTGCTTTTCGCTTCGTTGAAGGCCGCTTCCAGCGCGGCGCCATCATTGGCGTCGTCGACGTGGATGGTGTGCCAGTGGTAGCCACGAAAACGCTCTTCGACGTCGTCGCTATAAGCGAGATCCGTATGACCTTCAATGGTCACCCGGTTGCTATCGTAGATCCACGTCAGATTCGACAGGCGCAGATGGCCCGCGAGCGAGGCGGCTTCATGCGAAATGCCTTCCATCATGTCGCCGTCGCCGCACAGCGTCCACACGCGGTAATCGAAGAGCGGCGCATCCGGTTTGTTGAAGTGCGCTTCATACCAGCGCGCGGCCATCGCCATGCCGACACTATTGCCCAGCCCCTGGCCGAGCGGCCCGGTGGTGGTTTCGACGCCGGTGGTCATGCGGTATTCGGGGTGGCCCGGTGTTTTGCTGTCGATCTGCCGGAACTGCTTGATGTCATCGAGCGTCAACGCGGCCGCACCCGTCGGCTTGCCCTCGTCGTCGAGCCCTTTCACGCCGGCCAGATGCAACATCGAATACAGCAGCATCGACGCGTGCCCGACCGACAGCACGAAGCGGTCGCGATTCGGCCACAGCGGCTCGTCGGGGTCGTACACCAGGTGGTTTTGCCACAAATGATAGGCAACCGGCGCCAATGCCATCGGCGTGCCGGGGTGGCCGGAATTGGCTTTCTGGACGGCGTCCATCGACAGCGTACGGATCGTGTTGATGCATAGCTGATCGAGGGAGGGATTGTTTTGCATGGGAAACTCCTGTTCGACGGGTAGCGACATCGCTGTGACGCGCTGCAATGAGCATTCCTACGGGAGACGGACCAGCGAAACGGCGCATGGGACACTGACGATGCGGGACTTTCAGAACAGCGTGCTGCTGCCAGCCCTCCGATCATGCGCCGATCCGCCGCAATATCCAACTATAGGCGGTGCAACGGCTCCGCGCTCGTCACGCAACAATGTCGCGTGCCTCGTCGCGTGGCTTTCAATGCTTGCAAGGCGTCTTTTCTTCGCGTAGCGCGATATTTTCAAGCCGCATGCAACCAGTGCTCGACCACCGGGCCCTGCTCGCCGTCGATCGGATCCCGCGGCGGAAACGGTAGCGCCTCCATCGCGGCAAGCTCATCGGGTCGCAGCGCCTCGCGGCGAATATCCCACTGCTGCCCGGCCGGGTAGCCTGCTACCACCTGAAAATGGCGCTCGAAGGATTGCAGGCAGTGGCCGGTACCCGCGGGCAGCAGCAATGCATCGCCTGCCGCGATCTTCACGACGCGCCCGCCCGGTCCGCCCACGATCACCTCCGCCGACCCGGACACGACGCCCAGCACTTCGTGGGCGGTGGCGTGGAAATGGTGGTAATCGAAGATGCTGTCACGCCATTGCGCGGGCCAGTCGCTGCGTTCGAACAGGATTTCGAACGCCGACGCCAGATCGCCGCTATCCGGGCGCAACGCGTGGCGGTAGATCACGACCGGCAGCTTGCGGTTGTTCGGCACCCAGTGGTGCGGTTCCAGCTTGAAGACCTCGTAGCGCTGCGCTGAAGCGTCCAGCGCGTGTTTTGCATCGTTGAACATGGTTTTGCTCCCGACTGTTGCCAGCAATCTCATGGATGCCGCATAAATCGCGCCCGCGTCACGACCACTATGGCCTGAGCTGGCCCGATGGGCGAGATCGCGGCAACCACGCGCGGAACAAAGCTTGCTTGCCACTATCGTTGCCGACCGCCCGTTGCCGGTCGCCTTTAAGCCCGTTCAGCACGACGCCTTCACGCCACCTCCCCATGCCTATTCTTCCCAGCGAAGTCCGTCCGCAGCAGCAACGCGCCCTTGAGGTGCGCGCAAAAACTACAAATCCCGCGAAGGATTCGCCTGAGGCGAAACATGGCAGCCATGCCCAGCATGCCGGCACGTCGCGCCTCGTGATCGGCGCACTGGGCGTGGTCTTCGGCGATATCGGCACCAGTCCGATCTACGCGCTGCGGCAAGGGGTGATCGATGCGGGCGCATCGTCCGGACTGATCGTGATGGGCGTGCTGTCCACCATCGTCTGGGCCGTCGTGATCGTCGTCATGCTGAAATATGTCTGCTACGTGATGCGCGCGGACAACGAAGGCGAAGGCGGCATCGTCGCCCTGACGGCGCTGGTGCGGGCCGGTTGCGCGGAGAGCGGCAAGCCGGCGCCGCGCGCGTTGCTGCTGGTGGGCCTGTTCGGCGCGGCCATGTTCTACGGCGATTCGATGATCACCCCGGCGGTGTCCGTGCTGTCGGCGGTCGAAGGATTGCAGCAGATCAGCGAGAAGTTCGAACCGTTCGTCGTGCCCGGCGCGGTGGCGATTCTGGTCGCGCTGTTCCTGTTTCAACGACGCGGCACCGCATCCGTCGGCCGCTGGTTCGGTCCGGTCATGACGCTGTGGTTCATCTGGCTGGCCGCGCTCGGCGGCTACCGGATTGCGCAGCATCCGCAAATAATGCAGGCGTTGTCGCCGTGGTGGGCGCTGCATCTTGCGAGCGAGCGGCCCGGCACGGCATTCGTGATTCTCGGTGCAGTGATCCTCGCATTGACCGGCGCGGAGGCCCTCTACGCGGACATCGGCCATTTTGGCCGGCGCTCGATCCGCGTCGCGTGGCTGGCCATTGTATTTCCGGCGATCATCGTCGGCTATTTCGGCCAGGGTGCGACGCTGCTCTTTCAAGCCGGTTCGTCGCGGCAGCCGTTCTTTGCTGCGGCGCCCCCGTGGGCCTTGATTCCCACTGTCGTCATTGCGGTGCTGGCCACGGTGATCGCCTCGCAGGCGGTCATTTCAGGGGCGTTTTCGATGACGAGCCAGGCCATCGAACTCGGCTTTCTGCCGCGCATGCGGGTGGTGGAGACTTCGCGCGAACAACGCGGTCAGGTGTACGTGCCGGCCGTCAACCTGATCCTGTTTGCCGCAGTGATATTTCTCGTCGTGACCTTCCGTTCGTCGTCGGCGCTAACATCCGCCTATGGCATCGCGGTGGGTCTGACGATGCTCGCCACGACCATTCAGATGCTAAGCCTGTCGCGCCGGGTCTGGCACTGGCCGCGCAGCGCGGTAGCCGCCGTCAGCGTGCCGCTGTTGATCATCGACGGCATGCTGGTGGCGGCCAACGTGCCCAAGATTCCTCAGGGCGGCTGGTTTCCGGTCGCGATCGGTATCGCGATGTTCGTGCTGATGACGACGTGGCATCGTGGGCGCGAAACGGATATGAAGCGCGCCGCGGCTGCCGCGCCATTGCGCGAATTCATCGAGCGCTCGCTCAACGACCCGCAACCGCCTGCACGAGTGCCCGGTACCGCGGTCTATCCCGGCAACCTGTCGGGCATGACGCCTGCCGCGCTGCACAGCAATGTGCGGCACAACCGCGTGCTGCATCAGACCTCGATCTTTTTTGCGAATCTGTCCGAGTCCGCGCCGCGCGTCGACGAGCAAACCCGCATAGAAACGCGCGCGCTGGGGCACGGCTGCTATGAAGTGGTGGCGCGGCACGGCTTCGTGGAGCGGCCCAATTTGCCGCAATTGCTGGCCTCACTCGAGGGGCGTCTGGGCGACTGGCGCTACGACCCCAGGCACACGACATTCTTTTTGCCGCGCGAGGAAGTGGTCAAGGGGCATCCCGGCGATGCCATGCAAGACTGGCGCAAATCACTGTTTGCGACACTGTCGTTTCATTCGGCATCGAGCGCCGAGTATTACGGTCTGGATGGTGAGGATGTAGTGGAACTGGGCGTGCAGGTGGTGCTGTGACGCGTCACAAATACAGGAAATCGCAGCAGCCCCCTCGCTGAGTCGTAAGGGCGCGCGGGCGGCGGCTGGAAATTCCTTCAAGCATGGAGCAACTTTGCTCAGATGCTCCATCGTTCAACCGCGCTTTTCGCTGCCGCTTCGGATGATGCCGCTATGACTTGTCCGATGAAACGCGCTGCGACTGACGGCCGCCGCCCCCCGGCGGCTCCGCCCGATCGCCGGTACCGAGCGGCACTTCGGCGGTCTGCCTGGGCTCCTGACGGGTGCGGCGCGGATCGGTGCGCGCCGCCTCTTCCTTCTGACTCTCGGTGCGTGTGCCGTCTTGCGACGAGGACATGTCCGGTTTGCGCATTTCCTCAGACTTTTTCTCATGCTGCATGAAAGACCTCCATCAATAAGCTCGCAATACATCCCATGCAGCAACAAGCGGACCGCCATCAGCCCTGGTGGACGAAATGGTTGCAGGAAAATCCCCAGCAACTTTGTAAAAACGGACCAGCGGATGAGACCTGAGCGGCACGCGCCGCAGCGCGCCGCACGGCACTGAGTGCCTATGTCTCCGGCGTGTGCCGGTCCGCCGCTACGATGGCGCGGCCATATTCGATCGCGGCGCGGCGCGCTTCGTCGGCGGTCTCATAGGGGCCCAGCTGCGGCGCTCCGTCGAACGGATACAGGATTCTCCTGTCAGCCTTGCGGACGACCTTTAACCCGCCGATATATCGACCGTCCCCCGTGCTGTGATAGCTCGCGAAGATTTCGAATTGATCGTCGGCCACATCGGCCTTGTGTCGCGCCATGTCTGCTCTCTATTCCTTGATTAGACGTTCTAATCGATGCGTGAAGGGGTGCAATGAGGGACTCGACTCCCGGGCCGGTTCGCGCGCCGAACGCGCAGCGCCGGGTGTGTTTGTGTAAACGTCGAGCAACAGGTGTTCCCGGCAGCATCAGGCAATCTTTATCGAGGCGCTGCGCCTCATCGAGATCCGAAGCGCGCGGACATCTCGATACTCAGGTCCGAATCTGGCCAGACCGCGGGCGGTCTTTCTTCTACAGTCGAGCTACCCCATCGACTCGACGATTTCCACACCGCCTGCCATGAACCTCCTCGAACTTCTTCTCCTCGCCGCTATCTGGGGTGCGTCTTTCCTGTTCATGCGGATCGCCGCGCCGGAATTCGGTCCGATCCCCTTGATGGCATTGCGCGTCGCCATTGCGGCACTGGTGCTGGCACCTGTATTGCGGACCGCAAGCGCACGGCAGCAATTGCGCAGCCATCTGTGGCCGCTCTGCGTGATTGGCGTGACCAACTCGGCCGTGCCGTTCTGTTTGCTCGCGTACGCGTCGCTCTCGGTGAACGCGGGTATGGATTCAGTCCTCAATGCGACCACGCCGTTGTGGGCTGCGTTGATAGCATCTATCGCTTTTCACGGCAGCATGAGCCGCTCACAAATGTTCGGTTTGCTAACCGGTTTTGCAGGTGTGATCGTACTGGTGCACGACACGCTCGTCGCAGGGACGCCCGGTGTGCCGCTCGCGATTGCCGCGGCCCTGATCGCCGCACTGTTCTATGGCTTTGCAGTCAATTATTCGAAACGCTCGCTGGCAGGCGTACAACCGTCGGTGGTGGCAGCGGGCAGCCAGTTGTTTGCTGCGCTGGCGCTGTGGCCGCTTGCCTTGACGTGCTGGCCGCGCCATCCAGTCAACCTCGCGACGTGGGGATACGTCGTTGTACTCGGCGTTGTCTGCACTGCGCTCGCTTACCTGTTGTACTTCAGACTGATCGCGCGGGCCGGCGCGACCTATGCGGCATCGGTGACTTTCCTGATCCCCGTCTTCGGCGTGCTATGGGGCGCCGTGTGTCTCGGCGAAAAACTCACCCCTTCGATGTTCGTCGGATGCGCGATCGTGTTGTCCGGCACGGCAATCGCCAGCGGCAAATTTTCCGGATTCAGGCTGCACCGGGCCTGAAAAGACTCATGCGGCCCGCATTGGGTCGGCCGTGAACTTGAACGCCGCGCCCAAGCGGGCGAGACTATTCGCCAATCCATGAGCCACGCAGTTCGCTGTCGTTCAACAGTTGCAGCAGCGTGCCGGCCGGACGGCTGAGCCGCCGCGCGGCCAGTGCGATGAACTCGACGTCAGGCAAGGCAGGCAGACTCGCGCTATTGACGGGCGGCGCGAGGCCGCGCGCCGCCAGATATTGCGGCCGCACGGTGACGCCCAGACCGCCGCGCGCGGCGGCAATGCATCCGGCATGACTGCTGCTCGTGCAGACCATCTGCCAGCTAAAGCCCGCTTCCGCCAACGCGTCCAGCACGACCGCGCGCGTCACGCTGGGCTCGGCCACCAGGATCAGCGGCAGCGGCTGCGTCAGATCCACCAGCGTGCCGGTGCGCGCAAGCCACTCCAGCCGTCCGGTGAACAACGGCACACCACGTTTGTCGCCCAGACGGCGCTTGCCGACCAGCAGGTCGATTGCGCCCGCTTCCAGCAATTCGTAGAGCTTGCCGGTCATGCCGATGGTGATTTCCAGTTCCACATCCGGATGCGCATTGCGAAAAGCGGCCAGCACCGTGGGCAGCGGGCCGAGCGCGACATCGTCCGAGGAACCGAGACGCACACGGCCTTTCAGACGCGGCGCGCGAAACTGCGACTCGGCGCGCGTAATGGCCTGCAGGATCACGCTGGCATGCGCGAGCATAGCCTCGCCGTCGTGGGTCATTGCAAGGGAATGCGTGTCGCGCACGAACAGGCGCCGGCCGACCTCATGTTCGAGGCGCCGGATATGTTCGCTTACGCTCGACTGCGTGAGCCCGAGTTGCCGCCCTGCTTCCGTGAAGCTGTGGCAGGCGGCCACGGTGGCAAAGGTCTTGAGCCAGATGGGATTGAGCATGCGCCATTGTTATCGGCATTGCCGATGACAGTCAACGCCCTGAGTGGGGTTCCCGATTGACCGATATGACAATAAGATGTCGGCATACCCCATTTTCATGCCGCCCATGCAGCCTGACGCTGCTTTCAGGGTCAATCGCCACGGCGGCGCGCCTGACGAGAAGTATCAATGACCAAGGAATCAAGCCAGACCGCGTTGCTCTGGATCGTTGCCGCCGGCTTTTTCATGCAGGCGTTGGACACGACCATCGTGAACACGGCACTGCCTTCCATCGCGCATAGCCTGAAGGAAAGTCCGCTCGCCATGCAGCCGGTGGTCGTCGCCTACACGCTGACCATGGCCATGCTGACGCCCGCGTCCGGCTGGCTCGCCGACCGCTTCGGCACGCGCCGGGTCTATTTCGCCGCGATCCTGATCTTCGTGCTCGGTTCGCTGTGCTGCGCGAGTGCACATACGCTCGGCCAGCTGATCGTCGCGCGGGTGCTGCAGGGCATCGGCGGCTCCATGCTGATGCCCATCGGACGGCTCGCCGTGCTGCGCAGCGTGTCGGGCGAGCAATATGTGTCGGCGCTCGCGCTCATCTCCGTGGCAGGACAGGTTGGGCCGATCGTCGGCCCGACGCTCGGCGGCTGGTTCGTTCAGGCCATCTCCTGGCATTGGATCTTCCTGATCAACGTGCCGATCGGCGCGGTAGGCCTCTTTGCGGTGCATCGCTACCTGCCGCGCGGCATCATCAGCAGCGCGCCACCCTTCGATCTGGCCGGCTGCGCGTTGCTCTCGCTCTGCATGATCGCGTTTTCGCTCGCGGTCGATTCCCCGGCACATACGCATCGCGCTGCGTGGGCCGCGGGCCTCTTCGTGCTGGGTCTCGCGTCGGCCTTCGCTTATGTGCCATACGCGCGGCGCCGCGCCAATCCGCTTTTCAAGCTCAAACTGTTTAGCGAACCTAACTTCAGCGTAGGGCTGATCGGCAATCTGGTGTGCCGGATCGGTTCGAGCGCGGTGCCGTTCCTGCTGCCGCTGCTCATGCAACTACAGCTCGGCTATACGCCGTTGCATTCCGGCCTGATGATGCTGCCCGCCGCGCTGGCAGGCATCGTCGCCAAGCGGTGGATCGCCGGACTCGTGCGGCGCTTCGGCTACGACGCTTTCCTGCTCGTCAACACGGTGATCGTGGGGGCGTCGATTGTTGCATTCGCACTCATTTCGCGTGGCACACCGCTCGTGCTCGAAATTGCCGTGCTGGCCATTTTCGGCGGCGCGAACTCCATGCAGTTTGCCGCCATGAACAGCGTGACGCTAAAGGGCCTGTCGCACGAAGATGCGGGCAGCGGCAATAGCCTGTTTTCGATGGTGCAGATGCTGGCGATGGGGCTCGGTGTTTCGATCGGCGGCGGACTGGTGAATCTCTTCACCGCGCAATGGGGCTCGGCGGCGCTCGGTTTCCGCCTGAGCTTCGTGTGCGTCGGCGTGATTACGCTGGTCTCGGCGCTCGTGTTCCGACGGCTCGACGAAGCGCCCGCCGCGGCGGTACCGAGGGGGCGCGTTGTGAGCGGCACGGGGCGTTGATCGTTACGGTTGGCCGCTATTCACGAGCGCAGCGTATTTCTCAGGCGTAATACCACGCGCATCGTAGAGAAACGCGGCGGTTTGCCAGAGCGTTTCGTCGGACTGGGTCTTGCCGAAACTCGGCATGGCGGTCATGTTCACGCCATGTTTGATGGTCCAGAACATCAGCTTCGGTGAGTTGCGGCGGCTCGCCGCAAGCAGCGCGGGCGCAGACGGCTCGATACCCTGCCCGATCACGCTGAGCGGTTTGCCGGGCGCGCCGTGGCACGCCGCGCAGCTGGCGTTGTAAAAACGCGCGCCGGCCTCGATATTCCTGAGCGACATCAGATCGGCAGGCGGAATGTCCTTGCCGCCGTAATGATGCAGCGACGCTTCATAGGTTCTGTGCAGCATCCACGCAACCAGCGGACTGTCTTTCGAACTGGCGGATACGTCGTACCGTCCGGACGAGCTGAACAGGAAGGCACCGAGTGAAGCGATGATGAGTGTCGCCACGACCGTGATGGAGGACGTGGCGACGACCTGACGCAATGGCATGTAAAACGCTCCAGAATCCGTATGGATGCATTGATCGAAGCAGCGCGGCGCCAGCGAAACCGCCCGAAGTTCCGTGCGGCAAGCTGGCAATGTGCAATCGAGGTTAGCCAATCACCCATTACGCGATTGAGTCGCGTTGATTACCATCCTGTCATCTAGGCGTCTAGAAAGCCTTACATCGGCGGCGCGACGCCGTCCTTTTCGACTACGACGCGTTGCGCCTCGTAAGCGCCCTGACCCGCAGGCGTTGCGACCACGAATACCTTCTTGCCGGCCGTCAGATCGGTCCGCGCTGCCGGCACGAACGTCACGATAGGCACGTTTTGCGGCACCGTCACCACGTTGTTGCCGCCCTTGTACGATAGCTTGAGGTCGCGGCCGCTCGTGCCTTGCACCACCGTGTCGACGTTTGCGTTGGTCATGCTGCTGTTGGGGCCGAGGTCCCATGCATAGTGGCCTTCGCCGGTGCCGCGCGCGGCTTCCGGAAACACCACGACTTCGGTGGCGGTGAGCTTGCCGTCCGTGCCGGTGGTGGCGGCCGTGCCAATGAAGGAGCCCTGCTTGATGTCGGAGAGCTGCATCGACTTGACCGCCGAGACGGTGACCGTCGGCTTCAGGTCGATCGTCACCGTGTCGCCGCTGCGGCGGTGGACCTTCAGCACGTCGCCGTCGAGCGAGACGACTTCGCCGCGAATCCGCGACGGTTTGGCTGCGGGAGTCTGTGCGAGTGCGACGCCGGCAAAAGCGAGCGTGGCCAGCGTGACGCCGAGTTTCATACGAATAGACATGGATGCTCCGTACAAGAGTAAAAGCTAGGTGCGTGGGTTGAAAGTTGAAACGTCGTGCTTCAGGAACCGCCAAACCAGTTGTAGCCCTGGTTCTCCCAGTAACCACCGGGGTAATCGTTCGTCACGCTGATCGCGACGATATGCTTCGGATTCTTGTAGCCGAGCTTGGTCGGCATGCGCAGCTTCATGGGAAAGCCGTATTTCGGCGGCAATACCTGGCCGTCGTAGGTCAGCGTCAGCAGCGTCTGTGCATGCAGTGCAGTCGGCATGTCGATGCTGGTCCAGTAGTTGTCGGCGCAATGCAGCGACACATATTTCGCGGTCGTGTCAGCACCCGCGCGTTTCAGAAAACTGGCGAAACGCACGCCGCCCCAGCGGCCAATCGCGCTCCATCCTTCAATACAGATATGACGCGTGATCTGGTCTTCCTGCGGCAGCGCGTGCAACTCATCGAGCGTCCAGGTGCGCTTGCCATTGGCGAGTCCGCCCACCTGCAGGCGGTATGCGGCGGCATCCACTTCGGGGACGTCGTCGATATCGTAGAAGGCGTTGAACGGGAACGGCCGCGTGATCATCGACTCGGGATAGGTCGGCGCGAGCTTGTTCGGATCGAACAGCAAGGCCTGCACGTCGTCGTTGAAGAAGGACATCTTGCGCAACATCGAGTTGATCGATCCGTCGGTTTTCAGATCGCAGCCGGACAGCATCGCAAGGCCGCCGATCGAGAGAATCCGCTTGCCGAGCAGACGGCGCGCCGGGTCCTTGAGTTCGCGCTGCGCGTCCCTGATGATCGACGCTTCGTGCGGCGTAAAGGTTTTAACGGCCTTGCGAGAGGGTTTGAACATAGTCATGTCTGTTTGGCTTTAGCGTCCGCGAATCATCACCAGCAGCGAGCGCGGCACGAGCGCGACCATGGCGACGTGCACCACGAAGAACGCCACCAGCACGCTCATCGCAAAGAAATGCACGACGCGTGCGTTGTCGTAGCCGCCCATCAATGCGCGTAGCAGCGGAAACTGCACCGACTTCCAGACGGCGAGCCCCGACAGCACCACCAGTACGATGTCGGCAATCACCACCAGATACGCGAACTTCTGTACCGCGTTGTAGTGTGCAAGATCCTCATGTTTGAGCTTGCCGCGCAGAGCGGCGCCCAGGTCGGCGATCAGCGCGCGCGGACTCAGCGGCAGCAGCTTGTGGCGCAGCCGTCCGGACGCGAGGTTCGCCGCGAGATAAACGAGGAAATTCGCCACCAGCAGCCACATGATGGCGAAGTGCCATAGCAGCGCACCACCCAGCCAGCCGCCCAGCGTGAACGCGGGCGGAAACTGCAAGGCGGGGAAGATCGGCGAGGCGTCGTAGATCTGCCAGCCGCTCATCACCATCAGCACGACAGCGAGCGCATTGATCCAATGGGTGACGCGGACCCAGACGGGTTGAAGCGTGTTTCGACTCACAGCAGTCTCATTGTGGTTGGCAGGTATGGAAGCCATGGCATGGTATGCGACCTGGCCTTCTGCACCTGTGCAAACAGCGGCACGCCCGCCGTTATTCCACTGCTTGAAAGAATTTTTTCTTTCAAAGATCTAACGGCATGAGCGCCCCACGTCATGCGCGATCGCGCAGACCGGATGGAATAAACGGCAAGGCGGGATCGTTCAGCATGCACTGACGACACACCACGGACGCGCACGTCGCGAGGCCTGCCTGGCTCAATGACATCGCGGCGGCGGATTGCGCGCGTTCAGAACAGCACCCGGTCACCGTGCGCTGCTGCGAGGCCTGTCGCACGACACCCGATGACACTTCACTGTTAATGAGGAACTGGCATGCGTACATTTGCATTCGCGCTCACGCTCGCGGGCGTCGCTGCGTTCGGTCTGATCGCGTGTGGTGGCGGCTCGAACAACAACATGTCGACGTCGATGTCGACGCCTGCTGCCTCGTCATTCAAGGCGACCATTCTGGTCTCCGACGGCAGCACCAGCGCAGCACACACTGATCCGAATCTGCAGAACAGTTGGGGTATTGCCTTCAATCCGACCGGGGTTGTCTGGGTCTCGGACAACAACACGCAGAAGTCGACGCTTTATGACGGTAACGGCGTCGTGCAATCGCTCGTCGTGACCTTGCCCGCGGCCGCCAGCGGTCAGCCTGCGAGTCCGACGGGCATCGTCTTCAACACCACGCCTGACTTCACCGTAACCGCCAACGGGTTGAGCGGCAAGGCGATTTTTCTATGGGCTACGCTAGCCGGCACGATTGCAGCATGGTCACCGACCGTGCTGCCAACGCAAGCCGTCACCGTGCACGACGATGGCGCCGGCGCTGCCGAATACACGGGCCTCGCGATCGCCAGCAACGGCGGCGCAAGCATGCTATATGCCGCCGACTTCCATAACGGTAGGGTCGACATGTTCGACAAGACCTTCACCAAGGTCATATCGGCCGGCGCGTTCACCGATCCGAATCTGCCGGCGGGCTTCAATCCGTTCGGCATTCAGGCGGTGGGTCAGACGATCTACGTGGCGTATGCGAAGCTCGGCCCGGACGGTCATCGCGATCAGAGCGGGGCAGGCAACGGCGTAGTGGACGCGTTCGACACCGCGGGCCATCTGATGATGCGCGTCGCTTCGGGCGGCGCGCTCAATTCGCCGTGGGCCATCGCGCTGGCGCCGGCCAATTTCGGCACGTTCAGCAACGAGCTGCTGATCGGCAACTTCGGTGACGGCACGATCAACGCGTTCGATCCAGCCACGGGTGCAGCGAAAGGCACCCTGCTCCAGGCAGACGGTTCGAAGCTCACGCAGCCGGGGCTGTGGGGCATGGCGTTCGGTAACAACGTCGACAGTCAGCCGTCCAACACGCTGTTCTTCGCGGCAGGACCGTCTGCCACGACGGGCATGTATGGGCGGATCGATATGACGCAGTAGCGTGCCTGCGGGCACCGGCCGGTGCAGTGATTTGCACCGGCCGGTCTATGGGCACGCCGCCGGCCCTAGCGAATGTGGTCGCCGAACAGTCCGAGCAAACCGATGATGATCAGGTAGAGCGCCACGATGAAGTTGAGCAGACGCGGCACGGCGAGAATCAGAATGCCGGCGATCAACGCCGCCAGCGGCCCCACGTTCGTCACGATATGCATGTGTTTTTCTCCTTTTTGTCGAAAGCGGAAACTGCGGCGTGCCGTAATGCACTCAGGTGTCACCTCTACCCACCGCAGCGGCGAAGGGTGCAGGCAGAGCAGCAAACCGCGTGCCTGCACCGGAGCGCGTGACGCTGCCGCGCAGCACGCCGGCACTGACGCGACAACGGCTATCCGCGTGAACGGCGCTCGCCATGAGGCTCGCCCGAGGCCTGCACGTCACAGGCCCTTCTGCTAACCTGAATTTTCCATTACCACAGCGTCCCCGGACGCGAATATTCATGCACATCCGGTCCTCCGCACTCAAGACAGCAACCCGTGCGGCGCTCGCGTCGCTACTCACGGTGCCCTGCTTCGCGTTTGCCCAGGCGCAGGGCTACGTCAACCAGCCGGCTAATCTGCTTGCCGGACCGGGCGACGACTATCCGGTCGTGGCGGGTCTTGCACCCAACCAGCCCGTCACGGTGATGGGCTGTGTCAGCGGCTATGAATGGTGCGACGTCGCGGTGGACGATCTGCGCGGCTGGGTCTACGGCGACGCGCTCAGTTATCCCTATGAAGGGAATTACGTACCGTTGATGAGCTATGGCGCGGTGATCGGCTTTCCGGTCGTGGTGTTTTCCCTCGACAACTACTGGGATCATTACTATCGCGGCCGGCCGTGGTATGGCGACCGCGATCGCTGGCGCAACGAAGGGCCGCCCCCGTATCAGCCGCGGCCCAACCCGGGGCAGCCGGTTTATCGGCCGAATACCGGTCCGCTGCCGCATGGCGGACAGCCACAGCCGCAAATGCAGCCGCAAGCCCGGCCCGAGCCCCGGCCGCAGCCAGGACAACCGGTGTACCGGCCCAACACCGGGCCGATGCCCCACGGCGGCCAGCCGCAACCGCAAGCGCCCGCGCCGGCCATGCGGCCCGCTCCCCAGGCGCAGCCGCAGCCGCAGCCGCAACCGCATCCACAGGCCCAGCCGCAAGGCCGGGGCGTGCCGAACGAGGGGCATCGGGAACCGCCGCAAAACTGATCACACGAGTGCGGGTGGCAATCTGCGCGACACCCCGGCACCTGCAGGCGCATCCGCAAGTGACCCGCACACCCCACATGCCGCGAAGATTCGGTATGCTTTCCTGTGGACCGTGAATGCGCTTTGCAAGGCATTCACCACTGACCGACATCACCGCACGGAGCCCCCCATGTCAGACGAACAGAACACACCGAAAACGCCGGCCAGCGCGGACATCGATCCGGACCTGGTCGAAGTGGCCCGCGAAGTCTTCGAACTCGCGCGCCGTGGCGATGCCTCGATGCTCGCGGCCGTGATCGACAAAGGCGTGCCGCCCAATCTGCGCAACGAGAAAGGCGACAGCCTGCTGATGCTGGCGAGCTATCACGGCCACGCGGACGCGGTGCGCACGCTGATCGAACACGGCGCGGATCCCGACCTGCGCAACAACAACGGCCAGAGCCCGATTGCCGGCGCGGCGTTCAAAGGTTTCAAGGCGGTGATCGAAACGCTGCTCGCGAACGGCGCGGACGTCGAAGGCGCATCGCCGGATGGACGCACGGCACTGATGATCGCGGCCATGTTCAATCGCACCGAGATCGTCGAGTTGCTGATCGCGCATGGCGCCAATCCGCAGGCACGCGACGCGTCGGGCGTCACCCCGCTCGACGCCGCTAACCGGATGGGTGCACCCGACACACCGGCGCAACTTACGAAGGCTCGCTCCTGAGACACGGATCGAGCATGCGATCCGCCGTGAGTTCCAGCGCCGCATCAGGCGCTGGAGTTCGCGCGGGCTTCAGGTTCGCGGCATGCGCAAGCCCTGCCGCCCAGCCCGACAGCGTGTCGCCGAAGCCGCCTCGCGCGCGGCTTGCATGCCGTGCGCTCGTGACCACGCGCGGCGCCGCGCTCCACGCAATGCGCGCCCCGGTCGCCAGCAACTGATCCACCAGCGCCACATCCTCGCTACACGCAAGCGGCGCGAAACCGCCGGCCCGCACGTAGGCATGCGCGCACACCCCGAGATTCGCGCCGTGCACGTGCCGATGTCCGTCGGCATCCATATAGGTCTCGCGGAAATAGTCGCGCACGTGCTGGGGATGCGCGGTCCAGTCTTCGACGCAAATCGAACCGCACACCGCATCCGCACCCAACGACAATTGCGCGGCGAGCCAGCCTGGCGAGACGCGGCTGTCGGCATCCGTGAAGGCCAGCCAGCGTGCGCCCGCGGCGAGCAAACGCTGCGCGCCGGCGGCGCGCGCCACGCCGACATTGCGCGCGCGCAGCATCAGCGTTTCGACGCCGAAATCGTGTGCGATTGCGCCGGAACTGTCCGTGCAGTCGTCCAGCACCACTACGACGCGCACGGCTTCGCCTGCCAGCGCAGGATCTCGCGATGCTTCAAGTATCGACGCGAGGCAACACGCGAGAACCGCCTCTTCGTTATGCGCGGGGATCACGACGCCAATCATGCGAGCCCCTCCTGTTGCGCAACCGAACGCGGATCGCGTGACCACACATCGAGCAACATGTCGGCGTCTTCGTGACGCGCGAGGTGCGTAAGTCCGCAACGCGAATCGAACATGGCGTGCACGCGGACCGCGGTTTGCTCAGCCGCATCGAACGATCGCCGCCAATGACAGGCGAGCAAGGTGCCGTCGTCGGACAACGTGGACTGGATGCATTCGGTCAGGCGCAGCAGATCGGCCGCATTCAGGTAGTAAGCCAGTTCGCTGATGACGATCAGATCGAACCGTCCTTCATGCGCTGCAGGCCACTCATGCGGCACGCCGCGGCGCTCGACGCGTACATGCGGCGCCTGTCCTAGCCGTTCGCGCGCGAGCCGCACGGCGGTCTCGTTCAGATCCGTGGCAAGCAGGCTGTCGCAACGGCTTGCGAGTTGCGCGCTCAATTCGCCGTTGGCGCAGCCCGGTTCGAATGCATGGCGATACCGTTCGCGCGGCAGCATGGCCATCGTCAGGAGGCGTTTGCGACGTTCGTACCAGCGCTCGCGCAAACCCCAAGGGTCGTCACAGGTTTCGTAGAGCGTGTCGAAATAGCGCTCAGCCGAACTCATGTCGTGTCTCTGGCTCAGGTTGGCGGACGCGTCCGGCGGGTTGTCTAAAGCGTCCATGCATCAACCTCGGTGATGGCTTCGGCCAGCACGCGTTCTGCCAGCGCGGCGAGATCGCGCTCCGCGTGGCTTTGCCGCAGAAAGACCGGCAGATCGGCCATCGCGCGGGCAAAGCGTTCATTGCGGCACAGCGGTGCGGCGCCGAGTGCGCGGCCCGCATGGTCCATCACGCAAGTCGCGGCCGCTTCGACGGCAAGACGCGCGCGCAGCGCCGCGACCTGAACATCCTCCATGGGGTGTGCATCGATCCGCGCGGCACTCGCGCGCAGCACTTCGGTGGCACCCGACAGCGCAACGTCGATCGCACCCAGATGAGCGAGACGGTGTGGGTCGGGCCGGGCCGCAACGGCAGCCGCGCTCATGCGAGCAATGCCCGCAGCGGCGCCGTACCAGCACGCCGCGATGCCCGCGCCGCCCTGCCAGAAGCCCGCACGCCTGACATAGTCGTGCGGTTTGCCGATCTGGATCGCCCGAGCGCCTTCAAAACGGACCTCGCCGCTCGCGCTCGTGCGCATGCCGACCGCTTGCCAGTGGGCTGTCGTGATCGAGATCGACGCTTGCTCCAGTTCGACGGCTGCGAGGATCGGTGCGTCGTCAAGCCATGCGGTGATGAGTGCGTGCGTCACGGACTGTGCGCCGGAACACCACGCCTTGGTGCCGTCGAGCCGCAGTTGGCCACCTTCGAGCGGCGTCGCGCTCACGCGCGCGTCGGGCGCTTCGGCCGCCCAGACACCCCAGCGGCTGCCCGCCGGCACCTGAGCCGGGTCGGCCGCGCCCAGTTCCGCGAGGATCGCGAGCGCATCCGTATGGCCTTCGAACAGTTTCACGAGGCCGAGATCGCGCGCGGCGACGGCTGCCAATGCGCGCCAACGCGACAGCGTCCGGCCGCTGCCCGGCAAAGGCAGCCGGTCGTAACCCGTTTCGACCAGCCGTGTGAACATCGCGCCGATGGCAGCGGGATCCGCTGCATCGAACGAGGACGCTTCGACGAACGCTTCGAGCGCGGCACCTGACGTTTTTACAGAGTCCTGATCATTGCCGGCCTCAGGCGCGTCGTCGCAGGCGAGACGCCTGCCGCGCGGCTTCGCTGCGTAATCCGTTGTGCGCATAGGTGTATCGAGCATCTTGCCTCCCTTGACCGCGTCGATTGCACTGCGCGGCCGTGCGGGGCATTGCAGCGCTCGCTGTGGTTGAGCAAGCCATGTGCCGCGCCTGCGGAGACCGGATGAGCGGCGGTTCTGCGAGCCTCCAGCATGCGCAGGCCTGTCAGGCGATAATGGCAAGATGCACGCGCCATGGCGTAACGAGAGCCAACCACGATGAAACATGCCCTTTCAAACGACGACGCCCTCCAGCAGGCGGTTGTCGCGGCGTTGCGCGCGATCGGGCTCGCGCCCAGCGTAATCGACGTCGCGGTGCGCGGCGCCATCGTCACGTTGCGTGGACACGTAGAGAACGCCGCGCAGAAACATGCTGCGCAGAGCGAGGCTTTGCAGGTCGATGGTGTGCTGGCACTGGTCGTTGCCGTCGAAATTCGCAACGCGGGAAGTCGCCGCATGCGTGACGATCAGATCGCGGCGGAAGTGCTCACGCGTCTCGCGTGGGACGGCGGAGTGCCGCCCGGCGCGATCCAGGTGCAGATTGAACAGGGCTGGGTGACGCTGCTCGGCGAACTCGAGCGCGGCGAGCAGAAAGCGGCCGCGCTCGAAAGCGTGAGCCGCCTGTTTGGCGTGGCAGGCGTGACGGATCTCACGACAATCAGGGTGGAGGCTGCCGAGCGTGCGGCCACGACGGCGGCTACCGTGCCCACTGTCACCACTGTCACCACTGTCACCACTGCCACCACTGCCACCACGGGGACCGATATGGCCACTGGGCCCAACCGCGACGCTGCGGGCGAGCAGGCGCCCTAGCCCTCGCCCGCAGACTCCTGCAGCAAGGCCCGGCAATGCCGCGCTATCTGCCGCTCTTCCTCGGTGTGCAGGGTGCGCACCTTGCCGGCGGGGTCCTCCGCGTTCAAGCCCAGAAACGCCAGTCCTTCGCAAATGCGCCGCCGCACTTCGGCGCTGTGTTCGCCGATCCCGCCGGCAAACACCAGCAGATCGATGCCGCCCAGCAGCGCCGCGTAGGCCCCCACATATTTGCGTACCGCGCTCGCGAAGACGTCGACCGCAAGCGAGGCGTCCGGATCGCCGCCGGCGCTGCGCGTGAGCAGCGCCTGCATGTCGCTTTCTCCCTGCGTCAATCCAGCAAGGCCGCTTTCGCGATTGAGCAGGGTTTCGAGCTTGTCCGCGTCGAGTTGCTCCGTGCGCATCAGATACAGCAGCACCCCGGGATCCAGATCGCCGCTGCGCGTGCCCATCGGCAGGCCGCCGGTGGGCGTGAGGCCCATCGAGGTATCGACCGATCTTCCATCGCGCAGCGCGCACACGCTCGAGCCGTTGCCGAGATGCGCAAACACCGCGCGCGCGGGGAGATCTGCGCCCAGCTGCCGCACCAGAGATTCATACGACAAGCCGTGAAAGCCATAACGGATCACGCCGGCCTCCGCGTAGCGACGCGGCAGAGCAAGCTGGGCGGCACGCGGCGGCAGCGTGCGGTGAAACGCGGTATCGAAGCAGGCGAAGTGCTGCGCGTCGCCGAAGATGCGCATGGCCTGATCGATCAACGCCAGCGCCGGCGGAATATGCAGCGGCGCGAAATGCACCGCGGCCTCCAGACCTTGCCTGAGTTCCGGTGTGATCCGTTGATGTTCGCGCAGATGCGGACCGCCATGCACCACGCGATGCCCCACCCCGGCCGGCGGCGTATAGCCGTGCTGCTGGCCATGCTCCGTCAGGACGTTCGCGAGTTTCTGCAACGCGTCGGTCTGCGCTTGCATGACGTGCTCGATCTGCAGCAGCACCGTGCCGTCGGCCGCTTTCATTTTCAGGCTGCCGTCGGCGCGGCCAATGCCTTGCGCGCTGCCTTCGAGCAGCAGTGTTTCGTCGTCGCTGTCCGTCTTGAAGAGACCGAACTTGAGCGACGACGAGCCGCTGTTCAGTACGAGCAGGGTCTGCGTAGCCGGCATGGCCCTAACCCGCCCATGTCCAGTTGCGGATCTCGTCCTTGTCGATGCCCTCGGCATGCGCATACGCAAGGTGCTCGATGATCTGTCCGCGCAGCCATTCCTTCACGTGATCACCCACGCCGCGCAGACCGGGCACGCGGTCGATCACGTCGATCGACAGCGAAAAACGGTCCACCTGGTTGATGATCGCGAGTTCGAGCGGCGTGTTGATGTTGCCCTTCTCGTGATAGCCATGCACGTGCAGGTTCTCGTGATTCGAGCGGCGGTACGTCAGCTTGTGAACCAGCGACGCATACGAATGGAAGTTGAAGATGACGGGCTTGCCGCGCGTGAACAGCGAATCGAAATCGCGATCGGACAGGCCATGTGGATGCCCGGTGTCCGGCATCAGGCGGAACAGGTCCACCACATTGACGAAGCGGATTTTCAGGGTGGGAAACTTCTCCTTGAGAATCTGTACCGCAGCCAGTGCCTCCATGGTCGCGATGTCGCCGGCGCAAGCCATTACGACATCCGGTTCGGCGCCCTGATCCGTCGAGGCCCAGTCCCAGATGCCGATGCCCTTCGTGCAATGCCGGACCGCCTCGTCCATGTCGAGATATTGCAGATGCGGCTGCTTGTCCGCAACGATCACGTTGACGTAGTCGCGCGAGCGCAGACAATGGTCGCCTACGCTTAGCAGGCAATTGGCATCGGGCGGCAGATAGATGCGCACGACATTCGGGCTCTTGTTGGTCACGACATCCAGAAAGCCCGGGTCCTGATGCGTGAAGCCGTTATGATCCTGCCGCCAGACGAGCGACGTGATCAGCAGGTTGATGGATGGGACGGGTTGCCGCCATCTGAGTTCGAGCTTCGATTTTTCCAGCCATTTCGCGTGCTGGTTGAACATCGAATCGATCACGTGCACGAACGCTTCGTAAGTGGCAAAGAGCCCATGACGGCCCGTCAGCACATAGCCTTCGAACCAGCCTTCGAGCGTGTGTTCGCTCAGCATCTCCATCACCCGGCCGTCGGGCGACAGTTCGCCGCCGTCCGCGTCGCCCGCCTCGGTGTCGGCGAGCCAGGTCTTCTCCGATGCCTCATAGATTGCAGTGAGCTTGTTGCTCGCCGTTTCATCAGGGCCGAACACGCGGAAGTCGCTCATATTGCGTCGCATGACGTCGCACAGGAACTTGCCGAGCACCTCGGTGGGCGATGTGTAGCTCGCCGCCGGCGCCTTGACTTCGATGCCGAACTCGCGAAACGCCGGCATATCCAGCGCCTTGCATAACAAGCCGCCGTTGGCATGCGGATTGGCGCTGATGCGCCGTTCGCCCACCGGCGCGAGTTCGCGCAACTCGGCCACGAGTCGGCCCTTTTCATCGAACAGCTCGTCCGGGCGATAGCGCTTCATCCAGCTGTCGAGCAGGTTCAGGCTCGTCTCGTTGGTAGCGGGATCGAGAATCGGCACCTGGTGCGCGCGCCACGAACCTTCCACCTTATGTCCGTCGACTTCCTTCGGCCCGGTCCAGCCCTTCGGCGAACGCAGCACGATCATCGGCCAGCGCGGCCGCTCTGCCCGACCGCTGCTGCGCGCCTGCTGCTGGATCTGGCGAATTTCCCCGATGCAATGTTCGAGCGTGGCGGCCATCGTCTGATGCATCGACTCAGGCTCGTCGCCCTCGACGAAATACGGCTTGTGCCCGTAGCCGGTCAGCAAGGCTTCCAGCTCTTCACGCGGAATGCGCGCGAGGATGGTCGGATTGGCAATCTTGTAGCCATTCAGATGCAGGACCGGTAGGACTGCGCCGTCGCGCACCGGATTGAGGAATTTGTTCGAATGCCACGAGGTGGCGAGCGGCCCTGTTTCGGCTTCGCCGTCGCCCACCATGACCGTGACGATCAGATCCGGATTGTCGAAGGCCGCGCCGTAGCCGTGCGACAGGCTGTAGCCCAATTCGCCGCCTTCGTGAATCGAGCCGGGCGTCTCCGGTGTGCAATGCGAGCCGATCCCGCCCGGAAACGAAAACTGCCGGAAAAAGCGCAGCATGCCGGCCTCGTCCTCACTTCGATCCGGATAGATCTCGGAGTAGCGGCCTTCCAGATAGCAACTGGCAAGCGTAGCCGGCGCGCCGTGCCCGGGGCCCGCAATGTAGATGACGTTGAGATCGAGCTTTTTGATCAGGCGGTTCAAATGGACCAGCAGAAAACTCTGGCCGGCGTCCGAGCCCCAATGACCCAGCAGGCGCCGCTTGATGTGTTCGGGTTTGAGCGGTTCGCGCAGCAGCGGATTCGCGCGCAGATAGATCATCCCGGCTGACAGATAGTTGCAGGCGCTCCAGTAGCGGTCCATTTTGCGCAACGTATCGGGGTCCAGCGCGGAAGAATTCGGGTCTAGTTCGGCCATCGGGTCACTCCAGAAAATGGACTGCCTGCTGAATGGACAACTGAATGCGTGACCAGCGTGGTCACTTGATGAGGTAGATACGGCGCGCCACGCCCGCCCGCCATGCAGGGGCCGCACACCGGCCAGGTGCTGGCGGACGGCCGTGTGCGCAACGTCTGCTGCAGGCTCGATCCTGGCCGATTCGGCCTGACCGGCTGCAGGGGGGCTTGCCGGTTCCGTTTGCACCTGTGACAGAAGCGCTACGGGAAGGTTCGCAGCCCGTCATGGCGAGGCCACCCCCAATCATCATACTGCTGCGCGGCTGTGCCAATGAGATGACAACGCGATACTCACCCGCCCAGTAATGCCACCAGCCGGGACGGCGTATTTAGCCCGCTATAGCGCCTAAATCCATGCTGGCCAGCTCGCCGATATGCTCGATCGTGACATCCGCCGGCGCATATTGCGCAATGTTGGCCGTATCCATCGCGTAGTGACCCTGACGGGGGAAGACCGTGGTGAGGCGCTCCTGCCAGATCCGCTTCATGGCGGCGAGGATGCGCAGCTTGTCGTCGACCATCACATAGCGGCGCGCCGGGTACTGCTGCGCGACCTCGTCGAGCATCAGCTCCTTGTGGATGTAGATCAGCACGCGCCCTTCCACCGCGTCCCACAGGCCGGACTGCTTGATCTTGCGCGGCTGGAATACCACGTCGCCGTCCGACAGAATGACCGTGGGACCGAGCGCGCGCAAACGCGCAAGCGCGTCGATCGCGCCAGCATACAGTCGGCTTGCAAACGGATAATCGATCAGGAACGACGACATCAGCAGCAAGCGCGAGTCGCTCTTGTGTTCGACACGGTAGCGTTGCAGCGCGCCCAGGTAGTCGGCGTACCCCAGTTCGCTGCGCAAGGTTTCGAAAATTTCCCAATAGCGGTCGCTACACGCAGCCCCGAACTGTTCGGTCAGATGGGCGCGTAAATCCGCCACCACATGATCGTTGTCGAGCAAGGTGTTATCGCAATCGAACAGGAATACGACATCTTCAGGCGCGCTCATACGATAGTTTCCTTCACAAAAGGTTGTGCTGGACGTGAGATCGCTTCGATCATACACACGGATTGCAAAGGATGCCGTATTCGCGGGCTACGCTGCGGCGCGGCGGCGAACCGGGCAGTTCGCGCCGAAAGCGGCGTCAGATCAGACCGACGCTAAGCTATCCGAACGAGTTGGGTTCCGGCCAGGTGAACGGGCGGTTCGTGTCGGTCGGGGTGATATCCGGCTGGATCAGTTCCATCGGTCCCTTCGGGCTACCGATATTGATCAGCTTGTTGTGTCCGCCGCAGTGGGCGCAGATGAAATGGAGCCCCCTGTCGTCGACCGCCAGGTCGGCCTCGGAGAAAACCCATAGTGTGAGGCACTTCAGACAAGCCAACATGACCGGACTGGATTCCCACAGAGGAAGAACGGGCAAAAAGATGCGCGCTCCCGTGATCAAAACTCGGGCGCGCGCAAGTCACTTACCTCACGAGAGCATCAAAAGGACCGGGGAATCCAAGACTGACGCCCTCGCCATTGCAGATTACTCGACTCGCGCGCGTACTTAAAGTAGCAACAGCGTTTCAACGCCAATTTGCGTGCAATTAGAACAAAATTGTCATTTTTTGCCGGATTGTCTTTCCGTGTGGTGGTCTGATTAAATGCACATTTTACACGTAGATGTCCGACAAATATCGAAAGATGTCGTTTGTACAATCAGATGTTTAAAACGGCGCTTAATGTAGACGAAAACCCTGGACAAATAACGCAGACAAGAAAAAGCCCGCAAGATTCACGGGCCAATACGTTCGGTGGAGAACGTTCCAGAAAGCCCTTCCAATCTAGCCTGGAAACAAAAATTGTCAAAGGGAATTGCAGAGGTCAGTTTGATTCCTGTGAATTAAAACGCGCAATTGCGTCCATTCATAAGATCCATGTTATGCCGCTATTGCATTGCATTAAGCAGGCCACATACCGCCGGCGCCAAATAAAATTACCAGCCCGATTTCGGAAAAATTGAGTTGCGCGCGAATTGAATTTCCGGTCTTTTTGCGGGCTCTCTAGCGCTTTTTCAGGTTGGTGCCTCATTCGGTTGCCCGCGTCCACCGCTCTTCGCGCGCCACCCGTTCGAGCGCCAGTTCGAACATCGCGCGTGCACGGTTGGAAATGTCCGCCAGATAGCGATGCAGCGCCGCGTCTTCCGGCGAGCGGGCCATACAGTCGTCGCTGTATTGCTCGAAAGCGGACAGCTGCATCACCAGATCTGCGAGATGGCGCGGACACTCGCACGCGATCGTCGTCGACCTGCTGGCAATCCCTGCGAGGGCTTCGTCCGAGTAACGGCGTGGGGTGCGCGCAACCCCCTCGGGCGCATCGTGCGGCGGGTGCGATGGCGACAGATCGCGCAGGATCTGCAGCGCCTGGATTTTTTCCAGCGGCTCGCGGTAGACCCGCACGCCGGCATAGCGCAGCGCGGTGATGCTGTGCTCGGCGCCGAACGCATAGACGACGCCCACTACCTGCGCGTGGCAACGCTCGCTTAACGCGAGCACCGCCTGCACCGACTCGTCCTGCAGCGAAGCCACGTGAATCAGGAGTGCGTCGGTCTTCAGTGGATGCGCCTGCGCGTCTTCGATATCGTCGAACACCGTGAAACGCGGCTGGCTCGCCGCTTGCAGGTCCGGCAAATCGCTGCGCAGACGCCGCGCGAGCGAGGTGCCCACCACCACCACGCTGGTGTCCACCGCTATTTCCAGCGGTCCGGGGGGAAACGCCGCCTCGGCATAGGTCAACGCGAGACGATCCAGTTGATCCAGTTCGAGGCGCGCGATCGAGCCAATCGCATGACCTCGCTCCACCAGCTTTTTCAGCAAGATCAGCCGGCGCACATCCTGTGATGAATATAGACGCTGCCCCGAGGCGGTTTTGGGCGGCGAGACGACGCCATAGCGCCGCTCCCAGATGCGCAACGTGGTGACGGGCATTCGGGCGAGACGCGCGGCGGCGCCGCTGCGATAGCACGGAAGGCTGGCTTTCTCTTCATCGCTGACGACCGGCATGGCTGTGACGCACTCTCTGGAAGGTAGACCAAGACCCTATAGATCGTGTGCATCTGATATGGCAATGCAGCGCATCTGAGTCGCATGCAACCCAGTATAGGCGGCCATTCGAGTGTCAATCGACGACACGCCGAATATATAGCGAGTCATTTACGTTTCATGAGAGATTCGCTTTATGCTGGACGTGTCCGTATTGCGACGCACTGCCGCGCAGCGTTCCGCTGGCACGCCTTCATGGAGTCGCGGATCGACGGCTTTCGCGGGCCTTTCAACCCGCTACGAAGTACCGGACCTCGCGCCATTCATCGGCATTTCGATACTGGGGGGTATTGGCATGATCTTCATCGACGCGCCGGCGCGTGGCCTGCCGGGCGGATCTGTCAGCCTCTGAGGGCCGTTTCTGGCGTGTGCACAATTCAGGCGAAAAGAAAGGCCCGGCGGTGGTGTGGCCGGGCCTCGAAATGTCGCCCCCGTGCAACCACGCGGGGCCGACTGGACGTCTCTGCGGACACAACGCGCACTGCGCTGCACCCGATCAACACCGACTGTAGGCGCGCTCGCTTAAAGGAGACTTAAGCTCGCCCCATGTTTGGTCCTGAGCGGCATTGTCGGGTCGGGAATGGACCAGCGGCCCTGACGGCGGCCGCTAACGGTTCGGTGGATAATGGCGCAGGCACGCGAGTACAACGCCAGACAGCCCGCCGGGCCAACACGCTAACGGAACGCGCACTCATGACTCAGACCCAGAACGGACCGTCGAACGCCACCGCCGCAAATGGCCATGCCGCCGCCAGTGTCACTCCCGCCAGACCGGCACGCGACCCGGGCTCGGCGCGTACGCTGCTGATCATTGTGCTGACGCTGCCCGTGACAATTGTGGCGCTCGTGATTGCGATCGAAATCTTCGGTTTGTTCGCCCGCCTCGTCGCGCATTGATGCCCCGACCCGCCGCGCATGAAGCGAAGGAGGCAAACACCGCCCCCGCCGCCTCGCCATGCCGCCTTCATCAGATTCAGAAGATAAAACCTGTGTTGATAAATTTCGATGTGCGCTCCGACACGATCGCATCGAGTAGCGCCTTGCTGTCGTCGGTCTGCTTCGCGGCCACCATCGAGCGAATCGAAAAGGCCCGCAACGCGTCTGTCACCGACAACGTCCCCTCGGCCGAGTCCTTGCGCCCGGCAAACGGAAACACATCCGGGCCGCGCTGACATTGGCAATTGATGTTGACCCGGCACACCTGATTGACGAGCGGGTCGACCAGCTCGCCGATCAGCACCGGGTCCGAGCCGAAGATACTAACCTGCTGGCCGTGCTCCGAGGTGACCACATAGTCGAGCGCGGTTTCGATATCTTCGAACGGCGTCACTGGAATGATCGGGCCGAACTGTTCTTCCCGATACAGCATCATGCCTTCCGTGACGGGATACACCACCGCCGGATAGAAGAGCGTCTTGCAGAACACGCCGCCGCCTTCGTTGACGACCTGCGCGCCTTTGGACTTCGCGTCGTCGATCGCCTCGGTCATATACGCGGTGCGATGCATGCCGGGCAGCGGCGTGATCGACACGCCGGCTTCCCACGGCATGCCCAGTTTGAGGCTGGCCAGCGCGGCGCAAAAGCGCTGCACGAAATCGTCGACCACGGAGCGGTGGACAATCAGCATCTTTAGCGCGGTACAGCGCTGCCCATTGAACGACAACGCGCCGAGCAGGCATTCCTTGACGGCCAGATCGAGGTCCGCATCCGGTAACACGATGGCCGCGTTCTTCGCGTCCAGACCCAGCACGGCACGCAACCGGTGCGACTTCGGATGCTGCTTCTTCAGATGGTCCGCGACCTTGCTGGAGCCGATCAGCGCCAGCACATTGACCTTGCCCGAGGCGAGCATACGCGGCACCACCACGGCGCCTGGCGCGTAAATGGTGTTGATGACGCCCTTCGGGAATGCCTCGCGGAACGCGTCGAGCAGCGGATAAAACAGCAAGGTCCCATACTGCGGCGGCTTGAACACCACCGTGTTGCCCATCAGCAGCGCCGGAATCAACGTCGCAAAAGTTTCGTTGAGCGGATAGTTGTACGGTCCCATGCACAGTACGACGCCCAACGGCGTGCGGCGAATCTGCCCAATCGTGCCTTCGGCGATCACAAAGCGGGAATTGCCGTTATCGAGTTCCTTGAGCGCGTCGATGGTCGCCAGCATGTATGTGACGGTGCGATCGAACTCTTTCTGCGAATCCGTGAGACTCTTGCCGATCTCCCACATGATCAGATTCACGATCGGCTCGCGCTGCGCGACCATGTGCCGGATGAACACCTGCATGCACGCGATCCGCTGCGCGACGGTCATGGTGGGCCACTCGCCGCGGCCGGAATCGTAGGCGGTGACGGCGGCATCGAGCGCCGCATCGCTTTCCACTTCGCCCATCACCGGATAGCTGCCAATCTCCACCTGCTGCACGTCGCCGTCGGGCTGCTGCACGCATACCGGCGACAGCACGGTCTTGCAGGCGCCGTCCCATGCCCGCAGCTCGCCATTTACCAGCGACACGCGCTGATGGATCGGCGCGGCAAGGCGCGCTGTCGCGGGAATCGCGTCGTCGCGCGGAAACAGCTGCTTGAGGCTTTCAACGGTGATCATCGGCATGGCTTTCCCTTCGGTGGACAGGCATCACATCAGGTGGACGGGATGCGCCGCCCAGCGAGGCGCGCGGCATTCCCGGTTCAGGCGCTGCGTCGTTCCAAGTCTAGCCAAACATCACGCGTGATGCGTTTTCACCGCTGCGCCCGGCAAGGCACAGGGCCGATCAGTCGCCGAACGCCATCTCGGCCTCGACCGTCTGCCCTACCGCCAGCAAGGTGCCGACGCCCGCCGCGATGATCGCGTTCTGGCCGAAGGTCAGCGCGCCATCGAGCCGTGCATTGGCCCGATACGCGCCCATCGTGTCGAGCGGCTCATTCGGCCAGTCGGGATCGTGCGCGCCGGTGGCCTGGTCGATGGTGGGAATCGGGCAGCGCGAGCACGGCTTGACCAGTTGCAGTTGCACCGCTGCGTCGCGCACCTGGATGGTGACGTTTTCCACGAAGTCTTCTTCGTAGGCATCCAGCCCGCTCACCACCAGGTTGGGCCTGAAGCGGTTCATCGGGATCGACGGCGCGCCCTTGTCGTTAAGACGCTGATTCAGATCGTCGAGCGACGCCTCACCGATCACCAGCAGCGGAAAGCCGTCGGCGAACTGCGTGACGGCCTCGAGTTCGCCGGTCCACTGCCGGTCGGCCACGCGCGCGACTGCCGGATCGAAGCGGGCAAGCCGGACCGGCTCGCCGAGGAACGCGGAGAACCAGTCTGCCGTGGCGGCGCCGGTATCGAAGGCCCGCATGGTGTCGCGCCAGACCGACGTTTCGAGCACCGTGGGATTGTGCAGCGCGCTTACCGCAAGCGGCGTGTGCAGTGCTTGCATGCCGGGTGCCGTGACGATCAGGTCGGTCTCGCCCAGCGCCACCTTCACGAGCGCGAGACGCGCGTGGCTGCGCTGCGTCAGCATGCGGCCGCACGGGTCGACGACCATCCAGTTGCGGTCGTACTCGAGGCCGGTCGGCAGCAGGCGCGCCTCGCTCAGCGCAATGCCGGCACAGGATTTGATCGGATAGACATAGAGACCGCTGATGGCTGGCATGATGGGGTGCGTGGATGAACGGGTGAACAGGAAGGCGAATGGAAGACCATTGTAAAGCGTGTGGCGTCACCAGCCCTCGAGCCGCAATGTCGCCCTGACCAGCCGTTGTTCCTCCTGCTCGATTTCGCGCAGGCTCTCGCACACGCTGCTGATATGCGCGCTCGCCGCCTTGCGCGCCTGCTCCGGCAGCTTGCCCGTGACGGCGTTGTACAGGCGTGCATGTTGACGGTCGATCATCCGTTTGTGCGGGCCGCGATGATAGAGATTGTTGACCGACGCGAACACCGAGCTCAGCAGCAGGTCGGTGAGCGAACTCAGCGTATGCACCAGCACGGGGTTGTGCGAAGCCTCGCAGATGGCCAGATGAAACGCATGATCGAGCCGCGCGTGGGTCGACGCGCTGGTCTCCTTGCCGTGCGCGGCGATCATCTCTTCATAGCGCCTCTTGATCAGCACGAAATCGGCGGGGGTGCCGCGCAAGGCGGCCAGCCGCGCCGATTCCGCTTCCAGCATGCCGCGCACCTCGAACAGGTCGTACAGCGTGCGCGGCTGCGAGCCGAGCAGATGCATCATCGGCGAGAGTGCCGGCTGGGCCGTCAGGCTCGCGACGAACGAACCCTTGCCCTGTGCGGTTTCAATGATGCCGCGGGCCCGCAAGAGCTTGAGCCCTTCCCTGAGCGCCGTGCGCGACACGCCCAGCTTTTCGGTGAGACGCCGCTCGGACGGCAGCGCCTGACCGGACTTGAGCACCCCATCCACGATCAGCCGTTCGATGCGCTCGGCCACCACGTCCGCGACCTGACGCGAGCTGTCCCTGTCTTCTGACTGACTGTCTCCTGGCATAACGTTTCTCACTGGTATGACCATCTGCAAATGCTAGCACGGGGTGACTTTCAATATCGCTCGCTTGCCCTTCTGGCACTGCCTTCAGGTGATTGCTTTCGAACCGGTCACCTTCAGAAAGTGGTATGACCAGTGCCTTGAAGTGTCGACACCGTCACTTAATGCCGGAACAATTCGCCTTTCGACAGGCTCGCGCGCACGCCCGCAACGGGAAATCGCAGCCGGAGGAGACTTACGATGAGCTATCTGTACGACGAGAAGATCGACGGCCCGCTCGCCACTCACGACAAGGCCGCCGTGGTGGCACAACTGCAGGCGCTGGTGCCGGACCTGACCATTCTGCACGCGCAGGAAGACCTGCGCCCGTTCGAATGCGACGGACTCGCCGCTTACCGCACCACGCCGATGCTGGTCGCGCTGCCCGAACGGATCGAACAGGTGCAGACGCTGCTGCGCTTTGCCTGCGCCAACCGGATTCCGGTGGTGGCGCGCGGCGCCGGCACCGGGCTGTCAGGCGGTGCACTGCCGCTCGAAAAAGGCATCCTGCTGGTGATGGCGCGCTTCAACCGCATTCTCGAAGTGGATCCGGAAGCCTGCACCGCGCGCGTACAACCGGGTGTGCGCAATCTCGCCATTTCCCAAGCGGCCGCGCCGCATGGCCTGTACTACGCTCCGGATCCTTCATCGCAGATCGCCTGTTCGATCGGCGGCAACGTCGCCGAAAACGCCGGCGGCGTGCACTGTCTGAAATACGGCCTCACGGTTCACAACATCCTGAAACTGGAGATCCTGACCATCGACGGCGAGCGTCTCACGCTCGGCTCAGAGGCACTGGACGCACCCGGCTTCGACCTGCTCGCGCTGTTCACCGGCTCCGAGGGCATGCTCGGGATCGTGGTCGAAGTCACGGTCAAGCTGCTGACCAGGCCGCAAAGCGCGAAGGTTCTGCTGGCCAGTTTCGACGACGTCGAAAAAGCCGGCGCGGCGGTGGCGCAGATCATCGGCGCGGGCGTGATTCCGGGCGGCCTGGAGATGATGGACAACCTCGCGATCCGCGCGGCCGAAGACTTCATCCACGCAGGCTACCCCGTCGATGCCGCAGCGATCCTGCTGTGCGAAGTGGACGGCGCGGAAAGCGACGTCGACGAAGACTGCGAGCGCGTCGATGCCCTGCTGCGCGCAGCGGGCGCCACCGACGTGCGCCTCGCCAAAGACGAAGCCGAACGCCAGCGCTTCTGGGCCGGCCGCAAGAACGCCTTTCCGGCCGTGGGCCGCATTTCGCCGGATTACTACTGCATGGACGGCACGATTCCGCGCCGCGAACTGCCCGGCGTGCTCAAAGGCATTGCCGATCTGTCGAACCAATACGGCCTGCAAGTCGCCAATGTCTTTCATGCCGGCGACGGCAACATGCATCCGCTGATCCTGTTCGACGCCAACGCTCCCGGCGAAACGGAGCGCGCCGAAGCAATCGGCGCGCGCATTCTGGAGCTGTGCGTGGCGGTCGGCGGCAGCATCACGGGCGAGCACGGTGTGGGGCGCGAGAAGATCAATCAGATGTGCGCGCAGTTCAACAGCGACGAACTGCGGCTTTTTCACGCGCTAAAGGCCGCCTTCGATCCCACCGCACTGCTCAATCCCGGCAAGAATGTCCCGACGCTGCACCGTTGCGCCGAATTCGGCTCGATGCACGTCCATCACGGCGCGTTGCCGTTTCCCGAACTGGAGCGTTTCTGATGCGAGCCGAACCGATGCCATGCGACGACAGCGCGCGCCTGCTCGACGAGGTTGCGCGCGCACTCGAAGACCGCGCGCCGCTGCGGATTCGCGGCGGCAACAGCAAAGCCGCGCTGGGGCGTGCCGTGATGGGGCGCGAAATCGACACGCGGTCGCATCGCGGCGTGGTGAGCTACGACCCGACTGAACTCGTGATCACGGCGCGCGCCGGCACGCCGCTCGCCGAGCTGAACGCGGTGCTCGACGAGGCAGGCCAGATGCTGCCCTGCGAGCCGCCCACCTTCGACGATGCCGCGACCCTCGGCGGCGCGGTCGCCGCGGGCCTGTCAGGTCCGCGCCGTCCGTGGGCGGGTTCGGTGCGCGACTTCGTGCTGGGCTGCCGCATGATTACCGGCGAGGCGAAACATTTGCGCTTCGGCGGCGAAGTGATGAAGAACGTGGCGGGTTACGACATGTCGCGGCTGCTGGCAGGCAGCTTCGGTTGCCTCGGGCTCATCACCGAGGTTTCGCTCAAGGTCTTGCCGAAAGCGCGGGCGCAACGCAGCGTCACGCTCGAACTGGACGCAGGCGAGGCGCTGCGCGAGCTGTCGGTGTGGCGCAAGGCGGCACTCCCGGTGAGCGGCGCGTGCTACCTCGACGGGCGGCTGCATGTACGGCTCGAAGGCGGCGTGGGCTCGGTGGCGGCGGCGGTGGATCGCATCGGCGGCGAAGACCTCGACATGCGCTTCTGGCATGCGTTGCGCGAGCAGCGGCTGGCATTTTTCCTCGAAGACCAGCGCCCGCTCTGGCGCCTGTCGCTGCCCAACGCCACTCCGTTGATCGGATTACCCGGTGCGGTGCTGATCGACTGGGGCGGCGCGCAGCGCTGGCTGAAAAGCGACGCACCGTCCGCGGCGATCCGCCAGATCGCGGCCGCGGCCGGCGGTCACGCAACCCGCTTCTCACCACTGCCGGGCCATGCGGGGAACGACGACGGCAATGGCCCGTTCGCGCCGCTGGCCGCGCCTTTGCTGCGCTTTCACCAGCAATTGAAGCAGCAGCTGGACCCGCGCGGGATCTTCAATCCTGGGCGCATGTACGCCGAGCTCTGACGACACACGGCGAATCACACAGCGAACACCCAGCGAACGATGCGGCGAACCGGAGACAACCGACACCATGCAAACCAACCTCAGCGAATCCGCCAGAACCCTGCCGCGCGCCGACGAAGCGGAGCAGATCCTGCGCTCGTGCGTGCATTGCGGCTTCTGCAATGCGACCTGCCCGACCTATCAGATTCTCGGCAACGAACTGGACGGCCCGCGTGGGCGCATCTATCTGATCAAGCAACTGCTCGAAGGCGAGCCGGTGACGCAGAAGACCCAGTTGCACCTTGACCGGTGCCTGAGCTGCCGCAACTGCGAGACGACCTGCCCGTCCGGCGTCAAATATCACGCCTTGCTGGACATTGGCCGCGCGGAACTGGAACGGCGCGTGGAACGGCCGGCCGCGCAGAAACTCCTGCGCGACGGCTTGCGCCGCGTGGTGCCGCGCCCCGCTGTGTTCGACACGCTGCTGAAGACGGGGCGTTTGTTTCGGCCGATACTTCCAGGCGCGCTTGGACGTAAAATTCCGAAGCGCAGCGTGGCCGCGAGGCCGCGGCCGGCCGCGCGGCACGAGCGCAAGGTGTTGATGCTCGAAGGCTGCGTCCAGCCGTCGCTGTCGCCGAACACCAATGCGGCTGCCGCACGGGTGCTCGACAAACTCGGCATCAGCGTGGTGGATGCAGCGCGGGCGGCCTGTTGCGGCGCAACCGATTATCATCTGAATGCGCAGGAAGCCGGGCTCACCCGCGCCCGGCGCAATATCGACGCGTGGTGGCCTGCCATCGAGGCCGGCGCGGAGGCGATCGTGCAAACGGCAAGCGGCTGTGGCGCGTTCGTCAAGGAGTACGGCCACCTGCTGCGCGACGATCCGCAATACGCTCACAAGGCGCAGCGGGTCAGCGCATTGGCGCGCGATCTGGTGGAAGTGCTCGCCGCCGAACCGCTTGAGGCACTCGAAGCGGTTCGGACACCGGGAGCGTCCGGCAAGGCGGGCGCGCAGCCGGCGCGCGTCGCGTTTCACTGTCCGTGCACCTTGCAGCATGCACAAAAGCTGGGCGGCGCGGTCGAAGGCGTGCTACAACGGCTCGGTTTCGATCTGACCGCCGTGCCCGATGCACACCTGTGCTGCGGCTCGGCGGGCACGTACTCGATCACGCAACCCGAGCTTGCGGAAACATTACGCAACAACAAGCTCGATGCATTGGAAAGCGGCAAGCCTGATCTGATCGTCACGGCCAACATTGGCTGTCAGACGCACCTTGACGGCGCAGGACGCACGAGCGTGCGCCACTGGATAGAACTTGTAGAAGATTCTTTACCATAACCGAAACAGGAAATTCATTATGCTGACGAAAGCCGTGTTGAGCGTGGCCGAAATCACCCGGATTCTCGATGCCGCGCGCGCCGAGGCCGAGCAGAACAAATGGGCGGTCACGATCGTGGTAGCCGACGACGGCGGCCACCCGCTCGGCATGCTGCGCCTCGACGGCTGCGCGCCGATCGGCGCGTATATCGCCACGGAGAAGGCCCGCACCGCCGCACTCGGGCGCCGCGAATCGAAGGTCTACGAAGACATGGTCAACGGCGGCCGCTCGGCGTTTTTGAGCGCACCGCACGCGGTTTCGCTGGAAGGCGGCGTGCCGGTGATCGTCGACGGCCAGGTGATCGGCGCGGTCGGCGTGTCAGGTGTGAAGGCGGATCAGGACGCGCAAGTCGCCAAGGCAGGCGCGAACGTGCTGGCCGCCTGAGCTTACCGGTCGCATCCGCATGCGGTAGTCCGTCGCAGCACGTCGTTGCATGCCGTGGCATCCCGTCGCACGTAGTGGCACGAAGCAGCATGTTTTAGCCGCACGGAAACATCGTAATCGAAGCATCAGGCCGGTGGCCCCACACCGGCCCAGTCAAACCAGATGGAGCAGTCGATGACTCAAATGACCAAGCGAAGCGGACTGC
This sequence comes from Paraburkholderia sp., assembly GCF_036488795.1. GTDB lineage: Bacteria > Pseudomonadota > Gammaproteobacteria > Burkholderiales > Burkholderiaceae > Paraburkholderia. Next base: position 53,444 of record NZ_DASXHA010000081.1, read on the forward strand.
AGGTAGCCGCGAATCTCGACCAGTTTGTCGAACAGGAGGCCCTGCCGGGCACCGGTGTCGACAGCGCCGCCTTCTGGGCGGGCTTCGACGCGCTGGTGCACGACCTCGCACCGAAGAACCGTGCGCTGCTGGCCGAACGCGATCGCCTGCAAAGCGAGCTGGATCAATGGCACCGCGCCAACAAGGGCCCGCTGCGCGACCTGCCGGCTTACCGCAGCTTCCTCGAAAGCGTCGGCTACATCGTGCCGGTGCCTGCCCGCGTCAAGGCCACGACGGACCACGTGGACCGCGAAATCGCCGAACAGGCCGGCCCGCAACTGGTCGTGCCGTTGTCGAACCAGCGCTATGCGCTGAACGCCGCGAATGCGCGGTGGGGCAGCCTGTACGACGCGCTGTACGGCACGGATGCGATTCCCGAGACCGACGGCGCGGAAAAGAAAAGCGCCTTCAATCCGCTCCGCGGCGCGCGCGTGATCGCGCGGGCCCGGGCGTTTCTCGACGAAGCCGCGCCGCTCGCGAGCGGCTCGCATGTCGACGCTACGCTGTATAGCGTCGAGAGCGGCGAGCTGGTCGTGAAGCTGAAGAACGGCGCAACCGCGCTGAAAACGCCGGCGCAGTTCATTGGCTATCAAGGCGAGCCGGGGGCGCCGTCCGCGCTGCTGCTCAAGCACAATGGCCTGCATTTCGAAATCCAGATCGACGCCGAAGATTCGATCGGCAAGACCGACGCCGCGCACGTCAAGGACGTGCTGATGGAAGCGGCGGTGAGTACCATCATCGACTGCGAAGACTCGGTTGCGGCCGTCGATGCGGACGACAAGGTCCAGCTCTATCGCAACTGGCTCGGCCTGATGAACGGTACGCTCACCGAAGAGGTCACGAAGAACGGCAAGACCTTCACGCGCCGCCTGAACCCGGATCGCGTGTACACCGCTGCGAACGGCACCGCGCCGGTCGTGCTGCATGGCCGCTCGCTGCTGTTCATCCGCAACGTCGGGCATTTGATGACCAATCCGGCCGTGCTGACGAAAGACGGCAATGAAATTCCGGAAGGCATTCTCGACGCGGTCATGACCTCGCTGTGCGCGCTGCACGACCGCAAGCACCAGCTCAATTCGCGCACCGGCTCGATCTATATCGTGAAGCCGAAGATGCACGGCCCTGCCGAAGTGGCCTTCGCCAACGAACTGTTTGGCCGCGTCGAAGACCTGCTCGGCCTCGAGCGCAACACCATCAAGATGGGCATCATGGACGAGGAGCGCCGCACCAGCGTGAACCTCGCCGCCTGTATCAACGAAGCGTCGGCACGCGTGGCGTTCATCAACACCGGCTTCCTCGATCGCACTGGCGACGAGATGCACACGGCGATGGAAGCCGGCCCGATGCTGCGCAAGGGCGACATGAAGTCGACCCCGTGGATCAGCGCCTACGAACGCAGCAACGTGCTGGTCGGTCTCGCCGCGGGCCTGCGTGGCCGCGCGCAGATCGGCAAGGGCATGTGGGCGATGCCGGATCTGATGCACGCCATGCTCGAACAGAAGATCGCGCATCCGAAGGCCGGCGCCAACACCGCATGGGTGCCCTCGCCGACTGCCGCGACGCTGCACGCCCTGCATTATCACCAGGTCGACGTGCAGGCCGTGCAGAAAGAGCTGGAGAAGATCGATCTGGCCAGCGTGCGCGATGAACTCCTGAACGGACTCCTGACGGTTCCGGTCGTGGAAGCCGCCAAATGGAATGCCGAAGAAATCCGCCAGGAACTCGAAAACAACGCGCAAGGCATTCTCGGCTATGTGGTGCGCTGGATCGACCAGGGTGTCGGCTGCTCGAAGGTGCCGGATATTCACAACGTCGGCCTGATGGAAGACCGTGCCACGCTGCGCATCTCCAGTCAGCACATCGCCAACTGGCTGTATCACGGCGTGGTGACACGCGAACAGGTTGAAGAGACGTTCAGGCGCATGGCCAAGGTGGTCGACGAGCAGAACGCCGGCGACCCGCACTATCAGCCCATGGCACCGGGCTTCGACACGATCGCGTTCAAGGCGGCGCAGGCATTGGTGTTCGAAGGTCGTCAGCAGCCGAGCGGTTATACCGAGCCGCTGCTGCACAAGTTCCGTCTGGAAGTGAAGAAGGGCTGAGATTCAACGGCTCGGATGACTGAGCGTTGATACAACGGGCACCGCGCAATTAGCGGTGCCCGTTTTTTGTTTCGCGCGCTGTCGTCGAGGCGCTTTGAGACGCTTCTTTGAGGCACGCGGCCAACCATGGCATTGCGCCGCACAAAGCCAACGCGCGCAGCAAGTGGCACACTGTGGGCGTCACTTGCGAGCTCCGTGGCGAATCATGCAACGTCTGTTCCCTAACCGTGCCGATGCCGGCCGCAGCCTCGCCCGGCATCTGCGGGCCTATGCGAAACGTAACGATGTGATCGTGCTCGCGCTGCCGCGCGGCGGCGTGCCGGTCGGTTTTGAAGTCGCCGCGGCGCTGCACGCGCCCCTCGACGTGCTAATGGTGCGCAAATTAGGCGTGCCATGGCAGGAAGAACTGGCGATGGGCGCAATCGCCTCGGGCGATGCGCTCTATGTGGACAGAAGCATGCTGCGCGAAGCGGCCGTAACCGAGCCGCAATTCGAAGCCGCGCTCGCCGCCGCCCGACTGGAACTGGCGCGGCGTGAAGCGCTCTACCGCGATAACCGGGGCGCCGCCAACATCGCCGGCTGGACTGCGATCGTCGTGGACGACGGCATGGCCACCGGCGCGACGCTAAAAGCCGCCCTGCGCGCCTTGCGCGGCCTCGGCACGCGCGCACCGGCAAAGATCGTGGCCGCGTTGCCCGTGGCGCCCACAGACGCCGAACTCAGACTGGGCGATGCCGTCGACGAGTTCGTCTGTGTGCTGACGCCACAGGTGTTTTTCAGCGTCGGCCAGTTCTACGACGATTTTGGCGAGACCAGCGACGACGAAGTCCGCACGCTGCTCGCCGCCGCGCTCAAGCCGCCGCAGCCGTGAGGTGGAGCGGCAGATACGCCTGCAGATACTCCTCGAACTCCTCTTTCACTTCCGGATGGCGCAGTGCGAATTCCACCGTCGCCTTCAGGTAGCCGAGCTTGCTGCCGCAATCAAAGCGCGTGCCGAAGTAGCGATAGGCGAGCACCTGTTCTTCGGTGAGCAGCGATTGCACCGCGTCGGTCAGTTGCAGCTCGCCGCCCGCGCCCGGCTTCAAGGCGCGGATATGCTTGAAGATGGTCGGCATCAGCACATAGCGGCCCACTACCCCCAGGTTCGAAGGCGCATTTTCCGGCGCCGGTTTTTCGACGATGCCCGACAGCTTGATCACGTTGTCTTCCCACTCGCGGCCATCCACCACGCCGTATGAGCGGCTGTCTTCACGCGCGATGGTTTCGACGCCGATCACCGAGCTGTGATAGTGGTTGAAGGTGTCGACCAGTTGGCTCATGACCGGCTTCGAGCTGTGCAGCAGGTCGTCGGCGAGGATCACGGCGAACGGGCTGTCGCCCACCAGCTTTTCGGCGCACAGCACCGCGTGGCCGAGACCGAGGGCTTCGGCCTGACGCACGTAGAAACAGTCCACGTTGGCCGGCTTGATGCTGCGTACGAGGTCGAGCAGCTTCTGCTTGTTGCGCGCCTCGAGTTCGGCTTCGATCTCGTAGGACTTGTCGAAATGGTCTTCAATGGCACGCTTGCTGCGCCCCGTCACGAAGATCATTTCGGTGATGCCGGCGGCAATCGCCTCTTCCACTGCGTACTGGATCAGCGGCTTGTCGACGATGGGCAGCATCTCCTTGGGACTGGCCTTGGTGGCCGGCAGGAAGCGTGTTCCGAGGCCTGCAACAGGAAACACGGCTTTGGTGACTTTCAGCATGGTATGCATTCCCACATCGGTTGATGATTTGGTTTGATCGCCCGCGGTGTGATGGACCGATACGTTTCGATAGGCGCCGAATTGATTGAAATCAAAAGGTCTGGAAAGTCCGGCTCAGCTTTCAATAAAATTAAGGTCCGCCGCATTAAACGTTATTCCAGATTCTCAATTATTTATTTCAGATGACAATGCGGAAATAGTTACATTAAAAAAAGCGCCAGTCCGCCGTAATTTTTACGACGGCCGGCTAAAAAAGGACACCTAGACGGCGCCCTCCTCGTTCTCGTCAATCGGCGGAAGTTGCCCTGGGTTCATCCGAAAGCGGCCGATGGGCTCGTTGCGCAGCGCCTCCCGGTAGGCCGAGACGGCTACAAGGATCAATAGCACGGCAATGCCGGCGAGCAGATGCAGGTTCATGACGCCACCTCCAGGCTGAAGAATCAGAGCATCAAATTAACACGAAAAAATCGACAAATAATTCGCTGCCCGCATCTCGCCGCTTCTGATTACAAATCGTCACAATTCAGGAATGTCTGAACGGCAGATACGCGATTTTTTATTCATTTCTTGATCGGATGCTGCTCTACGATGTGCATGCCGGCGTGCATTCAGTCATGCGCGCGGTGCGATGCAGCGCTGTCCGGCATTGCAGCCCTTCGTATAAGCGTATTCATCCGTATGGAAAAGGACCGCCCATGAGCGATTCAGCCTTCGATGCCTCCGGCGCATCGCTGCCCTTTTCGGCTCGTCCGCAGCGCGAGGCGCGCGTGGACACCGTCGGCAAGGACCACGTAATCGACGCGATGCGCGGCTTTGCGGCGCTGCTGGTCGCTTACTTTCATTGCCGGCAGGTGGTGTGGGTGGGCATGGAGCGGTATCACCAGGCCGTCGGCCATGCATTGAGTCTCGATTCCCTGTTCGCCTATCTGACGTTTCCGATCGCATGGGGCTCGGCCGGCGTGCCGATTTTCTTCGTCATCAGCGGCTATTGCATCCATCGCGGCGGCGCGCTGCGTCTTGCTCAAAACCGGGCTTACAAGCTCGACAACGGAAATTTCTGGGCGCGCCGCTTTGCACGCATTTATCCGGTGCTGCTGGCGGCATTGCTGCTCACCTGCGCGCTGGATTGGTACAGCTTGCAGTTGCCGCCCGTCAATCACAAGATCCGCGAAATCGGCTTGCAGGCATTTCTCGTCAATCTGTTTTCGCTGCAAGGCGTGGCGGGAAAGACGTATGGATCGAACGGCGCGCTGTGGACCTTGTCGCTGGAGGTGCAGTTCTATGTGGTCTACCCGTTGCTGTTTGCGCTGCGGCGGCGTCTCGGCGGCATGACGCCGGTGCTGGCGCTCGTCGCACTCGTCAATCTCGTGTCGGCCTATGTGCTGGAACGCCATGATCTCGACTTCTTCACGTCGTACTGGTTGTCGTGGACGCTCGGTGCGTGGATCGCGGACGCGCGCGCTCAAGCGGCGGTGGCGTCGCCGCGTCCCGCAACGCCGCTGCCAAACTGGCTTTACGCGGTGGCTGCATTGATAGTTGCGCTGGGTTGCGTGGCGTTTCACTTCGGCCAGTACGGCGCGTTCCAGTTGTGGGCGCTCGGCTTTGCTGTCTATCTGTACAAGGCCCTCGATCATTCTGCGTCCGCCAACCCCGTGTCGCGGGTACTGTCGCGCTTTGGCGATTTCAGCTTTTCGCTGTATCTGATCCACCTGCCCATCTTCGTGCTGCTCGAATCGCTGCTGTTCCGCTCGTCGCTGCAGATGTCGATCTGGCCATCGTTCGGCTTCATGCTGGTCGCGATTCCAGTCGCTTACGTGTTTTACCGGCTGGTCGAACTGCCGGCCATGAAGTGGTCGGCGAGCCTCAAGCCGAAGAACCGGAAGCTGGCAGCGCAGGCGTCTTCGCACGCGTAATCCTGCACTGCGGCTCGATGGCAAAGGAAAAAAGCCTGCATGGCGCGAGCGCCATGCAGGCTTTTCGTCTACTGCCTGATACTTTCGTCTACTGCCTGATACCGCTGCCTACGCCTTGACGCTGCGTCCTGCGCCGCCCGCTACGCCCTTCAGAATGCGTTGCACACCTTGCACATAGGCGCCCGTACCAAACCGCGTCAATGCCGTCTGATAGCCGTTGTGCACCAGCCGCTCGCGCAACGTCGCGTCGCTGCGCAATTCGGCGAGTATGTCGGCCAGCGCGTGGGCATCGCCTGGCGTGCAGAGCATGCCGTTCACACCGTCTTCGACAATTTCCAGCACGCCGCCCGCCCGTGCCGCCACGACGGGCCGCTGCGCGAGCATCCCTTCGACGATGACGCGGCCGAACGGCTCAGGCGTGATCGACGTGTGGGCCACGGCATCCACCGCGCACATGCAGGCTGCAATATCGTGCTGGAAGCCAAGAAAATGCACTCGCGCGGCGAGGCCGTGCCGGGCGACCAGCGCGCGTAACTCCACTTCATAGGCGTCTTCGCCAAATAGCGGCGCGCCGACCAGCACTGCATGCATATGCGGATTGAGCACCATTGCTTCGAGCAGCACGTGCTGGCCTTTCCAGCGCGCGAGCCGGCTGAACGAGCCGACCAGAAACGCGTCCTGCGGAAGCCGCAAGCGGGCGCGCAGCGTGGACTGCGGTACATTGCGCAGGGCGTCGAACGGCGTGGCGGAAATGCCGTTGAAGACCACGTCGATGCTCTTTTCGTCGAAACGGGTCAGTTCCGCAAACGCGCGCGCCGACGCCGCGGAATTGGCGATGACATGGGCCAGGCCAAATTTCGCACACCACTTGATGATCTTCAGTTGCTTGCCGCCGAAGTGCTCGGGGCTCACGATATCGCGCAGATGCCACACCACCGGACGCCGCGCGAGGCGTCCGGCCAATGCGCCGATCACCATGGCACGCTGGGTGTTCGCGTAGATCACATCGGCGTGACGTGCACGTTTGACGGTGGCGCGCACCAGCGAAGCGATCCCCTTCAATGCCTGGCCGAGCGGCGGCGTGCCGCCCTGTTTGCGGACTTCGCGCAGCGCACCGGAATCCAGCACGCGCACGTTCACGCCGGCTGCGTCGAGCGCGGTGCGAAACGGGCCGTCGTCGAACAGCACGACTTCGATCCGCTCGCGCAGACCCTTCACGATTTCGAGCAGCGACAGTTCGGCGCCGCCCAGCACGCCGCTTTGATCGAGCGCGAGCACGCGTGGCGCATCCGCAGCACTCGGCCCCGCGACGTACGGCACGAACCTGGGCAGCGTCGCGCCCTGCAGTGCCGGCACGGCGTCCCGAACGTGCGCGAAAAAACGTTCGCGGAAATGCCGGGCCGAAAACTGCTCCGCGTTGGCACGGCAATCGGCAGCGGAAAAACGCGTGATGTGCGCGTCGAATGCCTGAACTGCGTCGATGATCGACTCGGCGCGCTGTTCATCGAAGAACATGCCGGTGGGCCGCGCACTGGACAGATCGCGCACCGTCTCCAGTGCACCACCCTTGCCGTACGCGATCACCGGCGTGCCGCAGGCCTGCGCTTCGACCACCGAAATGCCGAAGTCCTCTTCAGCCGCGAACACGAAAGCCTTCGCACGCTGCATCTTGTCCTGCAACACCTTGAATGGCTGATAACCCATGATCTCGACGTTGGCTGTCGCCTTCGCGCGGATCTTTTGCATATCCGGACCATCGCCGATCACGACGAGCCGGCGCTCCGGCATCCGCGCGAACGCCTCGACGATCAGGTCGATCTTCTTGTACGGCACCATTCTCGAAGCGGTCAGATAAAAGTCTTCCTTGTGCTCGTTGAGCGTGAAGGCGTCCACGTCCACCGGCGGAAAAATCACCTCGGCATCGCGTTGATAGACCTTCTTGATGCGACGTGCGATGAACTGCGAATTGGCAACGAAGCTATCCACCGAATTCGAGGTACGGATATCCCAGTTGCGCATGTAATGCAGAATCAGCCGCGCGAGGGCCGACTTGGGGCCACGGGTCAGTTTCGATTGCTGCAGGTATTGGTGCTGCAGATCCCACGCGTAACGGATCGGCGAGTGCACGTAGCTGATGTGCACCTGGTCGGGACCGGTCAGCACGCCCTTGGCCACCGCGTGACTGCTGGAAATCACCACGTCGTAGGCCGAGACATCCAGTTGCTCGATGGCAAGCGGCATCAACGGCAAATACGCGCGGTATTTGGTGGCCGCCTTGGGCAGCTTCTGGATGAACGACGTAGTCGCCCGCTTGCCGCGCAGGAAGCTGCGGTCTTCCAGAAAGTCGACCACGCTAAACAGATCCGCGTCCGGAAAGCACGCCACGATCTGCTCGAGCACCCGTTCGGCGCCCGCATAGGTCACGAGCCAGTCATGCACGATCGCCACCCGCACCTGCCTGTCCGTGCGCGGCAGCCGATGCGGCGGCGCGAGCGGCGCAGGTGGCGTGGTGAGTTCAGCGAGCGCGCTGCGTTGGCTCGGCCGCAGAACGGCTTCTTCAAGGACTTCTTGGTTCATGCGCTTTTCCTCGGATTCAGTCGCAACAGCAGCGAACGCGCAAGATCGCGCAAAGCAGGGGTCATCGTGATGGACCAGGCAACGTTGGCAGCGACCACGAGCACGCCTGCAACGATCGCCAGCGAAAGACTGGGCAGGAAACTGGCGAGCCACAGGCTCACCAGCAAAAACGCGAGATGCGCGAGCATGTCGAGCGCAATCGGGCGCGCCCGGATCGCCGACAGCCACAGCAGCACCCCGTAGTCGAACAGCGCGCGACCGGCCACGGCAACGGCGGCACCGGTGAGACCGAAATACTTGATGCCGAACCACAGTGCCGCGGCGAAGATCGGCAACTCGAACACACCGACCCGTGCGGCCACCGCGGGATTGACTTGCGACTGGATCATGATGCGCGTGACGTTGGCCTGACCGACGAGCCACACGGAGACGATCAGGATGCGGCCCACAGGCGCCGCCACGCTGGCGATTTCATTACCCACCCAGACATGCAGGAAAGGGCCGAGCACGAACATCGCCACCAGCGCGACCGGCGTGAATGCGCCGTTGAGAAATTCGAGCGACTGCTGCGTGATCAGGTCGGCGTGGTCGCGGGTCACAGCGGACAGGCGCGGAAACAGCGTGCGGACCATCGCGGTCGGCACGATATTCAGGCGTGTGACGAGGTTTTGCGGCACCGTGTAGAAGGTGACGAAGCGCGCGCCGAGACCGGTGCCGAGAAACACCTTGTCGAGCGAATCGGCCACCATGGTCGTGATGCTCGCAATCAGCATCCAGCCGCCGAAGTTGAACAACCCTTTGGCCACCCCCAGTTGCGGCGGCAGCATGCGGCGCAGTCCAAGCACCTTCAGGGCCGAGCGTCCTAGCAACGCGGCGGCGAACAGACGCGCCACCACCGCTGCCGCCAGCACGTTCTGCAGGCTCGGCCCGATCAGCCACGCCGCGGCGAGCGGCAACAACTGAAACACGAACGTGCCGATGGTCTGATTGGTGTTGTAGATGCCAAACCGCTCCGCGCCGTTGATTGCGCCGGCAAATACCCACGAGACATTGGCAATGGGAATGGCAATGGCGAGCCATGGCAATGCCATGTAAACCTCGTGCTGCAATTGCGGTGACACTTTAGTGAAATACGCCGTATAAAAAAATGCGCCGAAATAAATAATCAGGCCGCCAATCACCCCGGTTACGAGATTGAGCCACGTCGCGCTCCAGAACACGCGCGCACTCTCGTCCTTGTCGTTCGACGCCAGCGCCTTCGAGATATGGTTCTGCGCAGCCATGCTCATGCCGAGATCGAGGATCGAGAAGTAGCCGATCAGGGTCCATACCAGCGCGATTACGCCATAGCGCTCCACGCCCAGCAGCCTGATATAGGACGGCACCGTCACCAGCGAGACGAAGGTCGGCAGCACCAGCCCGAAGAAGTTGATCGCGACGTTCCTGAGAATGCCTTTGTCCATCGGATGCCTTTTGATTCAGAGGTACGGCGCGGCGCACGCGCGAACGGATACGCGAGCCCGCGAAGACTGCTTCGAGTAAAGCACTTAAAAATGCGCGCAGGCGCATTGAAGGCAATAGAAAAATAATTCGCAAATCCGGCGAAAAATCTTTTCAAAAATTGCGTGCGCGGCGAATACCCCGTTGACGGGCTTTTATTCAGATCTCAATAGCCCGTCATGCAGGCTTCACGCGCCCGGTTTCCAGCGGTACATCATCACTTTGCCGCGCGCATCCTCTTCGACGAAGATCAGGTATTCGCCATTGCTGCGGCGGTTGGCGCTCACGCCGTTGGGCACGTCGACCCAGCCTGACGCGTTGCCGACCTCCGCACCCGGGCGGATCACGCCGACTTCCTTACCGCTGTCCTTGTCGAACACATGCACGGCGCCCACCGGTTCGACCGCAAAGATGTATTGACCTTCCACCGTGAGGCCGATGATGGTCTGAACCGGTTTGGCCTGGGTCTGCCACGGCAGCGTGACGGCGTAACGCTGCTCAGGCTTGCCGCTCGACCAGTGGTCATAGCGGATCAGCACGCGTCCGACTTCCTTCCAGAAACCCTTGTCGACGGGCGTATCGGCGGTATAGCCGGTCACGTAGAGCGAGTCGGTCTCCGGTACATAGATCGCGCGGCGCAGTTCGGTGAACGGCTGCGGCATCGGATAGGTGGTCAGGTCCGAATACGAGTAGACCGGATTGCCCTTCGCATCCAGACCGCCGAAATGCAGACGGTGAATGCCCTTGATGTCGCTGGTGCGCCAGATGTCGCCGGCGCTGTCGACCCACCAGCCCCAGCCGCCCGCGAGCCGTGCATCGCGATTCGTATTGGGCGTGAACTCGTCGCTGTCGAATTTGCCGTCGCCATTCGTGTCGCGCCACATCCAGTCGCCGCCCGGCGGCGCATTCGGCACGCCGGCGACCGGCCGCTCGCGGCCCGCAATGAGGCCCGACGGAATGGCGGTCTCGCCGTCGTGTGCAGCATCGAAGCGATAGATCTTCAGATGATCCGCATACATGTCCGTCAGATACAGGAACGTGTGGCCCTTCAGTTGACGCGCGATCGGCAAGCCCGGCCATTGGTCCGTATGAAAAACCGGATCGTCTGGATACCTGAAGCGATTCGAGAGGAACCCTACGTATTTCCAGTCCTGCCCAGGTGGCTTCGACAGATCCAGTTCGAAACGCTTGTTGCCGGTGTAGACGCTGTCAGGACGCGCAGGATCCACCCATGCACCGTCGACGAACAACAGCCCTTGCACTTGCCATAACTGCTTGCCGTCCGCTGCATAGCTTTCGAGTGTCGCGCCCAGACCCGCCCCGAGCGGCGCGTAGCGCGGGCCGATGCCGTTGGTCGACACATACACATTACCGCGCGCATCCACGCCTACGCCGGTCAAGCCATTGAAGCGACTCGGACCAGGCTGTCCCGCGACACCGGAGAAGATGCCGCCTCGCTCGCCTAGCGCGCCGGACGCCGCATAGCGGCCACCGTTCCTGCTGAAAAACAGCACTTGCTGGCGCGGACCGTTATCCGCGACCAGCACGCGTCCTTGCGTGTCGACGGCGATATCGACCGGCATCGAGTCGCCGGGCAACGGCAGCGCGTCGGCGAGCGGCTGACCGGTCGCGGAGTAATGCACAACGTGTGCAGCCTTGTCGGTGAGTGTGCCGGTCAATGCCCACAGCGTGCCGTCCGGCGCTAGCGCGAGGCGCCCCGGCTCGTGCACGTTCCAGCTGGCTTTCTTCTGCATCGATTCGGCGTCGTAGACTTCGATGCGGTTTTGTGTCGTGTTCGACGCGTAGAGCGTGGTGTCGCTGGCGGCCAGACCATTGATGTCGGCGCTCGTACCCATCGGCACTTCGTTCATCATCAGAAAGCCCGCGGCGAGCTGCGCATGCGGGTCCTGCTGACTGACAGCCGGCTGAAACAGCGCACTGAGTTTCGGATCGCCGATCTGCCGACGCGAAATGCCGAACCACTGTTTGCCCTTTTGCGGCCAGATGCCCTGCCCGACCAGATGACCCTTTTCGTTGCCCACCGATACCGCCATATACACATAGCGGCGATTCAACGCGATCGCATTGCCGCCGCCCGTGCCCCAGCCGTGCGTGCCGCCCGCGAAACCGAGCATCTTGCCGTTCTGATAAGTGCTGGCCTCGGCGCCGCTCTCGTCCCATGGCGCGTTGGTGTAGACCTTGCCATCGGGCGCGACCGCAATCGCGGTGATATTGATCTGCGTCCACGTGCCATCGCCAAAGCCGAAGGTGTTGCCGATCCACGAGGTCTTCGCGTTGAGCACCGTTTCGCCAGAAGCGGCGAGCGTTGCGAAACACATGAGTGCGGTAAGCAGTTTCGCGAAGGTAAGACGGGACAAGGTGTTCCTCCGGGCAGGGTCATGCAGGGCACATTACGCGGGAAAACCGTCTCGACGAAAATCGAAAATAATTCAAAAATATTCATGAATTACAGTGCGTGGAAATAATCGAATTAAAAAGATCCGGACTCGCACGCAGGCGTTGCAAGCGCGTGACAACCCGGCGCCACGCCCTCCTGTTACAGGATCTATCCGGCTCGGCGGCGTCCCGACTGCATACCCATGCCCCGCTGTTACACATTCCCGGATTAAATTTCGAGGCTTTAACGAGCGCCGCCCTATTTGTTGATTTCATTCCCGTTTTTTCGTCATTTTCTTTTCCCTAGAATGAATTCCACTTCCGTTGCGCCTGCAACCGGTTGTCCGGAGATTCGGCGAACGCCGATTCATGGGCCGGATGGCGACGACGGATGCCCATGCCGCAAACGAGTTCGCTTGACGGCCCACCCGATGCTCCACATGGACGGTTCATGACAGCTAGCGCCTCGCCCGCTTCGCCTTCCCATTCGCGCCGCATCGTGCAGCTCGACGGCCTGCGTGCGATCGCCGTGCTGGCGGTGTTCGCGCAGCACGCGCTAAAAGCGCCGTTATGGATGGGCGTCGATCTGTTCTTCGTGTTGAGCGGCTTTCTGATCACCGGCATCCTGCTCGATCGCAAGGCGCGCAAACAATCGTATTTCAGCTATTTCTATGCACGGCGTGCGCGCCGTATCCTGCCGCCGTATCTGCTGCTGATGGTGGTGTCGTCGCTCCTGTTCGGCTTCGGCTGGGCGAAGCATTGGGAGTGGTATGCGTTTTTCGCGACCAACATCGGTGATGCACTCAATCAGAGCGGTCATGACAGCCTGAACGTGCTGTGGTCGCTTGCCGTCGAAGAGCAGTTCTATATTTTCTGGCCTTTCGTGATCCTGCTGCTGCCCGAACGTGCACTCGGCTTCGTTGCCGCCGCATTGATCGTGCTCGTGCCGGTGGTGCGCGCAGTGGCGACGCCCTGGTTCGATTCGTTCTGGCCCATCTATTATCTGACGCCGTTCCGCATGGACCTGTTGTCGGCGGGGGCGTTGCTCGCTGTGGCGGTGCGCCGCAATCCCGATGCATTGCAGCCGTTCCGTCCGCTTGCCATGCTGGGATTCTTCGCCGCGCTGGCGGTGCTCGCCTGGTTGCATCTGCACTATCCGCGCTTCCGCGCTGCGAATACGCCGCTCTCGAATGCGGGTCTGTATAGCGTTTCGCTGGTGCTCTGCTCATCGATTGTGGTCATCGCGTTGCAGAGCAAAGGCATCGTCAAACGGCTGCTGTGCAATCCGGTGCTGGTGTATATCGGCACGATCAGCTACACGATCTATCTGATTCACCTGAGCATCCTGTACACGCTTTGGCCGCTCCATATGAATCGTTACGTGAGCGCCGCACTCGCACTGGCAATGACCCTCGCCTACGCCAGCATCACGTGGTTCGGGTTCGAGCGGCGCCTGATTCAGGGTCCGGCAACCCGCTCAATGGAGAGCGATGCGTCACTCGCGGGGGCGTCCCAGGCGCCGCAGAGCCGCGCATGAGAATCGCGATGAAACTGCGCGCCGCAACGCTCGCCACGCTGATGGGCGTGGCTTGCGCCGCAAGCGTCAAGGCGGACGCCGCGACTCCGGCGCCGGTATTGATCGAAGCGTATGGCGATTCGACCACCCTCGGCATCACCTGCAGCGGTGGCCATTGCGGCCCGCAAGCGCAGAACGCCGTGACGTTTCTGCAGGATGCCATGCATGCCGCGCACGGTGAGCGCGTCGAAATCAGCAATCTCGGCGTGGGCGGCACGATGGCCTGCCAGTTGCGCGACGGCACCGATCGCGCCCGCGGCGTGCCGTGGGCGCAGCGTCTTGCGGCATCGCACGCGCAAATCGTGACGCTCAACTTTGGCATCAACGAAGTGATGCACAACCAGACGCCCGAACAGTTCTACGACGCTGAGACCGCGCTGGTGAAAACCGCACGCGCGCTCGGCAAACAACCGGTGTTGCAAACCTCGAACCCGATGCCCGACGACCGGCTCAACGCCCGCCTCGCCGCGATGGTTCAGATGACGCGCCGGGTCGCGGCCGAGCAGCACGTGCCGCTCGTCGATCAGTACGCGTACATCTCTGATCTGCCCGACTGGAAACTGCTGATGTCGGACGGCGCTCACCCACGGCCCGCGCTTTACAGGCTCAAGGCCGGGCAGGATTTTCGCGTAGTGGATCCATTGGTGCAGCGGCTGCTAAACGGCTCGTCGTAGCGCAGTACGGTCTGTCTTTTACTTTTTTCTCTACCTTCCTTACCGTTACCCAAGGCAACCTATGAGCAATCAACGCAAAGCGATCATCACCGGGGTGTCCGGCCAGGACGGCGCGTATCTGGCGAAACTGCTGCTCGACAAGGGCTACCAGGTGACCGGCACGTATCGGCGCACCAGCTCCGTCAATTTCTGGCGCATGAATGAACTTGGCATTGCCGGACATCCGAATCTGCGGCTCGTCGAACATGATCTGACCGATTTTGGTTCGACCTTACGCCTGCTCGATGGCGTCGAAGCCGATGAGCTGTATAACCTGGCCGCGCAGAGTTTCGTGGGAGTGTCGTTTGATCAGCCGGTTACCACGGCTGAAGTGACCGGGATCGGCGCATTGAATCTGCTCGAAGGGATCCGGATCTTGAGTCCGAAGACGCGCTATTACCAGGCTTCGACTTCGGAAATGTTCGGCAAGGTGCAAGCCGTTCCACAGCGGGAAGATACGCCGTTCTATCCGCGTAGCCCGTACGGGGTCGCCAAGCTCTTTGCGCATTGGACGACGATCAATTATCGCGAGTCGTATGGGATCTTTGCTAGCAGCGGGATTCTGTTCAATCATGAGTCGCCGCTACGCGGGCGTGAGTTCGTGACGCGCAAGATCACCGATACCGTTGCCAAGATCAAGCTAGGCAAGCAGGATGCCCTGGAGCTCGGTAATCTCGATGCAAAGCGGGACTGGGGGTTTGCGCTCGAATACGTCGAAGGCATGTGGCGCATGCTGCAGGCCAACGAGCCGGATACTTTTGTGCTTGCTACCAATCGGACCGAGACCGTGCGCGACTTTGTACGCATGGCGTTTGCTGCGGCTGGGTATCAGCTCGAATGGTCCGGGAAGGAGCAGCGGGAGATCGGAATTGATATTTCCACCGGCAAGACCCTGGTTCGCGTGAATCCAAAGTTTTATCGGCCTGCGGAGGTGGATCTTCTGATTGGCTGCGCCGACAAGGCGCGTGAGAAGCTTGGGTGGGTGCCGGAGACGAAGCTCGAACAGCTCTGCAAGATGATGGTCGCCGCGGATCTTGCGCGCAATCAGGATCATGAGACGTTTTGATTTTCTTTTGCCTGCGGCGCCGTTCTGGTGGATGGCGCTGCGGGTTTTGGTTTTTTTCTCCTGGCCTTTCCTTGAGTTCTTAGTGGTCTGTTAGCGTCGCCCCTGTGCGGGGCGGCGCTCACTTTCTTTGCCGCCGCAAAGAACGTAAGGGAAGAAAGCGGGCTCACACCGCGAGCCCATAGATGTCGCCCTCGCACATCAAGCCGCATGGGTC
>NZ_DASXHA010000013.1:0-103126 GCF_036488795.1 Paraburkholderia sp.
CTTTTCGGGCAACACGGTGCCGAGCACCGAGACGCCGGTGCGCATCACGTCCATCGGGTGCGCTGCGGCCGGAATCCATTCGAGCGCCGCCTTCACGTTCGCGGGCAGGCCGCGCAGCGCCTTGAGTTTCGTCTTGTAGGCGCTCAGTTCGGCCTGGGTGGGCAGTTTCTCATGCACCAGCAGATAGGCGATTTCCTCGAATTCGCAGGTGCTGGCGAGATCCAGGATGTCGTAGCCGCGGTAGTGCAGGTCATTGCCGGTCTTGCCCACCGTGCACAGGGCGGTATTGCCCGCCGTCACACCCGACAGCGCGACGGATTTCTTCGGTTTGAAGGCGCCGGTGGCCGGCGTGCTGTTGTCTGCTTCGCTCATGATGTCGTCCTCTTGCTCCTGATGACTGGATTCACTTTTTCGCGGCGAACAGGGCGTCGAGCTTTTCCTCGTACGCGTGATAGCCGAGATACTTGTACAGATCGGCGCGCGTCTGCATCGTTCCGACGGCCGCCTTTTGGGTGCCGTCGCGCTTGACCGTTTCGTAGAAATTCAGCGCCGCCGCATTCATCGCGCGGTACGCGCCGCAGCAGTACAACGCAATGTCGACGTCGGCGTCGCGCAGTTCGGTAGTGGTGAAGAAGGGCGTCGCGCCGAATTCGGTCAGGTTCGCGAGAATCGGCACCTTGACTGCGGCCTTGAAGCGGCGATACTCGTCGAGCGTTTGCATCGCTTCCGGGAAGATCATGTCGGCGCCGGCTTCGACATAGGCCACGGCGCGCTCGATGGCCGAATCGATCCCTTCGGAAACGCCCGCGTCGGTGCGCGCCATGATGACGAACTGGTCGTCGGTGCGGGCATCCACGGCGGCTTTTACGCGGTCCACCATTTCCTCTTTCGGCACCACTTCCTTGCCGGGCCGGTGGCCGCAGCGCTTCTGGCCGACCTGATCCTCCAGATGGACCGCCGCCACGCCCGCCTTGATGAACGAGCGGACCGTGCGCGCAATGTTGAAAGCGCCGCCCCAGCCGGTGTCGATATCCACGAGCAGCGGCAGGCCGGTCGCATCCGTGATGCGCCGCGCGTCGGTCAGCACGTCGTCCATCGTGCTGATGCCGAGATCCGGCATGCCGAGCGAGTTCGCGGCGACGCCGCCGCCCGACAGATACAGCGCCTTGAAACCGACCGCTTCGGCCATCCTGGCCGCATACGCGGTGATGGCGCCGACCACCTGCAACGGCTGGCCTTCTGCAACGGCCGTGCGGAATGCCGCGCCGGCGCTATGGGGTTGTCTTGCTGAGCTCACGTATATCTCCCGATGAAGTTGGGCTCTATCAGTGCAAGGAGCGGGCCAAGTCGGTCACGGCGGCTAAGTCTTTGATTATTCGACGCTTTGCTGGATGCGATGGACTGCCCGGTGTTTCAACAGTGAAATCTCCAATTTCACTGTTGAAATGAGGCGGGCATAATGACGTGACCGTTCACCGAAGCCAACTCAAGCCGTCTGCCCGTCATGATCCGTCCTCTCGAACCTGCCTCGCGGCCCCGCGTCTGGGCCGTTGGCATCAGCAAGCTGCGCGATCTGTTCCGCGATATCGCCGACGAATACGACCTGCGCGCCGATCTGCGGCTGGTGTCGCGCGGCTATGAAGATGCCGTCAAGGAAATTGCGTCCGCCGGCATGGACCGCCCGGATATCGTCGTGGCGGCCGGCTCGAACGGTACGTATCTGAAGGCTCGCGTCGACGTGCCCGTGGTGCTGATCAATCCGACCGGCTTCGACGTGATGCACGCGCTGGCGCGCGCGCGGCGCGACGCGTCGTCGGTGGCGCTGGTCTCGCATGGCGAGACGCCTGCGGAAGTGCGCCGTTTCGTGGCGGCCTACGGAATCGACGTCGTATTCGCGTCGTACCAGTCCGCGCAAGACGCCGAGGCCTGTGTGCTCGATCTGCGTGACCGTGGCGTGGGCACGGTCGTAGGCCCTGGGCTCGTGACGGATATCGCCGCACGCGCCGGCATGGAAGCGGTGTTTCTGTATTCGCGCGCCTCGGTGCGCGCGGCCTTCGACACCGCGCTCGAAGTGGCGCAGGCGACATGGGGCGAAGCGGTGCGGCGGCATCGGCTCGACAATGTGCTGCAGCATCTGCGTGACGGCGTGGTCGCGCTGGATGCGCAGGGCCGCGTCGAGGCAATCAACCAGCGGCTTGCGCTGGTGCTCGGTATCGAGCCTGCGGCGGCGGCGGGCCGCGCGCTGCTCGAGCTAGCGCCGGATCTTGCCGACACGCTGCCCGAGGCGGAGGGCGAGACCCTCGCGACGCTGCGCGGCCTCAGCTATGTCGTGCATCGCGGGCCGCTGATCGACAACGGTGTGACGACCGGTACGGTGCTGACCTTTCAGGAGTCGCGCGCCGTCGAGCGGCTCGACCGCACGCTGCGTTCGCGGCAACGCGCCCAGCAGTTCGTGGCGCGCTACCGGCTCGACGACCTGGTGGGCGAATGCGCGCCGATCGAACGGGTTCGGCAACTGGTGCGGCGCTATGCCAGATCGGACGCGACCGTGCTGATTCGCGGCGAAAGCGGCACCGGCAAGGAGATGGTCGCGCAAAGTCTGCATCAGCTCAGTGCGCGGCGCGATTTTCCGTTTGTCGCGCTCAATTGCGGCGCGTTTCCCGAGGCGTTGCTCGAAAGCGAACTGTTCGGTTACGAGGAAGGTGCATTCACCGGCGCGCGGCGCGGCGGCAAGAGCGGGCTGATCGAAGCGGCGCATCGCGGTACGTTGTTTCTCGATGAAATCGGCGAAATGCCGTTGCCCTTGCAAAGCCGTCTGCTGCGTGTGCTGCAGGAGCGCGAAGTGGTGCGGCTGGGTTCGACGGAGCCGACCCGCATCGACGTGCGGATCGTCGCGGCCACGCACCGTGCGTTGACCGCGGCAGTGGAGTCCGGCGAATTTCGCACGGATCTGTATTACCGGCTCAACATCCTGAACATCGCGCTGCCGCCGTTGCGCGAGCGGCTGTCCGACATCATGCCGCTCGCCGCGGAATTGTTGCTGCAAGCGGCGCGCCGCGAGCCCCGCCTGGTCGCGCGGATTCGCAATACGCGGGATGCCGCGAGCATGCTGGCGCCAGTCAGCGAATCACTGAGCGGTCATCCGTGGCCGGGCAATGTGCGCGAACTGCAGAACGTGATTGAGCGGATTACCGTTGAACTGGCCGATTCAGAAGCGGATGCGAGTGAAGCCGTCTTGACCGAAGCCGTCTTGCAGTCGATTGCGCCCGAACTGTTCGAACGCCCCCAGGAATCTGCTGACGCGAACGCGTTGACCTTGCGTCAACGCAGCCGTCGCGTGGAAGCGGATGAAATCCGCGCGGCTTTGGATGCGTGCAATGGCGACCGCGATCAGGTCTGCGAGGCGCTTGGCATCAGCAAGACGACGTTGTGGCGCAAACTGAATGCCACGCGCTGAGTTCGAAACGGCGTAAGGGCGAAACGGCGTAAGGGTGTAAGGCGTGGGGCTCCCGCAGAAGCTCACCGTTACGCTATTCAGTAAAGCACAGGATTGACGTGTCTCTTATGGAACGCGAGGCATAAGCGGCACATCCGACAAGCGGAATTTTACGAACCGCTCACAAAATGCCTTGATTCAGGCGGTCATTTTCCAGCTTCCAACACCCGGTGCCTGGCGTTACACATCATTCTTGCAAAGACCACGCTCAAATTTGCGGCGCTTTCAAGTCATACCCCCACGGCATGCAACGGTGAGCTTTTGCGGGATCCCATGGCATGCCGCGCCTACCTGGATTCAAGTGAGCGCAAAAGCTGCGCAACATCTCCATGCAAATGCAGGATGGTCGGGCTCGCTTGCAGCAGCGGCAGATAGCGCGGCAAAAAGATATTGTTCGGCAGATCAGGCGAAAAGAGTCCCACCACGGCTTCGACGGCGGAAATCCGTGCGGTGCTGGTGGCTTCCTTGTCGTCGAGGGTCTCGTCGACGTTCGCAATCACGGTCGACAGCGGCGTGATCCAGCGAAACCCTGAGCCGTTGATCAGCACCTGCAGGAATGCGGCCGGCGTTGCCGGGCCGAACTCTTTCTCATAGACGGCGCGCTCGTGATCGAGAATTGCCTTGTGCAAGCTCAGCAATGGCCTGCGAATATCGGCAAGGAATTGAATGGCTTGTTGTTCGGTCATGGTTCAACTCCTGGACGGGATGCGGCAATGGAAATAAGGCAATGGAAAAAATCAGCACAGCGTGGTGAGGCAAATCGAATAGTCATGCTAGCAAAATCGTTCGCGCGCGGTTCGTCGGCCGGCCGCCTGACGACCAGCCAACTGGAGCAGTACACGCTACCAACAAACTTTTTAAAGCAACGCTACAATTTCCTGGCCTCATGCCGCGTCGCGGGTCAGTCGCCAGCCTCGGCCGTTTTCGTCACTCGAATCGCGTCACGGCATCATCTGCAATAGTCACGCATTCGTATTAGCGCGGCCTGCCGAATAAATCGAGCCAGGCCGCGTAATTTAGCCCGACGTCCCTGTATAAACCGTTCAAACAATAACATCCACCGGAGCCGCCCCATGACAACGCTCAATATCAACGGTCAGACGCATACTGTCGACGCGCCGCCCGACATGCCCTTGCTGTGGGTCATTCGCGACCTGGTCGGCCTGACCGGCACCAAGTTCGGCTGCGGCATCGCCCAGTGCGGCGCATGCACGGTGCATCTGGACGGCGCGGCGGTGCGCTCGTGCGTGCTGCCGGTAGCGGCGGTCGGCGACAAGAAGATCACCACCATCGAAGCGGTCGGCGAAACGCCCGCCGGCAAGAAGGTGCAGCAGGCATGGCGCCAGATCGACGTCGTGCAGTGTGGCTACTGTCAGTCGGGGCAGGTGATGTCGGCCGCGTCGCTGCTCGCGCAGAACCCGAACCCCTCCGACGCGGACATCGACGCCGCCATGGCCGGCAACATTTGCCGCTGTGGCACGTACAACCGCATTCGCGCGGCAATCAAGCAAGCAGCAAAGGAGGCTTGATATGTCGCAAGGATTGCTCGACGCGCAAAACGGCGCCCGCCCCAGAGACGACGCACACGCCCGTGGTGTCTCACGCCGCACCTTTCTGAAATTCAGCGCCACGGTGGGCGCCGCAGCCGGCGGCGGCCTGTTGCTCGGCTTCAGCATTCCGGCGAGAAGCCAGGGGCAGCCAGGTAAATCGGTGATCGGCGGCGATGCGTCCGAACCGGCGCCACCCGGCGTGTTCGCGCCGAACGCCTTCATCCAGATCGATACCGGCGGCAAGGTCTCGCTGGTGATTCCGAAGGTCGAGATGGGACAGGGCGTCTACACGTCGATCCCGATGCTGATCGCCGAAGAACTCGAAGTGCCGCTCGACAGCGTCACCATCGACCATGCACCGCCGAACGAAAAGCTTTTTATGGACCCGCTGCTCGGCGGCCAGTTGACCGGCGGCTCGACCTCGATCCGTTATGCATGGGATCCGATGCGCAAGGCCGGCGCCACGACGCGCATGCTGCTCATCAACGCGGCCGCCCAGCAATGGCAGGTTGATCCGGCGACGTGTCACGCGCAGGCCGGTCAGGTGATTCATGCGGCGAGCAACCGCAGCCTCGGCTATGGGCAACTCGCGGATGCGGCGGCCAGACTGCCCGCGCCGCAAAACGTGCCGCTGAAAGATCCGAAGGACTTCAGGATCATCGGCACCTCGGTCAAGCGCCTCGATTCGCCGGAGAAGGTGGACGGCACGGCCGTGTTCGGCCTCGACGTGCGCGTGCCGGACATGGTCTACGCGGCGATTGCGAATTGCCCGGTGTTCGGCGGCACGCTAGCCAGCGTCGACGACAGCAACGCGAAGAAGATCCCCGGCGTGCGCCAGGTCGTGAAGGTCGACAACGCGGTGGCGGTGGTCGGCGATCACACATGGGCCGCCAAACGAGGCGTCGCGGCGCTCAACATCACGTGGAACGAAGGGGCGGGCGCGAACCTGTCGATGAAGCAGATTGTCGACGACCTGGCCGCCGCCGCGGATCATGGCACCGGCGCCGTGGCACGCAAGGACGGCGACATCGACAAGGGCTTCAACGACGCGAAGACGCGGGTCGACGCGGTCTACCAGCAGCCGTTCCTCGCGCACGCCACGATGGAGCCCGTCAATTGCACGGTCCACGTGCGCCCCGACGGCTGCGATATCTGGCTGGGCACACAGGTGCCGACCCGCATCGTCGACACCGCCGTCAAGGTTACCGGCCTGCCGGCTGACAAGATCGTCGTGCACAACCATCTGCTCGGTGGCGGCTTCGGGCGCCGCCTGGAGTTCGATATGGCGACTCAGGCGCTGAAGATCGGCAAGCAGCTCGGCACGCCGGTCAAGGTGTTCTGGACCCGCGAAGAAGACATCCAGCACGACATGTTCCGCCCGTACTATTACGACAAGATCTCGGCGGGGCTCGACGCCAACGGCAAGCCGGTGGCGTGGCAGCATCGCATCGTCGGCTCGTCGATTCTGGCGCGCTTCGCGCCGCCCGCAGTCAAGAATGGCGTCGACCCGGACGCGGTGGAAGTCGCGTCGGACCTGCCCTACGATCTGCCCAACCAGCTGATCGACTACGTGCGCCAGGAGCCGCGCACCGTGCCCACCGCGTTCTGGCGCGGCGTCGGTCCCACCCGCAGCACCTTCGTCGTGGAAAGCTTCATCGACGAACTGGCGGTTCAGGCCAAGGTCGATCCGGTCAAATACCGGCGCGATCTGCTCGGCAAGACGCCGCGCGCGCGCGGCGTGCTCGATACGGCCAGCAAGGCAGCCGGCTGGGGCACCAGCCTGCCGAAGGGCCAGGGCCGCGGCGTTTCGGTGATGCACGCGTTCGGCAGCTTCTTTTCGATGGTCGTGGACGTCACCGTCGATCAGGGCGAGGTGAGCGTGAACCGCGTGGTCTGCGCGGTCGACTGCGGCATGGTGGTCAATCCGAACACCATCGAAGCACAGGTGCAGGGCGGCATCATCTTCGGCATCACGGGGGCGCTTTACAGCGAAATCACCATCAAGGACGGCCGCGTCGAGCAGAACAACTTCACTGATTACCGGATGCTGCGGATCGATCAGACGCCGCCCATCGAAGTGCATATCGTGAAGAGCAGCGAGGCGCCTGGCGGAATTGGCGAACCCGGGACCGCGGCCCTGGCGGCGGCGCTGTCGAATGCCATCTATGCGGCGACGGGCACACGGCTGCGGCAGTTGCCCGTGGGCAGCCAGCTCAAAACCGCCTGACCACCGGAGACCGATCATGATGAAGAAACTGAAGGGCTTCGGTGCGGCGCTCGCCTTGGCGCTGCCGTTTGTGGCGCAGTCTCCGGCGCATGCCGCGGACGACGCCCTGGTGCAGCGTGGCGCGTATCTGGCGAAACTCGGCGATTGCGTCGCGTGCCACTCGGCGCCGAAAGGCAAACCGTTCGCAGGCGGCCTGCCGATGAGCACGCCAATGGGCAGGATCTACACCACCAATATCACGCCCGATCCGGACACCGGCATTGGCCGCTATTCAGAGGAAGACTTCGCGCGGGCCTTGCGCGAGGGCGTGGCGAAGGACGGCCACAATCTGTATCCGGCCATGCCGTATCCGTCATACGCGAAGGTCAACGACGACGACGTGAAGGCGCTGTACGCCTTTTTCATGAGCGGCGTGGCGCCCGTACAGCAGGCCAATCGCGAGTCCGACATTGCGTGGCCGCTCAATATGCGCTGGCCGTTGAAGCTGTGGAACGTGGTGTTTCTGGAGAAGGGCGTCTACCAGAACAAGCCCGGCAAGGACGTCGCATGGAACCGTGGCGCGTACCTGATCCAGGGACTGGGACACTGCGGCTCATGTCATACGCCGCGCGGCATTGCGTTCCAGGAGAAGGCGCTGGATGAAAGCGGCAGCGCGTTCCTGACGGGCGCGCCGCTCGACGGCTGGTTCGCGGCGAATCTGACCGGCGAGCACAACGTCGGTCTCGGACGCTGGTCGGATGCGGATTTGACGGCGTTTCTCAAGACCGGCGCAAATGCGCATGCATCGGCGTTCGGTTCGATGACGAGCGTGATCAATAACAGCACGCAAGCGACGAACGACACGGATCTCGCAGCCATGACGAGCTATCTGAAGTCGCTACCGCCAGCGGGCGGCACGGGCGCGCCGCCATATTCGTACGACGCGCAGGCGACCAAAGTGTCGCTGACGCGTCCGGCCAACGATGCCGGCGCGCGGGTGTACACGGCGTACTGCATGCATTGTCATGGCGTCGATGGCCGCGGTTTTGCGCCGATGCTGGCGCCGCTCGCGGGGAATCCGAACGTCATGGAGCATGATGCATCGTCGCTGATCAACGTCACGCTGAACGGCACGGGAGACCTGGTGATTCAGGGCATCCCGGCGCCGTATCCCATGCCGAAGTACGCGCCGGTGCTGACCGACAGGCAGATCGCCGATGTCCTGACGTTTGTGCGTGCCGGCTGGAATAACGGCGCGCCGGCGGTGTCAGCCGAGGAGGTGGCGAAGTTGCGCAAATCGACTCAGGCGGCGCGGTAAGGCGGCGCGACAAGCCGGCTTGAAGTCGAAGTCAGAGCCAGCGGCGGCATAAAAAGACGGCAACCGTTGCTTCACACGGTTGCCGTTTTTCATTGGCGCGAACGCTTCACCGATGCTGCCCCACGCGCTGCCGCTTCTCCAGCGTGCGCGCGTACCAGGTCAGCGGAAAGCACATCGCGAAGTAAATCAGCGCAACCATTCCGTAGATCGGGAACGGCCGGAACGCGGCGTTGGTGATCATCGTGCCGGTCTTGGTCAGTTCGGTAAAGCCGATGATCGAGGTCAGCGCCGTGCTCTTCACGACCTGCACCAGAAAACCGACCGTCGGCGCCACCGCAATTTTCTTCGCTTGCGGCCACACGATATAGCGCAACTGCTGCGCGAACGTCATGCCGAGACTCGCGCCGGCGGCCCATTGGCCGCGCGGCACCGCTTCGACACAACCGCGCCAGATATCGACGAGATACGCACTCGTGTAGAGCGTCAGCGTGACGGCCGCCGCGGTCCAGGGCGACACGTCCACACCCAGCAACGGCAACCCGAAGAAAGCGAGAAACAGTTGCATCAGCAACGGTGTGCCCTGGAACAGCTCCACATACACCGTCACCACGCGCCGCAACCAGGGCAGCGGCGACACGCGCATCGCGAGCAACGCGAGGCCCACCACACCCCCGCCGACGAAGGCCAGCAACGAAAGCAGCACCGTCCAGCGCGCGGCGAGCAACAGGTTACGGGCAATATCCCACAGCGTGAATTCGACCATAATCAGCGCTCCGTCGGCACTGCGCGCGGCGCGCGCCACGCGAGCAGCATGCGCCAGCCGCGCGGCTCGTCGGGGCGGTGCGGCAGGCGGCCGGCAAACAGGCCGCGCCCGAGCCAGTTGAGCACCTGCCGCAAGACGATGGACAGCACCAGATAGGTCACGGTGATGATCAGGTAGCTTTCGAACGAACGGAAGTTGCGCGACTGGATGAAGTTCGCCGCGTACGTCAGGTCCGGCACGGAAATCTGCGAGACCACGGCCGAGCCGAGCATCACGATCAGCACCTGGCTCAGCAGGGCGGGAAACACGTTGGCGAGCGCCTGCGGCAACACGACGTAGCGAAACACCTGGCGCCCCTGCAGACCGAGCGCCTGTGCGGCCTGGACCTGACCGCGCGAAATGGAGTCGATTCCCGCGCGGACGATTTCGATCGCGTAGGCGCCGAGGTTGACCGTCATGGCCAGAATCGCGGCCTGCACTTCGTCGATATGAATGCCGAGGCTCGGCAGTCCGAAGAACACAAAAAACAGCTGCACGATGAACGGCGTGTTGCGGATCAGCTCGACATAAGCGGCAATCAGCGTGCGCGCCCAGCGCGGCCCGGCCGTGCTGAGTGCCGCGCCGCCGACCCCCACGAGACCGCCGAGCACCGTGGACACGGCAGTCAGTCCAAGCGTGACGCCGACGCCGCGCACGAGCATGCCCGCATAGACGCCGAAGCCGCTGAAATCGAACGCGTAACTCATGACTTGCCGCTCATCGTGGAATCAGACTCCGTCTGGACAACGGAACACGTCCGCCATCTGTTCTGGTGGAAACAGCTTAAAGGTCGGCCGGCAGCGGGGCGCGCAGCCACTTTTCGGAAATCGCGTTCATGGTGCCGTCCTTGCGGGCGTTGGCAATCGTTTCGTCGACTTTCTGCAGCAGGCGCGGCTCGTTCTTGTTCAGACCGACGTGATCGGGCGAGCTGAACAATGCGAACTTCTGCTCGGGATCATTGGCCGGATGCCGCGCGAGAATCGTCGCACCGACGTCGTTGCCGACCACCATCAACTGTACCTGACCAGAAAGAAACGCCGAAATTGCCCCGTTCGGGTCGTCGAAACGTTTGATGGTCGCGGTGGGCGGCGCAATCTTCGTGACGCTCAGATCTTCCAGCGTGCCGCGTGCCACGGAAATGGACTTGCCGGCCAGATCGGCGGCGTTCCTGACCGGCAGGTTCTTCGGCCCGAACACGGCGAGGTAGTAGGGAGCATAAGGCTTCGAAAAGTCGATGACCTTTTCACGCTCGGGCGTCTGGCCGACGCTCAACAGCATGTCGGCCTTGTGGTCGGCGAGATAGGCCATGCGGTTGTCGCCCGTCACCTGCACGAGTTCGACCTTCGCGTTCAGCGCCTTGCCGATCAGGTTGGCGACGTCGATGTCATACCCTTGCGGCTTCATATCCGGGCCGATCGACCCGAATGGCGGATAGTCTTCGAACACACCGATCCGGACCACGCCGCTTTTGGTGATCGTATCCAGCGCGTCGGCATGAGCGGCCGGCGCGGCGAAAGCGGTCAGCGCGGCAATACCGGTGAATGCCAGCGCGCTCGCGAGGCTGGCAAACGCCCGTTGGGCACGCTGCGGGAAGGAGTGAAGGTGGGTGGTCATGGCCGTTCCTCTATTGAATCGTCGAGTCGAAAAGCGTGTTGCAGGTGAATCTAATGGCCCGCGGCGCGTGCCGCGATCAGCTTGCACGCGTGCGGCGGCAGTTCTGCGAGCACCGGCATGCCGAGTGCAAGGCCGGGCGTTTCGCGCGGCGTCGTGGCCGCGGTCAGCGTGAAACCGCTGCAGTCGATGGTCGCTTCCAGCGAGGCGCCCACATCGCGGATGAACGTGACCTTGCCGATCAGACGGTTCGGGCCGGCATTGTCCTTCGAGGCCGCGGCGACACTGACGCAGACATCTTCAGGGCGAATCAGCAGACGGATATCCGCGGTGGACTCCGGCACCCGCGCCGGCTGCGTGACGACGATCTGCTGACCGCCAGGCAAGCTTACGCCGCCTTGGCCGTCGTAAGTGACCGGCAGGATATTGCCGAGGCCGATGAAATCGGCGACGAACTCGTTGACCGGATCCCGGTAGATATCCAGCGGTTTGCCGACCTGCGCAATGCGGCCTTTTTCCATCACGACGATTTCGTCGGCCATGGTCATGGCTTCGCGCTGATCGTGCGTCACCATGATGGTCGTGAGACCCAGACGCTGTTGCAGCAGGCGGATTTCCACTTGCATCGCTTCGCGCAGTTTGGCGTCGAGTGCGGACAGCGGTTCGTCGAGCAACAGCAGTTTCGGCGACGACGCGATGGCCCGCGCAATCGCCACCCGCTGCCGTTGGCCACCGGAGAGCTGGGTCACCGGCCGGTTCGCCATATGCGGCAACTGGATCAGTTCGAGCAACTCGTTGACGCGCCGCGTTTGCGCGGCCTTGTCCAGCTTGCGCAGACGCAGCGGATAGGCAATGTTGCCGGCCACCGTCATATGCGGGAACAGCGCGAGCGACTGGAACACCATGCCGAAGTCGCGCTGGTTGGCGGGCAGGTGTGTGATGTCGCGGCCGGCGAAATCGATGCTGCCGGAAGTAGGCGTCTCCAGTCCGGCAATCATGCGCAACAGCGTGGTCTTGCCGCAGCCGGACGGACCGAGGAAGCAGACCAGTTTGCCGTCGGGCACGCTCAGGTCGACGTGGTCGACGGCGTATGCGTCACTAAAGCGCCTGGTCACGGCCTGCAATGTCAGATGTGTCATGAGCGTTCCTGGCTGGGCGAGCGTCGAAGCGAAGTCACAGTGCCACGCCTTCATCGCCGATCAGCTTTTCGAGCAGCCAGATCAGCGCGAAGTCAATTGCCACGATAAACACCGCAAAGGAAAACACGGTCGGATCGAGCGACGACACCGTGCGGCTATAGAGCCATACCGGCAGCGTCATCGTATTGATGCCGTACAGAAAAAACGTCACCGTGAATTCATTGAACGAGATGATGAACGCGAACAGCATGCCGGCGAGAATGCCTGGCCGCATCAGCGGCAACACGACGTCGATCAGCGCGCGGCGCGGGCTGGCGCCCATCACGCAGGCGGCTTCCTCGAATTCGGCGCCGATCGACGCCACCGAGGCCGCGCAGTTCTTCACCGTGAACGGCAGCGCCAGAATCACATGCGCGATGATCAGCCGGAACACGCCGAGTTCGAGCGGCAACATATTGAACACCAGCAGCAGCGACAGGCCCAGCATCACCAGCGGATACACCAGCGGCAACGCGACCAGTTGCTCGACCGCCGACTTGCCGCGAAAGCGGTAGCGGCTCAGTGCATACGCGGCGGGCACGGAGACGAGCGTGGCGATGATCATCGTCGAGACGGCGACGATCAGGCTGGTGGTGAGCGCGCCGCCCATCGAGAGGGCGTCGCTCGCGTCCGGCGACACGAAGCTATGCCACGCCGCGCGATACCACTGCAGGCTGTAGCCGGACGGCGGGAACTCGAGCGTGTCCGAGGCGCTGAACGACATCGTGATCATGGTCAGGATGGGCAGCGCGGCGAGGAACAGCACGATTGCCGCGAGCAGTGCGGCGGGCTTGCCGAGGCGGCCCGGCATGGTGGCCGGCACACGCAGTCGGCGCGAGTCGAACGAGAAGGCGGGCGTGCTCATGCGAACGGCTCCTCGAGACGTTGGGTGCGACGCACAAGGCGTTGCGAAATGGTCATCACGGTGAGCGTGGCGACCATCAGCACCACGCCGGATGCCGACGCGGCCGGCCAGTTCAGCAGCGGTGCGACCTGGTCGTGCACGAGCACGGCCAGCATCGGCACGCGGCGGCCGCCGAGCAGCAACGGCACGGCAAAGGCGCTCGCGTTATAGGCAAACACCAGCAACGCGCCGGAGACGAGGCCGGGCATCGCGAGCGGCAGCATCACGTGACGCAGCGTCTGCCAGCGCGTCGCGCCGAGCGTCGCGGCGGCTTCTTCGTACGACCGGGACACCGCGCGCATTGCGCTCGACATGGGCAGCACCGCGAGCGGAAACGCCGTCTGGATCAGCCCGAGCAATACACCATGCTCGCGATACAGCCATAACACCGGACGATCGATCAAGCCGCTTGCCAGCAGCGCGTGATTGAGCAAGCCGGCAGGCCCGAGTATCACCAGCCAGCCATAGCCTTGCAGCAGCAGATTCACCAGCAGCGGCAACAGCACGCCGGCCAGCAGCAGGCGCCGGGCGAGCCGCGATTCGGTGCGCGCCATCGCGAGCGCGACCGGCAGGGCCAGCAGCACCGCGCAGACCATGCTTTGAAACGCCAGCTTGAGCGTGATCCAGAGCGACTTCATGAAGTAGCTATCGGCCAGATCCGCATAATTCTGTAGCGTGAACGCGTGCCATTCGCTGCCGGTGGTGCCGAAGCTCATCCGCAGCACCACCAGCGCCGCCGCCGCGAGCACCGCGAGAAACACGAGGATCGGCGCCAGCAGCAGCCACGGCCGCGCCTTCGCCAGCCAGGCGCCCGGCACGGCGCCCGCCGGTTCGTCCGGCGCGCCGGAGGTCCCTGAAGTTCCGGGCGTGACCGGGCCGGGCCGCGAGGAAAGCGCGGGCATCGCGGTCATGCCGAGAAAATCTCGGTGTAGCGCTTGATCCACGCAGCCTGCACGGCGGCGAGCGACTTGTCGTCATGCAAAACGGCTTTCTCGGCGATCTGCTTCGGGCTCGGCACAAATGCGCGGCTTTCGGCGGGGATCACGGCCTTCGAGTTGACCGGGCCGTTCAGCACGTCGGCGGCCATGCGGCCTTGCACGCCGGCATCGAGCGAATGGTTGATGAAGGCGTGGATCAGATCGCTGTCGCCGGGGTGCGACTTCGGGATCACCGTGAACATCAACTGCGTGGCAAAGCCTTCTTTCATGCCGTACGTCACGCCCATCTTGTACTCGGGTTTGCGGATCTGGTCCGGGAAAAACGCCGGCGAATAGATGCCGCCGATATCCAGCGAACCGGTGCGGAACAGATCGGCCACCTGGTTCGGATTCTCACCGAGCGTCATCACGCGGTCCTTCAGTTCAGCCAGCTTCTTGAAACCCGGATCGATGTTCTGCTGCGAGCCGCCCGACATCTTCGCGGCGATGATCGCGAGGTCCACCGCTTCAGCCCATTCGGGCGGGGGCAGAAACAGGCGGCCGGCATATTTCGGATCCCACAGCGCCTCGTACGACCCGGGCACCGTCTTGACCGTCGAGGTGTTGTAGATGAGCCCGTCCGACCACAGCAGATAGCCCACGCCGAAACCGTCGGCGCCGGTGCGATACTGCGGGGCGACTTCTTTCAGGTTCGGTAGTTTGTCGAGATCGGGTTTGACGAGCAGGCCCGCATCGCCGAGCCCGGACGCACCCACGCCCGCCAGCGTGATCACGTCGTAGGTGGGACGATCGCCCGCCGCTTTGACCTTGGCGACCATGCCGGAGGTGCCGTCGGCGCGATCGGCGATCACCTTCGCACCGGTCCTGGCCGTGAAGGTGGCGGCGATATTGCGCAGCGCGGCGGCGCCGGTGTCATCGGACCAGGTCAACAGACGCAGGGTCTTGCCGGAGAAGTTGTGCTCCTGCGCCTTCAGATTCACAAACGGCATGGGCAACGTCGACGCCGCGAGCGCCGCGCCGATCGCCTTGATTGCCTGCCTTCTGCCGCGTTGGATGTCCTGCATGACCGTCTCCCAGGTTGAACAAGGCAACTTTCGCGAGCGAGTCAGGCCGTGCGAAGGCGTTGCGGGTGGATGCACTCTAGGTTTGCCAAAATCAACCAACAAACGAAATCTCTGCATGGATCGCATGACGTAAGCTCATGCGCGAGCCATCGCGCATGGCTGCCGTGACAGGCGGCCATGGGGCGCGGAGTGCCGGGGGAGCGGCACACGCGGGTTTACGTCCAAAGTGCAACGCGCGCGTGTCTCGCGGCGAGGTATGAGGAAAGATCAAATCTGGTGCGGTTTTGCGGTGGCCGCCCCGCGACGGTGCAATAGGGGCATCTGCTGGCCTGTACACCGCGGCGACGCGCAACACCCGTATGAGCCCCGTGCATGCCGCGCGAGTTCCGCCCGGGGCCTGCCGAATTTTGGATCGCGTATGCTGTAGAGGCTAAGCGGGCATCAACGGTCCTTGGGCTGTGGGCCTGCGCAATGCATTTTGCTGATACCGGACGACTTCATGCGACGACTTCCCCCGCTCAACGCGCTGCAGATCTTCGAGACCGTCGCGCGGCACCGCAGTTTCACGCGCGCGGCGGATCATTTGTGCCTCACGCAAGGCGCGGTGAGCCGGCAGATTCTCGCGCTCGAGGATTACTACAAGTTTCCGCTCTTCAAGCGTCACGCGAAGGGGCTGACGCTGACCGCCGAGGGCGAGCTGCTGTTGCCGGCGGTGAAGGAGAGCTTCGCGCGTATTGAAGAGATTTCGCTGCGCCTCACGCGTCAACGAACCGACCTCGCCTTGAAGGTGCCCACCTGCGTGATGCGCTGGATGTTGCCCAAGATCATGCAGTTTCAGGCGGAGTATCCGGATCTGCATGTGCAGATCACGACGACCTGGCAGCATGACGTCGATTTTCAGGTCGAACCGTTCGACGCCGCAATCATCTATGGATCCTCACCGGGCGCCGAAGTGCAGGCCGTGCCCTTGATCGAGGAGCGCCTCACGCCGGTCTGCGCGCCGGAGTTGCTGAAGGACAAGCCGCTCGCGAGCGTGGCCGATCTGTCGCGCCATACCTTGCTGCATCCGACGCGAGATCATCGCGACTGGAAGATGTGGCTCGATCACGTGGATGCGCGCGAGATCGACGCCAGCCACGGCCCGAGCTTCGACACACTCGATCTGGCGACCAACGCGGCATTGCAGGGTTTTGGCGTGGCAATCAGCGATCTGGCGTTGATCGACGAGGACGTGGCCGCCAAACGACTGGTGCGCCCGTTTGATGCGGTGCTGATGACCGGATCACGCTATTACTTCGTGTATCCGGACTGTGTGGCGCATCAGCAGAAGGTGAACCTGTTTCGCGACTGGATTGCGGAACACTGGACAGCGTAGGGCGGCAACTGGTCAGGCGCCGCTCAAGGCGCGAACGACAAGAACAGATACGCCGCGAACAGCGACAGGTGCACGGTGCCTTGCAGGATGGTCGTGCGTCCCGTGCTGAGCGTGAGCGTGCCGACAATCAGCGTGAGGACCAGCATGACCGTTTCCTTGCCGTTGATGCCGAGCACCAGCGGCTGGCCCGTCCAAAGAAACACGGCGGCGACGGTGGGAATGGTCAGGCCGATACTGGCGAGTGCCGAGCCGAGTGCCAGATTGAGACTGGTCTGCAGCCGGTCGGCGCGCGCAGCGCGCACGGCAGCGAGTCCCTCGGGCAACAGCACCAGCGCGGCAATCACGATACCCACCACGGCGGGCGGCGCGCCGATGCTTTGCACCGCGCTCTCGACGGTGGGCGACAGGATCTTCGCGAGCAACACCACAGCGACCAGGCAGACCAGCAGCAGCGCGGCGCTCACGAGCGCCTGAACGATGCCTGGCGGCGCTGCATGGACGGATTCGTCTGGCGTGCTGGCCAGAAAGTAGTCGCGATGCCGCACGGTCTGCACGAACACGAACACGCCATACAGCACCAGTGACGAGACGCCCGCAAAAGCGAGCTGCGATGAAGAGAGCAGCGGACCTTCACGGGTGGTGGTGAAATTCGGCATGACCAGCGTGAGCACCGACAGGGATGCGAGCACGGCGAGCGTGGCCGCTGCGCCGCGCGCCTGAAAATCCTGCTCCCGATGGCGAATGCCGCCCACCAGCAAACAGATGCCGACGATGCCGTTGCACACGATCATCACCGCAGCGAACACCGTGTCGCGCGCGAGGCCGGCTTTTTCCGGGCCGGAGGTGAGCATCACCGAGACGATCAGCGCGACCTCGATCACCGTGACGGCCACTGCGAGCACCAGTGTGCCGAACGGCTCGCCCACCCGGTGCGCGACCACCTCGGCATGATGCACGGCTGCGAACACGGCGCCCGCCAGTGCCACGCCCACCAGCGCCAGCAGGATGGCCGAACCCGATATCAGATAGCTTGCGCCCAGAATGATCCAGGCGGCGATCGGCGCTCCGATGGTCCAGCGAGGCAGCACGTGCGAGGTTGTCGTCATCCAGTGGTTCCTTGGTTTTAGTGCTTGTTGAGGTGTGCTGCGCACACAGGCCGGGCTTCATCCAGTGAATCAGGAATATTCGCTAGTACATTAAAATATAACGGATATGTCTGAATAGCGAACGCGAGTTTTCGACGACACGCCGTCCCACCAAGAAAAATACCTGGCGCGGCTCGCCTCGGGGAACTGATCGGCTCGTTCTGCCTCACCGAGCCGAGAGCCGGTTCGGATGCCGCATCGCTCAGGACTACTGCCGTGCGTGACGGCGGCCACGACGTGCTGAACGGCACCAGATGGTGATTACGCGGGAGATGCAGCGCGGCTTCGAAGGTTAAACCTAGGGACTACTGCAGGAGGGGAACTGCGGGGACGGGCGCCATCTATTGAATTGAGATCAAGGACGGCGCCCGGTTTGGCTTGCTTACTGACCGATCGGACGGATCGTCAGTGCGTTCTTTACCGACGTCACGCCTTGCACGCCTTGTGCGGCTTGCGTAGCAATGTCGATTTGCGGCTGTTCCGGCACCGAACCTTCCAGCGTCACCGCACCGCCGCGAGCACGAACCGTGATGTTGTTCACGCTCAGGCCCTTCGTGCGGGACAGTGCCTTACGCACGCTGCGTTGCAGAGCACGGTTTGCAGCCTTGGTCGACTTGGCGCTCGGCGCGGCCATGGAAGATGCCGCGTCCGCGTCGCTGCTTTGTGCATAAGCGTTAAGGGACGCCAAAACGATCAGCGCGCCGCCGACGACTTTGATTGCCTGGAATGCTTTCATTCGACTTTCTCCTGTTGTCATGATTCGTCACGGCTCCGGACGGAGCCGCAGGGTTGCACCAACATGTACTTCGGGATCACAACTGAGTGAAACGATGCTGCGAGTGATGCAAACCTGTCTGCTGAACAAGCGGGCCGAGGCACGCGCAGGCCGGCAATGGCTGAGCTACTGGCCGGAATGTAACAATACTCCAATTGAAAGAATTTTGAACGCAAACCGTGCGCCAGAATGCAGCTTTAGTACAACGGATGGACTTGCGCGGGCAACAAAAAACCGCTTGTCGTCCGGCGTGCCGCAACCGCCTTCATCACTGACGCCGCGCCTGTTCAATGAACGCCTACCAACATGACCCAACCGCCTCTCGCCATCCTGCCGCTGCGGCGTGACGATCTGCCGGTCGACACTGTCGAACTGGCGCGCTATATGGTCGGCAAGTATCTGGTCCACGACGTGCCGCAAGGACGCATGAGCGGGCGCATCGTGGAGACCGAGGCCTATCCGGTCGGCGATTCGACCAGCTACGCCTTTGTGGGCCTGCGACCGCACAACCGCTCGATGTACCTCGCCCGGGGCCACGCTCACGTGCGGCTCACCTACGGGGTGTCGTATATGTTCAACATGTCGAGCGAAGAGGATGGGATCGGCGCCGGCATCCTGTTTCGCGCCATCGAGCCGCTGGAAGGGCTTGCCTTGATGCATGCGCGCCGTCCCGGCGTGAGCCTGCGCGATCTGGCGCGCGGGCCGGGCAGATTGAGCCAGGCGCTCGATATCGGGCCGGGCTTCGACGGCGCGGATCTGTGTACCGGCCACGGTCTGTGGATCGGCAGGATGGAGGTCGACGAAGTGCCGGTGGCGGTGACGACACGCATTGGACTGTCGCGCGAGATGCACCAGCCCCTGCGTTTCTACGAAGCGGGTAGCCCGTTTGTCAGCGGGCCGCGCAAGTTGCTCACGGCGGGGCTGGCGGCGGGCGCCTGAATGGACGTTTTGCGTAGATCGCGAGCAGCGAGTTTTTAACTAAGGGTTTTCCCTTGCCAGGCGGCTGAGTCGAAGCAACCCGACGTACCCGTAGCGCCGCAATCAATGTACGGCGCATACCGTTTGCGAACAACTCAGCACCCTCCGCCGCCACAGCGCGACCTGGACGAAGCCTGCCGGCTTGGGCTTTTTTATGCCTGCCGCGCCCGTTGATGGCGGCAGGCCGCTCACGCGCTCATCGTGCGGCTGCGCAAATCAGGGCCGCTCGCCGGTGATGTAAAACTCGAGTTGCTGGATGGTGAACTGCTGCTCCGCAATGATGTTCTTCACCAGATCCCCGATCGACACCATGCCGACCAGCCTCTCGTTGTCGATGACCGGCAAATGGCGCATGCGCCGTTCGGTCATCAGCGCCATGCAGTCGTCGGTGGTCTGCTCGAGGTGCACGAAGCGCACTGCCTTGCTCATGATGTCGCGCACCGGCGTGGCCTTCGACGATCGGTCCATCAGCACCACCTTGCGTGCATAGTCGCGCTCAGTGATGATGCCGGCGATGCTGTCGCCCTCGGTCACGACCAGCGCACCGATCTGTTTTTCCGCCATCAGTTTGATCGCGTTGTAGACAGAGTCTTCTGCCGCAATCGTAAAGACGCCTTGGCCGGGTTTTGATTTGAGAAGTTGTGCAACGCTAGTCATGGAGCGGCTCCGTTTCGCAGTGCAGCACGTCAGGCGTGACGCGCTGTCGTGAGGGACAGGCGATTCCAGTATAGGCGGCACACGCCTTTCAGACACCCATCGGACAAACACCTGGAGACAGTCATGCTGATTGGCTGCGCCTGCACGCGGGCAGGCGACCGACGTCTTAATTGCCTGCTGCGGACGCGCCGGCAGGTGTCCAGGGCCGATTAGCGGTAAACTCCAGTTCCGTACTTTATCCCCGGTTGTTCACGGGTTCATGTCAGTGCCTTTGTCTAACGCCATGCCCACGCATCAAGAACCGTCGCTCACGGACGGCCAACTCGACGGTGAATGCGTCATTCTCGACGCGGTCGCCACGCTTCCGACGCGCTACGGCACGTTCACTTCCTACGTTTTTCGCGTCTGCGAGACCGGTGCGGAGCACCTCGCGCTCGTAATGGGCGACGTCGCCAGCAAGGATTCGGTTCTCACCCGCCTGCATTCGGAATGCCTGACGGGCGACGTGCTCGGCTCGTACCGCTGTGATTGCGGTGAGCAACTCGACCTCGCGCTGCGCTATATCGCCGCGGAGGGCTGCGGTGTGCTGCTGTATCTGCGCGGCCACGAAGGGCGGGGTATTGGCCTGTCCAACAAGATTCGCGCTTATGCGCTGCAAGAGCAGGGCCGCGACACGGTCGAAGCCAATCTGGATCTCGGCTTGCCGGACGACTCGCGCGAATACGATTCAGCCGCGGGAATTCTGCGTACGTTGAAGGTCACCTCGGTGCGCCTGATGAGCAACAATCCGAAGAAGTTCGACACGCTGTCGAAGCACGGCATTCCGGTATGTGAGCGAGTGGCGCTGGCCATCCCGACGCGCGAAGAAAACGAGCGCTATATCCGCACCAAGCAGGTCAAGTTCGGCCATTATTTTGACGAAAACGAGTAATGAGCCACACTCACGGGCATGAGCCGCTCGCGTTGCGAGCGGCTCATTTCGCGTGATGACTGCGTTTCTCTGCTATTGCGCCACCTCGAACGACATCAGAAATAGATGAAATCGTCATTGCTGTCGGGTATCGCGCTTAACAGCAACTGGATCTGATAGAGGCCAGCCAAACCCGCAATACCGAGCAGGACCGCCAGCCACAGGCGGCCGTCGCCGCGTCCCTGCCTCGCGGCTGTCGCATGGGTCGATGTGGGCGCCGCGCTCGAAAACACGCGTGACAAAGGGCAGGTCGACATGATGCACTCCCTGTTGAGCGATACGTTTTAGCGCGCGGCTGTTTCCATGCGCGGCAGAAGCGTCGCAAGAACCTCGGCGAGTTCCGTCGTCCCGAAGCGCCGTTCGCCAACGCCGGCTTCGACGTCGATGCGACCCGCGTTATGCGTGTCATACAGATCCGTAATCAGTCGTGCGTGGCCCGTGCCGAGTCCGGCGCGCTGCAGCGTCGGCGTCCACTGCTCGCGCGGCAGTTCGTGCGCCACGACACGCTTGCCGCTCAACTCGGCGAGCGTGTGTGCGACGTCGAGCGCGCTGATACGCTGCGGGCCTTCCACGCTGACGATGCGCGGCGTGATGTCGCCGGCCGGGTCGTCGTCGATCAGCAGTTGCGCCGCGAGCCGCCCCACGTCTTGCGCCGCGACGCTCGGAAACAGCTTGTCCAGCGGGTGATGGAAACTCGGCAGCACGCCGGTCTTCAGCACCGCCGGTATCACCCGGCTCCAGTTCTGCATGTGTTCCGCGGCGCGCAAAAAGGTGAGATGACTCGTGAGCGGCCGCAACTGCGCTTCCAGCGCGTGAAACAGCAGCGTGATACCGGTGCCGCTTGCCAGTTCGGCGCCGTAGTCGGACAGGGCGAGCACGCGCGGCGGCGGGTTCGCCCGTAACGCGCTCGCGGCGGTCTCGATCATGTGGTGCATCGTGTCGGCCGGATCCGGATCGGCGT
Organism: Paraburkholderia sp.; assembly: GCF_036488795.1. Taxonomy (GTDB): domain Bacteria; phylum Pseudomonadota; class Gammaproteobacteria; order Burkholderiales; family Burkholderiaceae; genus Paraburkholderia. The sequence continues at coordinate 21,929 of NZ_DASXHA010000013.1, forward strand.
GCGGCACCGGAACGAGGATTTGCACCGCGTCCGCGCCCTCGATCGCCCTGGTCACCGAGGCGTGATCCGTGAGATCGGCGAAGGCGATTTCACAGCCGAGCCTGGCAAGACGCTCGGCCTGCTGCTGATCGCGCACCACCGCGCGTACCTTGTGCCCGGCGCGGCGCAGTATGCCAGCCGTGACCCCACCTGCGTTACCGGATGCTCCGAATATCACGAACACGTTGTGCTCCTTGCTGGTCTGGTGTCGCCATCATAGGAGCGTGTCTCGTGGCGAATGCGCAGAGACGGATTGTGCTGAGCAGATCCGGATGACGGTTTTTGTGTCGAGGAACATGGGTTGGCGCTGGCGAAGCAGGGCGCGCGGAAACATCGGACAATGCGGGGACGTCTGTCCTCACCCAGGAGGTCCGCGATGAACGCTGCGATTCCCATTCCGACGCCCCTCAGCGGTTCGCGCATCAGTTTGCGCTCCAGCGCCAGCCTCGGGTGGCAGGGCTTCGGTGCTGAACTGGTCGGTGTTAGCGCCGGGCTGCATCGGATTCCTGCGCTGAAGCATCACCGGGTCGGCGTGCACGTCGGCGCGCCTGTCAAAGCGCACTGCAGATGCAACGAACGACGCCTCTCGCGGTTGCAATCCCATGGCGACGCCGACGTGATTCCCGCAGGACTGGACGGCCAGTGGAGCGACGAATCGGGCTGCACGATCTTCAGTGTGTGGATGGACGATGCATTCACCCGCAAGACGTTCGACCAGATGGAGTTGCGCGGCAACCAGGCGCAGATTCGTCCGCAGTTGCAGATGCGCGACCCGCGTTTTCAGCATCTGGCGTGGGCCTTGCGCGCCGAGCTCGAAGCGGACGACAGCTCCGATCCACTGTACGCAGAAAGCCTGTGTACGGCGATGATCGTGCGGCTCATCGACGCCGAGCCGGTGCTCGAACGCAAACGCGGCAACCGGCTGGCCCCGCGCATCGCGGCGCGCGTGGTGGACTTTGTCGAAAGCAATCTGGATCAGCGTCTGACGCTCACGGAACTGGCCGCGCTCGCCGGGCTGAGCGTGCCGCATTTCAAGGTGCTGTTTCGCGAGACGTTAGGCATGCCGGTGCATCAGTACGTCGTGCAGCGGCGGGTGGAGCGGGCGAGGCATCTGTTGCTGGAGGGGCGGCTTGGCGCGAGCCAGGTGGCGCTGGAGGCGGGGTTTGCGCATCAGAGCCATATGGCGCATTGGATGAACCGGTTGCTGGGGGTGTCGCCGCGGGAGTTGATGAAGGACGCGGCGCTGCGCTTACGATGAGCGTGGCGGCATGTATGAAACATGCGCAACCAACGCTCGTCGCAGCCCCCTCACCCCGCCTTCTCCGCCGTCAACTGCGAATAAACATCATGCGACAGTTGCAACAAAACCTTCCGGTCGATGCCGCCCGAAACCGCATACCCATAGTCCCCATCCACCCAGTAAAACACGTTCACCGGGCCGTCCTGATACAGCTTGAACGCCGTCGTGTTCGCGTTCGCCTTGCGGTGCGAAATGCACAGCGTCACGCGCTCGCCTTGCGGACCGCGGTACATGAACTGCGCGACCGGGCCATCGTCGCCGGGCAACAGACGTCCGCCGGACAGCGCAAAGCCGCTCTTGTCGAGCATCGGCGGATGCACGTTGGTGCCAAGCTTGTTGGCCAGGTATTGCACGAAGTCCTGCTCTTGATCCGCGCCGATTTCCGCCGGACGATCCACCGCCGGCATATACACCACGTGCGCCACCGCGGCCTGCCGCGCGAGGCCGTCTGAAGCATCCGCGCTGACCGGGCGCGTGTCCGACTGGCTGCTGGCCAACGGCAGCGCGGACGGAATACTCTTGCCCATCTGCGTGCCGACGCCAATCCCGACGCCCAGCACCAGCGCCGCGGCCATCCCCGCAAACTGCGGCCAGTTCGCCGCATCCAGCCAGCGCCGCTGCGGCACAGGCGCTTGCAGGCGCTTGGGCACCGGCTCGCTCAAGACCCGGTCATAACGCTCGTGAAACAGATTGTTCAGCGAGAAATAGTCGCTCACCCGCGCGGCCAGCTCGGGGCTCTGCTCGAGTGCGCGCTCCACCTGGGCGCGGCGCTCGTCGGACAGCGTGCCGTCCACGTACGCGTGCAGTTCTTCTTCGCCGATCGGCGTCAATTGTTCGTTCATCGCACCACCTGTAATTTCGCACCGGGCTGTGTGCCCGCCATCAACGCCCTGAGCCGCTCACGTCCTCGGGAGAGCCGCGACATCACCGTGCCGATCGGAATCTCCAGCGCGAGCGCCACGTCGGCATAGCTCATCTCTTCGAGACCGACCAGCAGCACGACTTCGCGCTGCTCAGTGGGCAGGCGCTGCAGCGCGAAATCCAGATCGCGCATTTCCAGAGAACGCGTCTGGTCCGACGGCACCGCAAACTCACTTTCCTCGACGCTGTCGTCATCCACCGAAACGTGCACCGCCCGCACCGACGCCTTGCGCGCCTGATTGGCAAACACGTTGTGCATGATCGTGAACAGCCATGCGCGCAGGTCGGTGCCGGCCTGAAACAGCTCGGTGCGGCCTAACGCGCGCTCCAGCGTGTCCTGGACCAGATCGTCGGCCAGATCCCGATTGTTGATCAACGCCCTTGCATAGCGGCGCAATCGCGGGACGTGCTCCATCAACTCGTCACGTATGTCCATTGTTCTTACCATTGAGATGTACGGCGTGCTGCGCCCCATACTGCGAACGACGGCGTTTCCGAAGCAAACACGCCTGTGGGCATTTTATTCCCCGCCCATTCAACATTTGAGCGATTCTTTCAAAAACGCACTCAGTGGATGGTCATCAGGTCGGCCGCCAGCATCAGGCCGCGCGTATCGGCGACGCCGGCCAGCACATAGCGCCGATGGTGCGCGTTCCAGGTCAAGAGCCGCAGCGTACTGACGCGGCGCGCGGCCCATTGGGGCTGCGCAGGAGTCAACCACGCCGGCGCCGTGAGCAGCACCACCAGCTGATTTTCCGCATTCAGGTAGATATATTCGCTGGCGGACGTAAGCGGCCCGAGATTCACCACGTGATGATTGACCAGACGCATGCCGAGCGAAGCCAGATCGGGTGCTTCGGTACTGGAAACCAACGCGCCCGAAGCCGGCATGACGGGCGCCACGGCCACGCCTGCGCCTTTGAGAGGAACCGTCGCGGGCGCGTCGTAATGCGCCCCGGCGGCTTGCTCCAATGCCATCACCGCCGCGTTGTTGAGAGCCTGCGCGGACACCTGCGACGCCACCATCCAGCCGCTGAGCGCGATCACGCTCGCTGCCAGCGCCGCAATCAGCATCAGGAGGGCTCGCAGCGGACGCCGCGTCACCGCCTCGATTCGCCGCGCGAACCATCGCCCGGGAGCCGTGCGTGCAGAACGCATGCTGGAGCCCCGAGATGGCAAAGGTTCGTCGGCAGGCCGAAACGTGCGCTGGATCTGCTCGTTAAGGCGTCCATAGAATGCCACGCGGCGTGCCTCGCCCGGCCGGTTGCCCAGATAGTCGCGCAGATAGGCCGCGCGTTCCGGCGTAAGCAGGCCGTCCGCGTAGGCTTGTATGTCCGCCTCGGAAAGCGGTGGGTCGTGACGGTGATCGTGGCGGGTCATGGCATGGGGCTGGAAGAGGGCTTGTAACCGGCTAACACGAACGGCCATGCAATTATTCCTTACACGTGTGCACTTCCCTGAAACCATGGTACGAAGATGGCGCGAAAAAAACCTCACGCACGCGGTCTATTGTGAGGGGAATAAACCCCGGTGCCCGGTGTTTGCCCGCAAGTAGACCCGCCCGACACCAAGGAGCTTTCGTGACCCATCCTTCATTTCCACCGCCTGGGCCCATTTGCGTGCCATGCCGGCTTGCGGCGATCGGCGCCGTCGTGTTGAGCGCCGCCGGCGGTTTTGCTTACGTCGCCGGCTGGCTCACGCCGGAGCGTTTGACGAGCCATCGCATCATCAACGCCTTCGAGGCAGACAACGGCCAGCATCCGGGCTTCCGTCGCAATCACTCGAAAGGGGTGTGCGTGGCCGGCTATTTCGACAGCAACGGCAACGGCGCGGCGCTGTCGAGCGCCGCCGTATTCGCACCGGGACGCACGCCGGTGACCGGACGTTTTGCGATTCCGGGCGGCAATCCGTCAGCACCGGATACGAGCGTGCCGATCCGCAGCCTCGCGCTGATGTTCAGGTTGCAGGACGGTGAGCAATGGCGCACCGGCATGAATTCGGTGCCGGTGTTCCCGGTTCATACGCCTGAGCAGTTTTATCAGCAACTGGTCGCGGCGAAGCCCGATCCTGCTACCGGCAAGCCGGACCCCGCGAAGTTGAAGGCGTTCTACGCGGCCAATCCGGAAACCCAGCCGTTTCAGGCGTGGGTGAAGAGCCACGCGCCGTCATCCAGTTTTGCCAACGGTTCGTACTACAGCGTGAATGCGTTCCGCTTCGTGGCTGCCGGCGGACAGAGGCGCGCGGTGCGCTGGGCGATGGTGCCGGAGACGCCGTTTGCGCCCATCACGGATGCGCAAAAGAGCGAGAAGAATTTCCTCGCCGCGGACCTGTCGGAGCGTCTGCAGGGCGGCGCGTTGCGCTGGCATCTGATCCTCACGGTCGCTGCGCCCGACGATCCGGTCAACGATGCCACCCTGCAATGGCCCGACGGCCGCGAGCAGGTCGACGCGGGCACGCTGGTGCTCGATCAGCAAACCTCCCAGGACGACGGCGCGTGCCGCGACGTCAACTTCGATCCGACGGTGTTGCCTGCGGGCATCAAGCCATCGGACGATCCCTTGCTCGCGGCGCGCTCGGCGGCGTATTCGGTCTCGTATAACCGCCGCACCCGCGAAGAAGCGCTCAACCCCAATCTGCATCACCCGCAGCCGAACGGAGACCGGTCATGACGCCGACCCACGCACATTTCAGCCCGCTACAACGACTGCTGCACTGGACCATGGCGCTGCTGATCCTGACCATGCTGTTTGTGGGCGTCGGCATGGTCGCCACGGTTTCGCACGCACACGACACCTTGATTGCGCTGCACCGGCCGCTCGGCATCGCGATCCTGCTGCTGGTATTGCTGCGCATTGCCGTGCGCCTGAAACGCGGCAGCCCGTCGTTGCCGGATGACATGCCCGTGCCGCAACGCTTCGTCGCGAAGCTTTCGCATCTCGTGCTGTATGCGCTGATGCTGGCGATGCCGTTGATCGGCTGGTCGATGTTGTCCGCCGCCGGCTATCCGGTGACGCTGTTCGGCGGGTTCCATCTGCCGCCCATCGTCCCGCACGACGTACGGCTCTACGCGTTGCTGCGCGCGGCGCACACGTGGCTGGCTTTTGCGTTATTTCTGACGGTGCTTGCGCATCTGGCCGCCGCGCTGTTCCACGGTTTGATCCGGCGCGACGGTGTATTTTCTAGCATGGCGCGGGGCGCAGGGCGCTAGAAATGCGTGCGGTGCGGGGGAGGCGTCTGAGCGTGTCTAGCTCTTCACCCGCTCCGAACCCGGGTCATAAGGCGCTTTCAGATGCACGGTGGCTGGCAGCAGTTCACCTGCAACATCGATGGTGTACTGGCCGCTCATCAGATAAGCGGCGTCGGCCACGCCCTCCGGGGCGTTGACGTAGCCCATTGCTACCGGGCAGCCCAGCGTATGCCCAAAGGCCGCTGAGCTGACGAAGCCGACTGGCTTGCCGTCGCGCAGAATCGCTTCGCCGCCCCATAGCATGCTGCCCGATGCGCCGTCGGCGGTCAGGATGACCATGCGTCGGCGCAGCGGTTCCGTGCGTAGTTTCAGCAAGGCGTCGCGGCCACGAAACGGAATGTCTTGGTCCAGCTTGCACGCGAACGACAGTCCCGCTTCGAACGGATGGGAGTCCGGCGTCAATTCGCGCCCCCAGGCACGGTAGCCTTTTTCGATCCGCAGCGAATCGACGGCGTAGTAGCCCGCGTTAACCAGGCCGAACGGCTTGCCCGCCGCATGCAGCGTCTCGTAGACGCCTGCCGCGAATTCGACCGGCACGTACAGTTCCCAGCCCAGTTCGCCCACATACGTGAGGCGCGTCGCGCGCACGGTCGCATAGCCGATGTCCACTTCGCGGCTCTGTCCAAATGGAAACGCGGCGTTGCTCCAGTCCGCTTTCGACACGCTCTGCAGCAGATCGCGCGCACGCGGCCCCATCACGGCTAGCACCGCGTATTGACCGGTGACGTCCACCAGCACGCAATGCCTGTCGGGCGGAATCAGCTTTTCGATGGTGTCGAAATCGCGCGTGGTCTGCGCCGAACCGGAGACGATCAGGTATTGATCGTCGGCGAGGCGCGTCAGCGTGAAATCGGACTCGTAGGTGCCGCGCTCGTTGAGCATGCCGCTGTAGACGCTCGTGCCGGGCGCCACGGCCACATCGTTGGCGACGATGCCTTGCAGCACGCTCTGCGCGTCCCGTCCTTTGACGAGGAATTTGGAAAACGACGTCATGTCGAACAGCGCGACGGCTTCGCGGCACGCGCGATGCTCGGCGCCGCTCCACGGCAACCAGTTCTGCTGGCCGAACCCATAGTCGATCTTCGCTTGCGCGACACCCGGTGCGAAGAAGTTGGGCCGCTCCCAGCCCATCTTGCTGCCAAAGCATGCGCCTGCGTCGCGCAGCAACGCATACAGCGGCGAGCGGCGGAACGGACGCGCGCTGTCCAGTTCGCGGTTCGGCCAGGGCATCGCGTAGTGCAGGCCGAGGGTCTCTTTCACGCGGTCGTGCAGCCACGTGTCGTTACCGTTGAAGCGCGCAAAGCGGCGGATGTCGACGGGCCACAGGTCCATCGTCGGCGCGCCGGCCACGATCCATTCCGCGAGCGCCATGCCCGCGCCGCCGGCCGACGCAATGCCCATCGAATTAAAGCCGGCGCCCACGAAGAAGCGGCGCAATTCAGGCGCTTCGCCAAGGATGAAGTTGTTGTCCGGCGTGAATGATTCGGGCCCGTTGTAGAACTGCCGGACCTGCGCGGTTTCGAGCGCCGGCACGCGCTGCAACGCGTTTTTCATCAGGATTTCGAACTGATCCCAATCGTCCGGCAGCAACTGGAATTCGAAATTTTCGGGGATGCCGTTCATGCCCCATGGCTTGGCATCCGGCTCGAAACCGCCCATTACGAGGCCGCCCACTTCCTCCTTGAAGTAGATGAAGCCGTCCGGGTCGCGCATGACGGGCAGATCCGGATGCACGCCGGCAATCCGTTCGGTCACGATGTAGTAATGCTCGGCCGAATGCAGCGGCACGGTCACGCCGCACAGCCGCCCGACCGCCTTGGCCCACTGGCCCGCGCAATTGACGACGATCTCCGCGGCAAGCTTGCCTTCGGCGCCGTCCTTGTTGCGCCACGCGAGGCCGCTGACTTCGCGGCCACCTGGCGCCTCGCGCGTGTGGATCGCGCTGACGCGGGTGTTTTCGACGATGCGCGCGCCGCGCGAGCGGGCGCCGCGGGCGAGGGCCTGGGTCAGGTCGGTGGGGTTGGCCTTGCCGTCGCCGGGCAACCAGACGGCGCCGAGCAGGTCGTCGGTGCGCATCACCGGCCACAATTCACCGGCTTCCTGCGGGCCGATCACCTCGCAGGCCACGCCATACGCCCGCGCGACGGCGGCGGTGCGCTTGAGTTGCGTCATCCGCTCGGCCGTGCGCGCCACCGACAGCGAGCCGCATTGCTTCCAGCCAGTGGCGAGGCCGGTCTGCGCTTCGAGTTCGGCATAAAGCGCGGTCGAATAGCGGATCAGCTTCGTCATGCTTTCCTGGGCGCGCAGCTGGCCGACGAGGCCGGCCGCATGCCACGTCGTGCCGCACGACAGTTGCCCCTGTTCGAGCAGGACCACGTCAGTCCAGCCGAGCTTGGTCAGGTGATACGCCACCGAACAGCCAATGATGCCGCCGCCGACAATGACGACACGGGCGTGCTGAGGAAGGGCGGTAGGCATGGGGTTTCCGTCTAAAGGGTGTGGATATGAGTGGGAATGTGTTGGTGTAGATTGCAACAAAACGCCATTTAATGCAACAACGTCACGGAGAATCCATCGTGAGTTGGCGGTATCAGTCTTATATAGCGGCATCAAGAGAAAATGTTGGTTAGGTTGGAAATGTGTTGAATTAACTTCCGTATCCGCCGGCCATTTGCTAGACTCGACCTCACCCTAAACCCTCCGCGCCCCGCATGTTTTCACCCCAACGCCAGGCCGAAATCCTGCGCATCGTGCGCGCCCAGCAGACTTGCACCATCACGGACCTGGCCGGAATTTTCACGGTGTCCGACGAAACCATCCGCCGCGATATCAAGCCGCTGATCGCCGACGGCGTGCTGCTCAAGGTCCACGGCGGCGTCATGTTGCCGGAGCGTCTCGACGAACCGCCGTTCCAGCGCCGCATGCAGGAAAACCTCGCAGCGAAGCAGGTCATCGCGGCGCGGGTGGGCGAACTGGTGCGCGACGGCGACTCGCTGATGCTCGACGGCGGCACGACCTGTGTGCATATCGCCCAGGCGCTGAGCGCGCATGCACGGCTGACGGTCATCACGAACTCCGCCGAAATTGCCCGCACGCTCGCGCCGCGCAACGGCAACCGCGTGTTTATCGCGGGCGGCGAGGTGCGCGGCGACGACGTGACTTCGTTCGGCGCAAGCACGCTGGCTTTCATGCGCCAGTTTCATGTGCGTTACGCGATCGTCTCGGTGACGGCCATCGACGCGCAAGGCCGCTTCATGGACGCGCAGCCCGACGACGTTTCGTACTCGCTCGCCGCCTTTGCCCAGGCCGAGCGGCGGGTGGTCGCAGCGGATCACGCAAAGTTCGGCCACACCGCGCTAGTCCATGCGTTCGGTCCGGACGCCCCCGATCTGCTGATCACCGACGAGGCGCCGTCGCCGGCACTCGCGCAGGTATTCGCCGCGGCCGAGCTCGAGGTCAGTGCCGGCGCGCCGGCACTCGCTGAAGTGGATGGCCCGGCGCGCGCCGCGGATTAAATGACGCGAGCAGTGTCCATTGCACGCCATCAACGGCGATTTCCGAGCCATGCGAGAATGATTGGTTATTGCACGCCTGAATACGTAGGGATGGGTCACCCGGATGTCGTCAGTTATCTACGATCGTGAACATATTACGAAGTGGCTAGGGGCTAAAACCGTCGCCAAAGGGCGAGATTACGTCGGTGCGGTGTCGAATCTCCATTGGGAAAACAACACGCTAAGCGGCGAGGTGCAGGGCACGCAGCGTCATCCGTATGTGGTGGACGTGCGGTTTCACAACGTCGACGACGAGCCTTGGGTGGAGGCCGACTGCTCGTGCCCGGTCGGGTTTCATTGCAAGCACATCGCGGCGCTCCTGATCGCCGGCCTCGAAAAGTTTTCCCCGGCGCCAGACGGCGTGCGCCCTGAGCTCGTCAGATGGCTCGAGACGTTCCGCGCTCATGCGGAAACCGAATCGCCCGAGGCAAGACAGCCGGCGGCCGCGACGGGCGTGCTCGCCTATCGGCTTGGCTGGTCGCGCTTTCAACAGCGCCACGAGATCCAGCTTCACAAGGCGCGACGCGGGGTGGACGGGCAGATCCGCTCCATCGACGAACCGTGGAGCAACGTCGAGGCCGCGCTGATCAAACCGCCCAAATTCGTTTCGGACGACGATCTGGTCATTCTGCGCAGCCTCTGGCTAGGCCACTCCCGCGAGAATCACGGGCATTTCATTTTGCGCGGCGCGAACGGCGGCGACGTCCTGCACAAGCTGATCGCCACCGGCCGTTTGTTTCCCGCCCAGCCGGCAGACTCGAATGGCGCGGGCTTGCCGCGCGCGCTTTCCATGGGTGCGAGCCGACCCGGGCGGATCGAATGGGAAGCACAGGACGATGACCGTCTGCGGCCGGTCTTGCGCACCGATCCACCGGCCGCCATGGTGCTCGCCACCGAGCCGGTCTGGTATGTCGACGCCGAAGCGGGCGAGGCGGGTATCGTCGAGCTGTCGCTGCCGTTCCAGCAACTCCCCGACTACCTGTCGATGCCGCCCATCTCGCTCGCCGAAGCGCCGCTGGTCGCGGCCGTACTGCGCGAAGTCGCGCCTGATCTGCCTTTACCGCCGGCACTCGACAGCGCGAGGGTCCGCGTGATCGACACGGAACCGGTGCCGGTCCTCTCGCTCAACTCGCTGTCGATGTTCGTGTCGGGTATCCCGAGGCACAGCGAACGCAACCAGATGGTCGATATCGCCACCGTCAGCTTCGATTACGAAGGGGTCAGCATCAAGGCGGACAGCAATGCGACGATCGTGCCGCTGCCCGGCGGCAACATGATTCATGTGCGCCGCCGCTACGACACGGAAAAACAGCGCCTGCTCGAACTGCGCAAGACCGGTTTGCAAGTGCTGCCGTCAAGCCGTGGCTTCGCCCGTGAGCCGTTGCCCGACACCTTGCTGGCGCTGTCCGAGCCCGACGCGTGGCCCGAATTCGTCGACGCAGCCATCCCCGCTCTCGCCAGCAAGGGCTGGCGTGTGACGATGGCGCCCGCGTTTCGCCACAACGTGATCGAGATCGACGACATTGAAGGCACCGCGCGCCAGGCGGGCGACGGCTGGTTCGACCTCGAAATGGGCATCACGCTCGGCGAGCGCACGGTGCGACTCGAGCCGTTGCTCGCCGGTCTGTTCCGGCGCGACCGGCGCTGGCTGAGCGGCGCGCTCGAATCGATTGCGGACGACGAAGCGATCGAACTGACCACCGATCGCGCCGAACGCCTGCGTCTGCGCGCCGGGCGGCTGAAGCCGGTGGTGCGGGTGCTGGTCGATCTGTTCGACGGCATCGGCAGCTGGAAGGGCGATGACAACCTGCGGATTGCCGAACTCGACGCGGGCCGCCTCGCAGCGCTGGACGGCACGGGCCGCTGGCAGTTCCAGGGCGATTCGTCGATCCGCCAGCTGGCCGAGCGTCTGCAGACTGGACCGCGCGTGCGCGAAGTGCCTGTGCCGCGTGGACTGCAAGCCGAGTTGCGGCCCTATCAGCATCAGGGGCTCAGCTGGATGCAGTTCCTGCGCGAACACAATCTGGCGGGCGTGCTGGCCGACGACATGGGCCTCGGTAAAACGGTCCAGACGCTCGCGCATGTGCTGGCTGAAAAGGAAGCCGGGCGCCTTGACCGTCCTGCCTTGATCGTCGTGCCGACTACCCTCGTGCACAACTGGCGCGAGGAAGCGCAGCGCTTCGCGCCGGACCTCAAGGTGCTGACGCTCAACGGACCGCAGCGCAAGCAGCGTTTCGAACTGATCGGCGAGCATGAACTCATTCTGACGACTTACGCGCTGCTGTGGCGCGATCACGCGGTACTGGCCGAGCATGAATATCACCTGCTGATCCTCGACGAGGCGCAGTACGTGAAAAACGCCACCACCAAATCGGCAACGGCGATTCGCGATCTGCGCGCGCGCCACCGTCTGTGTCTGACAGGTACGCCGCTCGAAAATCACCTGGGCGAGTTGTGGGCGCAGTTCGATTTTCTGTTGCCCGGTTTTCTCGGCAACCAGAAGGACTTTACGAAGCGCTGGCGCACTCCGATCGAGCGCAACGGCGACGGCGTGCGGCGCGAACTGCTGGCACGGCGGATTCGTCCATTCATGCTGCGGCGGCGCAAGGACGAGGTCGCCAAAGAACTGCCGCCGAAAACCACCATCGTCCGTACCGTGGATCTCGAAGGGGCGCAACGCGATCTGTACGAAATCGTGCGCACCGCGATGCAGGCGAAAGTGCGTGCGGCGGTCACTGCGCAAGGACTTGCACGCAGTCACATCATCGTGCTGGATGCGTTGCTCAAGCTGCGTCAGGTGTGCTGCGATCCACGTCTTGTCAAGCTCGACCGGGCGGCGCGCGTGAAGGAGTCGGCCAAACTCGAACTGCTGCTCGCAATGCTGCCCGAACTGATTGAAGAAGGACGGCGCGTGCTGCTGTTTTCGCAGTTCACCGGCATGCTGGATCTGATTGCCGCGGCGCTCGACAAGGCCGGCATTCCCTACGTCACGCTGACCGGCGATACCGCTGATCGCGCCACACCCGTACAACGCTTCCAGCGCGGCGAGGTTCCCCTGTTTCTGATCAGCCTGAAGGCGGGCGGCGTGGGCCTGAATCTCACGGCGGCGGACACGGTGATTCACTACGATCCGTGGTGGAACCCCGCGGCGGAAAATCAGGCGACCGACCGCGCGCATCGTCTCGGTCAGGACAAGCCAGTGTTCGTCTACAAACTGATTGCAGCGGGCAGCATCGAAGAAAAGATCGTGCGCTTGCAGGAGAAGAAGGCCGAACTGGCCGACAGTATCCTGTCCGAGGACGCCGCGGGCGCCGTCAAATTCTCCGACGACGATCTCGACGCGCTGTTTGCGCCGATGCCCGAGATTGCGCGCGCGAACTGAGCGCGCGTTTCATTCAATTCGCGGGTTCTGTTCGTGCCGCGAACGCATAGCCGTTTTTGCCGCGACGTTTGACCTCGTACATGGTTTCGTCGGCGGTGGCGAGCAGGCGCCGGTAGTCGTCGACCGGTTCCGGATAGCTGGCAATACCGATGCTCGCCCGCACGAAGCCAATCCCCATCTGCTCGTCGGTCTGCACCACGCAGCCAATCAGGCGCTCGGCGATCACGCCCAGTTCCTCATCCGCAGCAAAGCCGCGCACCAACACCGCGAATTCGTCGCCGCCGATGCGCGCCACCACATCCCTCTGGCGAACCGATTGCCGGAAGCGTCGCGAGACGGCGATCAGAAATTCGTCCCCCAGCGGGTGACCTAACGAGTCATTGACCTTTTTAAAGCCGTCGAGATCGACATACAGCACGGCAATCTTGCGCTGAGGCGTTTCTCTCTGCGCGCTGTCCGCGGCCTGCGCCAGCATCGCAAAGAGCTGGCGCCGATTCGGCAGCCCGGTCATCGCATCGTGCAAGGCCGCGTGTTCGAAGCGATGCGATTCGCCGGCCAGCTGACGGGTGCGCTTGGCGTACATGCCGAGCGCGGTAATCAGCACGCCGAACAGCAGCGCCGACAACACGATCAGCGTTCTGGCGACGTGCGTAATGCGCGTGTGCAAGGCGCTGTTGACGAGATCGCGTTGCGCGCGCCAGTACACCGCCTGCTCGCGCAGCACGGCGTCCGCGGTATCGAAATTGGCATCAGGCGACAGGACCAGCGTCGGCATGCGCGGTGCCGCGACGGGACTTGCCTGCACCAGTGCGGCGAGCGACGTGAGGCGAGCGGCGAGATCGGCGCGCGCGTGCCGGTAATGCTCAGGCTGGTTGGCGCTGTCGCCGGCGAGCGGCTGCCAGGCGCTCGCCAGATCGCGCGCGCTTTCCGCCCGGCCAACCGCATCCAGTACCATGCCGGTGTATTCCTGCTTCAGCTGATCCGAGAAGATCGCCTTGATCTGCACCGCGACGAGCACGAGGCCGATCAGCAGGCAAAATAATGCCGCGCTGGCAACCGCGGCCGGCGTGATGCCGAGGCGCGCGATCAGGGTGCCGCCGGCGTGCGCGGGCCCTGAACGCTGCGGCTCAGGAGTGGTCGTAGAGATCTCGCTGGCTCGGGTTGCCATGCTGTCGATAGCTCGCACGATGGAAAAAAGCCCCCATGCGCGCAAACAGACTCGGAGGAGGAGTCGGTTTCGCACGCTGCGCATGATGATGGCGCTCCGGAGGGATGGCGGCACACTTCGCGATTGCAGGAGAGGTTCTGGTGAGATGAGCCGGAGCCGCGGCCGGGGCCTGAGCGGCCGTGTCCGCGGCGATTAACGGGTCGGATTGTCTGAAATCGGTTGGATCGGCGTTGAAGTCCGCGTCCGCGGCGAGCGCGGAGGAAGCGGACGGCATCGCGGACGCACTTGCGGTTCCTGCGTTTGCGGCGAGCGCGGGAATGTCGGAAGACGGCGTCGCGCCGGTGGCCACGCGGCCGGTCCATGCTGCCGGATTCCTCGCTGGCTGCGGGGCGGTGTCGAGGCCGGTTTCGGGCGTGCCTGCCACTTCCGCTGGCGTGCTGGTTGACGCTACATTTGCAGGTTCAGTCGCCTGGGTGGAGGGCGGCACGTAAGTGGTGACCGCAGGCGACGCGGCCACCAAAGCACCCTCTGGCGCATTCACCAGTTCGCTTGTTCCGCTTGTTCCGTTTGTTCCACCTGTGAGCGTGGCGATGTCCACAGCGGGCGCTGCGCTTTTCGACAGCGCCTGACGCGCGCCGACCATCGCGTCGGCGTAGGCCCGCTGATCCTGGTTGAACCAGACGTCATACGCGACAGTCCCCGCGACGCCACACGCAAGCGCGGTGGCTGACACTGCCCACATCGCGAGGCGCCCAAAGCGGGGCGGGGCGGTCTCTACTGCATCAACATCAAGATCGAATTCTAGATCGGGGTTTTCTGCCCCCGATTCTGGCAATCCGGTGTGCTTGGCCATGGCAACATGCTCCGAATCCCCGCATTACAAAAACAGGCTTTGTTCAGACGATAGTGAAAGAACCAGGTTGAAGGTGACAGAGAGGCAATCGTATCCGCCGATTTGCGCTGTGCTTGCAGCATTTGCTGTGCCCGCATGGGCGCAAAAAAATGGGCATCCATGCAAGCGGCGTTCTTATGCGAGCGCTGCACCAGCGATTGACGGAGCCAAGGATAAGACAAAGTCTGATTCTAACGACTCGCACGACGCGCTGCCACGAGTTTGCGAGCTGCGCGTTGCTCATTTGCCAACGCGCGTGCGGCACACCATGATGCGACGCGAATTAAGCCAGCAGGGCAGCATCGACCAGGGGCGATTCAGCGCGGCATCGATAATGAATCGCTCATTGAGCGAATGTGTGAATGTCTTCAATCGGAAATGCGTAGTGCTACGAACTTCGTCTGCATGCGCTTCATGAGCATGACGTGCGGCACGAGCACGCGGCTGACGCGATGCGGCGGAGAGTCCGCGCCCTACGGCGATACTTACAATGAAGCATCCATCGGGTTTCAATGTGCGAGCGGCTTCGGCAAAGAGCCGGTGGGTTGCCGCGTCGTCGAGATGCTCGCAGGTATCGACGACCGTGAGCGTATCCAGCGAAGCGGCCTCGATCATTTTGATCGAGCGAATATAGCGGCGGCCCGCGTGCTCCGGCGAGCGATAAAACTCGCGGCCGAATGCGCGCAGATCCGGCCGGCGCAGGCGTGAATCGTCTACGTAGCCGAGCTGCTCACCGAAGCCGACCACGAGGGCATCATGACATCCATAGAAACTCGTTATCCTGATTGAGAAATCGACCCCATTCGAGGCAGCCGGTTGGTCAGGGAATCTGTAACGGAAAGTTGCCTGACCGAACGACGCAGGCCAGGCGGGTTTATCCGTGAGCACGGTTTGCGTGTGCGACATTCGTGTCATACCTGATGCTCCTGTTTCGAACCATCATGGATACTCGTTCGCCCAAACCGTCAGCGCAACCGCGCACGCCAGGCGTTAGCCGTCAAGACACTGGCGCATCTGGACGGAACGGTAATCTGTTCCTGCACGATGCGCGGCACGTAAAAAAATGCGTGCCGTTTGATTGCACGTGGTGTGCGTGCTTAATGATTTCTTAAGGTTTGCGAACCAATCATGGCAACACGGAACAAGGCGCAACGTATGCCGTGAAAGCCTCTCGCGGGCGACGTGAAAGATACGTCTCGTTACACAAGGAAACATCCGAAAGCTGAACAGTCGATAGAGTCGATTCAGTGGGGGACGATCATGCGCAAGGTGATGCGCGGGCAGGGCCTGGCCCCAAGAAAGGTGCGCATAAGCGAGCGCAGAAAGACGCAGTTTATGCACGGCTCTTTAGAGCTGGCGAGCGTCGGTCGATGTGCAAATACACTGTTCTAGCAATAATTTTATTTGAGGCAGTTTTTATCCTGACTCACTGGATGTCAAGCTGGGCTGGTCGTGCGAGACCCACTGTGTCAGCCGTTCCACGACGCATAGAAGTCGCTAAGAAGAATGCCTGGGAGAGAAGTGCTCTGGCGGCTCGCTGGTCGAGCCGGTGCCGAATGGCAGATCGATTGCATTCGGAAGGGGATGGCTGTTTTCGATTATGATGAAAACGCCCGTTGTCGATGCATTCGGCGTAAATCAATGGGCGAATTGCGTGTCATCTTCAAGACATGGCGAATACCTGTTTAAAACAGCGGTTCGTGATGCGTCATCAATAATCGACAAATAGCGTTGCCAATGAAGGATGCTGTCCGCCCGCTCATCCGCGTGGTTGTTCGCGTGTGGTGCATGGCGTGATGGAACGGATCCGCGTTACCCGTTTCCGGGGCAGCGCGCCGCCTTCTTGCGCCGACGGGCCATCCAGATACGAATAACGGTATTGCGTTGCGGGGTGTTATGAGAATTGCCGTCCTGGATGACGATGCGGCGCAAGCCGATCTGGTCTGTCAAACGCTGTCGGCCGCGGGCCATATTTGCCATGCCTATGCGGAGGGGCGTGCGCTCGTGCATCAGCTGCGGCGCCAGACTTTCGATCTGCTGGTGCTCGACTGGAATGTGCCCGACATGTCCGGCGAAGAAGTGCTGCGCTGGGTGCGCGAAAGCCTTTCCGCGCGCTTGCCGGTGCTGTTCATGACAAACCGTAGCCGCGAGTCCGACATCACGTCGCTGCTGACCACGGGCGCCGACGATTACGTCGTCAAACCGGTGTCGGCAGGCGTGTTGCTGGCGCGTGTCGCCGCCTTGCTGCGGCGGGCGTATCAGCTCAACGCGACCGCGCTGAAGGAAGTCTTTGGTGAGTACGAGTTCGATCTGAGCGCCAGGCACGTGGTGGTGCGCGGCACGGCAATCGCCGTCACGGCCAAGGAATTCGATCTGGCTCTTCTGTTGTTTCAACACTTGAGCCGGCCGTTGTCGCGCGCGCATATCCTCGATGTGATCTGGAAGCGCGCCAGCGAAATTCCCTCGCGCACCATGGACACGCATATCTCGATGCTGCGCGCGAAGCTCGGCCTGCGCCCCGAAAACGGCTACCGTCTTACCCCGATCTACGGCTACGGCTACCGCCTGGAACGCATCGAGAAGGGGGATGCGTGACGGTTCCCGGTGCGGTGCAGCGTGCGCTTTCGGCCTCGCGCGGCGTGCCGGGTCGCGGTGCTCGCCATGGCGATCGATCCAACCCGGCCGTTCGCCGGCGCACCCGGCAGTCGGAAACTGCGTGCCAATGACGCGGGCGGGCCGCCTCGGATGGTGTCGGTCAAGGCCGTTCAACCGTAGGCTTCACGCCTCGGACTCGGGTTCTTCCGGCCAGCGGTTTTCAAACACACACTCGGCAAGCGGCATACGGGTTGCCCACTTTTCGGTTTCGAGCATCGGCTCGGCATAAAACTGATCGACATGGCCGAGGCAAAGTATCGCCACGGGCCGCGCGCCCTCCGGCATATGCAGCAATGCGCGCACGGCGTCCACGTCGAACAGCGAGACCCAGCCCATTCCCAGACCCTCGGCGCGCGCCGCGAGCCACATGTTCTGGATCGCGCAGGCCACCGACGCAAGATCCATTTCCGGTAGCGTTCTGCGTCCGAAGATGTGCTTTTCGCGGCCGTCCATGAGCGCCATCACGAGCAGTTCGCCGCACTCCAGCATGCCTTCCACTTTCAGCTTCATGAACTCGTCGCGCCGCTTGCCGAGTGCGTCGGCAGTCGCGAGACGCTCCCGTTCCACGGTCGCGTGTAACGCTGCGCGCAGGGTGGAATCGGTGATGCGTGCGATACGCCAGGGCTGCATGAAGCCGACGCTTGGCGCATGATGCGCCGCTTCGAGCAGCCGCTGCAGCACGACCGGGTCGACGGGGTCGCCCACGAAGTGCCGCATGTCGCGCCGTTCGTGGATGGCGCGGTAGACCGCGTCGCGGTCGGAATCGTTAAAACACTTCGCCATGGAACAGGGCGGCCGCAAAGGCCGGGTTGGAAGGCCAATAGGCGTGCATATAAGTCGCAACAATGGGGCCGGCACGGAATACGGCCTCGCCGGGCGCGTCGCCTTGCGCACGGCTGGCCGTACGGTCCGGTGCGAGCGGCGTCGTCAACTTCGAATAGTGAAACGTGTGGCCGGTCATGGTCCCATGAATGCCGTTGATCTGTTGCATGCCCAGCGACGCGAGCCGCGCCTGCATGGCGGCATGACCGGGCAGCAGGCCGAGCATGGGCGTCGTGGTGCCATGGCTGTCGGTCAGTTGCTCCAGCAGATACAACATGCCGCCGCATTCGGCCACGATACGCTTTCCGGCCGCCGCATGCGCACGAATCGCGTCCGCGCTGCGCGCGTTCGCCGAGAGCCTCTGCGCATGCAACTCCGGATAGCCGCCAGGCAGATAGAGCGCGTCGGCGTGATCCGGCACAGGCTCGTCGGCGAGCGGCGAAAAGTAGCTGATCCGCGCGCCCAAGGCTTCGAGCAACGCCACGTTGGCCGGATAGATGAACGAGAACGCGGCATCACGGGCGATTGCGACGTGCTTGCCCGCGAGCAGGCGCGGCGTAGGCATAGACGCAACGCCGCGCGGCGAGGCAAATTCCACCGGTGGCGGCAATTCGACCAGCGCGGTATGCGCCAAGGCATCGGCGGCGCGCTCGAGGCGCGACTCCAGATCGACCACTTCGCCTGCCTGATGTAGTCCGAGATGGCGCTCGGGCAATTCGATTTCGTTCGCGCTGGCGATATGTCCCAACCAGCGCATCCCCTTGGGCAGCGCTTCCTGAAGCATCTCCGCGTGGCGCGGCGAGCCGACACGATTGGCGAACACGCCGTGAAACGGCACCTCTGGCCTGAAACGTGCAAGTCCGAATGCCACCGCGCCGAAGGTTTGCGCCATCGCCTTGGCCGAAATCACCGCGGCCACCGGCACGCCGAACGTGGTGGCAAGATCGGCGCTGCTCGGCGTGCCGTCAAACAGCCCCATGACACCTTCGATCAGGATCAGATCAGCCTCGGCGGCTGCCTGCGCGAGCAGGCGGCGGCACGCGTCTTCGCCCACCATCCACAGATCGAGCGACAGCACCGGTGCGCCGCTCGCGCGCGCGAGGATCATCGGATCCAGAAAGTCCGGACCGGTCTTGAACACGCGCACGCGCCGCCCTTGCCTCAGGTGATAGCGGGCAAGGCCGGCGGTGATCGTGGTTTTGCCCTGGCCGGAAGCCGGCGCGCTGATGAAGAGGGCGGGACAGCCAGCCATGGCCTAGAACTCCACGCCGCGCTGCGCTTTCACATGCTGCTCGCGATAAGGATGCTTGACGATGCGCATTTCGGTGACGAGGTCCGCGGCTTCGATCAGCGCGTCCGGCGCGTGACGTCCGGTGATCACCACGTGCAGCATCTGCGGGCGCGCGGTGACGACCGACAGCACTTCGTCGAGCGGCAGATATTCGTATTTCAGCACCGTGTTCAGCTCATCGAGAATCACCATCTGATACTCGCCGCTTTCGATCATCCGGCGCGCCTCATCCCACCCTTTGCGGGCGGTGGCGATATCGGCGTCGCGGTTTTGCGTATTCCACGTGTAGCCGTCGCCCATCGTGACGAAATCGCAGTTCGCGATCTTGCCCAGAAAATCGCGCTCCGACGTGTGCAGCGCGCCCTTGATGAACTGCACCACGCCAAGCCGCATGCCGTGGCCGAGCACCCGCACGGCCATGCCGAAGGCGGCGGTGGTTTTACCCTTGCCGGTACCGGTGTTGACGATCAGCAGGCCTTTTTCGACGGTCGCTTCGGCCTGCTTTTTCTCGTGGCCTTCGCGACGCCGTTGGGTCATGCGTTGATGCGATTCGGGGTCGGTTTTCATGCAAGGTCCTGTGGATTTACAAAGTGTCGCGGGATGTGGATTCGGATTCGGATGCGGGGGCGTCGAGACTCGTCGCGATTGCGACCGTCACGCCTTGCCACGCGGTCTTCCTGACGATCAGCCGACCGCCCGGCGTTGCCAGCAGCGCGCACGGCTCGCACACGCCTTCGATGCCCAGGTGCCGGCGCGCGGCGTCGGACGGTGTTGGTAAGTCGGACACGGCTTCGATTTCGGCGCGGCTGAAAACCTGCAGCGATACCGCATGACGCGTGCAAAATTCGATGAGTCCCGGTTCGCGGGCTTTGATATCCAGTGTGGCAATGCATGCAATCTCGTCGAACGCGTGCGCGCCGAGCGCTCCGCGCACGGCGGCCTCGATGTGATCCGCAGAAGTATTGAGTTTGCAGCCGATGCCGACGCTAAGGTGTTTCATCGTGACCCGTCACGCTCAGGCGCCATTGTGTTTGCCGTTGCGGGGTGCGCACAGGTTACGCGCACCACGCCGCCTGTTGCCCGTTCAGTCGCACCTGCGAATGCGGGTGCCGGCACCAAACGCGGCCATACGATAGCACAGGCACTAGCCGAAGTCGCCCGGGCCTTTCCTTGACGCGACGGGCTCGCCAGCCTAAACTCGCAGGCACTTTGGTGCTCGCGCGCGCATTCCTGCGCGCGCAGTTAAACGGGAAACAGGGTGCCCACCTTCCACAGACCGGGCTAACCTGTGCTGCCCCCGCAACGGTAAGCGAAGGCATCGCGCAAGCGGTGCAGAGCCGGCTTCAGTGCCTGCGCGCAAGGTCGCGCACGCATGTCACCACTGGGCGAGAAACCACTCGCCCGGGAAGGAGAAGCGGCGCTTTCGCCAGCCCGGATACCGGCCAGAGAAGAGGGCGGGCGCCGCGGGGATGCGGCGTAACATCCACGACTACTTTGTGTTTCCCTGTTGCTGCTGCAACGCCACTTTCGTCCCCATGCGTGCGGCCCATCGTCAACCACGGCTACAACAGGACGGTCACGTTCGCGTCGACGCCGGTGAAGCTCGTGCCGGCGTTGCGCCATGGCGGCACGCGCCATGACGGAAACCACGTCGCGCAGTCGGCCCGAATCGTATCAACACGCAACACCACTGGACGGACTAACCATGCAGAACTCCATGCGCAAGATTCCTGTCACCGTCGTGACGGGCTTTCTCGGCAGCGGCAAAACCACCTTGCTGCGGCACATTCTTCAGCACGCCGGCGGCAAGCGCATTGCGGTGATCGTCAACGAGTTCGGCGAACTCGGAATCGACGGCGAAATCCTCAAAGGTTGCGGCATTGGTTGCGATGAAAACGGTAACGAAGCCGAAGGCCAATTGTATGAACTGGCCAACGGTTGCCTATGCTGCACCGTGCAGGAGGAATTCTTCCCGGTCATGGAAAAGCTGGTGGAGCGTCGCGACCAGATCGATCACGTGCTGATCGAAACGTCGGGTCTCGCGTTGCCCAAGCCGCTGGTGCAAGCCTTCAACTGGCCTGCCATTAAAAGCAGCTTCACAGTCGATGCCGTTGTGACTGTCGTAGACGGACCGGCCGCAGCGAGCGGTCAGTTCGCCGACAACCCGCTCGCCGTGGACGCGCAACGCAAGCTGGATCCGAACCTCGATCACGAATCGCCGCTGCATGAGCTGTTCGAAGATCAGTTGTCTGCCGCGGACCTCGTGATCCTGAACAAGACCGATCTGCTCGATGACGCGCAGCAGGGTGCAGTGGAAGCGCTGATCCGCGAGGAGATTCCGGCACAGGTCAAGGTGGTGCGTGCGCAGCGGGGCGAACTGGATCTGCATACCTTGCTCGGCCTTGAAGCGGCTTCGGAGGCCAGCATTCATCTGCGCCACGATCATCACGGTTCCGCCGACGACGCGGATCACCACCATGACGAGTTCGATTCGGTGGTCGTGGAAGCCCATGCGCCGTCGCGCGAGGCGGTGATCGAGGCGCTGCAGGGGCTGGTCGAAAGCAACACGATTTACCGCGTCAAAGGCTTTGCCGCGTTGCCGGGAGCGCCGATGCGGCTCGTGATTCAAGGCGTGGGCCGGCGTTTCGAGAGCTATTTCGACCGTCGCTGGCAAGCCGGCGAAGCACCGCGAAGCCGCTTCGTGCTGATTGGCGAGGACCTCGATCAGCCGGCGCTGCAACGCGCTTTCGACGCCGCGCTGAACCGCACCACGCAACAGGCGTAAGCGACATGCATTTGCTGCGCACCACGCCGGGTGGTTTCGTCGACGACACGAAAGGGGTCATCCGCATCGATCAGCGGCCCGCTGAAATCGTCGTGCTCAGCTCCGCGGATACGACACTGTCGTTGCTCGCGAGCGTGGTGCCGCGGCTCGGCGACGGTTTTCCGAGCGTGCGGCTCGCGAATGTCACGTATCTGCGGCAACCCGCGTCGGTCGATTTCTATGTGGACGACGTGTTGCAGCACGCGCGTGTCGTCGTGGTGGATCATCTGGGCGGCGAAGCGTACTGGCCGTACGGCATTGAACAGGTGGTCGCGCTCGCCGGGCGCAAGCAGCAGTTGCTTGCAATGTTCTCCGGCGACCTGCAGGAAGATCCGAACCTGCTCGCGCGCAGTACCGCGGATGCCGCGTTGTGTCATCAATTGTGGCGCTATCTGCGCGAAGGTGGCGCGCAAAATGCCGAGGCGTTTCTGCGCTGCATTGCGCACCGTTCGCTCGGCTGGGGACAAGAGCCCGCGCCGCCGCGCGTGTTACCTGCCGCAACCCTGTATCACCCGCAGCATGATGTGCCCACCATCGCCGATTGGCAGAAACGTTGGCGCGTCGATGCACCGGTCGTAGCGATCCTGTTTTACAAGGCGCATTTGCAGGCCGCCAATACGGCGGTATTCGACGCGCTGATCGACGCACTCGAAGCCCAGGGCCTGAACCCGCTGCCGATTGCGCTGACGTCGCTCAAGGATGCGATCAGCCGCGAGGTCTTGCAACAGTTGTGCGCGCAACATGATGTGGCACTGGTGCTGAATACCACGGCCTTTGCCGCGTCCGCCATCGACGATCCGGAACCGTTGGCGCTCGCCGGTGACGCGCCCGTGATGCAGGTGATCCTGAGCGGCGGCAATCGTGACGACTGGGTCAAGGACAATCAGGGCCTCACCTCGCGCGATATCGCCATGCATGTTGCGCTGCCCGAAGTGGATGGCCGCATCATCACGCGCGCGATCAGCTTCAAGGGGCTGGCCTATCGCTGTCCGCATACCGAAGTGGACGTGGTGCGCTATCAGCCGGACCACGAGCGCATCGGCTTTCTGGCTGAGCTGAGCCGCCGCTGGTGCAGGCTGCGCAGTCTGGATAACGCGGACAAGAAGCTCGCGCTGATCCTCGCGAACTATCCGATGAGCGAAGGGCGGATCGGCAATGGCGTGGGGCTGGATACACCGGCGTCGGTGGTGGGCATTCTTCAGATGCTGCGCGACGCGGGCTATCGCGTCGCGGACGAGCTACCCAGGGACGGCGACGCGTTACTGCGCACGCTGACTCAAGGCGTGACGAATGACCCGGTGGTACGTGACTTGCGCCCGGCCCTGCAAAGTTTTGCACTCGACGATTACCTGACCCATTTCGCACAATTGCCCGCCGAGGCGCGCGAGGCCCTGAACGCTCGCTGGGGTCCGCCTGAACAGGACCCGACGCTGCGGCGCGACCGTTTCATGATTGCGGGCTGGCGTTGCGCTCATGTGTTCGTCGGCATCCAGCCGTCGCGCTCACGCGAACGGGGCGATTACGCCTGCTATCACGATGCGGATCTCGTGCCGCCGCACGCCTATCTCGCGTTTTATTTCTGGCTGAGGCATCAGTTCGGTATCGACGCCGTGGTCCATGTCGGCAAACACGGCAACCTCGAATGGCTGCCGGGCAAGAGCGTGGCGCTCAGCAACGCATGCTGGCCCGATCTGATTCTCGGGCCCATGCCGCATCTGTACCCGTTCATCGTCAATGATCCGGGTGAGGGCAGTCAGGCGAAGCGCCGCGCGCAAGCGGTGATCATCGACCACCTGATGCCGCCGCTCACGCGCGCCGAAAGCTATGGCCCCTTGCAGGATCTCGAACGGCAGGTCGACGAATACTACGAAGCGTTGATGGTCGATCCGCGCCGCGCGAAGCTGCTCAGAAGCACGATTCTCGCGACCATCGTCGAACACCGTTTGCATGACGAACTAAGTTTGAAGGAACCGCAAGGGCAAGACGCCGAAGACGCGCTGCTCACGCGCGTCGATGCATGGCTGTGCGAACTGAAAGAAGCACAGATCCGCGACGGCTTGCATACGTTCGGTCAATCGCCGCACGGCGTGCAACGACGCGATACCTTGCTGGCGCTAGGCCGCTATCCGGTTGGCGACGGGCGTGGTGCAAAGGCGGGCCTGGTCGATGCGCTGGCGCGCGATCTGCAGATGGATCACCTGTTCGATCCGCTTGCCGCGGACTGGGCCGCCGTGTGGGAGGGCCCGCGCCCCGAGCCGTTGCTGCACGTCAGCGCGGCACCGTGGCGGCACAACGGCGATACACGCGAGCGGCTGGAACTGCTCGCGGCGAAGTTGCTTGACGAGATCTGCGATGGCGCTGATTCCGCCATGATGCTGCCGCTCGCCGCGCAGTTGCCGCAAACCGCACTCGTACTCGAACGTCTGCGCACTGATGTGCTGCCACGGCTCGACGCATGCGGTGCCCACGAGATGCGTCATCTTCGGGGCGGCCTCGAGGGACGTTTTGTGCCACCGGGCCCGAGCGGTTCGCCTTCACGTGGACGACCGGATGTGCTGCCGACGGGGCGCAACTTCTACTCGGTCGATACACGGGCGATTCCCACCCAGGCAGCCTGGTCGCTTGGTCTGAAGTCGGCACAGCAACTGATCGAGCGTCACTTGCAGGAGCACGGCGACTATCCGCACGCAATCGGGCTCTCGGTGTGGGGCACCGCGACGATGCGCACCGGCGGCGACGATATCGCCCAGGCGCTCGCCTTGCTCGGCGTGCGGCCGAAATGGGCGCCGGGCAGCCATCGCGTGACCGACTTCGAGATCATGCCGATCGAGGCCTTCGACCGGCCGCGCATCGACGTGACGCTGCGCGTATCCGGCTTCTTCCGTGACGCGTTCGCCAACGTGATGCATCTGTTCGACGCGGCCGTGCAGGCTGTCGCCGAACTGGACGAGCCCGCGGATCTGAACCCGATCCGCGCACGCATACAGCGCGAGCGCGATGCACTGATAGCACGCGGCCTGGACGCCGTCGAAGCGCGCAAGCGCGCCGGCTGGCGTGTTTTCAGCGCGCGCCCTGGCGCCTACGGGGCGGGGCTGCAAGAGATCATCGACACGCAGCAATGGCAGACCGACGCCGATCTGGCGAATGCCTATCAGGCATGGGGTGGCTACGCCTACACGCAGAAAAGTGCGGGCGAAGAAGCGCGCCACGCATTCGGCACGCGCCTCGCTGCCATGGATGTGGTGCTGCAGAATCAGGACAACCGCGAGCACGACGTGCTCGATTCGAACGATTACTACCAGTTCCAGGGGGGCATGGCCGCCGCCGTGCGTCATCTGGCCGGCAATCAGCCGCACATTTACCACGCGGACCATAGCAATCCGAACGCGCCGCGCGTGCGCACGCTGCATGAAGAGATTGCGCGCGTGATCCGCTCGCGTGTGGTGAATCCAAAATGGCTCGACGGCGTGAAGCGGCACGGCTATAAAGGCGCGGCAGAAATTGCCGCGACGGTCGACTATTTATACGGCTACGATGCAACGGCCAGGGTCGTGGCCGATCATCAATACTCACTCGTTACGGATGCCTATCTAAACGATCCGGACACGCGCGCGTTCCTGCAGCAGCACAACCCGCATGCATTGCACTCGATTTGCGAACGCCTGCTCGAAGCCATGCAGCGAGGCCTGTGGCAAGCGCCAGGCGATTATCGTGCGCAGGTCGAACAGCATCTGCTCGCCAGCGAGCAGCATATCGAAGGAATACGACAATGAACGCATCGACGCAGCTACGCGACGCGCCCGCGGAACGGCCCGCATTTCCGTTTGCCGCACTGGTCGGACAGGCGCCGTTGCAGCAGGCCTTGCTGCTTGCCGCGATCGATCCTGGCCTCGGTGGCGTGCTGGTCAGCGGGCCGCGCGGAACGGCCAAGTCCACCGCCGCGCGCGGCTTGGCGGAACTGTTGCCGGAGGGACAACTCGTGACCCTGCCGCTCGGCGCGAGTGAGGACCGGCTGATCGGCACGCTCGATATCGAAAGCGCGTTACGTGATGGTTCAATGCGTTTCTCGCCGGGACTGCTCGCCAGAGCACATCGCGGCGTGCTGTATGTGGACGAGGTGAACCTGCTGCCGGACGCGCTCGTGGATGCCTTGCTCGACGCAGCCGCGAGCGGCGTCAATACGATCGAACGTGACGGCATTTCGCATAGCCACGCCGCGAGTTTCGTGCTGATCGGCACGATGAATCCGGAGGAAGGGGAGTTGCGTCCGCAACTGATCGACCGCTTCGGTCTGATGGTCGATCTGGAAAACTGCTTCGATCCAGCGGTGCGGCAGCGGATCGTCAAGGCACGACTCGCGTTCGATCTCGATCCGGCCGCTTTTCGCGCGGCTTATGCAGCGCAGCAAGAGACATACGTGCAGCGGCTTCGCGCCGCGCGCGCTGCGTTGCCGCAACTGGCCTTCGACGATGCGGTGCATGCGCGCGTCAGTGAATTGTGCATCGCGGCCGCCGTCGATGGCTTGCGCGCCGACCTGGTGATGCTGCGTGCAGCACGCGCGCTCGCCGCGCTCGAAAGGGCGCCCGAAGTGACGACCGAACACGTCGAGCAGGTCGCCGAGGCGGTTTTGCAGCATCGCAGGCGGGCACACGATGCGCCGTCGCCGTCGCAGGCACAGCCATCGGCTCAGCAGCGATCGAACGCCCAGGGTCCGGATCAAAACACACCGTCAGCAACGGGCGACAGCGACTGGGGTTATCTGCCGGCCGAGCCGACCGGCACGAAGCGCGTCAAGGCGGTGATCCCGCTCGACGCAAAAAAACGCTAAGCCATCGGGAAGGCGCCGCCGCTGACTCGCGCAGCGGTACCCGATGGCGAAAAGGTGCGGGTGCCGCGGCGCGCGGCGTGGTGCCGGGCAGGCGGATCGCCTGGCCACCCACGCTCGCGGCGAAACGGCACGAACGGCTGCGCGCGGAGCATCTGCGTTTCGCGCCGGCCGCGCCGCAAGGCGGGGTGTTGCACTGCTTCGTGCTCGACTGTTCCGGCTCGATGCTGGCGGGGCAACGGCTCGCCCTGGCAAAGGGACTGCTGATCGCGCTGTTCGACCGCGCGAGCTCGCTGCGCGCCGACGCGGCGCTGGTGTGTTTTGGCGGAACCGGCGCGGACCTCCGCTTTGGCCCCGCTGTGCCGCGCTGGTGGAACGAACGCTGGTTGCAGCCGGTCGGCGGCGGTGGCGGGACGCCGCTCGCAGCGGGTATGCGCAAGGCGGCGCAGTTGCTCGAACGGGCGGCTCGCAGGAAGCCTGCGCAAGAACGCTGGCTGTGGGTGCTGACCGATGGGCGCAGCAGCGCGTTGCCGGAGCGTCCGGCTGAGGCGCATCAGGTGGTGTTCGTGGATTTCGAGCGCGGCGCGCTCCGTCTGGGACGCTGCGAGCAACTCGCGCAGGCCTGGGGCGCGGCGTGGATGACGCCGGAGCAACTGATCGGATAGAGAAACGCCTGGAGCAGGGCACGGCGTAGGCGGCGCAACCTGGCGCAGCGCGCTTCGCTGCGCGCGCCGGGCTCCACGAACACCGTTACTTGCCGCCGTTGGTCCAGTAAAGCACGTCGTCCTGACGGTCGAACACGTAGACCTTCATGGCCATCTGTTGCGTGACGTCGAGCTGGTCCAGTTCGAGGCCGTGGACGGCCGGCTCGCCGGACGAACCCACTTGCACGTTGCGGATGATCGCGCCGGTTTCGATCTGCGTATCGAGGTCTTTGGACGAGAGCCGGAACGCCAGGCGCAAGCGGTCGCCGACCTTGCCGAGGGCCCACGACGCCGTCAGCGACATGCCGAGCGCGCTGATCCCCTTGGCCAGACCGACCCCTTCGTAGCTGTCGCCGGTCTCGCCGATCCTGTAGCGAACCGCGAGATTCGCGCGCACGCGGATCGACTTACGCTCGCGCAGACGCCGGATCACGCCGGGTTTCGACAGCACGACGTAATCGAACGGCAAATGACAGACCGCTTCGACCGTACAGACGAACCGGAACACCGCCTGACTGGCGATGGCGACGATCTCGACATTCGCGCCCACGCCGAGCGGCAGGATCTGGCCTTCGAACAGCGGTGGCGTGACAAACAGCGCCTGGTTGGGCGCGAAGCCGATGATGCGGCAGGGGTGCATCGGCGAGGCGCTGCCGACGTGCTGACGCACGCCGATCAAGGCTCCGATCGTCAGATGCATGTCCTTGACTGCCAGCGGGTCGAGCTCGCCTCTATTCGAGCCGGGCGAGCCGTCCGGTCGCGCCGGATCGGCGATATCGCCGCGCTGCGGCTTGAAGTGGTCGAACAGGAACTTGCGCTCCTCGACCCCGACCAGCACCGTGCCGGCGCCGAGCAGCAGCGTTCCGTCAGCATCGACGATCGGCCAGTCAAGCGGGCTGCCTACTGGTACGCTGTCGAGACTGAGCGCGGCCAGTGCCGTCCCGACGGGTGACTCCACGGTATTCTCGTTCATTGGGGTTCTTGGTAACTGAATCGAGTGGCGGGTAACAGGGTTAACGTCATCTGCATTAACGGCAACGCTACTCAAAGCTTTAGTATTTTTATTTGGCCGGTAGCGATTTTATTGAACGGCTTCAGTTCGGCCCGTTCGATCCGCCTGGGCGCGTGGCCTTACTCATACCAGCGCGGGGTATAAACCCATTCGCCCGCCGTGCCCCGCCTGAAACCACGGGTCGTGGACGAGCCAATGATCACCATGGTGCGCATATCCACATCCGCCGCGCGCAGATCACCGAGGGTCAGCGTTCGCAACGACGCCCCCGGCCGGCCAATATCGCGCCCGAGCACCACTTTCGTGGCGGGCGTGCGGACTTCGCGCACGATCTCCAGCGCCTTATCCAGTTGCCAGGGCCGGGCGCGAGAAATCGGGTTATAGAACGCCATTACCAGATCGGCCTGGGCGGCGTGGCGAAGCCGCGTTTCGATGATCGACCACGGTTTCAGGTTATCCGACAGCGACAGCATGCAGAAATCGTGTCCCAGCGGCGCGCCCGCCTGGGCGGCGGTTGCCAGCGCGGCGGAGACGCCCGGCACGATCGAGAGCTCGACCGCGGACCAGCGCGCATCCTGCGCGCCCTCCAGCGCTTCGAGTACCGCGGCGGCCATCGCAAACACCCCTGGGTCTCCCGACGACACCACCGCCACCTTGCGCCCCGTGCTTGCCAGCTCAAACGCATGACGGGCCCGCTGCATTTCCTCGCGGTTGTCGCTGCAATGCAGCTGTTGATCCGCGCGGAACGGGCCGGCCATGTTCACGTAGGTTTCGTAACCGAGGATGTCGGTGGCTTCGTTCAATGCCGTGCGTGCGGCGGGCACCATCAGTTCCGCACTGCCGGGGCCGAGGCCGATCACCGTCAGACGGCCGCGCGGCCGGCCCAAGGTGGCGGGGTCGAGCGGCGCGCGGCCGAGTGCGAGGGCGACGCCGGCATCAGCGTCATGCTGCAGCACTTCATAAGGCACCCGCAGCGCGGCTCTGAGCAAGGCAGAAGGATCCTGCGGCGACGAGTGCGCAGTCGTCGCGGCGCGCATGTCGTCACTGGCTGGGTTGCCGGCCGCTGGTTCGTCGAGAACGGGCGTGTCATCGCGTGGTTCGGCAAACCGCAGCGGCACGCCCAACGTATCAGCGGCTTCGGGCAATGCGGCGTCGCCCATCCACTCCACAGGAGCGAGCAGCGCCGCAAGCGCAAGCGGGGCGAGCCGATGCATGTGCAACGCCGCGTGCACCCGCTGAACGACTTGCTCGGCGGTGCCGCCAGCGCAGATCCCATGTCCAAGCGCCGCAACCACACTGCGCGGATGAATCACCAGCTCATCCATGCGCCCGTCCCAGACGTGCGGCGTGACGCGAATCGCGAGCCGCGCGGCGTCCGTGCGCGGCAGTTGCGCGTCGTCGAGCCAGGGCGCGTCGCCTTCCACGCGGGTGCTTTCGCCCGCCAGCAAGTCGGAGACAAAACGTTTGCCTTGCGCAAGACTCGCCAAGGCATACCCTTCGGGCGGATTCAGCACGCAGGTGCCGAAGCGCAACTCGCCGCTCGTCGTAATGGCCGGCGCGATCTCAAGCGCACCGGCTATCTCACGCGCCATCACGTTCACCCCGGCGAGGCCACCCAGCAAAGGCACCACGGCGCTGCCATCTTCGGCCACCGCCAGCACGGGCGGCTCGACGCCCTTGTCGGTCAGCATGGGCGCCACGCAACGAATCACGATTCCCGCTGCGCACAGCGCGACGATCGGCGTGCCGCGCGCATACAGGTCACGCAAATGCGCGCCGAGCTCGGAGTATGCGAGGTCCGCCTCGACACGTCCCCGCAGCCCGTGCACCTCAGCCCCCGGATAGCACGCCTGCACGCGGCGCGCCGTCGCCAGTGCACCCGTGCCGAGAATCACGATGGCGGGCGGTGTCATCCTTGCCATTTTTCCCCCGGCACCACCAGCAGCGAGAAATACGGCGACGCCATGGGATCGACCTGATCCAGCGGCACGATGCGTTGATTCGCCATCGTCGCGCGCTCGACATACAGCGCGCGCTCCGCGAGTCCCAGCTCGCCGAGCACGCGCCGCACCTTGTCGAAATTGCGGCCGAGCTTCATCACGACGGCTGCGTCGGCATCGGCAAGACGCCTGCGCAGTTCGGCCTCCGGCAGCACGCCGGACAGCACTGCAAGACTCTGATTGCGATACACCAGCGGCGAGCCGAGCACCGCCGCGCCGCCGAGCATCGAGCACACGCCGGGCACGACCTCGGCTTCGAAGCGCGCCGCCAGCCGGTCATGCAGGTACATATACGAGCCGTAGAAGAACGGATCGCCTTCACAGATCACTGCGACGTCGCGACCGGCATCCAGATGGGCGGCGACGATTTCCGCGGCGGTATCGTAGAAGTCCGCAATGATGGCTTCGTACGACAGCGGCGGTTCGAGCGCTTCGGTCGTCACCGGATACACCAGCGGCAGGTGCTGCTGGCCGCTGGAGAGATGCGCTTCGACGATCCCGAACGCATTGCCTTTCTTGCCCTTGGCGACGAAATACGCCACCACGGGTGCGGCTTTCAGCAGCCGCAGCGCCTTCAGCGTGATCAGTTCGGGGTCGCCGGGGCCGACGCCGAGTCCGAACAGACGTCCTGGTGTGGCCATTTATTCGATCTCCGAAGCAAGTGCGTTGACTGCGGCGGCGGCCATCGCGCTGCCGCCGCGCCGTCCCTGCACGATCACGTAAGGCACCCCGCGGCTGTCTTCGGCCAGCATGGCTTTCGATTCCGCCGCACCCACAAAGCCCACCGGAAAACCGAGAATCAACGCGGGGCGGGGCGCGCCGGCATCGAGCATCTCCAGCAGGTAAAACAGCGCGGTGGGCGCATTGCCGATCACCACCACGCTGCCCGCCAGATGCGGCCGCCACAATTCGAGCGCCGCCGCCGAGCGGGTATTGCCCAGTTCGCGTGCAAGCCCCGGCACGCAGGGGTCGCCCAGGGTGCAGATCACCGGGTTCTCCGCGGGAAGCCGGGCGCGGGTGATGCCTTCGGCGACCATGCGGGCGTCGCACAAAATGGGCGCGCCGCGCACGAGCGCCGCGCGGCCCGCGGCGGCGGCGCCGGCGGAAAAGCGCAGTTGGTCGATCACGTCGACCATGCCGCACGCGTGGATCACCCGTACGGCGAGTTTTTCGAGGTCGGCGGGGATGCGCGACAGGTCGGCCTCCGCGCGGATCGTCGCGAAGGATTGGCGATAGATCTCCTGACCGTCGCGGATGTAATCAAGCATCAAAAGGGCTCCGGGCGAGCCGCGCGAGCGCGTCGGCGGCCTGTTCAATCGTCAGATGGCGCGCGACGCAGCGTCCGAAACCGGGTTCGCCGTCGTCGCGTCGATAAAGGTCGTAGCGGCCGGCTTGCGCCGCCAGCAGCGTGTACGGCGCGCGGTGCGCCGCGGCGCACGAACGCGGGCAGCCGCTCAGGTGCACCTGCTCGACGTGGGCCGGCAGCAGTGCAGCGAGGCGCAAGGCGTCGGCTTTGGTGTCGGCGAGACCCTTGATGCAGCCGGACGAGCCGGCGCAGGCAATCAGTCGTGCGAGCGGCTCC
Source organism: Paraburkholderia sp. (assembly GCF_036488795.1). Taxonomy (GTDB): domain Bacteria; phylum Pseudomonadota; class Gammaproteobacteria; order Burkholderiales; family Burkholderiaceae; genus Paraburkholderia. Next base: position 54,147 of record NZ_DASXHA010000013.1, read on the forward strand.
GCGCGGTCGCACGCGAGGCCAGCTGCCTGGAAGCGCGCCAGCACGTAAGGCAAGGCTTCGGCGACCACGTCCGGCAGCAGCACGCTTTGCCAGGGCGTCATGTGCAGCGCGCCGTTGCCGGCGTCGTTGGCGAGTGCGGCAAGGGCGAGCAGCGTCGCGGCGTCCATGCGACCAAGCGGCGGCTGTCCGCCGACCTGCCACATGTCCGCCTCACGCTGCGGATGCGCGCCGAAGCGCAGCGAGGCGTCGGCAGGTGCGCGTCGCCAGCCGGCGAGGGCGGGCTCGTGCGAAAGCGGGAAATCGAGGTAGCTTTGCGCGCGCTGCAATACGGCTTGCACGGGGTGCAGGGCAAGCAGGTGGCGCATCCGCGTGTGATCGGGCGCGGCCAGATCGAGGAAGGTGTGCAGCAGTGCCTTGACCACAGCAGGGACTTGCGACGGCCGGACTTCAGCCAGCGCGGGCGTGCAGGCGGCGTCATGACGGGTGACCGGCGGGCAGCCTGCCAGGCCCAGCACGAACCGTGGGCCGTCGTCAGCGGCACGCGCCGCGAGCCACACATCGTGCGGATGCTCGAGCATCGCCAGACGCTCGCCGCCGTCCAGCGACACTGCGAACTTCGGCGACAGCGCCGCGAAGCGCGGCTCGCCCTGCAGCACGGCGAGAATCTGCGCGGCCAGCTCACGCGTGTCGAACAGCGCATGCGGATCGCGCCCGGCGCTTGGGCTGATCATCAGATTGCGCACGTCGTCAGCCGCTGAAGCACCGAGACCGCTTTGCACATCGTCAAGAGCGGGAGACGGTGTCGGTCCAAGTCCGGCATCCACCAGCGCCGCGATCAACGCCGCCTCCTGCCCGGCACGCACGCCGCGCACCTGCAGATTGGCCCGGTTGGTGACCTCGATCACCCCCGCCGCGTGATGCTGCGACGCCTCCCCAAGCGCCACTGCCTGAGCGGCTAGCAGCACGCCGCCCGGCAGCTTGATCCGGCAGATGCCGCCATCGCGCGCAGGCACGATGCGCAGCAGCCCCGGACAAGCCGAGGGCCGTGCTGCAACGGACATAGCGGAGGAAAAGGAAGCGTGAGTCAAGAGAGCACCGGGTTAGCGTCGCGTGACGGCCCGAGCATCTCATTGAAGAGCAATGCTGCGGCATCGGTACACCCCGCCCGATGAAGGCTGGCACGAACAGTCTGGCCGGCAGGTCTCCTGGCTGGCAGTGGTAGTCCGTGCCGGGCTTCTAGAAGGCCCGCCTTGGTCGGGGCCGGCCTTTCCGGGGGCCGGCCTTTCCGGGGGCCGGCCTTTCCGGGGACCGGCCTTCCCGGGGGGCGCCCTCTCCGTGGGCGGCTCTCCCGGGGGCCGTTTCTACGGGGCACCGGTGGCGCAGAATCAGGCGCGGACTCGCTGCATACAGTTGCGGGGGCAGCCACAGTATCACTGTGTTCCCTGTTGGGCCCCGAAGGGCACCGGCGACACGGTATTATGCCTTTTTTCGACCAGCGCAACGAGGCTGCGGCCTTGATGGGCGCGCCGCGCGGCTCAATTCAAGACAAAGTATGAGGATGGATCCATGCCGGCATGGCTGACCGTGGTGGGCATTGGCGATGACGGTTTTGCCGGTCTGGGGCGCCCGGCCCGTCGCGCGCTGCTCGATGCCGCCGTGATCTATGGCGGCGAGCGGCATCTGGCGATGCTGCCCGCGCGGCTCTCCGCGCGCCGTGAAAGCTGGCCGCGTCCTTTCGATATCGCGCCATTGCTGGCGCAGCGCGCGCGGCACGACGGCTCGGTGTGCGTGCTGGCCAGCGGGGACCCGATGCTGTTCGGCGTGGGCGCGACGCTTGCGCGTCAGCTGCCGGCCGGCGAAATGCGGGTGTTGCCGGCGCCGTCGTCGCTGTCGCTCGCGGCCGCTCGGCTCGGCTGGCCGTTGCAGGACGTGGCGACGGTCTCGCTGGTCGGCCGGCCGCTGAACACCTTGAGCGCGTATCTGCATGACGGCTCGCGTCTGTTCGTATTGAGCGCCGACGGCGCTACGCCCGGCGCGCTGGCGGCGCTGCTCAAATCGCGCGGCTTCGGCGCGACGCGCATGATCGTGCTCGAACACCTTGGCGGCGAGCGGGAACGGCGTATCGACGGACGCGCGGAGGCGTGGTCGGGCGAGGCCGTCGCGGCGTTGAACCTGGTCGCGCTCGAATGCCGCGCAACCGAAGGCGCACCGCGTCTGCCGCTCACCCCCGGCCTGCCCGACGAGGCCTTTCTCCACGACGGCCAGCTAACCAAGCGCGACGTGCGCGCCATGACGCTCGCACGTCTTGCGCCGACGCCCGGCGAACTGCTGTGGGATGTCGGCGCGGGCAGCGGCTCGATCGGGATCGAATGGATGCGCACGCATCAAACTTGCCACGCCATCGCGATCGAAGGACATGAGGAGCGGCAGCGTTTCATCGAACACAATCGCGACGCGCTCGGCGCACCGGCTCTGCAGCTGGTCGCGGGCAGGGCGCCTGACGCACTGGAAGGACTGCCCGCGCCCGATGCGGTATTTATCGGCGGCGGCGTGACGACGCCGGGCGTACTGGACGTGTGCTGGGCCAGTCTGCGCCCCGGCGGCCGGCTGGTCGCGAATGCGGTCACGCTGCAGGGCGAAGCCGCGCTCGCGGCATGGCGCGAACAGCACGGCGGCACCCTGACGCGCATCGCGTTGGCGCATGCCCAGCCGCTCGGCGGCTTCGATACCTGGCGTCAGACGTTGCCCGTGACCGTGCTGGAAGTGGTCAAGCGTCCCCTCGTCGCGCGCACCTCGACGGACGGCTCGACCTGATGCGCGAAGAGACTCCCGAACAACCCGCTCCGCTGCGCAGCGGCTACACCACCGGCAGCTGTGCGACGGCGACGTCGCTGGCGGCGGCGCGGCTGCTGCTTACGGGTGTCGTCAGCGAGGTGGCGGAGATCGTTTTGCCCAAGGGCCAGCATGTGCCGCTGCGGCTGGTGTTCTGCCGTCTCACGGACGATGGCGCGGAAGCCGGCACCATCAAGGATGCCGGCGACGACCCCGACGTCACGCACGGCGCCGTCGTGTTTGCCCGCGTGCGCCTGCGAGCAGAGCCAGGCGTGGCTTTCCATGCGGGGCCGGGCGTGGGCACGGTCACGCGGGTCGGGCTGACGCTCGCCGTCGGTGAACCGGCGATCAACCCGGTGCCGCGCCGCATGATGACCGGGCATCTCACGGAGCTCGCCGCCGAATATGGCTATGCGGGGGGCTTCGATGTGACGATCGGCGTCGAAGGCGGAGCGGAACTCGCGCTCAAGACGATGAATCCGCGCCTGGGAATTCTCGGCGGCCTGTCGATTCTCGGCACGACCGGCATCGTCCGGCCGTTTTCGTGCTCGGCATATATCGCCTCGATTCATCAGGGTATCGACGTGGCGCGCGCGAACGGCTACATGCATATCGCGGCATGTACCGGCAATGCCAGTGAAGACGCGATGCGCGCGCACTATGGCCTGCCGGAAATCGCGCTGATCGAGATGGGCGACTTCGTCGGCGCGGTGCTCAAGCATATGCGGCGCGCGCCGGTCGAGCGGCTCAGCGTGTGCGGCGGCTTCGGCAAGCTCAGCAAGCTCGCCGCCGGGCACCTGGATCTGCATAGCCGGAATTCGAGTATCGATTTGCCGCAACTGGCAACGTGGGCGCTCGCGCATGGTGCGGACCCCGAATTGGCCGATGCGATCCGCGCGGCCAATACCAGCCAGCAGGCGATGGCGCTCGCACGCGAGCAGGGTGTGCCGCTGGGCGATATCGTCTGCCGGCGCGCGCTGCAGGTGGCGCGCGATATCGTGCCGGCCGAGGTGACGGTGGAGATGTTTGCAATCGACCGCCAGGGGACGATTGTTGGGGCGGCGGCATAGAGACGCGAGGCGCGTCTTCCAGAACCTCCGTACGGCCGACTCGGCTTCGTCGAAAATGACCCCGGTGTCTAGTCATTTTTGTTGCAATTATGACCAGGGGCAGTGACTATGGAGGAATCATGGAAGGCAATCACGTATCGAAGTCTCAATTCAAGGCAAAGGCGCTCGAGTTTTTTCGTCAGATAGAAGCGTCGGGCGAAAGCGTGATCGTGACGGATCACGGCAAACCGGCACTTGAAGTCCGGCCTTACCGGAGCCCGGAACGCAATCCGCTCGACGTATTGCGCGGCTCGGTGGTGCGGTATGAAAATCCCACGGACCCGGTAGCAGAGGGCGACTGGGAGGCCTGGCAGTGATCGTTCTGGACACGCATGCGCTGGTTTGGTGGGTGTCAGGAGATCCGACACTGAGCAAAAAGGCAAAGTCCGCAATCGAACGTGAGCTGGACGGCGGAGACATCATCATTTCGGCAATTTCCGCGTGGGAGGTTGCCATGCTGGTCGAACGCGAGAAGCTTGTCCTGTCGATGGACGTCAGTAGCTGGCTCGATACCATTGCGGCCATCGATGCTGTGCGCTTCGTGCCCGTCGACGTGGAAATCGCAACGAAGTCAGTCGACCTTCCGGGCGAATTTCACAAGGACCCTGCTCACAGGATGATCGTGGCAACGGCACGCAAGTTCGCGGTAGCCCTCGTAACAAAGGACGAAAAAATTCGCGCCTACGCTCACGTAAAAACGATCTGGTAATCGCGAAAGCAAGGCGCCTTCGCCCAGTTCCCGCGGCCACCAACGACTGGATGGGTACCTCTTGGGTGTCCGTCAGTGTCCGGCAGTGGCCTGATTCCTGCACAGGCCGACGAAGATGGACACTCTGTAGCATTGACCGAACTCATGACCCGCATCCTTCTCCTCGGCGGCACCGGCGACGCCTTGCAAATCGCCCGTCAACTCGGCCCTGAACACGTCTACAGCCTGGCGGGCCTGGGCAAGGTGCCCACCGAGCTTTGCTGTGCGGTCCGGGTGGGCGGCTTCGGCGGGGCGGATGGCCTCGCGCGTTACCTCAAGGAAGCACACATCACTTTGCTGATCGACGCGACGCATCCGTACGCCGCGCAAATCAGCTCCCATGCATCGAGCGCCAGCCGCGCGGCCGGCATACCGTGCTGGGCCTTGCGCCGCCCGGCCTGGCAGGCTCAGCCCGACGACGACTGGCGCATGGTCGACAGCTGGGCCGAACTGAGCACAGTACTCAACCCATTCGCGCGACCGCTCTTTACGCTGGGCCGTGAACCCTTGGCGCATCTGGATGAGATCCCCGCGCATCAGTACTGGACCATTCGTTGTCTCGATGCCCACCCGGGCAACGCCCATGCGCGCATCATCGATGCGCGCGGCCCATTCACTCTCGACGGCGAGCGCGATCTGGTCGCGACGAGCCGGATCGACGTCATCGTCAGCAAAAACAGCGGCGGTGCCGCAACGGAAGCAAAGCTCGACGTGGCGCGCGAACACGGCCTGCCGGTGATCATGTTGCGGCGCCCCTCATTGCCACAGGTCGAACGCGAATTCGCCTGTTCCGCCGACCTGCTGGCCGCGCTACGCCAGTTGCCGTAATGACGCACACGCCGGACGCAAGGCGCGCGAGGCAAACCACCATCGAATCACGGAGTCTTGCATGACGGTGTTTTTTATTGGCGCGGGCCCGGGCGATCCGGAGCTCATCACAGTCAAAGGCCAGCGTCTCGTGCGCAGTTGCCCGGTCATCCTGTATGCCGGCTCGCTGGTCCCGGCGGCCGTGCTGGAAGGGCACGCCGCCACCCAGGTCGTGAATACCGCCGAGCTCGACCTGGACCAGATCGTCGCGTTGCTCAAAGCCGCGCATCAAAGCGGCCACGACGTGGCGCGTGTGCATTCCGGCGACCCATCCTTGTACGGCGCGATCGGCGAGCAGATCCGCCGGCTGCGCGAGCTGGAGATTCCCTATGAGATCGTCCCGGGCGTCACCGCGACGGCCGCCTGTGCCGCCACGCTCGGTTGCGAGCTCACGCTGCCGGATGTTTCGCAGACGCTGATACTGACGCGTTTCGCCACCCGCACCCGCATGCCGGAAGGCGAGCAATTGGGCGACCTCGCGCGGCATCGGGCGACCATGGCCATTCATCTGGGCGTGCGGCATCTGGCGCGCATCGTCGAAGAACTCAGGCCGCACTATGGCGATGACTGCCCCATCGCAGTGATCTACCGCGCCAGCTGGCCGGATGAAGAGAAAGTGACAGGGACGCTGGCGGATATCGCAAGCAAGGTGCAGGCGACGCACATCGAAAGAACCGCGCTGATTCTGGTGGGACGGGTGCTGTCGGCAGAAGGGTTCGCCGACTCCACGCTGTACGCGAAGGACAACCGCTAGTCACGCAAACTGCGGCCTGCGCTCACACGCACACACGCTCACACGCACACACGCACACACGCTCACACGCACACACGCACACACGCACACACGCATGAGCGCATGAGCGCGGGCCCGCTGCACGTCAATGCACCTGAGCGTGTGATTGCTTGCTCGAACGTGGCTGGGTCACCGCGCTCACCGCGACAAACACCAGAATGTTCAATGCCAGCGCCACAAAGCCGATGTTCACGTCCTTGGCGCTATCCGGCAGGAAGGGGAACAACTGGCCGACGCCGATATGCAGCAGGGTGGTCGCCGCCACCACCAGCACGCCCACCAGAATCCCGCAGAACGCGCCTTGCCGGGTGGCCCGGTTGTGCGGTGCGAGGCTGCATAGCATGGCCGGGAACAGTTGCGTAACAAAGCTGTAGCCCATCAACAGCAGCGCAACAATGGTCTCGCCGCCATGCAGCGTGAAGCCGACCGCCACCAGCGCGACCACCGGCACGAGCATGCGCGCGAGCTTCGTGACCGTCGCGTCGGCGGCATTGCGTTGCAGCATGCCGCGGTAGACATCGTTGGCAAGCAGCGTCGAGGCGGTGTTCAGAATCATCGAACCGGGCACTAATGCCGTCAGCACACCCGCCGCGCCAATCACGCCGACGAACCACGGATCGAAAGTCTGCAGCGACAGCCGGAACAGCGACAGGTCGATATCACCGCCTTTCAGACCCGGCACTTTGAGCACCGCAGCAAAACCGACGAAGAACACGAACAGCAGGATCAGCTGATAGAGCGGCAACACCATTGCGTTGCGGCGGAAAATGCGTTCGTCCTTCGCGGTGAATACCGAGCCGAACGTATGCGGCCACATGAAAAAGCCCAGTGCGGTGAGCAGTACGGTGGACTGGAACCAGCTCACGCTCGACCCTTTGGCTGGGAAGGTGAGAAAGCCGGGCTTGGCGGCGTCGATGGCATGAAACATCGAGCCAAGGCCGCCGTAGTAATGAAACGGCATGTAGATGCCGAGAAACAGCACGATCGCGAGGATCAGCGTGTCCTTGACCACTGAATTCCACGCCGAGCCGCGCACGCCCGACACGATCACATAGCACGTGACCACCGCCGCGCCGATCCACACCGCCGTGCTCGATGAAATCGCCCCATACGAAGTGGTGGCCACGATAATGCCGAGGCCCTTGAGTTGCAGCACGAGGTAGGGAATCAGCGCCGTTACGCCGACCAGCGCCACCAGCACACCCAACGCGGGGCTGTCGTATTTGCGCGCGAAGAAGTGCGGCTGCGAGACGAGGCGCTGCGCTTTTGCATAGCGCCAGACGGGTGGCAGGAGCCAGTAGGACAGGATGTACGCGAGCGTCGCATAGGCGAGGATGTAGTAGACCGGCGCGCCTTTGCCATACGCAAAGCCACTGCCGCCGAGAAACGTGAAGGTCGTATAGATTTCGCCTGCCATCAGCAGGAACACGAAGGCCGTGCCGAAGCTGCGGCCGCCCACGGTCCACTGCTCGAGACTCATATCGTGGCCGCGCCGCGCGCGCACGCCCAGGTACAACGCGAACAGCGTGACGGCGGCGATGATGACGAGAGCGCTGCTCATGATCGGGCCTCTTGCGCTTCGGCGTCGCTTTGACGGTTGGCGGGATCGAGCCGGTAGACGATGCCCATCACGAGCGCGGTGAGCACGACCCACAGCACGATCCAGGCAAGCACGAACGGCATCCCGAGGACGAGCGGCTCGACACGATTGACGAACGGCACGCCGAGCAGAATGCCGATGAACGGTAGTGCAGCAAGCAGGCGAAGGGGCATGGGCAATTCCTCAAACGGATTGGGTGCGTTTCGTAAAGCCAGTCTTCCGTGCCGACTTTATGCCTCGCGGGTTGGGTACGTAAAGTTGGTCAAAAAAAGCCGGGAAAAAAAAGTGCCTCAAAACACTGTTGGCCGATTGAAAGAGTGCGGTGAAAATGCCATGGCGAGCTATGATTAGACCTGCGAGCGCCGGCGCCTGCCGGGGTCCATTGACGTCCACTGAGGCCCGCTGGAATCCCGACAGGACGGCAATCGCAACAATCGACCGGACTGGATAGATGCGTGCAATGGTCCGGTCAGACAATAATCCAAGAAGGCTCGTTGCGTTCCTGCGGGAAACCATGAGCCGACCTTCGAGGCGGATCGCAAAACATGGTGGAAAGTCTGATCTCGGACATTCTGTTTGGCTTTACCGGATTGATCAGCATCATCAATCCATTGGGCATCGCCTTCGTGTTCCTGGACCGGACTGCATCGCTCACCACGGAAGAACGCACGGCACTGGCGCGCAAGATAGGCATCAATGTCTTGTGTGTGTTGCTCGTGGCATTCTTTTTCGGCACCCCGGTGCTGCATTTTTTCGGCATTTCGATGCAGGCGCTGCGCATCGGCGGTGGCCTCGCGGTCGCGGTGGGCGGCTGGAACATGCTCAATGCGCCTGATACACCCGTTGCAACGGACGCCCCCGTCAAACGCGTCGACGCCGACAATGCCATGTCGAAGGCTTTCTTTCCCTTTACCATTCCGCTGACCACCGGACCGGGTTCCATTGCCACGGCTATCGCGCTCAACGCGAATCGCACGCACAAGCTATCGGAGTTCGTGTTGTCGAGCATCGCGTCGGTGGCGATCTCGCTGATCGTCGCCGTCGTGGTGTACATCACGTATAGCCGTGCGGTGGTGTTTGCCCGTTACCTTGGCGTGGAAGGCACGAAAGTGGCCATGCGTATCTCGTCGTTCCTGCTGTTGTGCATCGGCGTACAAATCATGTTGACCGGTTTCTCCGAGTTTCTGATTCCGATTGCTCAGTTGCAACCGAAATAGTTGAGTGGGCTGCTGAGGCGTGCGCGGCGCCTGGGTGTCACTGGTTGCAAAACGTAGAACACACCGCAGCACACCCGCTCGCTGCAAGCGCACGCGCGGCGACGTATGCTATGCCGAACGCAAGCTAACAGGAGCCCCCCATGTGCCGCTGGCTAGCCTACACAGGAAACCCCGTCCAGCTCGAGACGGTGCTGTTTCGCGCCAAACACTCGTTGATCGATCAAAGTCTGCATTCGCGGATGGGGCACACCACTACCAATGGCGATGGTTTCGGCATCGGCTGGTATGGTCATCCCACCGACATTCCATTTCGCTACCGCTGCATGCAGCCCGCGTGGAGCGACCGTAATCTGCGCGAAGCGGCCCGCGCGATTCATTCGCCGCTGTTCGTCGCACACATTCGCGCCGCGACCGATACGCCCGCGCAGGAGACCAACTGTCACCCGTTTCGCTACGGACGCTGGCTCTTCATGCACAACGGCCTCGTGCGTAACTACCCCAGCGTGCGACGCGAATTGATGCTGGCGATCAGCCCCGAGCTGTTTCCCTCCATCGAAGGCTCAACGGATTCAGAGGTGCTGTTCTATCTGGCGCTGACCTTCGGGCTCGAACTCGCACCGGTCACCGCGCTCGAACGGATGGTCGGTTTTGTCGAGGCCACCGGACGCAAGTACGGCATCGAACAGCCGCTGAACATGACCGTCTGCGCAACCGACGGCGAGCAGATCGTCGCCGTGCGCTACTCCAGCGAACGCGCCTCGCGCTCGCTCTTTCACAGCACCTCGTTCCGGCATCTGCACGAGTTGTATCCGGACGACCCGCGCATAGTGGCGGCGGGCGACGACGCCTTCCTCGTGCTCTCGGAACCGCTCGTGGATCTGCCCGGCTGGTGGGAGGAGATACCGGAGAGCACGGTGGTGGTCGCGCGTGGCGGCAAGATCGACCAGTATCCGTTCGAGCCGCAGCTGGCCTGATGCGACGGCTAGCGTGTCAGCAGCATCGCGCTCAGCACGGAAAACACGGTGGCCGGCAATTCGGCCAGCCGGCTGACGACGACGTTGTGCGGATAAAACGCCTCCACCGCGTCGGTCAGCACGCCAATCCCCACCAGTTCGATGCCGCGTTTCTGGATCGCCGTCACGCGTTCGCGCAGATCGCTGCGCAGCACGCGCGGATTGCCGTCGCCGGTGGCCGGATAGCCGTCGGAGAAAACCATCAGGATGCGCCGCTCAGCCCGATGGTCCGCGAGCCGGGTCGCCGCCCAGGCGAGCGCTTCGCCATCCGGATTTTCGTGGCCGCAATCGATGCCGGTCAACCCGCTCAGATCCGCTGAGCCAAAGCGTTTGTAGACCTGCAGATCGAGCCGCTCAACCAGACGGTTATAGCGCCGCAGATCCACGCCCGCAGCGCGCTGGCGTTCGTAAAGCTGCTTCATCTGCGGCGCTTCGATCGAACTGTAGCCAAGCACCTCGCAGTCGAAAGCCAGTTGCGTGAGCGCATCGCACAAGGCCGCGGCGCACAGCCGCGCCAGTTCGATCTTGCGGCCGGCCATCGAGCCGCTGCGATCGATCAGCAGCGTCACTGCCACATCCCGCCCCCTGGTGGCGCGCGTGACCTTGAAGGGCGTGCGATAGCCCGGCGACGTGGCGAGCTTCGCGAGCGATGTGCGGTCAATCTCGCCACGCTCCTGGTCGCGCCGCCAGCGGGTGCGTTCGTCTGCGCTCAACGCGCGTTCGAGCCTCGCCTTGAGCTGCGCGGTTTCGGCGCGAGCCCGCGTGCGCAGCTCGCGCCAGGCGGCCGTATCGCCGAGACCGGTTTGATCGTTGATGACGTCGAATTCCGTGGCGAGCGGAAGCGACATCAACGGCAGTGTTACGGCCTCGGTTGTTCGCAGCGTGCTGTCCGTGCGCGCGGCAGAGGGCTGCGCATCGGCGAGCGCGTGGCCCATGCCGGCGCCGTTCAGCGCCTCGGCGCCGCCGCGTGCATCCAACGGTGGCGAGGCGTTCGCGGCAGGGTCCTGAGCGGCGCGCGTGCCGTCGCTTTCGAACGGCTCGAATGACCCTTGAGCCGTATCAGTATCGATGTCCTCGCCGGTCCCGACGGTGAACATCATGCTGTTGACGTCGCCGGCCGACAGTGCCCGCACACGCGCCAGAATCTCATGCGCGAGCGCGATGCTGGCGCTGGTCGAGCCACTGCGGCTCGCCCGTTCGAGCAGATCCTGCGCGGCGAGCAGGGCGGCGGACAACGACTGGCTCGTTTCACCGGCACTCGCCGGCTCATCCCATAGCGCACGCTCGACGCGCCAGATAAAACGCTCACGCCAGCGCAGACGACGCCATCGTTCCAGCGTCTTCGCTGCCGCATGCTCGCGCAGCTTGCCGATGAACCAGCGCGCCCCGGGGTACTCATCCAGCAACAGGGCACACACCCGGCGGTCTTCGATCACCTGCGCAAGATTCGTGACCACGCCGCGCGGCAATGCTTCGAGCTGAGGCAGTGACGAATGCCTGGCACGCGCCACCAGCAGATCGAGGTAGCCGACCAGTACGTCCGTCGAAAGGCGCTCGCCCAGTTCATAGTCGGGAATCACGATCCGGCCAGGCTCCACGCGCGGCCCCTCCGGGCTGAACACGACCGTCACGCCGTATTGCCCCGTGAGCACGCGCGCGATCTTGCCGAGCGCGGATTCGAACGCGAAACCTCGGGACTCGCGCGCCGCATGCATGAGCTTCATCCGGCGGGCGCGATGTGATGACGGATGATGCCGCGAATCAGCGTGGCGTCTTCCGGGCTGACCTTGGCATAGATGGCGGGGCCTGCCGCGCGTTCCGGGTCGCCGGTGCGCAGCATCAACTCGGCCCAATCCAGCAGGCGGCGCGTGGAAAACGCGCTCGTCAGGTCCTCGCGCGCGAACGCCGCGCGGCAATCGGCGGCAATCGCGGCGAGCGTCTCGGCGAGCGGTTGCGTCATATGCGGGGCGAGGGTGCGTATCAGAACGTCAGCCTCTTCAACAGGGCTCAGATAGTCGAGCAGATAGACGCGCCACCGGTCGAGAAACGCCTCGTTCATCAGATTCGCACCTTGGTACAGATGGCGGTACTGGCTCATCGCGCCCACCGCATTCGCGGTGGCGAACAGGCGAAACGCCGGATGCGGCGCGACGATCTCGTTGCCTTTTTCCTTGAGCGTGAGGCGGCCGTGCGGTTCGAGCACAGCGGTGAGCGCGGCCAGAATGGACGGCTCGGCAAAGTCGATTTCATCGACGATCAGCCACAGCCCTTCGCGCATTGCCGTGGGCAATACGCCGTCGACCCAGATCGTCTCGCCGCCCTTGACGGTCCAGAAACCGACGAAGTCGCCCACGGTCGTCTGTCCATTCATGTTCGAACGCACCACGCCATGCCCCGAGCGTGCCGCGACTTGCTCGATCAGACTGGTTTTGCCCGCCCCGGTGTGGCCGATCAGCATCACGCGCCTGTTTTCGACGATGTCTGCGACGATGTCGTCAAAGCGCCCGGAAAACAGATAAGCCGGATTGACGCGCGGCACGAGCGGACCGCCGGCGCCGCACGGCACGCTCAGCTGGCCGATCGACACCGTTTGCGCCGCCGTCCCGTGCGAGCCGTCGCGAGCTTCGCGCAGCCTGGCAGACGCCCGCGCAGCACGCTGCAACTCCGGCATAAAAGCGGTACGTTGCTGTGTGTCCCCTGCGGGCGCCGCATCGAACGTCTGCACAGCAAAGCCTTCGCGATGCCACTTCTTCAGCTTCGCACGCAGGTTTTCCGAATCGACCACCAGATCGATATCGACTGCCGCCTCGCCGTTCAGGCCTTCAACGCCGTGTTCGAGACGAAAAGTATTGGGCCGGTCCGCCACGCTGACGCGCCACCATTCGGCGCCCGTGTCCGTGCTGCGCAGATACAGGCCAAGGCGATCGTCTTTCGTTAGATCAGGTGCATTCATCGTAATGTGTCAGTCCGTTCAGCGAGGCGGGCAGGGAGCGAACGCGTATCTTATCCCGCGGCCGCAGAGGACGACGGCGACGACGCGCATGGCCGCCGGAGCAAAGGGCCATGTGCCCACACCGGTCGTGGTGTCATCGTTGCCGTGTTGTGGCCGAGTCTGTATGGTGGATGGACCATGCGCGCACAGATCGCGCACAGATCGCACCCAGGCTGCACCCAGACGCGCTCAACACCAGGGACACCGAATGACCTCCGAAGCGGCTTCATCTTCCCTTTCATCTGCGGCACAGGACGCTTCCTCTGCGGCCGGTTCTGCCAGTGCCGTGACGAAGACCGACGTGCTGATCGTCGGCGCGGGTCCGGTCGGGCTGTTTGCGGCGTTCGAAGCCGGCGTGATCGGCCTGTCGTGTCAGATCGTGGACGCGCTCGACAAGGTAGGCGGTCAATGCACGGAGCTGTATCCGGACAAGCCCATCTACGATATTCCGGCCATTCCGTCATGCACTGCGCGCGAACTGGTCGAACGTCTGCTCGTTCAATGCCATCCATTCGATGTGCCGATTCATCTCGGACAGCGCGTGGATACCGTCGAGCAACGCGACGACGGCCGCTGGACCATCCAGACGCGCGAAGGCATGAGCTTCGACGCGGCAGCAATCATGCTCGCCGCCGGCAACGGCGCGTTTGCGCCGCAGCGTCTCGCGTTACCCGAAGCGGTGCCGCTGGAAGGTCGTCACGTGCACTACAGTGTCCGCACGCTGGCCGATTTCGCGGACCAGACCGTGGTTGTCGCGGGCGGCGGCGATTCCGCGCTGGACTGGGCGCTCGCGTTGCGCAAGGTGGCGCGCAAGGTCACGCTCGTGCACCGGCGCAACGGTTTCAGCGCGGTGGATTCCAGCGTGGCCGAGATGCGGCGCGCGGTCGAGGCGGGCGAAATGGACTTCATGGTCGGCGCCATCGCGGGGCTGAACGCGCCGGACGGCGAGCTTCAATCGCTTGAAATCAGACAGATAGGGGGTTCGACGCAGCTCGATGCCGGGCACCTCGTCGTGCTGTACGGTCTGGTCGCGGACCTTGGACCGGTGGCGAACTGGGGCTTGAGTCTGCACGCCGGCAAGGTGGACGTCGACACGTCCAACTACGAAAGCTCGCGGCCGGGTATCTTCGCCGTCGGGGATATCGCCAACTATCCAAACAAACAGAAGCTGATTCTGTCCGGCTTCCACGAAGCTTCGCTCGCCTTACGCAAGGCCTACGCTTATGCGTACCCCGACAGGAAACGCGTGCACGTGCATTCCAGTTATGACGCGAAGCTCGCTGAGCGAGTGGCGGCGAGTGCGGAGTAGGCAAGAGCGGCTGCCTCGGCTGCTCCTGGCCCTTATCCGGTGACCACCAGGCACGCCCCGATCCACGACGGTTCATGAACGCCCCGTTGTGGGGAGCGCTGCACAAACATCGGCCGCCCGCCGATGGCACGAAATCTCCGCGCAAGTCCCGCTCGCGGCTTCTGCACATCCCGCGCACGCCCGCTGCATAAGCCTTTGCGGCATTCGCCGCTGCGCTGCCACATGCATGGCACACCTTCTGCTTAGTTGAGTTCAAACTTGTATTCAAGATTGAACTCATGACGCTCTCACGCAAAATTCAGGCAGTTTCTTCGATCAAGGCGCTGAGCGCACTTTATGCAGCCGGCCAGTTGACGCCAAAGCAGTGTATCGAAGCCACGCTGCAACGGATCGATGCCGTCGATCGCCCCGAAGTATGGATTTATCGCGTCGCAGCCGATGCGCTGTACGCGCGCGCCGCCGAGCTCGCGGCGCTGTGGGCCGACGCGGGCGCTGCGATCTTCGAGCGCATGCCGCTGTTCGGCGTGCCGTTTGCGGTGAAGGACAACATCGATGTGGCCGGCATCCCCACCACGGCCGGGTGCCCCGAGTTTGCCTACACGCCCGCTGAGTCGGCGTTCGCGGTGCAGCGTCTTCTGGATGCCGGCGCCATCCTGATCGGCAAGACCAATCTGGATCAGTTCGCGACGGGCCTCGTCGGCGTGCGTTCGCCCTATGGCGCCGTGCGCCAGGTCGAGTTTCCGGAGCGTGTCTCGGGTGGCTCGAGTTCCGGTTCGGCAGTGGCCGTCGCAGCGGGCTGCGTGGCGTTTTCGCTCGGCACGGATACGGCCGGGTCGGGCCGCGTTCCGGCGGGCTTCAATGAACTGGTGGGTCTAAAGCCGTCGATCGGGCTGGTTAGCAAGCGCGGCGTCGTGCCGGCCTGCCAGAGTCTCGACTGCGTGTCGATCTTCGCGCACACCGTCGACGATGCCTGGCACGTGCTGAGCCAGATGGCGAAGTTCGACGCGCAAGACAGCTACTCGCGCCATGTTCCTGCACTTGGCCTGCTGCCGAAGCCGGCGCGCATCGGCGTGCCTTTGCGCGCCGAGTTCTATGGCGACGCGCACGCGGCACAAGCCTTCCACGCTGCGCTCGATACGCTGTGCACGCGGCTCGCCCCAAGCCCGGCTCAGATCGATCTCACGCCTTTCACGCAAGTCTCGGCGCTGCTTTATGACGGTCCGTGGGTCGCCGAACGGCGCGCGGCGATCGGCGAATTCTTCGACGGGCATCGTGCCGCGATCGATCCGGTGGTGGCTGGCGTCGTCGCGAAAGCCGACCACTTCAGCGCCGTCGATGCCTTCGACGCGCAGTATCGCCTCGCCGCGCTTAGGCGCGAGGCGCTGAAGGTGTTCGACGAAATCGATGTGCTGATCGTCCCCACCACGCCGACGCATCCGACCATCGCCGCTGTGCAGGCGAATCCGGTGGAGCTCAATAGCCAGCTTGGCTACTACACGAACTTCGTCAACCTGCTGGATCTGTGTGCCCTCGCTGTGCCGTGCGTGCGGCGTGACGACGGCTTGCCGGCCGGCGTCACGTTGATCGCCCCCGCTGGTGCGGACCAGCGGCTTGCGGTGCTTGGCGCGCAGATTCAGGCGCTGTTTTTCGACGGGCTCAACGCGAGTGAGACCCCTCCCATCAAGCAAAAGCCGCTGCCCTCCGACGAACCGTCGATCACCCTCGCGGTAGTGGGCGCACATCTGCGCGGCGAGCCGTTGAACGGGCAACTGCTCGAAGCGGGAGCGCGTTTTCTCGAAGCCACTCACACCACGCCGGACTATCGCCTTTACGCGCTGGCCGGCACGACACCGCCCAAGCCCGCGCTCGTGCATACGCCGGGCAATGCGCAAGAAGCCGCGGTGCAGACACCGGTAGGACCGATCGCCATCGAACTCTGGCAAGTCCCGCTGCGCCTGTTCGGAGCCCTCGTTGCGCAAGTGCCGGCCCCGCTTGGCATCGGCACCGTGCGCGTCGCGGATGGGCGCAGCGTCAAAGGCTTCATCTGCGAGCCGGCAGCCGTCACGGCGGCAGCGGGCGCACGCGACATTACGCAGTTCGGCGGCTGGCTGGCCTACCTCGCCAGCCTCGCCGCGCCCACTGCCGTCACAGCCAACCCATAACCCTCAACCACACGAGACCGACTACGCCATGAGTAATCGTCGCCACTTTCTCAAGAATGCCAGCCTGCTGACGCTCGGTGCAGTGCTGCCGTTCGAATCGGTTTTCGCCGCGAGCAAACTGACTGTCGGCGTGATCTACGTCGGCGCGCGCGGCGACTATGGCTATAACCAGGCGCAGGCCGCCGCGGCCAACGTGATCAAGACGCTGCCCAACGTCAAGGTGGTCGAGGAAGAGAACGTGCCGGAGACCATCGCGGTGCAGAAGTCGATGGAGGCAATGATCGAGCAGGACGGCGCCACGCTGATCTTCGCCACCTCGTTCGGCTACTTCGATCCGCACGTGCTGAAGATGGCCGCCAAATATCCGAACGTGCGCTTCGCGCATTGCGGCGGTCTGTGGAAGCAGGGCAATCCGTCGAATATCACTAGCTATTTCGGCTACATCGACGAGTGCCAGTATCTCAATGGCGTGGTCGCCGGCCATATGTCGAAGAGCAAGAAGCTTGGCTTCGTCGCCGCCAAGCCGATCCCGCAGGTGCTGCGCAATATCAACGCGTTCACCTTGGGCGCGCAGTCGGTGGACCCGTCGATCACCACGCACGTGATCTTCACCGGCGACTGGTCGATGCCCGTCAAGGAAGCCGAATCGGCCAACAGTCTCGTCGACCAGGGTTGCGACGTGCTGACCTGTCACGTCGACGGCCCGAAGGTCGTAATCGAAACCGCCGAGAAACGCGGCGCGATGAGCTGCGGTTATCACGCGAGCCAGGCCGCGCTCGCGCCGAAGGGTTATCTGACCGGCGCCGAATGGGATTGGGCTACGCCGTACAAGGAACTCGTCGCGGGTGCCCAGGGCGGCAAGCCGCAACCGAACGTGCTGCGCGGCGGCCTGAAGGAAGGCTTCGTGAAAATGTCCGCATATGGCGCGAAGGTCACGCCGGACGCGAAGCAGAACGCCGACGCGATCAGGTCGAAGATGATGTCCGGCGAATTCGTGATCTTCAAAGGCCCGATCAAGGACAACAAGGGCGGGGTGGTGGTCGCCAGCGGCACGACGCACGTGCAGACCGACTACACGCTTGAAAGCATGAACTACCTGGTCTCGGGTGTGGTGGGCCAGATCTGATGATGTACACGTGGTCCAACCCGCCGTCCGACCCGTCCGACCATTTATCGAGGAGCGGCCATGCGTCCTAATGCGAGTTCTGCCCGGCTGATGCTCGGCGCGCTGCCCGCGTTGCCCACCCTATGCGCGCTTGCCGGCACGCTGTCGTTGTTCTGGTTGTTCCTGCTGGTGCAGGGCGCGCCTGCGCTGGATGCGATCGGGCTGATCTTTCAGGGCGCGTTCGGCTCGTCGTTCGCGTGGCAAAGCACTTTGCTGCGCGCCTCGCCACTGATGTTGACCGCGTTGTGCGTCGCATTGCCGGCGCAAGTCGGACTGATCGTGATTGGCGGCGAGGGTGCACTGGCGCTCGGCGGCCTGGCCGCGGCGGTGGTGCCGCAGTGTTTGCCGGCGGGCACCTCGTGGCTGATCGCCACGCCGTTGATGGCCGTTGCCGGCATGCTGGCGGGCGGCATCTGGATTGGCGCAATCGGCGCATTGCGGCAATGGCGCGGCGTCAACGAGACGATCAGCAGCCTGTTGATGTCGTACATCGCCATTGCGTTGTTCAAGCATCTGGTGGAAGGCCCCTTGCGCGATCCTGCGAGTCTCAACAAGCCTTCGACGCTGCCGGTGCCCGATGCCATGACGATTGGCTCGCTGCCGGGACTCGAAGTGCATTGGGGCTTGCTGTGGGGTGTGCTGGCATGTCTCGCCGCGTGGGTGTTCGTCAGGCACAGCACGAAAGGCTTTGCGATGCGCGTGGTGGGCGGCAGCAACCGGGCGGCGCGTCTGGTGGGACTGCCGGTTGGCATGCTGGCGCTCGCGGCGTGCTCGATGGGCGGCGCGGCCGCGGGTCTCGCGGGCATGTTCGAAGTGGCCGCCGTGCAGGGTAGCGCGAATGCGTCGCTGCTGGCGGGCTATGGTTACAGCGGCATTCTGGTCGCGTTCGCCGCACGGCAGAACCCGCTCGCCATCGTGTTGTGCGCGGTGCTGATTGGCGGCATCGAGGCGAGCGGCAGTCTGCTGCAGCGGCGGCTCGATTTGCCGGATGCCACCACGCTCGTGCTGCAAGGCTTGCTGTTCGCCAACCTGCTCGCGTGGGAAGCGCTGGGCGGACGCATCGTCGCGTGGCGCGTGAAGTTGCAGGCCCTCGCCGTCACTGAAGAAGCCCCCGTGCAACTGGAGAAAACGCATGCCTGATATGCACTCGCCCGTGGTGGTCCTGCTCCTGTCGCTGCTGGCCGGCGCGATTCGCGTGAGCACCCCGTATCTGTTCGTGAGCCTCGGCGAATGTCTGACGGAGAAAGGCGGCCGCGTCAATCTCGGGCTCGAAGGCATTCTCGTGTCCGGCGCGATGAGCGGCTATGCAGCCTCGTATCTGTCCGGCTCGCCGTGGATCGGCGTGCTGGCAGCCGGGATGGTGGGACTGCTGTTCGGCTGTCTGCACGGACTGGTGTGTTCACTGCCGCGCGTCTCCGATATCGCCTTCGGCATTGCGTTGATGCTGCTCGGCACGGGCCTCGCGTTTTATCTCGGCAAGCCGTTTATCCAGCCGCAGGCGCCCATGTTGCAATCCATCGACCTCGGCGCATGGGCCGCGTCGTCGCCGCAACTGCATAACGCGCTGCATATCAATCCGCTCTTCGTGATCGGCATCGTCCTGGCGTTTTTACTGCAGTGGGGATTGCGCAGCACGCGCTGGGGCATGACGCTGCGCCTCGTTGGCGATCACGCGGAAACCGCGCGTGCGATGGGTTATCCGCTGACGCGCATTCGCATTGCCGCAACCGCGGTAGGTGGCTTTTTTGCGGGCGTGGGCGGGGCATATCTTTCGCTCGTGTATCCGGGCAGCTGGAACGAAGGGCTATCGAGCGGCCAGGGGTTGATGGCCGTCGCGCTGGTCATCTTCGCGCGCTGGCAGCCGTTGCGTTGCCTGTATGCCGCCTTGCTGTTCGGCGCGGCAGGTGCACTGGGACCCGCGTTGCAGGGTATCGGCGTGACGAGCGGGTATTACCTCTACAACGCGGCACCCTACGTATTGACGCTCGTGATCATGATCATCAATTGCCGCCCCGATCGCACGCTGAGCGGCGCGCCCGGCGAACTGAGCCTGACCCGCTGATGCCTGGGCCGACGCTCATATCGACTTCAAGCGCCCACGCCATTGCCAACCTGAAGAGTTGCGAACCATGAACCGATTCATCGAAGCAAAGCCCTATCCATGGCCGTACGACGGTAACCTGCGGCCCGACAATACGGCGCTGGTCATCATCGACATGCAGACGGATTTCTGCGGCCACGGCGGCTATGTCGACAAGATGGGCTATGACCTGTCGCTCACCCGCGCGCCGATCGGGCCGATCAAAAACGTGCTCGCGCTGATGCGCGAACAGGGCTTCACGATCATCCACACACGGGAAGGGCATCGTCCGGACCTGTCCGATCTGCCTGCCAACAAACGCTGGCGCAGCCGCCGCGCCGGCACCGACGGCGTGGGCATCGGCGACGACGGACCGTGCGGCAGGATCCTCGTGCGCGGCGAACCGGGCTGGGAGATCATCGACGAACTCGCGCCGTTGCCGGGCGAGATCATCATCGACAAGCCCGGCAAGGGTTCGTTTTGCGCGACCGATCTCGAACTGGTTCTGCGCACGCGCGGCATCGTCAATCTGGTGCTGACCGGCATCACGACGGACGTATGCGTGCATACGACGATGCGCGAAGCGAACGACCGTGGCTTCGAATGCACGGTGCTGGCGGACTGCTGCGGCGCGACCGACAAGGGCAATCACGACGCCGCGCTGCACATGATCACCATGCAAGGCGGCGTGTTCGGCACGGTGTCGGATTCGAACGCGCTGCTCGCCACGCTCGGAGGCTGACCACCATGGCCACCCTCGCTCCCTACAACCAGCCGCATGCCGCGCAGCATGCCCTCGGCATCGAAGTGATGGGCGCCTCGAAGTCATTCGGGACTTTTCGCGCGCTCGACAAGGTCTCGATCAAGGTCGCGCCCGGCACCCTACACGCGCTGCTCGGCGAAAACGGTGCGGGCAAGAGCACCCTGGTCAAGGGCCTGGTGGGTTATGGCCTGCTCGACGAAGGACAGATTGCGGCGGACGGACGCGAAGCAAGGATCGCGTCGCCGCGCGATGCCCAGGCGCTCGGCATCGGCATGGTGTATCAGCATTTCACGCTGGCCACGGGGCTTTCCGTCGAAGAGAACCTGTTGCTCGCACGGGGCAGCTTGCCGTGGCGGATCGACTGGAGAAGCGAACGCGCGGCGCTGAGCGAGTTCATGCAGCGCATGCCGTTCAGCTTGCCTCTGGAAGCGCCTGTCGCGGGCCTCGCAGCGGGCGAAAAACAGAAGCTGGAAATTCTCAAGCAGTTGTATCTGCGCCAGCGCTTTCTGATTCTCGACGAACCCACCTCGGTGCTGACCCCGCAGGAAGCCGACGAAGTACTGGGTTTGATGCGCGATCTCACGTCTCGCGGCGAACTCACCGTGTTGATGATCACGCACAAATTCCGCGAAGTGATGGCCTATGCGGACGACGTCACCGTGTTGCGCAAAGGACGCCAGGTCGGCACGACGGCTGTGTCGCGGACCAATCGCGACCAGCTTGCAAGCTGGATGATGGGCACCTCGTCTGGCATGCATGCCGAAGCCTCCGCGCAGGCGGAACCGGTGCTTGCCGAGATCCGCGTCGAGCGTGCGCCCCGCAAGGCCCTGGATCCGCAAGCCGCGGTCCGGCTGGAACTGTGTGACGTTTCGGTCGAAGACGACCGCGGCCATAGGGCGGTGCGCCACGCGACGCTTGCGGTGCGCGCGGGAGAAATCCTCGGCCTTGCCGGTGTCTCGGGTAACGGTCAGAAGGAACTGGTCGAAGCACTGGTTGGACAACGGCGGCCGGTCGAAGGCGAAATGTTGATTGCGGGTGCACCGTATCACGCGACCCGCGCAGAGATGACCACGCGGCGGGTATTCGCCATTCCCGAAGAGCCGCTCAAGAATGCCTGCGTCGCCAATATGAGCGTGGCCGAAAATCTGGCGTTGCGCGACTTCGACCGCGCGCCGGTATGTAAAGGCGGCTGGCGGCTCGACCGGCGTGCGATGCGCGAGCGCGCGGCTCGCCGCATCCACGATTTCAACGTGCGCCCGCCGGTACCGGAACGGATGATCGGCACGCTGTCCGGCGGCAACGTGCAGCGCGCGGTGCTGGCGCGCGAACTGGGTCAACCGGTGGACGTGCTGATCGTCGCGAATCCGGTGTTTGGGCTGGATTTCGCCTCAGTGGCCGATATTCACGCACGTCTGATCGCGGCGCGCGATGCCGGCGCCGCAGTGCTGCTCGTCAGCGAAGACCTCGACGAGCTGCTCGAGCTGGCGGACCGCATCGCCGTGATGGCGGAAGGGCAACTGGTCTTTGAAACGCCCGCGGCTGACGCCGAACGCGCGGTGCTCGGGCGGCACATGGCGGGCCATACCGAAGAGCACGCCCATGAGGCACTCGCCTGAGGTGGGTTTGAGGCGGCGCAGCACCGTGCAAAACGGGGGTTGATGTACCGGCTACCCGCGTTCCGACGCGAACAAGTGGTCGGGCCATGCGGCACACCGCGCGACCTTCCGGTCCGGGTGTGCCGATATTGGCGAAGCATAAAATGCCGTAAAACAAGGGCAAATCCATGACGATCGAAGTGTCTGCCGAAGTTTCGGCCTTACCCACGCCATACGCGTTCGAAGTGTCGCGCACCGCATTGGTGATCATCGACATGCAGCGCGATTTCATCGAGCCCGGTGGCTTTGGCGAGTCGCTCGGCAATGACGTGTCGCTGCTCGCGGGCATCGTGCCGACTGTCGCCGAACTGCTGGCGCTGGCACGCAAGGCTGGCTGCCTGGTGGTCCATACGCGCGAGTCGCACGCGCCGGACCTTGCCGATTGCCCGCCCGCCAAGCGGCTGCGCGGCGCGCCGCAGATGCGCATTGGCGAGCCGGGGCCGATGGGCCGCATCCTCGTACGCGGCGAACCGGGCAATGCGATCATCGATGCGCTTGCACCGATCGACGGCGAGCTGGTGATCGACAAACCCGGCAAGGGCGCGTTCTATGCGACGAGGCTTGGGGAAGATCTGAGCCTGCGTGGCATTACGCATCTGCTATTTGCCGGTGTGACGACTGAAGTTTGCGTGCAGACTTCGATGCGCGAAGCCAACGACCGTGGCTATGAATGCCTGCTGATCGAAGACGCTACGGCCAGCTATTTTCCGGCATTCAAACAGGCGAGCCTCGAAATGATCCGCTCGCAAGGCGGCATTGTCGGCTGGACTGCGTCGTTCGCAGCACTCAGAGATGCGCTGGAACGCGCATCCAGATAAGCATCACTAAAGGAATCGTGAGGATGGAAGTCAACCAGTCTGAGATCGTTGCCGAGGTGTCGGCGGCCTTTGTCGAATACGAACGCGCGCTGGTCGAGCACGACCTCGAAGCAATGAACGCGCTGTTCTGGCACGCACCGCAAACCGTGCGCTACGGCATTGCCGAGGTGCAACACGGCGGCGAGGCCATCCGCGCATGGCGCGCGTCGTGTGAACCGGTGCCGCGCTCGCGCCGTCTGCATCGTACGGTGGTGACGACCTTCGGTGCGGATTACGCCACCGTCAGCACCGAATTCACCAGCGACGCGACCACGCTGCTCGGCCGGCAAATGCAAACGTGGGCGCGCATCGGGCCGGCGTCCGAAGCCCATCACGGCTGGAAAATCGTCGCCGCGCATGTCAGTCTCATCCAGACGCCCTGAGGGCCGATAATACGCGCACCGCAACGGAGATCTGGCGATATGACCGAAAACGAAACGAGCGACGTGAAGCTGGGCAGCACGACGCTTGCGGACAGCTTGGCGGGTGGGTCGAACGGCCCGGGCGGTCCCGCCGGCCCGATCGGCTCCAATGGACCGAATCCGCTCGCCGAGCAGGTATACCAGCAACTGAAGAGCGACATCTTCAGTTTCCGGCTGTTTCCCGGCGACCGCTTTTCCGAAAGCGATATTGCCCAGCACTACGGCGTTTCGCGCACGCCGATGCGTGACGGACTGTTTCGTCTGCAACGCGAAGGCTATATGGAAGTCGGCTTCCGGCGCGGCTGGAAAGTCTCGCCGATCAACTTCGAGCAACTGGACCAGCTCTACGATCTGCGCATCGTGCTGGAACTGGCTGCGCTGGAACGGCTGACCTCAGGCAATGCGCCGCATGAGGCGATTGCTCCGCTCAAGGCCGTCTGGTGCGTCGAACCGGCACTTCGTGAAAGCGACGCGGTGACCATGTTCGGCATGGATGAGAACTTCCACCGCCAACTGGTGGCCGCCACCGGCAACGGCGAAATGCTTCGGGTGCACAACGAGGTGACGGAGCGGATTCGCATCGTCCGGCGGCTCGATTTTCTCAAGCCGCATCGGACCAGCGCGACCTATGACGAACATTCGACCATGCTGCATCTGATCGAACGCAACCGCTTGCCGGAGGCCACCATTCTGCTGCGCGCGCACATCACGCAAAGCAAGCTGGAGGTGCGCAAGATCACCTTGTCGATGCTGGCCGCGGCGCGCGATCAGAAATTGCCGTTTGTGTCGTAGCGGGTGGGTTGGCGGATTTTTCTTGTGCCGCGTCGGCGCCTTGCAGGCCCATCGGCTTTTGGTAACCGGTGAGTTCCAGGTAGCCGCGCCCGACGGCTTCGCCTTGCCGCGTCAGCGTGACGGCGCCTTCCCAATAGGCCGAGCCGGTGGCATCGCGAGTGTCCAGTTCCTGATCGTCGAGCAACGGGTTGAGTTGCCACGCGAGCGAGCCGGTCTTCACGGTCTGCGCGACCGGATAGAGCGTGCCGGTGCGCGGCGAGCGCCATGAGCGAAGCGGCACGAAGTCGACCTGGCCCGGATCGAACGACGTCACGCGGCCGTCGGGTTCGCGCAGCGCCGCGTGAGCCCATACCATGCCGCCTCGACGTCCGCGCACCTTGAAGGCCATCAACGCAGAGCCGTCGTTCAGATTGGCGCCGAGCCAGTCCCAACCCGCCGCATCGGGACTCAGCAAGGTGCTCGACCATTCGTGATCCAGCCACGCACTGCCTGTCACGGAGGTTGGCTTGCCCGGATCATCTTTCCCGCGAGCGGGCCGCATGACCGTGCCGCTGACGTGCAATTGCGGCTCGCTGTAGTAGTAGCTCGCCTCGCTCGCGAGCGGTCCTTTCTGCGAGTAGCCGCTCTGTCCTTCGAGAAGCGGCGGCTGGGTCGGGCTCAGCGTGAGGTTCAGCGCAAATGCGCCCGCGCGGGCTTCAACGGTGTAGTGTCCGTCGGCGGCCCGCACCATGTGCCACGTATCCAGTTTGACGTCGGTGTTGCCGGCTTTGGCGTAGGCCAGATCGAAGCCCTGGCGCGCGATCCTCTGGTCGTGGACCAGCTTGCCGAACGCCGGATCGCTCAGCGCCGCATGCGCGATGATGAGCTGGGTCGGCGCGAACCCGCTCGGGTCGGCACGGTCATGCGCGGTGGCCGACCGAAAGAATGTGATCTGAAAACCCAGCGGCTTGCCGTCCGGCGTATCGAGCCAGCCGGTTGCATACCACCACTCCGTTTGAAAGGCGGGATGTGCGCCCGTGTCCACCGGGAAGACGGGTGGATGACCGGGCGTGACGCTTGCGAAGACGGGCGGGGCCGCGCTGGCCGACGTGGTGCCCAGCAGTGCCAACGCACATCCACACAAGGCTCGCGTGAGCGCCGCCCGGATATGCGTCAACCGCGGGCGTGCTCCACGGTACAAGGATCTTGCCGCAGCGGCCCATGCCCGTGACGTGCCCAAGCGCCAGTCCCGCATCACCAGTCCTCCTTGACCGCGCGCACGGCATCCACCGAGACCGCCTGGCGTCCCGCGATTACCGCGGTCGCACAGGACGCGATCAACATCACGAAAGCCACCACGCCAAGGATGAGCCATGGCATATGCAGCGACATGGTCCAGTGAAACGACTGCGGATTGACCACGAACACGAGGATCAGACTGATCGCGAAACCCAGGACAAAACCCATGCCGATGCCCAACGCGGTCAGCATGCCGCCTTCCTTGGCCAGAACCGCGAGGATCTGCACGCGCGTCACGCCCACATGCCGCAGCATGCCGAACTCGCGCGCACGGGCGAGCGTCTGCGCCGAGAAAGTTGCGGCCACACCGAACAGGCCGATCACGATTGCCACCGCTTCGAGCAGGTAAGTCACGGCGAAGCTGCGATCGAAGATGGTCAGCGAACGCGCCCGGATCTCTCCGGGCAACGCGAATTCGAGTGCAGCGCCGAACGGCAGTTTTCGCATCGCCGTCATCACCGTTTCGACGCTGCTGCCTGGGACGACGCTGATGGCGGCCTCGGTGGCGCCGGTGTCATGGGTCAAGCGTCGATAGTCCGCCAGACGGATTTGAATGGCGCCGGTCTGGCGCACGTAGTCACGCCACACGCCGGCCACGACGAATGCCTGTTCGTGCGCGCCGACCGGCAACTCGATGTGTTGTCCGGGCCGGTAAGCATAGCGATCGACCATCGCTTCCGAGACCCAGACGGGCGTCTGGCCGTCGAATGCGGAGACCGGCAAGGCAGGACCTGTCATCTGCAAGGTGGCGCCGGGATCGGCTGCATCGATTTCGCGTGCGAGCAGCGCAACCGCCGGGCGCGCCGGATCCAGCGTCAGTTGCGATACGCGGCTGAAGGCAGCGTGGGCGACGCCCGCCGCCGCGGCGATCTGCTGCTGCTCAGCGGGATTCAGCACGCCGGTGTCGCCGTTCGGCGCGACGCGCACATAAAGATCGGCGGAGAGCAGATGTTCGAGCCATTGGTCGACGGAGACGCGGAAGCTCGCCACCATGATCGCCATCGCGACGATCAGCGCAAAGCTCGACAGCACGCCGCTCATCGCCACCGAGGCCTGGCCGGGCGCGTTCGCGAGTCGGGCGAGAGCGAGGGCACTGGTCGTGCTGGCCGGGCTCTGCGCCCGGCCGCCGCTTAGGGCGCCGCTTATGGCGCCACTTAGGGAGCCGGCAACCCTGCCAAGCCGCCGCGCGTGCCAACGGCCAATGGCCGTGAAGAGCATCGCCGTGCAGCGGGGCATCAACGCAATCCCGCCGATCAACAGCAACGCCACCGCGAGGTAGCCCGGAATCGGCGCATCGAAGAGCGGCGGTACTTGAGTCAGAACTGCCGCAACCACGAGGCAGCCCATGGCGGGCCAAGGCGTGGCGAGCTTCGCCAGCGCGCCTTCTTCGCTGCCCGCCTTGAGCGCCGCGGCCGGGCGCGCGCGGGCGGCTTCGAGCGCCGGCGCGAGGCTGCCGAGTATCGACACGGCAATCCCCAGCAGCAGAAAGATGGCCGTCGCCCAGGGCTCGAAGGCGACTTGCGGCTGCACGCCGGGGAAATAGCCGCCGCCCAGGTCGCTGCCGAAAAAGCGTAGTGCGGCACTGGCGAGCGCGTAGCCCAGCGCAAGCCCTGCAAGCGAACCGAGCACGCCCAGCAATGCGCCCTCGGCCAGAATCTGCCGCAACAGCTGGCCGCGCGTGAAGCCGAGCACGCGCAGCATTGCCAGCTGCGCGCGGCGCCGCACAACACTCAGGGCCTGGGTCGAAAACACCAGGAACGCGCCGGTGAAGAGCGCGACCAGCGCCAGCACGTTCATGTTGATCCGATAGGCGCGCGACAGCCGATCGGTCCTGCTGTCGACGTCCTGCGCTTCGGATACCACCAGTTGCTGGCCAAGCCGGGTCTGCAGATCACGCTTGAAGCGTTCACGGTCGATGCCCCGCGCCAGCTCGAGATCGACGCGCGAGAGTTTGCCGAGACGTCCGAAACGCCATTGCGCGGCCGCGATATCCATCACGGCAATGCGTTGGCCGGGGCGGGTTCGCACAAGACCGCCGGCCACCCGCAGCGACACCTTCGAGGTGCCGCTCAACAGCGCAATGCGTTGACCCGGCGCTGTGTTGAGCCATTGCTGGGCGGCCGGCGAGAGAAAGATCGTGTCGTCGGCGAGGGTATCTTCAGGATGGTCCGGCGCGGGAACGCCTATCAGATCCGGCGCGATGTGGCTCGCCTTGAAGACGTCGATGCCGAGCACCTTCAGCGGCGCGGTTTTGCCGGGCACGGTCGCGTCCAGTTCCAGCACGGGACTGGCGAGCGCGACGCCCGCCTCGGTGGCAAGGCGCGGATACCATGCGTCGTCGAAGTTCGGCTGGGCGCCGCGCACCTGCAGGTCCGCCACGCCGGACAGGCTGCGTGCCGCGGCGGAGAATTCGTTGAACGCGGCGCTGTTGATCAGTTGCACTGCGTAACCGAGCGCCACGCCGAGCGCGATCGTGACGATGGCCACCAGGGCGCGGCCGCGCTGGCTGCGCCACTCGGCGTCGAGCAGCCAACGGGCGAGGCGGGCGCTGCCGCCTGCATGCGAAGTGGCCACGGCGGAGGCAGCGGAAGAGGGCGGCGCGTTACTCATTGTGCGAAGGCACGCCACCTGCGGCGGCGTGCTGCGCGGCATGCAGGCCGCCGTCGCTGAGAATCAGGATGCGGTCCGCCACCGACGCCGCCGCTTCCGAGTGCGTCACCATCATGGTCGCCGCGCCGCTCGCCTTGGCCTCCGCGCGAAACAGCGATAGCACCTCGTGAGCGGTATCCGGATCGAGATTGCCGGTCGGCTCGTCGGCGAGAATCAGGCGTGGCTTGTGCACCAGCGCGCGGGCGATCGCCACCCGCTGCAATTCACCACCGGACAGTTGCCGCGGAAAGTCGTCGCCACGGCCGCCGAGCCCGACCGCCGCCAGCATCTCGACGGCGTGCGCGAGCGGCAGGTTATTCAGCAGCAGCGGCAGCGCGACGTTCTGCGCGAGCGTCAGATGCGGCAGGACGTGAAACGCCTGAAATACGAAGCCGAGTTTTTGCCGGCGCAGACGCGTGGCCGCATCGTCGTCAAGGCCCGACACCGCGGCGCCGTCGATCAGCACGGCGCCGCTGTCGGCGGTATCGAGCCCGGCTATCAGGTTCAGCAAGGTGGATTTGCCCACCCCCGAATCGCCCATGATCGCGACGAACTCGCCGGCGCCGAGCACAAAATCAAGCTGAGCGAGCACGACTCGCCCGCTGCCGTAAGCCTTGCTCAGGCCGCGGCATTCAAGTGCCGGAGCCGGGTATTCGTCGCGCACTCGCATGGAGGTGATCAATTCGCGCCAGCTCGCGCAAGGAGGAGAGGAAAGGCGCGCCGTCGTGTGCCTTGCAGGGTGAGGAAACCGTGTTGGAGCAGAACAGCAGGCGCGCACGCACAAGCCATCTTAACCGGGGCCGCTGGTTTGCGTTCCCGAAGTCCACAAGCTCAACCGGCCTTCGAGCCTGCGACCCGCAATCCGCTCGAACATGTCGGAGATCGACTAGTCGCAACGCGCGCCAGGCACGAGCGGACCCAAGCGGGTTTGTTACACTGCATGCGGGTTCTGTCTGCCGCATTTCTATCCCGCCCCTCCCAGATCCAGCCTGCCACCGTCACCAGCAGGAAGTTAAGCGAGGCGCTCCCAGACGCTCCGCAAAGGACCCAGACGCAGCGCTCCCGAGATCGCCCCGGAGGTTTCACATGTCCACTACATTTGCCGGTTTGTCGAGGACCATCCGGATTGGGCTCGTGTGCGCGATGTCCGTCGTGGCCTGCGGCGCGCAGGCGCAGCGGCCCGCCGAAGCTGTCCCGTCGCAATTGCTTAGCGACGACGAGCGGCTCGATTTCTGTTCACAAATGCGTCGGGCAGCCACGCCCG
The DNA here is from genome assembly GCF_036488795.1 of Paraburkholderia sp. Classification (GTDB taxonomy): domain Bacteria; phylum Pseudomonadota; class Gammaproteobacteria; order Burkholderiales; family Burkholderiaceae; genus Paraburkholderia. Next base: position 83,714 of record NZ_DASXHA010000013.1, read on the forward strand.
AAGATCGCAAGACCGTCACCGCGCGTCTGCGCGATACGCTGGCGCCTCGCGCCAAAGGGCAGGGCGTGGCGCTGCCGGGGTGGCTACTGGAAGGACGCCCGGCCAACGACAGCGCCAACATTCCTGGACTCGACTGCCAGGCGGGCCAGCCGGGCGCTGCGCGGCCGCGCGTGCAGCCCGCCGCGCCTGCCGTTCCCGCAGCGCCCGCCAAAGAGACCTCGGAGCGCAAGCCGCCGCCGGCGCCGCCTGCGGCGCGCGACGCCGCTGCCGCGCGCCAGCCGGTAAAACGTGACGACATTCCGCCGCTGCCGCCGTCACTGGCGTCAACCGCGCCCGTGCCCGCGCCGCCCGCTGCCGCCGTGAGCGCCGAGGAGGCGCCGGCACGTAGCACCGCCACCGGCGACATACCCGTCGGCCATGACAGGGGAGTGGCGTATGTCACCGGCGGGGTCGGACAGGACGAAGCGGCCGCTTTTCGCGGACTCGCGCCCGGTTACAACATGCGGGCAACCTTTACCACCGGCTCCGGCGAGTATCTGTCGGGCGTCGCCGTGCAGGTCTTGAGAGCGGATGGATCGGTCGCCTTCAGCGCGACTTCGGATGGCCCGTATCTCTATGCGCGGCTGCCGCAGGGCCGCTATCGGGTGGTCGCCACGCTCGACGGCGTGCCGCGCAGCCGCGAGCTATACGTTCCGGCACGCGGCGGGGTCAAATTCTCACTGGTGTGGCCCAATATCCACGCGGGTGCTCCCAATTAGACAACGCCTCTGACCCGCAGATTTTTTTGGCAGAACTGAGACGCATGGTCAAGCCGTTCGGTCCAGTCCGCGCACACTTGGGAAAAATACAAAAAACCATGAGGTGCGCCGGCAGAGACTGGCATTCGGGGGAATACCATGAATCATCATCAGCTTGAGAAAGACATCGAACACCTTGAACACGTCATGCAGCGCATTGGCGTGCCGGATCGATCGTTGCCGCTGAGTTACTGGCGCGAACGCGTCAATTCGGTGACGGGCGCGGTCTGCGCGCCGTCGCTGATCAAGCGGGTCAAACGCCTCGACGACGCGTTGCGGGCACTCGAAGCAAGAGAGCAGACGGCCGCGAGCGCCTAGTCTTCCCTGCCTCGCCGGCTTCGTCCCGTCCATGCGAACGGGACAGGCGCAGCGCAAATGACCACCGGCGCAGGCGCTCCTATGGGATCATGTCCACAGGCACTGTTTCTGCTGTGGATCAGAATCTAGGGAGAGCGCCATGACTCGCGAAGAATTCGAAACCAGGCTCGCAATGATCCTGCAGGATGTCGCGTTGGGAACCACCGCCGATCTCACCGACCGGGCCGTGGCGTACTGGAACGGTCAGCGGCTCGTCTACGCGTATCTGCGAACCGACGACAGCGGCCATATCGACGCGGAATTCGACCTCGCGAGCCACTGGATGGAGTGGCGAGAGTGGCTCAACGAATGGATGGCCGAGCCGAACTTCAGCGTGCGCCCCGAATTGCAGGAAGGCATCAGGTTGGCGCAGCACGGCGGCGCCGCGGCGATTTGAGCGCTGCGCACAGACCACGGTCTCGCGACCGGCTGGCAAGCTCAGGATCGGGTTGCTCCTGCGGCTACTGCGCCGCTGCCTGCGACGCTTCAGCGCTCGCCGTGCGCGGAGCAGGGTGCCGTGCCGGCAGTGCCGGCCTTGGGTCCGGCAGTGGTCGGGCAAGCGCGGGGCTCGCAGGAAGAGCCGGCCGCGCTTCGCTGAGCGCGCCATATAGTTCGAGGTATTGTCTGACCGCCGGCCCCCAGCTCGAGTCGCGCGTCATTGCATTGCGCTGCAGGGTGCGCCAGAGCGAAGGATTCTTGAACGCCTCGACGGCGCGGCCCACCGCGGCCGTCACGGCCTCGACGGTCTCGCCTTCGAACAGGAAACCGGTGGCCGCACCCGACTTGCCGAGTTCGAACGCGTAATCGGAAATGGTGTCGGCGAGGCCGCCCACGCGCGAGGCGACCGGAATCGTCCCAAAACGCATCGCATACAGTTGCGTGAGTCCGCATGGCTCGAAGCGGCTCGCATGCAGCAACATGTCCGCGCCGGCGTGCAGCATGTGCGCGAGCGTCTCATCGTAGCCGATGCAGGTGCCTACGCGCCCCGGCCAGCGCGCCGCCAGCTCGCGCATGCGGGCTTCGAGCGGCGCATCGCCCTCACCGAGGATCGCGAACTGCAGCCGCGCATGGCGCGAGAGCATCGCGGGAATCGCCTGCGCCACCACCTCCGCGAGTTTTTGCGCGGTCAGTCTGCTGCCGATCGCCACCAGCGGCACGAACGGCTCACGCGCGAGGCCAAAGGCCTGCTGCAAGGCGCGCTTGCACGCGTACTTGCCGGCCACGTTGCTGACCGAATAGTGGGCGGCAATCAGCGGATCGGTGGCGGGGTTCCACATCTGCATGTCGATGCCGTTCGTGATGCCCGAGAGCTTGTCAGCCTCGGCGTTCAGCACGCCTTCCATCCGGTGTCCGAAGCGGGTAGTCAGGATTTCGCGCGCGTAACGTTCGCTGACCGTCGTGACCCGTTCGGCGTGGACGATACCGGCCTTGATCATGCTGAGCGAGCCGTAAAACTCGATGCTGCGCTCGTCGCTCAGCGCCGGCACGAGCAGGTCGGGCGGCACGCCGATCCAGCTTCCGGCCGCGAGCGGATAGTTACCCTGAAATGCGAGGTTGTGGATCGTAAACACACTGTGCGCCTGCACGCCGCCCAGCTTCATGAAAAGCGGAGTCAGTCCGGCATGCCAGTCGTGTGCATGGACGATGTCCGGCCGCCCGATGCCACGTACGCCGCGCGCAATCCTTGCGGCCGCTGCGGCGAGCGAGGCATAACGCACCAGATTGTCCAGATAGTCGCGGCCGTGCTGGTCACGGTAGATGCCGTCGCGCTGGTAGAGATGATCCATCTGCAACAGCAGCACGGAGAGTCCGGAGTCCGGCATGCGCGCCCGGATGATCACACCGTCGCCGCCCGGCAACCCCGCCAGCCTCGCGACGCGGGTCGCGCCGAGCACCCTGGCAAGCGCCCCCGGATACGCCGGCATCAGGATCGACGCGGCAACGCCGGCATCGCACAAGGCTGCGCCATAGGCGCTGACCATGTCCGCAAGACCGCCGGTTTTCGCTAGCGGTGCCGCCTCGGAGGCGACCAGTAAAACGTTGAGCGGCGTCGGCATGTTCGAATGAAATGGAGGCGTTAGCTTGGGAGTGCCGTAAGCGTTGCGTTCAAACCGTCTGCCTTCAGCAAGCGCTATGCCTGCGTCCGGATGATCCCGCACCACCTGGATTCCAGGCGTTTCAAGAGGCGTGTTGCGATGGTCGGTGCTGCGGTGTAGAGGTTTCGCGACCCTGAGCAACGGCGTGCGTGCCTTGACTGGTAAGGCGCGCAGCGGTGCATCGTGCTATGTGCGACTGGGGGCATGCAAAGGCGCTGTACGAATCGCGCCTGAACTCAGCCATTACGCGCGATGCAGATGACGCTTTGATGGCAAAGCGCGGGCACCGGGTCTGCATGGTCCTGGCAGTTTTTACGTGTGGAGATTCGCCAATGCGGTGCTGCGTGCACTGCTTTTATCGCGCGTCTGATTGTCGATTTCTGCTTTGCGGCTCGACGTGCTGCGGGGTGACCAGGGGATCAGCGCTCGCGTCGGAGCGGGTTCAGGTCTGCACGCCGAGATCAACCGCATTCAGCTGGAACGACGGCATCGCGTCCGCCGCCATGGGGCGCCCAAACAGGTAGCCTTGCATCACGCGCCCGCCCAGCGCGGTCACGATTTTGCGCTGGGATTCGGTCTCGACCCCTTCGACAATGCACGCGAGGCCCAGATTCCTGCACAGGTCCATCACCGACTTGATGATCTTGGCGGAGGCGAGATCCGTGTCGACCTCGGCCACAAAGCTGCGATCGATCTTGATCGTGTCGAACGGCAGCCGATGCACATAGCTCAGACTCGAATAGCCGGTGCCGAAATCGTCGAGCGAGACGTGACAGCCGACTTGCTTGATCAGCGACAGCGAGGCGCGCGCCTGCTTGAAATCGCGCGTCACGGCGGTCTCGGTGATTTCAAAATGCACGCGCTCAGGTGCATGGCGGCTTTGCTGCACGATGTCCAGCAAGCGCCTCGCGCGCGGCACCGATGAGATATCGAGGGCGGACAGATTGAACGACAGATAGACCGGCGCGGGCCAGTTCGATGCCTCGGCCAGCGCCTTGCGCAACAGCACTTCTGTGACAACACCGATCAGCTCCGTGCGCTCGGCGATGCGAATGAACTCTTCCGGCCGCACCTGTCCCAGCTTCGGACTACGCCATCGTCCCAGCGCTTCGAAGCCGACCACGCAACGCGCGCTGGCGTCGTAGATGGGCTGAAACTCCAGATACAGCTCGGATTCGAGGCTTGCCGCCTTGAGTTCCTGGGCGACCAGACTTGCGCGCCGTACGCGGTTTTCGTGCTCGACAGAGAACACGATCGCACTGCCGCGACGGCTTTCCTTACCTACGTAGAGCGCGGCGTCCGCGCGCTCGAACATCTCCGCGACGCTGACGCTGGCCGGCGGCAGCCCGGCCCAACCGATCGTGCCCGACAATTCCGCCGTGTTATGGCCGATGTGATACGGGCGGCTCAGCTTCTCGCAAAGCCGCTGGCCTAACCGGTCCAATTCGTCTTCCGTCAGGCGGCGTTGAATGATGATGCCGAACTCGTCACCGCCCAGCCGCGCAAAGAAAATGGCCGGTTCCGCTAGTTCCAGAAGCCGCGCGCCGACTTCCCGCAGCACCAGATCGCCGCTCGCATGACCGTAGATGTCATTGACCTGCTTGAAGCCGTCGAGATCGATCAGTCCCATGTGAAACCCGGCGCTTTCCTGCGAGGCCTGCTCGGCCAGCGCGTTCAGCGAGGAAAAGAAACTGCGCCGGTTCGGCAGGCCGGTCAGGGCGTCGATATTGGCCAGTCTGAAGTTATCGTCGCTCAGCTTCTGCGTGATCGCCTGACTCGCCAGCAGTTCGCGCTTCGAATGGACGAGACTCGCAAAATTCTGGTAATACAGGTGCACGATCAGCGCGAGCGCAAGGCCGACAAACAGCATATCGAGCGCCATCGCAACGAAAACCGGTCGTCCCGCGACGGTCAGAAAAATGGTGAATGCGCCGGTCACGATGGACAGCAGCATCAACGCGGCCGCACGCAGATGCATCAGGCAGAACACGCAGCCCACCAGGGTCGTGGCCATGTAAAACGCGACCTGTGCCTGCTCGACTACGGTGCCGTAGTGGAACATCATCAACGACCATGAGCTGAAACCGGCTCCCAGCAAAGCCGCCAGCCGCACCGTTTGACGCAGTCGCGGCACCGCCTGTTCGTGGGTCAGCGTATCGCGGCGCACTTGCCACCAGCGCGCGCAGCGCCACAGACACACGGCACACAGGAGCGCGGGCATATCGATGACGAGCCACGGCGGCGCGCAGCGGAAGTGCGTCGCGACCACCGCCATCGTATTGCCGATCAGGATGAAGTAGAGAAGGGGAATATGCCGGCCGAATGCCTGCATCTGCGAACGTACGAGCTCAGGGTCGTCTTCGTCGACCTTGAACGCCCCCTTTATATGAGCTACCGGAACCATCAGTGCCCCTAAGCTGGATTTAGTTGTAACACCCTATATCGGCATTTCTCTGAACATCTTCAGCGATTCAGCAAGGTTGTCAGCAAATCGTCGGCAGCATGCACGGCCATGCCCTGCGCAAACGTTTCCGCATGGTTGTGCACGCATCCAGTCGGTCAATCCGGGCAGGTGAGGGCGGCTTCGGGTCAATCAGGCGAGTTCGGGCGGCGGCGTAGCGCGTTTGCGCTGGCGGACCAGCAGGTCGCGATAGATGCCGGGCTTGCCGGCCAGTTCGCTGGGCGAGCCGTCCTGCACCACGCGGCCGTGATTGATCACCACGATCCGGTCGAAGCTTTGCAGGGTCGACAGGCGGTGTGCAATCGCGACCACCGTGCGGTTTTTCATCAGACGTTCGAGCGCGGTCTGGATGGCGGCTTCAGAGGCGGAATCGAGCGCGGAGGTCGCCTCGTCCAGTAACAGAATGGGCGAGTCACGCAGGATCGCGCGGGCAATCGCAATGCGCTGCCGCTGGCCGCCGGAAAGCTTGGTGCCGCGGTCGCCGGCGATGGTGTTCAACCCGTCGGGCAGGGCCGCGAGCAGGTCGAGACAATTGGCGTCTTCGCAGGCGCGCAGCACGTCGGCCTCGCTCGCTTTCGGCACACCGTAGCGGATGTTGTCGAACAACGAGCGGTGAAACAGGGAAACGTCCTGAGGAACGATCGACATGGCGGCCTGCAGGCTTTCGAGCGACACCCGCGCGATGTCCTGTCCCGAGATGCTCACGGTTCCCGCTGCCGGCTCGTAAAAGTGCTGCAGCAAGGCGAGGATGGTCGATTTGCCGGCGCCCGATGTCCCGACCAGGCCGACGCGCTCGCCCGCCTTGATGTGCAGGTTCAGGTTGTTCAGAACCGGGCGGCGGCCGGGATACGCGAAGGTGACGTCGGTGAAGTCGATGGCGGCGTCCTCTACGCGCAACGGCACGGCGTCGAGGCGCTCCGGCATGGCGTGCGGGATCAGCAGGGTAGCCGACGCTTCGCCGAGGCGGGCCACGTGCTGCGTGAGATCGACGAACGCTACCGCCAGATCGCGCGTGCCATGCAGAATCGCAAAGCCGAGCGAGCTGATCAGCACGACATCGCCGGTCGTTGCGCGGTCCACGCTCCACAGCCACACGGTCCAGCCGAGCATGCCCGCGGAGAAGAGGGCGGTGGCGAGCGCGTGCAGTATGCGCAGTTTTTCCAGGTAGAGCAGGCTGCGCGTGCGCGCACTGCCTTCGGTCGCGAGATGTTCGTCAAAGCGCCGCCGTTCCGAGCCGATTGCGCAAAAGGCCCGCACCAGACCCATATTGCCGATGATGTCGACCAGTTCGCCGTCCACGGATGCCGCACGCGCCGCAAACGCCTGGTGCCGCGCGGTGCCCCTGCTGGCCAGCACGAAGAGGCCCAGCGCGAGGATGGCGGAAATGGCGGTCAGCACGAGACTCATTGGCACGCTGACGGCCGCGACCATCGCGATGGCGCCGATCACGGTCAGGCACGGCGGCAGCGCGGTCCACGCGACGGTATTCTCGACCACGTACACCGCGTTGGCCGTGGCCGATACGCGGCTCGACAGCACGCCAGGCTGCTTGTCCGCGAAAAACACGGGCGGGTGCGCAGTCAGGTAGCCGAACATTTCCCGCCGGATGTCGCCCGTCACGGCGACGAACACGCGCGCGGCAATCCAGCCGCCGATGCGCCAGAACAGGTTGTCCGCGAGGATCAGCACGACGAGCAGCAGGAAGGCGCGCTCGACCGTGGCGGGATGTGCGCGCCCGGCGGGCAGGGCGTCGATCAGATTCTTGATGCCGTACTGCGACGCCAGCGCACAACCGACGGCCGCAAAGACGCTGAGCAGCACAATGGCATGCGCGACCTTGCGCCGCGCAATGTAGCGCCAGAGCAGCCGCAGCGGCTTGCCTGCATAGCGGGACATTTCGCGCGAGCGCGCAAGGCGGCGCGCCTGGCGCACGTGACGTCGGTTGACCTCGTCTGCAACTTGCATCGCCTTGTGCTCCGTCGCGGTTGCCGGCAAGCGAAGCTGGGGGCGCCCAAGTCCGCGTTGCGGTGCCGCAATCCGCGTGCCACGCCCCGCGCGGCGACCGCTGCGGTCGAGGAATGCCACGCCACGGCCGAAGTTACCGGCATGGGTTACATCAACGGCAAAAATGTCGCGGCCGCTTGCGACAACTCGCAATCAGGAGCAGCCGCGCGGCGCTTCACCCGCTTACGTAGCGTGCGCAAAGAAAGCGTCGGGATTCAGAGCATTCTCTGATTGAACGGCTTTATATATGATTGGTACATTCCCTCCGGCCCTGCAATCAATGAACATCGCAAACGGCTTGCCCACCGAGGCATCCGACACTCCCGAGCAACCCGCTCCCCGCTCGCCCGTACTGGGGACGGACGAGCAGTACCACGCGCTCGTCGATGCGATCGAAGATTGCGCCATCTTTCTGCTTGACCTCGAGGGCTGCGTGACGAGCTGGAACACCGGCGCCCGCAGGCTGAAAGGCTATGCTGCCCATGAGATCATCGGCCAGCATTTCTCGCGCTTTTATCTGCCCGAGGCGCTCGCGCGGGGCTGGCCCGACTACGAACTTCAGCAGACCAAAGCGACTGGCCGCTTCGAGGATGAAGGCTGGCGAGTGCGTAAGGACGGCACGACGTTCTGGGCCAACGTCGTCATCACGGCGGTCCACGATCAGGCCGGAAGGCATATCGGCTACGCAAAATACACGCGCGATCTCACCGCAAAGCGCGAGGAGGAAGAAAAGCTGCGGCAAAGCGAAGAGCGCTTTCGTCTGCTGGTGGAAGGGGTCAGCGACTACGCGATTTTCATGCTGGATCCGCAGGGACATGTCGCGAGCTGGAACAACGGTGCCTTGCTGATCAAGGGCTATCGGGCCACCGAAATCCTCGGCAAGCACTTTTCGATTTTCTACCGGCCGGAAGAACTCGCCGCCGACTTGCCCGCGATCGAGCTGGAGACGGCCACGCGTGCCGGACGCCTCGAAAACGAAGGCTGGCGGGTGCGTAAGGACGGTTCGGTGTTCTGGGCCAACGTCGTGATCACGGCGATTTACGACGGCCAGCGTGTCCTGCGTGGTTTCGCCAAGGTGACGCGCGATATGAGCGAGCGCAAGCGGCTCGAGCAGCTGGAGACGTCAAGCAAACGCATCAGCGAATTCCTCGCCACGCTTGCGCACGAGTTGCGCAATCCGCTCGCGCCGGTACGCAATGCGATCGGCGTGATGCAGCTGGAGGAGGGGCTCAGCGCGCGGGCACAGAGTTGCCGGGACATGATCGACAGACAGACTGCACACCTTGGACGTCTGGTCGACGATCTGCTCGATATGGGCCGGATCACGACCGGCAAGATTGAACTCAGGCTGGTGCGCTCGGAGATAGGCGACATTCTTGCGCGCAGCGTCGAGCTGGTGCGTCCGATGCTCGACGAACGCCAGCAAAGCGTGAAGGTGCTGATGGTTGAGGCGCCATTGAGCGTGAAAGGCGACCTGACGAGGCTCGTGCAGGTGTTCCAGAATCTGTTGAATAACGCGTCAAAGTTTTCTCCGCGCGGCAGCGAAATCGTCATCGACGTAAAGCGGGATCTGAACGCCTTGCTACTGCACGTGACGGATCCGGGGCGCGGCATTTCAGCGAACGGGCTGAACGCCATCTTCGATCTGTTCGTGCAGGAGGATCATCATCTGAATCCGAGCGAAGCGGGCCTGGGAATCGGCCTCACGTTATGCCGGTCGATTGTCGAAATGCACGGCGGCACGATTACGGCCGCCAGTGGCGGGATGGGGCTAGGCAGCACGTTCACCGTCCGTCTTCCGTATAACGCCGCGGATGACAGTGCCGACGGCGCTCCGGCTGCGAGGCGTGTCGATGCGTCTGACGGTGCGGAACGTCTGCGGATTGTGGTGATTGACGACAACCGCGACTCGGCCGACAGCCTCGCGATGCTGCTCGAACTCAAAGATCAACACGTGCGGGTGGCGTACGACGGCAAGGAGGGGGTCGAGGCAGTGCGCGGATTTAGGCCGCATCTGGTGCTGCTCGATCTGGCGTTGCCGGATATGGATGGCTTTGCCGTGCTACGGACACTGCGCTCGCAATGGTGGTCCAACGACGTGTTCGTGGCGGCGATGACCGGGTTTGGGCAGCAGAGCGACAAAGAGCGGTCCGCTGCGGCCGGCTTCGATGCGCATCTGGTGAAGCCGGTGAGTCTGGAGTTGCTGGATGGGTTGCTGGCGGAGGCTGGGCGGAGGTAGTTTGCGAGCTGTCTGCGTTTGTCAGCCGGTGATCGTTTTGTTGATTTGACATAAGATAAATTAGCGAACTTTTTTCTATTAGAGCTTTTTAGAAATGTCCGGTTCTGGCTCATTAGAAATGTCCGGTTTCCTGCTCCGGGCTGGCTGCTGTGGCGCATGCTGCGGCTTCACAGCCAGCCCGGAGCCTGACCATGAACGGACGTGGATTGATCATGATGAGCATGCACGAGCTTCGAAAGCCGCCCGAAAATGACAGATGACGCTATCAATGATCCAGACGTGGTTGACCTGGCGAAGCGGATGAACGCGGCGATACGCTGGTCGGCGTGAAGCGGGCCACGAGGCGTTGCAGATCGCCCGGGAACCATAGGCGCACGCTCGTGATCAGTGCGCCCATTCGCCATGTCTGCCGGTCCACTACGAGGCAGGCTTGTCCCGGCTCGATGCCAAGCAGTGCCGCTACGTCGTCAGGCGCGTTGCGCGCCGTTATCTGATGCTCCGCCACGTGCCATGGAATATGCCGAAGCAGCCATCCACCGGGTGGTTCGACCGCAAAGTCGACCTGTTGCGCATCCGGTACCGCGTCGAGCACGATCAGCCTGTCTTCGAACGCCACAGGTCGCGCGTCCGCATGGTGAAGACACGACACCGCGAGCACGGTTGCGTGCGGCCCCAGCTTCATCGCTTCCCGGTCGTGTTTCGACGCGCGGCGCTTTCGCTTCGTCAGCAACTCGTAGCGATACAGCTGGCCGCGTGCGACGATTTCCGCCTCGATATCCGGAATCGCCATCACTGCAGACTGCGCGATGGGCCGCATCACGAAGCTGCCGACACGGCGCCGACGCTCGATCAGGCCCGCCTCCGTCAGCGCGGATAACGCCTTGTTGACTGTCATGCGCGCGCAATCGTATTCGACCATCAATTCGTGTTCGAACGGGATGCGGTGGCCGGGCTTCCACTCCCCGGACAGGATGCGCTGCTCGATATCCGCGCGAATGCGCTGGTGTAGGGATTCCTCGCTCTTCATTCTGGATCGCTCCGCTACAACTGCATCCGGTGCCGTGGGCCCCGTTCGCACAGTCCGCATCATCGTCATAATCGCACGATTGCGCATAATGTCTATACATAAGTACTACTCCCAATGGTTTCTGGGTTTCGCGCTTCCTATGCTGAAGAACGCGGTAATGAGAACGCGCCGAAGGAGAACAATATGCATACGGATTCCCGCAAGCGCACGGCCTCGATGCTTTTCACCCTGGCCGTCATCGCGGCGCTCGGTTGCGTCGCGACGCAATCCAGCGCGCAGACTTATGGAAGCTGCACCGTCACCGGCAAGAAAGGTTCTATGCCACTTAAGCCTGCGATCCCGGGCCAGTTGACGGTTGAAGTGTCGCTACCCGCGCCCGGTTGGTGGAACGGTGACACGCCGGAGTCGATGAAGGACGGCTACGAGTACTGCATGGCCGCGAATATCGCCTGGCGCGCAGGGCTCGACAAGGTCGCGGTGCGCAACGTGTCGTGGGATGCGCTGATTGCAGGCCAGACCAAGGACTATGACCTCGCACTGTCCGAAGCGTCGATCACGCCAGAGCGCGCGAAGGTCGTCGATTTTTCGACGCCCTACTTTGATTCCGACATCGGTGCGCTGGTCAAATCGTCGAACAGCGTCACCGCCGGCAATATTCGTACGATGCGTATCGGCGTACACCAGGGCACGACGGGCGCCGACTTCGCGAGCAATGTGCTGAAGCCATCGCAACCCGTCAAGGTGTTCCCCGACACGTCGGGCATGTTCACCGCACTCGCCGCAAACCAGATCGACGTCGTGCTGACCGACACCGCGTACTCGCTCGGTCAGGCCGCCAATTCGCACGGCACGATGAAAGTAGTCGGCCAGTACACGACCGGTGAGAAATACGGCGCGATTTATCCGAAGGGATCGGCAAACTCGGCGGATCTGAACCGCATCATCAAGTCAATGGCCGATGACGGCACACTGAAAATGCTGACGCAGAAGTACCTCGCGGCGGCATGGGGCCAGGATCCGACCCAAATCCCCTACTTCAAGCCATAAGGCCGCGTCGCTCGCATGCAACAACCGCTTGAACTGCAGGCCGCAGACAAAGACCGTTACTGGCACTTTCGCGCTCCGCCCAAAGACACCACGCGGGGCGCATTGGTCGTCACCGTGTTCGCGTTGCTGGTCGTGGCCTGCTTCTGGCGTACGCTCTCCGATCTGCGCGTGGCCCTGGCATCGCTCAGCGTGACGGGCAAGGGATCGGACGCGCTGCTGGTACTGCTCGGCGTCGGTGGGCTGTATCCGCTGGTTCCGGCGCTACGCAGCCTGCGTGCCGCGCAGCGCGCACGCCGCGCTGTCGCCAGCGGCGAACTGGCCGCGGCGCGCACCGCGGCGTCCGCTTCGCGCAGCGACATGTGGACCTCGGCCGGACTCGCAGTCTCGCTGCTGGTCATGCTCGGTTTCATCCAGTTCCTGATCGCGAACGATCTCGCTGTCAGCCGCACGTTCTTCCAGCTGCCGCTGATGGTCGAAACGATGCCGCTCGTCGTCAAGGCGTTCTGGACCAACATCCATATTTTCATGGTGGCTGAAGTGCTGGTGCTGATCGTCGGTCTGGCCGCCGCGATCGCACGGATGACGCCGGGACCCGCAGGCCGTCCGATCCGTGTGCTGGCCGTCACGTACATCGACATATTCCGCGGCTTGCCCGCGATCATCACGATCTACCTGGTAGGCTTCGGCATCTCGCTGACCGGCCTACCGGTTCTGAAAGACCTGTCGCCCGAGTCGTTCGCGATCATCGCGCTGACGCTGACGTCGAGTTCGTATGTCGCGGAGATTTACCGCGCCGGCATCGAAAGCATTCACTGGAGCCAGACCGCGGCGTCACGCTCGCTTGGGCTCTCCTATGCGCAAACGCTGCGCTTCATCGTGATCCCGCAAGCCGTGCGCCGGATGATCCCGCCATTGCTGAACCAGTTCATCAGCTTGCAGAAGGACACCGCGCTCGTGAACATCATCGGTTCGATGGACTCGTTCAACCAGGCGAAGATCATCGCGAGCAATCATTTCAACCTGTCGGCGGTGTCGACGGTGGCCATCATTTTCATCGTAATCACGATCCCGCAGACGCGCCTCGTCGACCGGCTGATCGAAAAACGCCGCCTCGCCGGCAGCATGTGAGACACCTATGCGGCTGATCGAGATCGCCGATATCCGCAAGCGCTACGGGGAGCATACCGTGCTCGACGGGCTGCGACTCGACGTGGACGAACATGAGGTGGTGTGCCTGATCGGGCCGTCCGGCTGCGGCAAGTCCACGCTGCTGCGCTGTATCAATGGCCTCGAGCAGATCGATGGCGGCGAGATCCGTATTCACGGCGATCGGATGACTGGCGCGGGCGTCGACGTCGACGCGCTGCGCCGCGATATCGGCATCGTGTTCCAAAGCTTCAATCTTTTTCCGCATATGACGGTGCTCGCCAACGTGACGCTCGCGCCGATCCGCGTGCTCGGCATGGATCGTCAGGAAGCGGAAGCGAATGCACTGAAGCTGCTCAAGCGGATCGGCCTCGAGCATAAGGCGAACGCCTACCCGGACCGGCTATCCGGCGGCCAGCAGCAGCGCGTCGCTATCGTGCGTGCGTTAGCGATGGGGCCAATGCTGTTGTTGCTGGACGAGATCACGTCGGCGCTCGATCCCGAACTGGTGTCCGAGGTATTGCGCATGGTGCGAGACCTCGCCGCCGAAGGTATGACGATGCTGCTCGCCACGCACGAAATGGTGTTCGCGCGCGAAGTCGCGAGCAAAGTATGCTTCCTCTACGAAGGCCGTGTTCATGAGGAAGGGCCGCCGCAACAGATCTTCGACGAGCCGCGCAACGAACGCACCCGTGTGTTCCTGCAGCGGATCATCGAAGCCGGCCGGCTGTAGTGGCCGCTGCACTGGAGACAGAAGATGAGAATCGAACCGATGACTGGCGCGCTGGGCGCCGAAATTCTCGACATCGACCTGTCGGTGCCGCTGGCACCGGATGCGTTCGTCGCGGTGCGCTGCGCGCTATTCGACTATCAGGTGATCGTGTTTCGCGATCAGCGGCTTACGCTCGATCAGCATAAGAATTTCGCGCGGCAATTTGGTCCACTGCATATTCATCCGTACATCCTCGCGAAGCCGCTCGACGGGCATCCCGAAGTGCTGCGCGTCGTCAAGGAGAAGGACGACCACCGTGTGTTCGGTGAGAAGTGGCATTCGGACGTGACCTTCCTGACGCGGCCCGTGCTCGGTTCGGTCCTCTACGCGATCGACACGCCCAGGCGAGGTGGCGACACGCTGTTCGCGAACATGTACGCAGCCCATGACGCGCTCTCCGCTGCGATGAGGACAATGCTCGACGGCCTCACCGCAATTCACGAGACACCGGTTCCAGAAGTAGACCCGGCGACCGGCCGACCGTTCGAGCCACTTCGACTCGTCAACAGAAGCGGTGAGCATCCGGTGCTGTTCGTCCATCCGGAAACCGGCCGCAAGCTGCTCTACGTGAATTCGACCTACACCACGCATTTCAAGGGCATGACGGTCGAAGAGAGCCGTCCCCTGCTCGAGTACCTGTTCCAGCACGCTACGCAGGCGGCGTTCACGTGCCGCGTCCGCTGGGCGCCGGGCACGGTGACCTTCTGGGACAACCGCAGCACCCAGCATCTGCCGATCAACGACTACCACGGCGAACGGCGCGAAATGCATCGGGTGACGGTCGAGACCTGAGCGGCATTGCGAGCCGATTCGATGCGTGGGACGGCGGCAATCAGGAGGTGCGGCAGGCGTGCCTCAACTGCAGCAGCGAACCTGCTTGGCAACCGGAACCAATGAGTGCTTTCCACCCGTTGCGGACGGCTGCCGCCTCAGCGTGCGACCGGCAGCTTGCGGATTACGGCGGGCGCGGAAATCGTCGGTGACCGCAAGGGTTGCTGCAGCGTACGCTTCGGTCCTTTGGTCCTGTGGTCGCGGCGGCATGACCTCCATCAGCAGCGGCTTTCCAGCGAGCGCATGCGCCGTTCGAGCTCGGCAAGGTCTCGCGCGCCCGCCAGATACTCGTCATTGAGGCGTTGTTCGGCGCGCTCGAACCAGAGGCCAATTCGTGTGAGAAGGAAGGCAAACATAATATGCTCCAAGAAATTGCTTACCAGTGACGCAGTTGGCCAGACGCGGCGCTGCGCATGTGTCTCGCGGCTGTTCTCTGGCGCTGTTAGACGATTCAATCGTAGGCGGCAAATATGCTTACGTATACTTATCGTTTCTTATCAAATACATTAGTGATTCTGTTGAATCAACCCGCTTTCTTTCAGGAGGCACGTACTTTGGAAGTCGGTCGACTGCGGGCGCTCCTGGAGCTGGCGCGAGGCGGCACGATGGCCGCCGCCGCTGAGGCTCTGTTCCTGACGCCTTCGGCGGTGTCACAGCAGATCGCACAACTGGAAGAAGAGGCCGGCGTCAAGCTTACGGAACGTATCGGCCGTGGGGTCAGGCTTACTCCGGCAGGCCACGCGCTGGTGGCGCACGCCGAGCGGCTAATGGTCGTGATTGACGAGGCTCGCTCGGAAATGGCAGAGCTTCGGCGTGAGATAGCCGGCGAGCTGCGCGTCGCCGCGTTTCCGTCGATTGCGTCGGTGGTACTCCCTGACACGGTCAAGGCGCTGCGGCACGCGTTTCCGCGCATGGAGATCGCCATCGAAGAACTGGAGGCGATTGACGGGGTGGCGGCCCTGCGGTCCTGGAGAACGGACATCGCCTTGATTGACGATCTCTCGATTGTCGCGGGCGATAACCGGGAACACGTCACGGTTGTGCCGCTGGCCGAGGATGTGTGGTACGTGACGGTCTCGACCGAGCACCCGCTGAGCAAAAAGCCATCGCTTAGCCTGGTCGATCTCAGAGACGAAACGTGGGCAATGGAATCCAGGAGGGGACCCTTCGGCAGCTTCGTTGCCGATTTATGCCGCCGCGCCGGATTTGAGCCGCTGACCAACGCCAAATGCCGCGGATCAGAGATGGTCGAAGCGATGGTCGCCTCCGGTTGCTCGGTGTCGCTCGCACCCGGACTCAGGATGCTACGCTCGCCGCGCGGCGTGGCATGGATAAAGCTGAGGCCCGAGGTTCGCCGCAAAATCTACGTCGCTTATCGTCGCGGCGAGCGCAACCATCCCATGGTCAAGGTGTTCGTCGATGAAGTCGTCCGGACGGCATCGAGACTCCTGAGCTAGCTGAAGCGCGATGATCGCGCCGCCAGAGGGCCGTTACTCGAATGGAGCCGACGTTCGAAGGTCCGTCTTGACGCTGGACCCAACAACCGGGATTGGCCGGGCCGCGTCGCACAACCGAGCGGATTGCGCGCCCCCGGCGCCCGTCCAATGCATAGGGCAAAAGCCCGCCCCGATTTGTTGTTCCTCGCCGTGCAGTCCTATCGGCGAACCGGATGGCCAGTGAGGCTATCCCGGCATTCCCGTCCTGCCTCGGTCGTCGCCGCGACAAGATCAAACAGCGCCACGCTGCTGGGTGAAAGCGAGCGGCCCTTGAGCCACACCATGTGCAGCGGCCGCTCAATCCGCAGATCCGCCACTTCGATGACGGTCAGTTCCCCGCGGCGCAACTCATCCTTCACGCTCAGCGCGGATACGTACGCAAGCGCATGCTGTGCCAGCAACATGCGTTTGATCGCTTCGGTGTCGCTCACCGACATGAGCGGCTGGATGTTCAGACCAATCCGGGCGTAGGCTTCTTCCACGATTGCGCGCGTGCCGGAGCCAGGCTCGCGCATGATGACGATCTGATCGACCAGATCCTGCGCGCGCAACCGACGACCGGCATCCGGATGGCCTGCAGCGGCAATGACGGCTATCTCGTCGGCACCGATAGGTCGCGCATCCAGGATCGTGTCATCGAAGGGGCCTTCCACAAACCCGAGCGTGAAAGTATGGTCGCGCAAGCCAGCCTCTACCCTTGCGGTATTGGTCACTGTCAGATCGATTGCGACACGCGGAAAGTTCGCATTGAACCGCGCGATCATGTCGGGCACAAAATACACCCCGAGCGTGCCACTTGCACCGATCTTCATATAGCCGGCGGAAAGACCGGCCAATTCCTTCAACTGCCCCTCGGCAGCGTCCGCTAGCGTGAAAATGCGCTCTGCGTAATCGAACAGCACCACGCCAGCCTCCGTGAGCGCCACTCCACGCGGCAGGCGGTCGAACAGCACCATGCCAAGGCGGTCCTCCAGATCGCGGATCTCCCGTGTCACGGCGGGCTGACTGACGTGGAGTCGCAGCGCCCCGGCACTCACGCTACCGGCACGGGCTACTTCATAGAACGCAAGGAGATGGGTGAAATTCATCGCTATCGAATCCACGGCGGTGCGATCGCGCGGTTGCCTGCGTAGCTCATGATTTTGCGGTGCAGTGCAGCTACCATGCTGATGTCTTCGGCCTGCCACATCTTCCCACACTCCGTTCTGCCCTGCTCCATTGACGACCGGCACCCTGACGCCCGGCTTTGCCTGATCTTCCGTGTGGGCGTCGGCGTAAAGGCGAACACCGACGCGCGGCATTTATTCCCAAAGCGGTTACGCGGCTTTCGGCTGCTGCAGACAAGGCGCATGAAACAGATGTCCTCGCAACATCCCATTGACCGTGCGCGTCACGACGACCAGCCAGAAGCCGAGCAGCGCGAGCGCCAGCACGGTACCGAATACGGCAAACGGGGCAAATGCCGTCAGCCGATACAACGTGAGGGTAGCCGAGGCATAAACGCCAATCGGAAAGGTAAAGCCCCACCATCCGAGATTGAAGGTCATGCCTTCGCGTTGATAGCGCACGGTCAGCACCGTCGCGATCAGCAGCCACCAGATGCCCACGCCCCATAACAGCACTCCGACGACCAGCCCGAAATCACGGGCCGCGATTGCGGCCTGCGCGAGCGGCGTACCGGCGAACAGCGTGGGCGCGGCCTGGCCAAGTACCAGCATCCCAAGGCTGCCGGTGCCGATCGGCCCGAGCGTGAGCCAGGACGACGCTGCCATGTCGCGATGCGGTAGTTTGTGCAGGGCCAGGCGTAGAAACACAATCGTCAGAATAGAGAACGCCAGCGGCACCGAGATGGCCCACAGGATGTAGCCGGTTGCGACCATCAGTTGAGCCGCGGCTACCGGCAGGTGCGGCGCAAGCACGCCGGCGCTCGACGCCGTCACTTCCGGCGCAACCAGCGGCAACAGCCAGATTGCGGTGACCTGTTCGAGTGAATGTTGCTGCTTCGTGAACATGCGGTAAGGCACGAGACAGGCAACCAGCAATGCCAGCCCGGCGTCCAGCCACCAGAGCAAATGCGCGGCCTCGAGTGCGGTCGGACCAAACAGCCTTGGGCCGAAGATCGCCAGTCCGTTGACGATCGGGACCAGTCCCATCGGAATGGTGCCCAGAAACATCGACTGGACCGGGTGATCGAGAAGCGGCGCTATCGTCTGTGGAAAGCGGATGAAACGAGCCGCGAAGAGCCCGGCGAAACAGCAGAACAGGGTGCTGTCGACGGCCCATATGGTCATTGCGATCTGCCGGCGCGCGGGGATTTCAACGGGTACCGCCAGCAGGATCAGGAAGAGAATCCCGGTACCCATCG
Source organism: Paraburkholderia sp. (assembly GCF_036488795.1). Taxonomy (GTDB): domain Bacteria; phylum Pseudomonadota; class Gammaproteobacteria; order Burkholderiales; family Burkholderiaceae; genus Paraburkholderia. Next base: position 102,352 of record NZ_DASXHA010000013.1, read on the forward strand.
TCATCGCAAACCAGTTCGGCGTGAACTGGCGAATCATTTCGCTGTGGCCGCTCCCGAGGAAAGAATCGCCATGGCGGGACAGCGCGGACTTTTTGTTCCGGGTGAGGCTGATCATTTGAAACGCTCCTGTGCTCCAGTCTGTTGGACCGGGTGGCCGCGACTGATGTAGCAAGTCTAGGAGCGCACATCCCATATGAAAAATACAAGGTTGGCATCTGATCCATGCCTGTTTGATATGTCGCTTTGTCGGGCATCTGCCGGGTCGCGTCGTGCTTGCTAGTGCGAGCTACGCCCGGCTGCGGCCTGCTGCACAGTTTCGACGACGCAGGCAGTCGTTCGGCGGCGAAACAGCGGCACCGGATTATCCACGGCGCCCTGATACTGCACGGTGAATTCGTCGAACGCCTTCAGCGCGTCGTGAAGGTCCTTGTCGGCACGTACCGCGTAGGCGTCGAAACCGCAGCGGAACATGAACGTCAGCTGATCGCGCAGCACGTCGCCGATCGCGCGAAGCTCGCCCTTGTAGCCATAGCGTTCGCGCAGCAGACGCCCGATGCTGTAGCCCCGGCCGTCGCGAAACACCGGGAAATCCACCGCAATCAGCGCGACCCTGTCGAAGTCGGCCACGATGTCTGCCGGTTCGCTATCCGCCGCGAGCCACACGCCGATGTCCGCGGCGCTGCGCGACGCCGTCAACGCTTCACGCCCGGCCTGCCACAACGCCAGCGGCACAATGATCCGGCCGGCCGGCAGTGCATCCACGGCGGGCAACGTG
>NZ_DASXHA010000017.1:0-47135 GCF_036488795.1 Paraburkholderia sp.
GCCTACAAGACGAAACTCAAGGCGCTGCGCGGCCTGCCCGCGAACGTGAAGGCGGCGCTCGAATGGATTCCGGCCGCAGCGCACCCGATGGACGTGATGCGCACCGGCGTCTCGGTGCTCGGCACCGTGTTGCCCGAAAAGGACGACCACAACCTGCCGGGCGCCCGCGATATCGCCGACAGGCTGCTGGCCTCGCTGGGTTCGATGCTGCTCTACTGGTATCACTACTCGCACAACGGCAAACGCATCGAGGTCGAGACCGACGACGATTCGATCGGCGGCCACTTCCTGCATCTGCTGCATGGCGTCGAGCCGTCGCAGTCGTGGGTCGAGGCGATGCATACGTCGCTGAACCTGTATGCCGAACACGAATTCAACGCGTCGACCTTTACCGGCCGTGTGATTGCCGGCACGGGCTCGGACATGTACTCGGCCCTGACCGGCGCAATCGGCGCGCTGCGCGGGCCCAAGCATGGCGGCGCGAACGAGGTGGCGTTCGAGATCCAGTCGCGCTACCAGACGCCCGATCAGGCCGAAGCGGACATCCGCCGCCGCGTCGAGAACAAGGAAGTCGTGATCGGCTTCGGTCATCCGGTGTACACGATCTCCGACCCGCGCAACAAGGTGATCAAGGACGTGGCGAAGAAGCTCTCGAAAGAAGCCGGCAGCACGAAGCTGTTCGACATCGCCGAGCGCCTCGAAACGGTGATGTGGGACGCGAAGAAGATGTTCCCGAACCTGGACTGGTTCAGCGCCGTGTCGTATCACATGATGGGCGTGCCGACCGCGATGTTCACGCCCGTTTTCGTGATCGCGCGCACGGCCGGCTGGGCCGCGCACATCATCGAACAGCGCGTCGACAACAAGATCATCCGGCCGAGTGCAAATTACACCGGTCCGGACGACCTGCCGTTCGTGCCGCTTGCCAAACGCGTGTAAGGCGTGCGCGTTTCCGCTCCGTCGTTGGCCGTCAGCGCGCTGCGATGAGACAAAACCTTGACCCGGCCGCGCGGCAACCCGCCCGCGCCACACCGGGTCAAGGCTGCGGCGGATGGCGACGGGAATTTTCCCAGGCCATCCGGCCTATTGCCTGTCGCTAGCCCGATGCGGATAAAATCTTTACCCATACTGTGGTTCCACGCAGTTCCTCCCAAGTTTGTCCCCTGAGTCTGTTCCAAGCCATGAACACTGCAAACCGCAAGCCCCTGCCTGGCACGAAGCTGGATTTCTTCGACACGCGTGCCGCCGTGGATGCCATCCAGCCGGGCGCGTACGAAACGTTGCCGTACACCTCGCGCGTGCTGGCCGAAAACCTCGTGCGCCGCTGCGATCCTGAGACGCTCGACGCGTCGCTCAAGCAGATCATCGAACGAAAACGCGAGCTGGATTTCCCGTGGTTTCCGGCGCGCGTGGTGTGTCATGACATTCTTGGCCAGACCGCGCTGGTCGACCTCGCCGGCCTGCGCGATGCGATCGCCGCGCAAGGTGGCGACCCGGCCATGGTCAACCCGGTCGTGCCGACGCAACTGGTGGTCGACCACTCGCTCGCCGTCGAGTGCGGCGGTTTCGATCCGGACGCGTTCAGCAAGAACCGCGCAATCGAAGACCGCCGTAACGAAGACCGCTTCGACTTCATCAACTGGACCAAGAAGGCGTTCAAGAACGTCGACGTCATTCCGCCGGGCAACGGCATCCTGCATCAGATCAACCTCGAACGGATGAGTCCGGTCGTGCAGGTGAAGGACGGCGTCGCGTTTCCGGATACGCTCGTCGGCACTGATTCACATACACCAATGGTGGATGCGCTCGGCGTGATCGCAATCGGCGTGGGGGGTCTCGAAGCGGAGAGCGTGATGCTGGGGCGCGCTTCGTATATGCGGCTGCCGGACATAGTGGGCGTTCAACTGAGCGGCAAACCCGGTCCGGGCATTACGGCCACCGACGTGGTGCTGTCGCTCACCGAATTCCTGCGCAAGGAGAAAGTGGTCGGCGCGTACCTGGAGTTCTATGGCGAAGGTACCGCGAACCTGACGCTCGGCGACCGTGCGACTATCGCCAACATGGCGCCTGAATTCGGCGCAACGGCGGCAATGTTCTATATCGACGAACAGACCATCAAATACCTCAAGCTCACCGGCCGCGATGACGAACTCGTCAAACTGGTGGAGCGCTACGCGAAGGAAACCGGTCTGTGGGCCGATAGCCTTCGCAACGCCGAATATGAGCGCGTACTGAAGTTCGATCTGTCGAGCGTGGTGCGTACGCTCGCGGGTCCGTCGAATCCGCATCGCCGTCTGCCGGTGTCGGAACTGGCCTCGCGCGGCATCAGCGGCAAGGTCGAGAACGAGCCGGGCTTGATGCCGGATGGCGCGGTCATCATTGCGGCCATCACGAGTTGCACCAACACCAACAACCCGCGCAACATGATTGCCGCCGGCCTGCTCGCGCGCAACGCGAACCAGCGCGGCCTCACGCGCAAGCCGTGGGTGAAGAGCTCCCTGGCGCCGGGCTCCAAGGCGGTGACGCTGTATCTGGAGGAAGCCACGCTGTTGCCGGAACTCGAACAACTCGGTTTTGGCGTGGTGGCGTACGCGTGCACGTCGTGCAACGGCATGTCCGGCGCACTCGACCCGGTGATTCAAAAGGAGATTGTCGAGCGCGATCTGTATGCGACGGCCGTGCTGTCCGGCAACCGCAATTTCGATGGCCGGATTCATCCGTATGCAAAGCAGGCCTTCCTGGCTTCGCCGCCCTTGGTGGTGGCCTATGCGATTGCGGGGACGATCCGCTTCGACATCGAGAAGGACGTGCTAGGCACGGATGCAGACGGCAAGCCGGTCATGCTGAAGGACATCTGGCCAACCGACGAAGAGATCGACGCTATCGTGGCCTCCAGCGTGAAGCCGGAGCAGTTCCGCAAAGTGTACGAACCGATGTTCGCACTCAGCGCCGCGACCGGCGAGCACGCTAATCCGCTGTACGACTGGCGTCCAATGAGCACCTACATTCGCCGCCCGCCGTATTGGGAAGGGGCGCTGGCTGGGGAGCGTTCGCTCAAGGGTATGCGTGCCCTGGCTGTGCTCGGCGACAACATCACCACCGACCATCTGTCGCCGTCCAACGCCATCCTCGCGGATAGCGCATCGGGCGAATATCTGGCGAAAATGGGCTTGCCGGAAGAGGACTTCAATTCGTACGCCACTCACCGCGGCGATCACCTGACGGCGCAACGCGCCACCTTCGCCAACCCGACCTTGAAAAACGAAATGGTGCTGGAGGATGGCAAGGTCAAGGCCGGGTCGCTCGCGCGCATCGAACCTGAAGGCAAGGTCACGCGCATGTGGGAAGCGATCGAAACCTATATGGAGCGCAAGCAGCCGTTGATCGTGATTGCCGGGGCCGACTACGGCCAGGGTTCGTCACGCGACTGGGCGGCCAAGGGCGTGCGCCTCGCCGGCGCAGAAGCGATTGTTGCCGAAGGCTTCGAACGGATTCACCGCACCAACCTGGTCGGCATGGGCGTGCTGCCGCTGGAGTTCAAGCCCGGCGTGAACCGCTTGACGCTCGGCATTGACGGCACGGAAACCTTCGACGTAATCGGCGAGCGCAAGCCGCGCACCGACCTCACGCTCGTGATTCATCGCAGGAACGGCGAGCGCGTGGACGTGCCGGTGACGTGCCGGCTCGATACCGCGGAAGAAGTGTCTATTTACGAAGCGGGCGGCGTGCTGCAGCGGTTTGCGCAGGATTTCCTCGAGTCGTCGAAGGCGGCTTAACGGCACCCGGGTTCGGGCGATACGCCAACGTATCGCCCCAGTCTTACCAGGACAAATTTTTCATGGCCCACGTACCCCAGATCAAGATTGCCGCTACCTATATGCGTGGCGGCACCAGCAAAGGCGTGTTTTTCCGCCTGCAAGACTTGCCCGAACCGGCTCAAGTGCCCGGCGCCGCGCGCGATGCGCTGCTGTTGCGCGTGATCGGCAGCCCCGATCCTTATGGGAAACAGATTGACGGCATGGGCGGCGCTACGTCGAGCACCAGCAAGACCGTGATCGTCGCGAAGAGCAGCAAGCCCGATCACGACGTCGACTATCTGTTCGGCCAGGTCGCCATCGACAAGGCGTTCGTGGACTGGAGCGGCAATTGCGGCAACCTTTCCGCCGCCGTGGGACCTTTTGCGATCAGCGCGGGACTCGTCGACCCGAGCCGCGTGCCGGAAAATGGCGTAGTGGCCGTGCGGATCTGGCAGGCCAATATCGGCAAGACGATCATCGGGCATGTACCCATCAGTAACGGCGCCGTGCAGGAAACCGGCGGCTTCGAGCTTGACGGCGTGACCTTCCCTGCCGCCGAGGTCCAGCTCGAATTCATGGATCCGGCCGCCGAGGAAGAAGGCGCAGGCGGTGCGATGTTCCCGACCGGCAAGCTGGTCGACGATCTCGACGTGCCGGGCATCGGCACCCTGAAGGCCACCATGATCAATGCAGGCATCCCGACCATCTTCGTGAACGCGGACGCGATTGGCTACACGGGCACGGAACTGCAGGACGCCATCAACGGTGACGAAAAGGCGTTGACGAAGTTCGAGACCATTCGCGCTCACGGCGCGCTGCGCATGGGCCTGATCAAACATATTGATGAGATCGCAACGCGGCAGCACACACCGAAAATCGCGTTCGTCGCGAAGCCGGCCGACTACCTCGCCTCCAGCGGCAAACCGGTGAGCGCAGCCGAGATCGACCTGCTGGTGCGCGCCATGTCCATGGGCAAGCTGCATCACGCCATGATGGGCACGGCGGCGGTGGCGATCGGCACGGCCGCCGCGATTCCCGGCACGCTGGTGAATCTTGCCGCGGGGGGCGGCGAGCGCAATGCGGTGCGCTTCGGGCATCCGTCCGGCACCTTGAGGGTGGGCGCAGAGGCCCGTCAGATTGACGAAGAGTGGGTGGTGAAAAAAGCCGTCATGAGCCGCAGCGCGCGCGTGCTGATGGAAGGCTGGGTGCGGGTGCCGGGCGACACGTTCTGACGAAGGCGGCGGGCGTCCGCAAAGACCCCGCCGTTTGCTGCTTTCGCCAACGCTGCTAGCTTTGCTTGCCGGGCAAATAAGGCATCGGGTCGATCGGCTTGCCATCGTGGCGCAACTCGAATAGCACCGATACGCGTGAGTTATTCTCATCGCCCATCTCGGCAATTTCCTGGCCTTGCCGCACGATATCGCCGGTCTTGACCAGCAGCTTGCGGTTATGCGAGTAGGCCGTCAGAAAGTCCTTGTTGTGCTGCACGATGATCAGGCTGCCGTACTCATTGAGCCCGGTGCCCGCATACATGACCTTGCCGTCCGCCGCGGCGCGCACCGGGTCCCCAGGCTTGCCGCCAATTTCGATGCCACGGGTTTCGCCCGGCTGGAAGCCTTGCACCACGTTGCCTTGTGCCGGCCACGCGAGCGTCACGCCTTTCGCATGACGTGTGAGGGCGGCGTCGACCTGACGCGTTTCAGCGGCATCAGGCGCCGGGGACACAGACGCGCCGCCAGCCACGGATGAGGATGTCGATGCACCTGCATTCGCGGCCGCGACACCCGGCGCACTGACCACAGGCGCAGAAGTGGCCGCAGTAGTGGCAGTAGCCGCTGAAGCAGCCTTGGCAGCAGCGGCTGCGGCATTCACCTCGCGAACCGTTTCCGGTGAAGCGACGCGCAACGTCTGTCCGAGCTTGAGCCGGGTCGACGGCTTGAGCCTGTTCCAGGCCATCAGATCTTTGACGCTGCAGTGATGATGCTGTGCGATGCGGCCCAGCGTGTCGCCACGCCGCACGCGATAAACCAGTGGCGGCGCCTTCTTCAACGCGAGCGGCTTACCGTCCAAAGACATCTGCTGCGAACCCGCCGCGGCCACACCCGAGGCTGCACCCACTGGTGCCGAGGCCGCCAAAGCCGCCGAAGCCGCCGGTACCCCAGATGCCGCCACACCCGCCTGGCTGCCCTGCTGCTGCGCCACGTTCACACAACCGCTCATTGCCACTGCGACCCAGACCCCTGCGACACTGGCCATCAGTGTCCTGTCGAAACGACCTCTCAACATATTCGACTCCTGCTTTTTATTGGCGAGCCCGGATGTTTCTCGCGTCGCCTCCGATGCGCGCTGTCTTGCGACGCGCTGCTATCTCGCGACCGGAGCGACCGCCTCGTTGCGGCTAGCACCCGTGCTGCGCCATCTGCGTGGCGCCCCCGCGAAAACGGCTCCTGGTGGGCCGATCTGTCGCAAAAGGGGCCAGACAGAGGATTAAAATTCAAGCGGAATTGTAAAGGGGCCCGGACAAAAAACGCATGCGTCCGAACACTCTGATACATCCCTTACGTACGGGTATTGCGAGACCCGACGAAGGACGGTCGATGGCTGCGCGCTGTCGACTGATGAACGCCCGCGCCTCGCAGGCGCGGCGTTACAGGACAACGGCGCACTGTCTGACACGGCGCCTTCCCCGGATACAACCCGACAACGTTTGTTTTAACGGCACATGATTGTCAAAACTTGAATCGCGTCGCGATTCCCGGGACAAGGCGCGTGAAAAGGAAGATCAATGACGAGTACGGGACTTGAGCAGAGCCCAACGCCCGTCAACTGTAGTACTGGCCCTGGTAGAGCACGTAGCCCACCGGATGATGGGTAAAGTGCAGCACAGCCAGCACCGGGTTCTGGTTGTCCTGAGTCGGATAGGCCTGCGCGTCAGGAATGTATTCGCCCTGTGCTTCGATTGGTTGCCCTGCTTGCAGGTTGGGAATTTCATGCGCGAGCCCCTCGTCGTCGCCGAAGCGGACCGCAACGAATACGAGTGTGCCCACCAGATTTTCAGTGCCGCCTTCGAACTTCACGACCTTGTCGATCTTGATCACGAACTGCTGGTGATTTGCGCCGTGGTGATTCTCCGGCCCGTCGAACACACGAGTGACGGTGCCCTGCACGCAGGCGAGCGGCGCGCCGATCGAATGAGAATAGCGGTGATGCGGAAGGATAAGTGTCGCGCGATTGGTCATCAGCTTCTCCGTGAGTGAGGCTAGCCCTCTGGAAAGCGTTTGAGCACATCGCGGCGTGTGAGTTTCATCGGATGGACAAACGGCCGCCCCTCCTTGCGAGGTGCCGGCCGTTCGTAAGCCTTCGTTAAGCTCGGTGTCGAGTCGACGCCGAACTTTTTATCGTAAGGTCTTCACAGCATCGGCCGTGACATCTGCAGATTGACCGCCCCACGTTGCGCGTAGATAACTCGCCAGTTGTGCAAGTTCTGTGTCGTCGAGTTGGCCGGCGAAACCCGGCATACCCTGCATGCGTTCGACGCCAGGAAAGTCCTGCGCCTCGATACCGTCGAGCATCGCAACGATCAGGTTGTGCGGATCGCTCTGCCGCACCGTCGAGTTGCCGCTCATCGGCACTGCGACGTGCGGTTTGCCCTCGCCATCGCGGCCGTGACAGCCCGCGCAAACAGCCAGATAGAGATTGCGTCCGGCCGCCAGTTGCGCGGCATCCGCGGAGATTGATTGCAACGCTTGCGGTGCCGGCGGATGGTCGCCGAGCAGATACGTCGACATCGCGCGCAGATCGTCATGATTCAGATACTGGCTGCTCAGATGCACGACCGGATACATCTCGCTGAACGCCGAACCTTGCGGAGCAATGCCGGTGGCGAAGAACGTCTGCAGATCTGCCGCCGTCCAGCCGCGTGCCGCGAGTCCTTGCGGCGTGATGTCAGGCGCTACGACGCGGCCAAGCGCGCCGCCCGTCAACGGCAGCGCCTGATCGAGCTGACCGAACTTGCCGCGCGGCGTATGACATTCGGCGCAGTGACCCAATGCATTGGCCAGATAGCGGCCGCGCTGCCAGTCGGCGCTCTGACCTTTCGATGCATCCGGCAGCGCGTCCTTCAGGAACAGGCCATCCCAGAAACGCACCGCGAAACGCAGGTTGAACGGAAACGACAGCTCGGGCTCGCGGTTCGCGACTGCCGCGGGTTTCTGGGCCGTCAACCACGCGTACATGGCATCCGTATCGGCACGCGAGAGCTGCCGGTACGAGGTGTACGGCATTGCCGGATAGAGCTGGCCGCGCGGCGATACGCCGTCGTGCAACGCCTTGTAGAAATCGCCGGCGCTCCATTTACCGATACCGTGGTCCTTATCCGACGTGATATTCGTGCCGTAGAACGAGCCGAACGGCGATACCAGTTTCACGCCGCCGGCGAACGGCGCGCCATCGGCGGACGTATGGCAGGCTGCGCAATCGGCAGCCTTGACGAGATAGCGGCCCCGCGCAAGCTGATCCGCAGCGGCGGGCGTCGCCACACCAGGAGCGGCTGGGGCGGCAGGAGCGCTCGGGTTGGCTCCCACGGTATCGTCATGCTGCCCGCCACACGCGGCCAGCAACGACACGCTCAATATCAGCGCAACGCGGCGCACGGTCAGAAAGCGCGTGGTCATGCGGCATCCTTCACGAGTCCCGGCATCGTCAGCACGACGTCCTTCACCGCCTCGTAGTAACGCACATAGCCGGTACAGCGGCAGATATGCTCGTTGAGCGCTTCGGTGATGGTCTCCTCCACCCGGTTCCTGGCAACCGGCTGCCGCTCGAGACGCTCGATCAGCACAGTCGCCGCGTTGACAAAACCCGGCGTACAGTAGCCGCACTGAAAACTGAAGTGCTCGAGAAACTTCTGCTGGATCGGTGACAGCGCCACCACTTCGCCGTCCTGGTTGCGCTGAGCATGGCCTTCGACCGTGCGAATCGATTTGCCGTCGAAAAAATTCGCGCCGGTGATGCAGGTACGGACTTCTTCGCTCGTGCCGTCCGGCTTGTCCAGAATCACCACGCACGCGTGGCAGATGCCCTGACCGCAGCCCAGGCGCGAGCCGGTCAGGTCGAGATACTCGTGCAGGAAGTCGATCATCATCAGACCGGCCGGTACCTGCAGCGGGCCGACCGCCTGGCCGTTCACCTTCAGCGAAACCGATTGCGCGCGCCATGGCAGCAACGGCTGCCCGAGCGCCGGCGCGGTTGCGGCGTTGCCTCGTGGCTTGCCATGTGCGCCGGTTTCGGCATTTGCAGCAGCACCCGCTGCCAGATCTGTAGTTTGATTAGGGGCCGTCATGCGAGCACCTCCTGAATTTTTTGCGGGGTGACCGGCAGGTCAGTAAAACGATGTCCAATGGCATGCGCGATGCCGTTCACGATGGCGCCCACCACCGGAATCATCACCACTTCGGCAATGCCCTTGGGGGGATCGGTCTCGCTCAACGGCGGCAGCACTTCGCCGGTCTGGGTCCAGACGGCGACGTCCTTGGCGCGCGGCAAGCGGTAGCGGTTGAAATTCCACGTGCCATTGCCGGGACCGTCTTCATAGAGCGGCAAGTATTCGTGCAGCGCGTGGCCAATGCCCATTGCCAGGCCGCCCTGCAACTGGCCCGATACCAGTTGTGGCGAAATCTGATTGCCGCATTCCATGATCGAGTGATGCGTCAACAGTTCGACCTTGCCGCTCGCTTCATGCACCGCGAGTTCGACGAGGGTGCCGACCGCGCTGTAGTACGTGACCGCGGCGTTATTGCGCTGCACCGGTGGAATGAAAACGCGCTTGCGGTTAAGCACGCGGTAGTGGTTCGGCGTGGTCTGCAGTTGCTTCTTGTCGGCGGCGGCGTTCTCGCCATAGCGCAGCGACAGGCCGTCGAGTGGCAGACGCTCGATCTTGCCGTCGATCTCGAACTCCGACTCCGCCCATTGCCAGCGGTTGAACACGTGTACGGTCGCGCCGGTCACAAGGCCGAGCTCATGCGCTTTCTTCGCGAGCTGTTCAAACGGCAGCGCTTCGAGTCCCGCCGCCGACAGCTTGCCGTCGCGCCAGCGCGCATCCTCGATGCGCACCACCAGCGGCGCCGCCTGACCGCCACCCGGACCTTGGGTCCACAGCGCCAGCGCCGCCGGCCATAAACCGTGGGTGAAGACGACTCGCGCCGCTTCGCGCGTGCTGTGGGTGAAGTAGAACGCCGAATTCGTCGCGCTCGACGGCGACGCATAACCCGGCGACCAGCGCGGATTGGCCGACAGCTTGTCCTGCTCCGCCTGCGACATCAGGTACGGGTCCCCGCTGGTGACGACCGGCAGGTCGGACCAGTCGGTCACCGCGACGCGCACCTCGGTGGCCGGCATGCCGAGCCACTTTGCAACTGCAATCGCTTGCGATGTGGACATACCCGTGCCGATTTCAGCCGCCGTGTGATGCAGGCTGATCTTGCCGTCGGCGGTGAATTCGACCTTCGCAAACGAGGTTTCCGCGCCGGTGCCGAAGTCTTTTTGCACGCACGCGAAGCCGACGCCATAGCGCTTACCCGGATGCGCGAGTTCGAATTCGAGCTTGTTTTTCGCACGATTCACCCACAGCGGATGCAGCTGCGCCTTTTGCAACACCTCATCCACGCGAAGCGCGCCGGCCGGCACTGCGCCCTGGGTATTTTTCATGCCGGAACGCAACGCGTTCTTCAGGCGAAAAGCAATCGGATCGACGCCGAGTTGCGCGGCGATCTCGTCGATCATCATCTCGGTCGCGGCCATGCTTTGCAGCGTGCCGTAGCCGCGTGCGGAACCGGCGTCGATAGCGCGCGAGGCAAGCGCGACAGCGGAGAGATCGCTCTTCGGGAAGTAGTAGATTGATTGAGCCGCGGTCGCGCCGACCATTGCCACCGACGGAGAGAAATTGCAGCGGCCGCCGCCGTTTGCTTCCATCTCGGCCTTGAACGCTTGCAGCAGACCGGTCTTCCTGTCGACCGCAATCCGGTATTGCATTCTGAACGCGTGGCGCTTGAGCGAAGTCTGGAACTGCTCGTAGCGATCATTGGCAAGACGCACCGGCCGCCCTTGCGCATACAGCGCGGTCACCAGACCGTAGAACGGCACATTGAAGTGATCTTTTGAGCCGTAGCCCACCGTGTAGCACGGATGCACGAACAGGTTCTTCACCGCAAACGCGCACTTCGCGACCATGGCCGCCGCGCTTTGCGCCACTTCCAGCGGCGCCTGGGTCGGCACCACCATGTGCAGCGATTGCGTCGCGCTGTCGTACCAGCAGTTCGCGTTGTCGGGTTCGAGCGCGGCGGTGTCGATGGACTGCGTGTTGTACTCGCGCTCCATCACGAGCCAGTCCGCTGACGGACGATCCAGTGCCTGCTCTATCTGCCCGGCGTGGAACATGCCCTGTTCGTCGAGCTTGCCGTGCTCCTTGCCGTCGGGCCACACCGGCTGATGTTTGCGCATCATGCCCGGAAACACCGGTGCGTCTTTCAGGCTGGAGAAGGTATCGTCGTCATACGGCGTTTTGCCGCCCACCCGCACGAAGCGGAACGTGCCCCACGGATCGCGCTCCAGCGGCCCGGTCTGTGCGCCGTAACGAATGATCTCGTCGTGGAATTTGAGCTTGTCCTTCGCAAAGCGAAAGCGCGCAAAGTCGTGATAGATCAAGATCGCGACCGCCTGGCCAAGATATGCTGGTGTCTTTCCGGCCGGCAGCAGCATGTCGTCGCCATAGAAGGTGGGGAAGGCCAGGCCGTCGCGCTCGAGATCGTCGGCGCTCACGATGCGATCCGGCTTCAACCCGTCGCCCAGCAACGCCAGATCGAAACCTTCATAAAGCCGGTCAGCGCGGGTCGCGCGCAAGATGAATGCGTGCGCCTGCTGTTGCGGCCAATGCAGCATGTGGGTGGCGCGGATGTCGCGGGCGAACACTTTCGCGCCGGTCACCTTGGCGATACCGTCAATGCGAAATTTTGCCTGGCCGTTTGCAGCATCCCATTGCACCGGCGTGAGTATCTTTTCTTCGAACAAGGCTGCGAACGCGCGGCTGCCTATCGGCGCGATATACACCGATACGCCCGCAAGCACGCTGGCCTTCAGAAAACTGCGACGCGACAGGTCGAGTTCCCCCATGGACTTCTCCTTTGATGAACGACGGCGGCCACTCTGTCGGACAGGCGGCAATGCCGTATGGCTGCGGCCATGCCGATGGCATGCGACAGCAAGAACCTGTCGAGCTGATTGACCTGGCACTGCCGTGAGTTGCCAACGCCTCCGCCCTGTGGCGAGGCAAGGCGCGGGATTATGACGTCGTCGAACAGGAAAAACGTAACAATTTGTCTTGTATTTATTGGATAACGAATCCTCTGCTGTCTCTATTTTTTTATATGGATTACTGATTATTTTTTATAAAATTTAAAACTCAAGAAAATTCACTTTTTTCTGGATAATCTGGCATCCGAATGAATCATTCGAAGTAGAAGGACCAATCCGGCGCGGCTCTTCCGCCTCGATAAGGTTCCGAAATTTCTGAGCGGTAGTCCGGAATACGCCGATAGCCCCGCAAGCACAATAAAAATACGCTTCTCCCCTTCAGCCAGGCTTCGGCTTGCGAGCAACCACGCCCTCAGCAGAGATCCGCACGGCAGGGCTCAGGCAATTCGCCGCCCATTCCCCCTCTCCGCTCACCTCACCGCTTGACGCATGACACCACTCCCCTCTCCGCTCACGCTGGCAACCATCATTCCTTGCCACAACAACGCCGATACCCTGGCACGCGCCATGCAATCCGCGTTGAACCAACCCGAACTGGACGAACTCCTGGTGGTAGTCGACGCCTCCAGCGACGCCAGCCTGCAACTCGCCCAGCAGTTCGTGCAACGCGACGCGCGCGTGCGCGCCATCGGTGTGCTCACCCGTGGCGGCCCGGCACAGTCCCGCAACTTCGGTGCGGCGGCAGCCGCCAGCGACATCCTGTGCTTTCTCGATGCGGATGACGAACACTTGCCCGGCTACTACGCGTTCGCCAAGCAAACCTTCGCGAGCGCTCCGCACTGGGCCGGCCTGAAATGCGGTGCACAGATCGCGGGTTTGCCGGACGACCTGTGCATCGACGATGCCGACCCTCGCTACTCCGCAGTTCTGGCCTCGGCGCCGTGGAACCTTGCCGTGCGCGCGCCGCTGTTCTGGATGGCCGGAGGCTTCCCTCAAGGCGAAATTTTTCGCGGTAAGCTCGGTGGGGAAGATATTGCACTCAATCGGGCGCTTCGCCACAACTTCGCCATTGCGTTCACGCCGCAGAAATTCGCCCGTCACTACAACCGGCCGGGTTCCCATCTCGAACAGTATTTGCGCCGGACGTCCGTGGTCGATGGAAAGGTGATTTTCTCGGAGTCCCTTCCCGAAGAAGACAACGGGTCATTGACGCTGGCCATCGGGCAGCACATTGCTCGCGCCGCGGGCAATCGCACCCTGCAGTCTCTCCAACTCGCCGCAAATCCGGCATGACCACCTGCCCGGTTGACGTCGCTGCCGGGCCGTTCGCGGAAGCCGCGCCCGGCGTTTGCCGCGCGACAATAGCGGGCGCGACACGCCTCAAGCCCGCACGATGGTCACACCCAGCGCCTCCAGCGGCGCAGTCAGCGTGCATGGCGTTTCCCGCTCGACGATGATCGTATGCGCGGCCGTGACCTCGGCGATCATGAAAGCCGATGCCGCATTGAGCTTCTCCGCCGACGCCAGCACCACCGTCTCCGCGGCGCGCGCGACCAGCGCGCGCTTCACATACGCCTCTTCGAGATCGCCGGTACTCAGTCCGGCTTCGGGATGCACGCCGGTCACGCCCATGAAGTAGAGGTCGGCGCGAATGTGGCTCAGCGCTTCGATGGCGGCGGCGCCGACATTCACCATTGAATGACGGAACAGCCGTCCGCCGATCATGATGACTTCAAGTCCCGTGTGCCTGGCCAGTTCGACGGCGATAGTCGGGCTATGCGTGACGATGGTTGCGCGCAGATCGGGCGGCAAGTGACGCACCAGCTGCACGGCCGTCGTGCCGCCGTCGACGATCACGATCTGCCCCGGCTCGACCATCTGCGCCGCGGCCTTGCCGACAGCCGCCTTCGACGCCGATTCAATACTTTCCCGGCCGGCCAGATCCACTGCCGCGGGCGAGGACGGCAATGCGCCGCCATGCACGCGCTGCAAGTGGCCTTCGGCGGCGAGTTCGCGCAGATCGCGGCGAATCGTATCCTCCGACACCGAGAATCCGGCGCTCAGGTTCTTGGCGATGACCTGGCCGTCGCGCTTGAGCGCATCCAGGATCAACTGCTTTCTTTGTGATGTCAGCATTGCACGAAATTGCTTGTTTTTGCACGAGACTGCAGGATACCATGAGATCTCGCGGTTCAGACCGTGCTTTCGGGTGACTGAAATGAACGAAACTGCCGGACGGGTGCGTATCGTCGACGTCAAGGTGCTATCCGACGACTGGTATGTGCTGAAGAAAACCACCTTCGACTACCAGCGCGCCGACGGCAGCTGGCAGCGCCAAAGCCGCGAGACGTACGACCGGGGCAATGGCGCGACGCTTCTGCTTTACGAGCCAGCGCATCGTGCGGTGGTGCTCACGCGTCAGTTCCGCTTGCCAGCCTTCGTCAACGGCCATCACGGCATGCTGATCGAGGCGCCTGGCGGGCTCCTCGAACAGGCGTCGCCGGAGGAGCGGATTCGCGCCGAAGTCGAAGAGGAAACGGGCTACCGCGTGCAGACGGTGCGCAAGGTGTACGAGGCGTTCATGAGCCCCGGATCGGTCACGGAGAAGGTGTTCTTCTTCGTGGCTGAATATGCCGCGGCCACGCGGGTGAGCAAAGGCGGTGGCATCGCGAGCGAAGGCGAGGATATCGAGGTGCTGGAGTTGCCGTTCGACGAAGCGCTGGCCATGATTCAGCGCGGGGAGATCGTCGACGGCAAGACCATCATGTTGCTGCAGTACGCGGCGTTGCATCTGTTCAGGTGAGGGTTGCGGGTGCGCTCACCCGCTGAAGCCGCGCCGCCTCAGAATTTATGCCGGATTGCCGCTCGCACTGCAAACTGGTTCGACGTCGAGGACACGCCGGCCGCCCCCGGAATATAGGCGTCGTCCAGCACGGTATCGGTCTTGTCGCCCGTCACTTTCTGATACGCCGCCTGAAAATAGAAGTCCGTGCGTTTCGACAGGTTGTAGTCGGCCATCAGCCCGAACGTGTGATATTTCGGGCTCTCGTTGCCGGAGGTCGCATCCATCGTCGCCTCCGTGTAGATGTACTGCACGCCCACGAAGAAGGCCGGCGTGAACTGGTATTTGCCGTTCACCTCGAAGTTCTGGAACTTGAGCGCGGTCAGCGTGCCGCCGTTCGGCGGCGTGATCGCGCCCACATACACCGAGGTGTCCGTCGCCGACGGCTGCTCGACGTTCGTGTTCGTGTACACGAAGCCGAGGGTCGCCGCGCCAAAGGTGTAGTTGATGCCGCCGCCGAAAATGCGCAGACGTTGCGAGATGAAGTTGGCGTCGTCAGTCGCAATCGAGCCGCCCGTGGTCAGCCCCGGATTGCTTCCCTGCAAGTAGGAGCCCGTCAACAGCAAGCCGCCATTGGTGTACTGGCCGCCCAGGCTGTACTGACGATTGTTGGCGAAGTTCGTGTCGTTGCTGAAGCTGTAGGTTCCGCCGAACTGCAGGCCTGAAAAGTCCGGGCTGGTGTACTTGATGGTGTTGTTCACCCGGAACGAGTTGTCGGTATTGTCGTTGTCGTACGGGTGCGACAGCAGATAGCCACCCCAGGTGCCGTTGGCCGTGGCCTGCGCGAGGTAGTCGACCACCGAATCGTACTGCCGCCCCAGCGTCACCGCGCCGAAGTTGGACGACTGCAGGCCCACGAATGCCTGCCGGCCGAACAGGCGGCCGCCCTGACCCAGTGCGCCGCTGTTCACATCGAAGCCGTTTTCGAGGTCGAAGATTGCCTTCAGACCGGTGCCGAGATCTTCCGAGCCTTTCAGGCCCCAGCGGCTGCCTTGCGCGTACCCGCTTTGCAGCTGATAAGCCGATTTATCGCCTGCGTTGCTGGTGTAGTTGATGCCCTCGTCGATCACCCCGTAAAGCGTGATGCTGCTCTGGGCAAAGACCGGCAGCGCAAAGGTCGAACATACCGCCAGCGCGATGATTTTCTTCTTCATGAAGATCTCCCGAATCTCTAGTCATCAGCCAACGCATAGCCAACTTTGAGACACCTCTTCTTATGTTTGCAGCAGCGACTTCATTCGATTTTTTGCGCGTTCAAGAGGATTTGAATC
Organism: Paraburkholderia sp.; assembly: GCF_036488795.1. Taxonomy (GTDB): domain Bacteria; phylum Pseudomonadota; class Gammaproteobacteria; order Burkholderiales; family Burkholderiaceae; genus Paraburkholderia. Next base: position 16,158 of record NZ_DASXHA010000017.1, read on the forward strand.
GATGCTTGCACACCCATACCGGGTCGTCCATCGGGACTGGTTGGTGCGCTGCAAAACGTTGCTAAATGTACACGCGGCGACAGGATCAGGTTGCGCAATGGCGTGCTTCGGGAGTTACGTCAGCGCCCTGTCCGAGCAGCTGGCTGGGGACCTGGCCGGACGGCCAGCAGGACGCTACAGCGGCTGGCGCCCCGTTCATCTGTAATATGATGAAATAGTTTCGAAAGCAATTGCGTCACTCCAGCAGAACTCCTTCTTGCGCCGCGGGTCTCGTTTAACTGTCTTGCGGACCGGCCGTTCGTTCGGCCTCCCGGCAACGCACCGCGTTGTCTCCCCTTTTCAAAGCCGTGTACAAGCGCGCCGCGCTCAACTAGCGCGCCCTTGCATGCGGCTGCTTTGGTATTACGGTATGCAAAATTCACAAGCCCGTCTGATCGAACTCGATTTTTTTCGCGGGCTGGTCCTGCTGGTCATCGTCGTGGATCACATTGGCGGCAGCATCCTGTCGCGCATCACGCTGCATGCCTATGCCCTGTGCGACGCCGCCGAGGTGTTCGTGTTTCTCGGCGGTTTTGCTACCGCGACCGCCTACGCCGCACTCGCCGAGCGGCGCACCGAGGCGATTGCGCGCAATCGCTTCCTGCGGCGCTCGCTGGAAATCTACCGCGCGTTCCTCGTTACCGCCGGCTTGATGCTGCTCGTCAGTGCGGTCCTGATCGCCTTCAGCGTCGATGCCCCGAATCTGACCAGTACCGATCTCGACGACCTGACGGCCTCGCCCTTCCCCGCGCTGCTCGACATCCTGCTGCTGCGGCGGCAGCCGTATCTGGCGTCGGTGCTGCCCATGTATGTGTTCTTTGCGCTGTGCGTGCCTTTTGCACTGCCGCTCGCGCGCCGCCGGCCGGCGTGGCTGCTGGCGGGCAGCGTCGCGCTGTGGGCCGGCGCGCGCTACGTGAACGGGTATCTGCCGGCCGTCGAAGACGCACATTGGGACTTCAACCCTTTCGCGTGGCAATTGCTGTTCGTTTGCGGGGTGATCGCGCGATGCCAGCCGGTGTATCAGAAGATCAGCACGCATCGCTTCGGCTGGCTGGTCAGTGTGCTGGCGTTTGGCGTCGTGGTCGCGGCGGCGTACTACAAGCTCTTTATCGAACGCGCGCCGCTCGACGCCAGTTTCAAGCAGAACCTGTCGTGGCTGCGCGCCGGGAATTTCCTCGCGATTGCATGGCTGATCGCCAATATGATCCAGCTGGGCTGGGCGAAGAAGGTCGCACTGTCGCTGCCCTGGGTGGGACTGATCGGGCGCAAGGGGTTGCTGTGCTTCGTGGCGGGCGCGGTGATTTCGCTCGTCGTCGATTCGCTGCTTTACACCGCGACCGACGGCTATCTCAACATTCCGCTGGGCCTCGTTGCGGATGCCGTCGCCGTGGGCGCGCTGTTCGCGGTCGCAAAAGCTGCGGATCCGTGTGTGCGGCTACTCTCGTGGCGGGGGCGCGCCAGCGGGTCGGTCGCGCAACCGCCGCGCTGATCTGTTCGAGAGCACGAACTCGCAGAGCTTCCCGCTGAACCGGGCTCGCTGGTCCGGCTGAGCTGATTGCTTCAGGCGGGTCAAGGCCACGATCCGCGGCGACGCCAACGCCAAAGCCAAAGCCAAAGCCAAAGCCAATGCCAAAGCCAATGCCAAAGCCAAAGCCAATGCCAATGCCAACGCCAATGCCAATGCCAATGCCAATGCCAAGATCCTCGCCAACGCCGCGGCCATCGCTGCTAGCATAGGGCCACACAGCACCGCCCTCTCCCCTCTCTTTTCGCCATGCTCAGATTTTCACTTGCTGCGTTGCTGTCGCTGGGGATCACTGCTGCTACGGCGCTGACGAGCGCGGCGGCCTTCGGCAGCACGGTCCTCAATCGCAGTTTTCAGGCGGCCGCGCTCCAGCGCGACTGGGCTTATACCGTCTACCTGCCCACCGGCTACCGCGCCAGCGGGACGCGCTATCCCGTCCTGTACCTCCTGCACGGCAACAACGGCAATGCCTACGACTGGATCACGCAAGGCCATTTGCAGACCACCGCTGATGCGCTGATCGAACGCAAGGAGATTCCGCCCGTCGTCATCGTGATGCCGGAAGGTGGCACGGGCTGGTACGTCGATCGCAAGGAAAAGCTGGAGACCGCGTTCTTCGCCGACCTGCTGCCGGAAATCGAAACCCGCTACGCCGTAGCCAATCAGCGCGGCGGGCGAATGATCGGCGGCCTGTCGATGGGCGGCTTCGGCGCGTTGCGCTACGCGCTGACGCAGCCTGACCAGTTCTGCAGCGCGATGCTGCTGAGCCCCGCCATCTATCCGAACGAACCGCCCTTGACCTCGGCGGCGCGCCGCGTGGGCGTGTTCGGCGACCATCAGTTCGATCCGCAGATCTGGCACGCGCTCAACTATCCGGCCCAATGGCAGCATTACATGAGCCGCCCGTACCGGCTGCCGATGTTCATCGGCGCGGGCGACGACGACCTCACCATCCAGGCCGACGCGTCCGTCCTCTATACCAGCTTGCGGCTCTCGGGGAATCCGGCGGCGCTACGCATTATCGACGGCGGACATACATGGGAAGTGTGGAGCGCGCTGCTGCCGGCGGCGTTGAAATACACGCTCGACTGCGCGAAACCGTGGATGCAGAACCAGGGGCACTAAATAACCGGCGACGCCGCGCCATCGTTCCGGCGCACGGCAAGCGCCACGCGGCGCACAAGCGAATCCGTCTCACCGCACGAAGTCGGTCCACAAGACCATCAGCACGGTCATCAGCGCGGGGCCGATAAAGAGGCCGAGTATCCCGAATGTTTCGACACCGCCGAGGATGCCGAACAGCACCAGCAAGAACGGCAGACGCGTCGAATTGCCGATGATGACCGGCCGCACGAAGTGTTCCGCGATAAAGACGATGACGAAGCCGCATACGATCAGGCCGAGCGCCGCTGCCACCGATCCTTGCACGAACAGCCAGAGCGCCGAAGCGCAAAAAACGAGCGGCGCACAGAACGGCAGCATGGCGGCGATGGCGGTCACGAACGCAAGCAACGCCACATGCGGCACGCCGGTCACCGCGTAGGCCACCCCGAGCAACGCACCCTCGCCGATGCCGACCACCACGAGCCCCGCCACCGTGCCGCGCACCGCCGCGGTCATGCGTGTCAGAAGCTGCGCGCCGTTGCTGCCGAACGCCCGCTGCGCTCCTTTGTGCAACGCGCCGGACAGACGCGGCCCTGCCTGAAAGATGACGAACAGCGTGACCAGCATGAAGGCGAACACCATCACGCCGTGCGCCGCGCGCGCCCCGAAATGCCGACTGAAGGTGACCACGGCATTGCCGTGCAACCCTTTCATGGCGGGCGACTGGCGCAACGGCTGCGCGAGGTTGGTCTGCCACCAGGTCGCGACCTGCTCCGAACCGAACGGCAGATGGTGGACGATGTCAGGCATCGGAATACCGTTTTCCTGGACGCCCTTGAACCACGCCAGCAGGTCGTGCACTTCATGCGACGCCTGCACGATGCCGAGCCCGACGGGCAACACCACCAGCAACGCGATGCCCGCGGTCAGAATCGCCGCGATCAAGGTGGTGCGACCCTGGAACCAGGCATGGCAGTCGATCTTGCGCAACAGCGGCCACAGCGCAATCGCAATCACGCACGCCCAGCCGACCGCCGGGATGAAGTCTCGAATGATCCACAGCGCCAATAGCACGAGGGCGGCATACAGTGCAGCGGACGCCCCCTGCTGCATTTTTCTGCGGCTGGGCGTGCCGGGCGGCGGTGAGACCGGCGGTGTGACCATTTGACCTCTCAAAGATAGGCGAGCGAGCCGACGCAAAAAAAGCAAACCAGATACACTGGGTGCCGCATTCAGTTCCTCAATGGCCACATCTTAAAGGAAGCGCCCCGCGCCTTCCGTCAGGCTCCACGCCCGTCGCGCTGCAGGCAACACTGCGTTGCAAAAATCGCGCTAGAGCAAAAATCTCCCGCAGACCTACCCGCAAACCCGCGCGGTTCGGTAACACCGCCGAAGTCAAGTAGCATTGTTGCTAATTCAAGAACAGTGTTTCAACTGGCACACAATGGCTCTTGGGCTCGCGCAGGAATACATTCGGCACACCACACTTACGGAGCCGACGATGAAGACCACAGAGTCCTTCCCCCTTGACGGTGCCAATGGCGTACGCATCGAGATTCTCGAGCGCTCCGACACGACGCTGGTGATCCGCTGGGTCGAGCCAGGCCGTTGTCACTACGGCGAGCAGCGCTGGCGCCGCCGTTCCGCGCATACTTCGGGCACCTGCGCGGTGTCGCGCCGCAAGATCCGGCGTGGCGATGCGGTCTTCAAGCCGGCCGAACGACCGGCGCCTTCGAATGCTTCGGCAATGATTTCGGTTGAGACGCTGTGCAGTCTTGTTGAAGGACTGTAAGGGCGTTGCTTGAGCAAGACCCGAAGAAGGTCGGTCTTGCTGTTGCGCGAGTCACGAGTTGTCACGCAACAGATGGCTGCGGTGTCCGTGGTTCGCGCGAACACGCCCTGCGTGTCGTGCCCGGGTCTGGGCGAGCGCATACGCCTAGGGTCCTGCCGTGTACCTCAGCGACCCCGGGGTCGTCAGCAATTCGCCCGTTTCCAGCAGCGTTTTTAGGCCCGAGAGCACCATCGGCCATCCGCCATACAGCTCAGCGTTGGCGTTCTCGCGCAATTGGTCGTGGATCACCGTCAGGCGGCAGGAGTCGCCAATCGGTTCGATCTCCCATGTAACGCGCGATGTCCCTTCGCCCTTCACATCGTCGCTCCATAACGCCCGGAAACTCTGTACCAGCTTGCGTGGTGGATCGACGTCGAGGTTTTCCCCCTCGATAATCGCACTATGCGGCGCGAAACCCGCCTTGGTCGACTCACCGCTACGCCCCTCATAGCGAGAGCCCACGGTCCAGTCCGAAGTCACCAGTAGTCCGAACGTATACTTGCGACGCATCTGCGGATTCGTGATCGCCTCCCAAAGCCGCTCCGGCGTCGTCTTGATGTAGATTTCAAAGACCTTCTCCATCGTCTTCTCCTCCAGTTCCTGCTTCAGATCACTCAACGCCGCCACCCAGGGCGCGGCATATTTGCTCACCCACCGGTCGTGCATCAGCCTGATGGGGACCGCGTTCAGGAAGTGCAATTTCTCGCGCCCGCGCCGTCGTGACACCACGAGCCCCGCTTCTTCCAGCACCTTCAGATGCTTCATCACGCCGAAACGCGTCATGGGCAGGCGGCTCTCCAGCATGCCCAAGGTCTGCCCGTCCTCTTTGAAGAGCTCGTCCAGCAAGCTGCGCCGCGTCGCGTCGGCAAGCGCCTTGAATACGTCGTCCATGCAATCCATGTTAGGTGACCATTTGGTCACATGTCAAGATGAGTTAAGCGCCTTGATCCAAAGGCAAGAGCCTGACGTTGCGACGTCCCGCCACCTGCGTTAAGGTGAACTGGTTGCGGCATGTCACGCCAGCCCGGCCAGCGCCCCTTACCGTGACCTGCTTTTCCACCATTGCGCCGCGTCCCGCGCGGCGCCGTTAAAGGCTGGACCATGGCAGACGACAGCGTTGAAACCCGCTCCGACCGTTCCGTACCGCAGCTGCTGGTTGCACCGCAGCAATTCTCTCTCGACGTCCTGCTCGAGAAATACGCCAAAGGCAATGAACAGACCTCCGACGACGTCTACCAACGCGTCGCGCATGGCGTCGCTCTGGCCGAACCGGAAGCGCTGCGCGAGACCGTCGAGGCGCGCTTCGTAGAAAACTTGCGCCGGGGCGCACTTGGCGCCGGCCGCATCATGAGCGCGGCGGGCAGCGGCATCGCCGCGACGCTCATCAACTGTTTTGTGCAGCCGGTCGGCGACGCTATTCAGGGACACGACGAACAAGGCTTGCCCGGAATCTACGTCGCGCTCTTGCAAGCTGCCGAAACCATGCGGCGCGGCGGCGGCGTCGGCTACAACTTTTCGGCCATCCGTCCGAAGGGGGCGCGGGTTCATACCACCAGTTCATCGGCGTCCGGTCCGTGCAGTTATATGGATGTGTTCGACGCGTCGTGCCGCACCGTGGAAAGCGCCGGCTCGCGGCGCGGCGCGCAGATGGCGGTGCTCGACTGCAGCCATCCGGATCTTCTGGAGTTTATCGAGGCCAAGCATTCGAAGGGCCGCTGGAATAACTTCAACGTGTCGGTCGCCGTCACGGACGAATTCATGCGCGCGGTGGAGGCGAATCAGGCGTGGCAACTGGTGCATCGCGCCGAGCCCTCACCCGCCCTGCGTGCCGCCAACGAAGTCCGTCAGCGCGAAGACGGCTTGTGGGTCTACAGCGAGATGCCGGCCCGCGCGATCTGGGATCGCATCATGCGCTCGACTTACGACGTCGCCGAGCCGGGTGTCGTGTTCATCTCGCGGATGAACGAGGACAACAACCTGCGCGCAATCGAAACGATTCGCGCGACCAATCCGTGCGGCGAGCAACCGCTGCCGGCCTATGGCTGCTGCAATCTCGGCCCGCTCAATCTCACGCGTTTCGTGCTTGACCCGTTTGCGGAACTCAAAGGCGGCAAGCCGTCATTCGACTTCAACGCACTCGCGCAAAGCACGCGTACTCAGGTGCGGTTCCTCGACGATGTGCTCGACGTCACGCTCTGGCCGCTGCCCGAGCAATACGACGAGTCGCGCGCCAAACGACGCATTGGTGTCGGCTTCACCGGTCTCGGCGATACGCTCGTGATGCTCGGACTGCGCTACAACGCGCCGGAAGGCCGCGACTTTGCGGTACGGATTGCCAGGTTGATGCGCGACGAGGCCTATCGCGCGTCAGTCGAACTGGCCCGCGAACGCGGCGCGTTTGCGCTCTTCAACGCCAGGCAGTACCTGGAGCCGGGCACGTTCGCGTCGCGCCTGCCCGAGGACATCAAGGAAGCGATCCAGCGCGACGGCATCCGCAATAGTCATCTGCTGTCCATCGCGCCTACCGGCACCGTGAGTCTCGCGTTCGCCGACAACGCGTCGAACGGTATCGAACCGGCCTTCTCCTGGACCTACAACCGGATGAAAGTCATGGCCGACGGCAGCCGCGAAACGTTCGCGGTCGAAGACTATGCGTATCGCCTCTATCGTGAACTCGGCGGTGACGTCAACGCGTTGCCAGAGTATTTCATCAGCGCACTGGAAATGTCCGCGCGCGACCACCTCGAGATGATGGCAGCCGTTCAGCCGTACGTGGACACGTCGATTTCGAAGACCGTCAACGTGCCTGCGGACTACCCGTTCGAAGCCTTCGAAAGCCTCTATTTCGATGCGTGGAAAGGTGGCCTCAAAGGCATGGCCACATACCGGCCCAACGAAACGCTCGGTGCCGTGCTGAGCGTCACGACACAGCCGCCGCAGGCGGACGACGCGATCAGCGATGCCGATATCGATCCGCTGCGCATCTCCATCGATCATCGCCCGAAGGGCGAACTGCCCGCCGTGATCGAAAAGGTCGAGTATCTGACGCAGCTCGGCAAGAAGTCGCTGTATGTCGCCGTGTCGTTCATCGAGGTGACCGGCCGTTTGAGCGGTGAAGAAGTAACCATCGAACGGCCGGTCGAGTTCTTCATTCCCGCCGGCCAGCGCGACGAATCGCAGCAATGGATCACCGCGACGATGCGTTCGCTCTCATTTGCGGCACGCGGTGGCTTCTTTGTCGCGCGCATCTTGCAGGACCTGCGCAAGGTGTCGTGGGATCGCGGTCAGGTGCGGCTTGGCGAAGTGCAGCGGCTCGACGGTCATCGCACGCCACGTTGGCACGATTCGGAAGTCGCGGCGCTGGCGTATGCCATCCAGCAGATTTTGCATCGGCGCGGCTTTCTCGACGCCGAAGGCAATCAGGTGCCCTCGCGCATGTTGGCGCGGCTGCAGCGCGGCGAAATCAGACCGCCCTCCGCGCTGACGGCGGACTTCGGCCTGAGGGGCCATGCAAGCGCGGACGCCGAAACTGAAACGTCCGCGCAAGACGGCACAGCGCCATTGCAAACCATGCTGGGTCGCAAATGCGGATCGTGCGGCGCAAACGCGGTGATCCGCAAGGACGGCTGCGACTTCTGCACGGCGTGCGGTGAAATTGGCGCGTGCGGATGAAGACGTCGCGAGTCGTCAGCGAGACTACGGCTTGCGCTCCAGCATGGCCCGTCTGCGGGTCTGCAGCATCCGCACGCGCGCTATCGCCGCGTGATCGGCGGTCGTGCTGTCGTACATTGCCGCCAGATCCGCCTTCAACGCCGTGCGCGAGCCGCCGTCGAGATACACCATATGTCCCGACGGATAGTATTTGACCGTGAGATTCTTGCGCACCGTAGCGTCCTGCAAGGGCATGTTCTGCAAATCCATGGTGGTCTGGAAGAACGGCGTCACCGCATCGTAGTAGCCGTTCGCCGACAGCACCTTCAGGTCCACGTTCAACGACATGGTCGCCGCGAGGTCGCCGGCGGTGTACAGCACGATGTTGCCGTTCACGTCCTTGCCTTTTTGCGCGCCCGTCGGGTCGATGTGGCCGAAGTCCCAGTTGGCAAAGGCGAGATCGTTCAGATCGGTGAACGGTGAGACCGACGTGAACTTCAGCGTGTCGTTCAGGTAACTGTTCCACATTGCTGTGTACACGCCGCTTACCGCGGTCATGGTCGGGTCGTTGCCGCCCGAGTTCGGGTTGATCACCGCGGCGATACCGGTGCCCACCCCGGTCACGCGTCCATCGTAGGCGCCCAGTTCGAGCCCCGCCGATTGCAGCAGCGACACCAGAAATGCCGTGTTGCCAATGGCGTTTTGCGCCGCCACGTCGAGGCTCCAGCTGTCGAGCACCACCGGCGCGATGCCGATCGAGTCGCTCAGTTGTTGCACCGTCGCGGCGTTCGCAGCCGGAAAGGCCGCCAAGGCGGCCGCATAAGGCGTCAGTGCAAACGGAATGATCGTTTGCATATAGGACGGCAGATCCGCCGGAGCGGGAGTGACATTGATCTTCTTGTGGTACCACGCGTCGGCGGCGCAGGTGGGTAGCAGCCCGACCGGATTGCCCGCCTGCGAATAGTCGAGAATCGACGACTGCAGCGTGACGCCGTTCAGGTCGATGCCGGCTTCATGCAACAGATAGGCAAGCACGCAACTGCGCGCGGTACCGTACGATTCTCCGAACAGGAATTTGGGTGAATTCCAGCGATCGTAGACGGTCAGAAAGCGCTCGATGAATTGCCGCAGCGACCCCGCGTCTTCGTCAACGCCCCAGAAGTCCTTGTTCTTGTTCGGCGCAATCGCAGCCGAATAGCCGGTTCCGACCGGGTTGATGAATACCAGGTCGCTTCTGTCGAGCAAGCTGTCAGGATTGGGCTCCATCGCGTAAGGTGCGGCCGGCGTAAAGCTGGGCATCTGGGTCTTGATGCGTTGCGGCGCGAACGAACCCAGCAACAGAAACACTGACGACGAGCCTGGGCCGCCGTTATAGAAGAACGTGACCGGCCGTGTGTCGTGATCGACGCCGTCGGCGGTGAACGCCACATAGAAGATCTTCGCGGCCGGCTGCGCGCTGGTCGGATCGCGCGTGACCAGATGCCCGGCGCTCGCCGTATAGGCAATCGTCTTGCCGTCCAGCTCGATCTGATGATGCGTGATCGCCGCCTGTTCAGACGTGTCCGTGATCGAATCGCCCGGACCGCTGCCGTATGCGGTTGGGTCGGAATACGGTTGATCGGCTGGGGCCGGCTGCTCGGATTGGGGTGCATCGAGTGCTGTTGACATAGGTCGTCCGCTCCCTGGGTATCGCATCGGTGACGCGCAGGCGTTCACGAGTGCGCGAAGCCTCCTCCGTGTCGCACACCGGCTCGAGGTTCACGCGGCACAGCACACGCCGGCCGAACGATTTCTCGAACCGGGCCGCGCGGGTGCTGCTCAAACATAAAACGATCCGGGCCGCGGAATTTCTAATTGCGTACGCCATTGCATCAAAACCAGCCGCACCGAATGCGTCATTTCATTCGCCAGGCTTGCGTCATCCTGTCTCTGTTCACGGCGCCTCAACCCTTATTTTCATCGCGGCCACACGCCTCGCCATTCGTCAATGCCCGCATTAAAGCGTCAAGATTGGCTCTGTGCGCCACCTGGCGGAATATGCCAGCACATTCTCAATGCACGCTGCAATTAAAGCGTGCATCTCATTCTTTTTGCGCGGTGAATAACAAATCTTCCTTGGATATTCATAACGATGTGCCATGCTATGTGAACAGCGTGTTTCACGATATCCATACCGGTTCGCTGCATTGAGAGTGAATGGTTTTTACTGCGAGCGTGGTTGGACCGGATCGCGCTACCCGACTTCATGGTCCGAGCCCGGAAGATGAAATGTGTTCTGTGTCATCACGACTGCCCTGCTACTGCCAAGTTCTGCGAAGAATGCGGCACGAAGCTCCCGGCTAGTCCAGCCTTGCATGGCGCGGTGCGCGCAGCCGCGGTCGTGCCGCCAGCCGCACCTCTGTCCGTTGCCGTGGCGCATCACGAAGGCGGTGACGCCCCAGCATGGACTGGCGCGCCCACCTCGGAAGACCGCCGCCAGGTCACCGTGCTGTTCGTCGATATTTCCGGCTTCACTGCGCAGTGCGCGCGCAGCGATCCGGAACAGGTTCAGGACATGCTGCGGCGCTTTTATGCGGCAATGGAAACCATCGTCGTGCGCTATGGCGGTCACGTTTTCGACCGTATCGGCGACGCGGTGATGGCGGTCTTCGGCGCTCCCGTGGCGCATGGCAACGACCCGGAACGCGCCTTGCGCGCCGCGCTCGACATGCACGACACGGCGGCCGGCATGCCCGATTGCCTGGGACAGCCGCTGCGCCTGCACGTCGGCGTGGCGCGCGGCGAAGTGGTGGCCGGCATGATCGGCAGTGAAAACGGCGCGCATTATTCGATCACGGGCGACACGGTCAATCTCGCCGCGCGTCTGCAAGACCTGGCCGTCGCGGGCGAAACGCTGATTTCGGACGGCCTGTACCGTTCGGTGTCGACGCTACTCGAAGTCGAAGTGCACGGTGCGCATGCGGTCAAAGGCCTCGCCGCGCCTGTGCAGGTATGGCGGGTTCGACGCCTGCGGCCTGCTTCGCCACCGCTGTCGCCGTTCGTGGGCCGCGAAGCCGAGTTCGAACAGATCGTCGCAGCGCTCGAGGGCTTACGGCAGACCGGCACCGGCACCACCATCGTGATTCGCGGCCAGGCCGGCATCGGCAAATCGCGCCTCGTCACCGAAGTTCGGGCGCGCGCCAGCGCGGCAGGCTTCGATGTGCCGATCGAACAGGTGCTGGACTTCGGTGTCGCCAGAGGCAAGGCAGCGGTGCCCGCCCTGCTCAAGACCGCGCTCGGCGTGAGCGCGCCCGACGACGAATCCGCGTCCCGACTCGCGTTGCGACACGCCGTCGAAAGGGGCCTGATCGTCGGGCAGGAGGAACTGTTCCTTGCAGCGCTGCTCGAATTGAGCCTGTCGGCGGCGGAAATCGCCGTCTATAACGCAATCGACAACGCCACCCGCTCGCAATGCGAGACCGACGCGCTGATCGCGATGCTGCAGCGGGTTGCGCGAGTCCGTCCAATGCTGTTGACGGTGGAAGACGTGCATTGGGCTTCCGCCGAATTTCTGCGGCAGCTGCAAGCCGTCGCATGCAGCGTTGTCGACGCGCCGCTCATCCTGCTGATGACCTCGCGCATCGAAGGCGATCCACTGGATCTGACGTGGCGTGCCGCGCTCCAGGACCGTCCGCTCGTGACGCTGGACCTCGGGCCGCTACGCCCGCACGAAGCAGCCGCGCTCGCCTGCACGTGGGCGGAAGTCCAGGCCGACTTCGCCCAGCAATGCGTCGAGCGGGCCGACGGCAATCCGCTGTTCCTCGAACAGTTGCTGCGCGCACCGCACGAGCGCGAACCGAGCGACGTACCGCCTACCGTGCAGAGCCTCGTGCTCGAACGGATGGACCGCCTGACACCATCCGAACGCGCCGCGCTGCAAGCCGCTTCGGTGGTCGGCAAGCGTTTCACGGCAGGCGCGCTGCGCACCCTCACCGGCAAGCCGGATGATCATTGCGACGCGCTGACCGCGGCGGGCCTGATCCGCCCGGACGGCGACGCTTTTCTGTTCACCCACGCCCTGATCCAGGAGGCCATCTACGCCTCGGTTCTAAAGAGCCGCCGGCGCGTATTGCACAAGCAGGTCGCGCAATGGGTCGGCAATAGCGACCCCGTCCTGAGCGCCGAGCACCTCGACCGTGCGCAGGATCCGGACGCCGCCGCGGCCTATCTGTCGGCCGTCAAGTACGAGATGCGGCGCTTTCGCTTCGACGCGGCGCTGTTGCTGACGCAACGCGGCATGGCGCTGGCCGGCGAGACGGCGGTGCAGTGCGAACTGTCGCTGCTGTATGCCGAATTGCTGCGCGAGGCCGGCCAGTCAGCGGATTCGATCGACGCCTATCGTGCCTCGCTCGATCTGGCCGCCAACGACCTGCAACGCTGCCGCGCCTGGATGGGCATTGCCGCGGGCTGTCGCGTGACCGGAAACTTTGCGCAGGCGGTGGCTGCGCTATCCGAGGCAGAGGCCGTCGCAAACCAGTTGCATCTGGACGTCGAATGCTCGCAAATTCACAACACGCGCGGCAACCTGTACTACGCCCACGGCGATGCGCGCGCCTGCGAGATCGAACACGTCCAGGCGCTGCACCACGCCAGACTGAGCGGCGATGCGGAGTGCGAAGTACGTGCGTTGAGCGGTCTGGGCGACGCGCAACTCGAACTCGGCCACCTGCGCCAGGCGCTCGAATCGTTTCGCCGCTGTGTCACGCTGTGCGCGCCGCAAGGACGCATCGCAATCGAAATTCCAAACCGGTGCATGCTCGGCCACTGCTTGCGATACGCCGCGCAACTCGGCGAGGCGTCGGCGGAAGTGCGCCGTGCGTGGCTCGACGCACAGCGCGTGGGCCTCGTGCCGGCCCAGGTATTCGCCTTGATGACACTCGCCACGGTTCTCGTCGATGCAGGCCAGTTCGATGAAGCTGAGCCGGCCTGTGTGGACGGCATCGCACTCGCACGGCGCTCGGGCGCGCGTCGCTTCGAAGCGTCGCTGCGCCTGTCGTTGGCCGACCTGCGGTTGCGCCAGGGACGCCGGCATGACGCGCGGCATCAGCTCGACGCGGCACTCGCCCTCGCCCGCGAAACGGGCATGGGCTTCGCGGGGGCCGCCATCTTCGGGATGATCGCGCGCGCGGCGACAGGGCGTAAGGAACGCGCTCAGGCCTTGCACGAAGGGGAAGCCTTGTTGATGCATCCCTGTCTGGCGCGTTCTGTTCTGCGTTTTTACGTGAGCGCAATCGAGGCCTGCATCGACGCGGCCGAGTGGGACAACGCGTTGCGCTATTGCGAGGCGCTCGAGAAGTTCATGCGCGACGAGCCGTTTCCATGGGCGATGCTGCAGATCGAACGCGCTCGCGCGCTGCGCGAGCTCGCCATCGGCAGCCCGCGTCTCGTGGCGCGGCAGCGTCTGGAGCGCGTGCGGCAGGACATCGTCGACGCACAACTCGGCTGCGCACTTGGCGCGATCGATGTTGCGCTGGCAACGCGCGATACGCGCGGGATCTCCCATCGCCGCGCGCCAGATCACCGCGTGGTTCCCTGACTCGTGGAGGTGCGATTTGCAAGCCGATCCGCTCGATCACATCCACGTCCTGAACTTCACCGCGAAGTATCTTGCGCGCGCCAGCACCTCGCCCGGATACACGGAGCCGTGGCGCTTTCCGATTATCGAAAGCACCCGGCTCGCTGACGTCACGGCCGCGCAGCATCCACCGAATCAGGTGACTTTCGTATGGCGTGCCGCAGCGCGTGATGACGAACGGCCCGTCGCCGTGGTCGGCAATTTCGATAACCTGTGGGACTCGACGCAGCTCGAACCCGTGCTGTTCGATAACCGTCGCACGCTTTACCGCGCAGCCACGGTACGCGTGGCGAGCGGCGGCCTGTACCTCTACAAGTTCATCGTCGACGGTCAGGCCGTGCTCGACCCGATCAATCCGCAACGCACCCAGCTCGATACCGGAGCGCAGTGGTCGCGCTTCTTTACGAACTACTGCGCCGTGCCGGTCAGTCTCGAGAGTTGGGAGATCTCCATTCTCGCGCGCCTCACGAATGAAATTCTGCCGTTCACAACAGGTGCCGCGCAGAAATTCATGGACACGTTCTATTACAACGCCGACAAGGCGACGCAACAAAGCGCCTATCGGCTGGAGCAACCGGTGGGCGCCGTGAACTTCATCGACAACATTCTCTCGCGCGAAGAGCACCACCGGCTGGTCGACTACAAGATCTGCCTCGCGCTCATCAATGCAGTGCTCAGAAAACGCCATCCGTCGCTCGCGCCCTCGCAGGTCGACTCGGATAGCTACAAGGAGTTGTACGACCAGATGGCGGCCGACAACGTCCCCGATTGGGACACCTCGCAATACCAGAGTCCGCGCTTTTTCCTGCAGCTCCTGCGCAGACATACGTTCTGTGGCGCGTTCTCGCATCCCAAATACGGCGGCAATGTGGGCGGTGCGGGCTGGGCTTATCTGGAAGGGACCTTCCGTGACAAGGATCAGCCGGATGGCTCGCCGGGCAAAAGCTGTTTCGACTGGCGCCGCGCCATGGAAATTCCTCTCGGCATGAACGCCGAGTATTTTGGCTGAACGCCCCGGACCCATGCCATGGAAGACAGTTACGACATCGTGATCATCGGCAGCGGGGCCGGAGGCTCGCCGATCGCGCATCAATTGGCACGCAAGGGCAAGCGGGTTCTGGTGCTGGAGAAAGGGCCGTTGATCCGCCCGCAATATCAGGTGCAGGGACGCGTGAGCGGTTTCAAGCGTGACGAACTGATCTCGGACGGCCCGGAAAAAATCCTGAACCTCGACGTCGACAATCACGGTGCGTCCTACTACTCGAGCCATGTCGAGCCCGATCTGAACGACGAGCCACACATCTACCTGCGCAGCGACGATCAGGGCAAGCCGCGCGACGCCGCGACCATCGAAGGTTATACCGCGCAAGTGGTGGGCGGTGGAACGCAGCTATACGGCGGGGTGTCCTTGCGCTACACACCGCGCGATCTGACGCTCGCCCAATGGAACACTCGCCCAGGCGCGGCCCTGCTCGACGATCCCAAGGAGGAGGTGCGGTGCGCCGCACGTGACTGGCCGATCACCTACGACACGCTGGAGCCGTACTACGCGCTCGCCGAGCGACTGGTAGGCATCAACGGTGAAGTCAACAACCAGCGCAAGCCCTTCAAGAGCGGCGACATGTATCAGCCGCCGTTGCAGTACAACCCGATCAGCGAGCACGTCAAGACCGGCATGGACGCGCTTCATATGTCGTACTACCGGACGCCGCTCGCGGTCATTACACAGGACCACCCGCCCAGCAACCGGAAGGGACCGCAAACCGGAGCGCTCGCAAGGACCTCGTACGTCAATCGCTACGGCGACCCGATGGGCTTCAAGTCGAGCACGTGGGTGTCGCTGCTCAGCCCGGTCTACGATCTGCCGAACTTCACGCTGCTGCCGAACTGTACGGTCACGCATCTGGCTTCGGAAGGAAGCCGGATCAGCGCGGTCCATTTCGTCGACCCGGATGGCACGCCGCACTCGGTCGCGGGGCGCGTCGTGGTAGTGGCCTGCTCGGCGATCGAAACTGTCCGTCTTCTGAAACTGTCGGCCGAACTCGACAAGACTGGCTTCTCGGAACACATCAATCAGGACCGCAACGGCATGCTCGGCGCGTATTTCCTCACGCACTGTTTCGGCGGCGCCTCGGGCCTCGTGACTCAACCCGAGCGCTACGACAAATCCGAATCGCTCGACAGCGACTTCGCCTCTGATTTCTGTCATACAGACGATTTTCTCGCAGCCGAAAAGTTGTGGGCCGGCGCCGTGATCTACAACAACACCTCAGACCGCGCGTTGCCCCTCGCGCTGGCGCGCAACGTCGACAGTCACGATCTCGACACGTTGTGGGACGGCTTCAACAACGCCGCCAATATCTGCGGACAGGCGATGCATCAGTTTCTCGACGACAGTTTCGGCCGTGGCCTGTCCCTCACGTTCATGGCCAACCAGGTTCCGCAGAAGTCCAATCGCATCGAACTGCATCCGAACGTGCGCGACAAATGGGGGCGGCCGGTCGCCTACATCATCAAGAACTGGCACTCGCACGACATTGCATTGATGAACCGTCTGAGCGCGCAATGCTACGACGTGCTGTCGAGCGGCGGAATCAAGAATGCGCTGAATGCCGGGGCGGTATACGGCAAGGATGAATACGCCCGCTGCGCGAACCACATTCTGGGCGGCGCGCGCTTCGGCACGGACCCGAAGGATTCCGTGCTCGACGCCGATTGCCGCGCGTGGGGCTTCGACAACCTGTACGTCACCGATGGCTCGTTCATGCCCACCTCGGGCGGTGCGAACCCCACGCTGACGATCGAGGCAAACGCTTTTCGCGTGGCCGAGATTCTGACCGGGAGACTCTAGACCCATGGACCCGCGACTCGACGCCCTGAGCACCGACCCTTCGAACCAGATTTTCGGGGTGCTCTTCTTTCCCGATCGCATCTACCACCAGGCTTATCTGAACGCCACGCGCAGCCCTCGTTACCGCTATAACGTGACAGACGTGCGCAGCTATTACGAAGTGATGTGCCTGAAGGGCAGCGTGTTTCTCGACGGCGCGTTCTATGCGAATTTCGTGCGCATCGAATATCGCGGCTCGCGGCTCACTGAGGCGATGCGTGTCCGGAACCGCTTCTTGCGCAGCCGCTGCGCCGCCTGGCTCAAGCTCACCGACAAGAGCGGCCGCTCTGCCCAGACCGACGACGATCACCCGTTGACCCTGCACTACGACGCCTGGGTCAACGCGTTTCAGGCCGAGATATGGGACCGCCTCGAACAGCCGGACAACGCGCGTCACGACGCCTCGGTGCTCGCGCTGATGGGACGCGACAACGAAATCACGCGCATCACGCAGTTTCTGCCGCTGCTCAACGACGTCACTTCGATTGCCAAAGCGGAACTGGCATTTCGCGAGGAGTCGCGCCAATACGCGTTCGGCAACCTGATCCAGAAAGACGATCTGGCCTGGGACAACGACTTCGGCCGCACGCACCAGCAACCGGTGCGCCCCGACGTACCCAGCGCGGACGAAAACACCGTGCACGACATGAACTACCTGCTCGACTTCCAGCGCGGCTGGTTCAAGCAGGCGAGCGACGTGACTCCCGTGTTGTACCGCAACGCGATGATGCTCGGGCAAAACGGTGTCTATACCAATCCGGATGCGTCCAGCAACAACATCATCCAGATGCGCTGGCTGTTCCAGCGCGAACTGGGCGGCTCGATGATCTTCTTTCACGAGGTCACGATTCCACCGGGCAAGGTCGAAGGCAATCATCAGCACGTCGGCTCGGAAGAGCTCTACTACATCGTGCAAGGTAATGGGATCGCGTATCTGCGTGTCGGTGACGACCCCACCCTGGGCGATCAGTACAACACCGTGCAGCGCGAGGTGTTCGGGCTTGGGCAGCAGGATTTCAAGGAACTGCCCGTCAAGGCCGGGAGCATCATCTACACGAAAAGCGGCGGCATGCACGGCATCCGCAACCTGCCGGACAGCCCGGTAGATCTGAAATTCGTTGCATTCCTCTATCACAGCGCCTGAACCAAGGGATTGACGCGATGGAAATCCTGCACGAAGAAGTCGTCCCGGTTCGTCCGGGCGCGACGCCCGATTACAGCCATGACAATCCGGTGGTCCGGGTGCTCGGCATGATCGAAAATGCGGTACTCGCTGCCGCGCGCGAATGCTATCTGTTCGAGGAGTTGCAGTATCTGTTTTCGATCCGCTCGATTCAGCTCTACGGACCCAGTGCGCCGGATAGCGCCGTGCTCGATCCGCGCGCGCAGGACAACAAGTGTGATTTCCAGAAACAGAATGTCCAGTCGTTTACCGCGGGCGACACACACCTCGTCCGTGGCAAGGTTTCGCTCGACAACTGGACGGGGCCATTTATCCGCATTTCGTATCAGGCCGGTCCCGATTCCGTCCTCGCGGCGCGGCTGGGCGGCTCGCCCGGTCCGGCGATTCGCCTCTGGATGAAGGTGGGCGAGGTTGCGTTACCGGGGCTCGTGAGCGTGCCCTACGACGCGGAATCGGGCCGCTACGCGATTGAATTCTGGGGCTGGCAAGGCTCGCCCGCGAATCTGCGCCAAGCGCTCGACGCACGCGGTCAGGCGGCGTTCGATCGGGGCGCGCTGGTGCCGAACCCGACTCTCGTGCAAGCGAACGGCGATTTTTCGCGTGAAGCGCTCGACGGCGACAACGTGCCGAGCGCGCTTAACGTGGCGCCGAACGACGCGCTGCATCCGGTACGCCGTCTGCACATCGAAGCCGCGTGGGCCGACGCGTCCGGCAACGTGTGGGATTCGATGGACGGCGCGAATCACCAGTTCGAGTTCAACATGATTCTGCGCGGCTGGGAAAATTTTCTGAGCGTCGGCACCAGTCGTAACGCGCATGGCGGACCGGGCGCGCTCGAATATCGCAACCTGCTGTCGAACTACGGCAAGTTTGCAGGCATGGGCGAACTGGCCCGCACGCTGCCTTCATGGAGTTTCGATGCGTTCGGCAACAAGGGCGCCGACAACCGCACTGAACCCTTCATGGCCGTCGATTACGCGGACCTGCACATCATCCGCCCCAACTCGGCGATCGGCCTGCACCGGCATCGCGACAACCAGGAAATCTTCATGACGATCGGCGACCGCGCCGGGCTGATGGTGGTCGGCGACTGGGCGAAGATGCCGGAGCGCGAACGCTGCTTCGAAGTACGCACGTTGCGCTCAGGGAGTCTCGCATTGCTGAAGGGGGGCAATCTTCACGCGCTCATCAACCCCTCGGATGAAGATTTCTTTCTATTCACCTTCGGCGGCTACGACTAGCGGACGGCAACACCATGACGACGACCCCAACCCAGGGCAATGTCAGGATGGGCGCGACTGTCGTGCCGGGCGGCGCGACCTTCCGGCTGTGGGCGCCCGCGGCACAACGGGTCTTCGTGCTGACCGGCCTTAACCTGCAGAACGCCCAGCAAGCGGGCTTCATGCCGGCCAGCACGGATGCCCTCTTCCCACTCGGCGACGGTACCTGGAGCGCGTTCGTGCCGGCTGCCGGCGAAGGCACGCCGTTCCGCTTCTGGGTAGTCGGCGCGGGGGGCACCGGTCTGAAACGTGATCCGCGAGCGCGCGAACTGGGCACACAGCCGGCTTATCCCGCCTGCGATTGCATCGTGCGCGATCCGCAAACCTACCCATGGCATGACGGCGATTTCCGCACGCCGCCGTTCAACGATCTCGTGCTGTACCAGTTGCACATCGGCACCTTCTACGCGGTCGACGCACTCGGCCAGGACAAGCGGCGCTCGATCGGCAAGTTTCTCGACCTGCTCGACCGGGTCGACTACTTTTGCGCGCTCGGCATCAAAGGCGTGCAACTGATGCCCGTGCAGGAGTACCCGAGCGAAACCAGTCTCGGCTACAACGGCCTCGACCTGTATTCACCCGAGATCGATTATCAGGTCAACGATCATCAGGAGCTGGCCCGCTATCTGGCCAAGGCCAACGCGCTGCTGGCCGCACGCGGCAAGGCGCCACTCACGCTCAACGACCTCTTGCCCGGCCCCAACCAGTTGAAATGCGTGATCGACATTCTGCATCTCAGCGGCATATGCGCGATGTTCGATCTGGTGTTCAATCATGCCGGGCCTGGATTTAACGACCAGTGCCTGAAGTTCATCGACCGCCAGCCTGGCGGCGACGACAATCGCAGCGTCTACTTCACCGATCAGAGCTGGGCGGGCGGCAGCGTGTTTGCGTACTGGAACGAGGACGTCCGCGGGTTTCTGATCGACAACGCGAAGCAATGCATCGAGGAGTATCACGTCGACGGGTTGCGTTACGACGAGGTGACCGTGATCGACACGCATGGCGGCGGTCAGTTCTGCCAGAACCTCGCCGACACGCTGCGCGCCGAGCGGCCCCAGGCAATCCAGATTGCCGAGTATTGGGGCGACGATCGCGCCGCCGCGATCCGGCCGACGCCCAACGGCCTCGGTTTCGATGCCGCATGGTCCGATCCGCTGCGGCTCGGCATTCGCCGCGCGCTCGTCGAGGCAAGCGGCGGCCGTGACGCATTCGTCGACATGGACGCGCTCGCGCAATGCCTCGCCCGGCCGGCGGGATTCGACGCGGCCTGGCGCGCGGTCAACATGCTGGAAGACCACGACGTCGTGTTCGCCGACCGCGATCAGCGCGTCGCCGCCCTCGCCGACCCTGCCGACCACCGTTCGTGGTTTGCCCGTAGCCGCGCGCGCTGGGCACTGGGCCTGATGTTCGGCGCGCCCGGCATCCCACAGCTCTTCATGGGCGAGGAAATCCTCGAAGACAAGCAGTGGAGCGACGACATCAACTTCCACGCGAACCTGCTGATCTGGTGGGACGGCCTCGCGACGGACTCCGTGATGCGCGACTACCTCGCCTTTTGCCGCGACCTGATCCACCTTCGCAACAACTGGCCGGCGTTGCGAAGCGAGTCGCTGCATGTGTGGGTCGTCAATGCCGAGGACCGCGTCATCGCATTGCACCGCTGGATCGACGGTGTCGGCGCGGACGTGATGCTGGTGGCCAATCTGCAGGAAGAGAACCGCTACGGCTATCGAACGGGATTCCCGTCAGGCGGCACGTGGCGCGAGATTTTCAATAGCGACTACTACGATGGATATCCGAACCCGCAAGTGGTGGGCAACGGTGGCGAGGTGGTCGCGCAGTCCGACGTGCCGTGGAATGACATGCCGGCTTCGGCTGAGATCACGCTGCCGGCGAATGGTTTTCTCGTGCTGGCGCGTTGAGATGCATGGAGGCAAAACCGCGCATCGAATCGGGTAGCTCGAGTAGATGGGCCGCGCCGCCCAGCCGGGCGCGCGGCGTGTCGATTTGAAGCCCGCCTGCCGCTCGCCCGGAGCCGCGCAGGCGATCCTCGTAATGGAGTACCGGTCAGCAGAAGCGACCGGGAGCGTTCGACCGTGACATGGCCCGGATGTGGACTGCGGCGCCGACCGCCGCGTGACCCTGTCAATTGCGAAAGCGTAGCTATGATATCGGCGAACGTCTTCAGTACTTCATGAGTAATTTCCCGCTCTTGACCTGCCTTTGTTGACGCGCACCAGGTATAAATTACCGCTTTAGGGCGAATTTGCGCGGCGACCCACCGCCCATCGGCCCGCTCCACACCTCATCCCGCCCTGTTTGTCGCCCCGATACGGGCCACTGGCCGGAGCCCGCCCGCCTGGAAGGTAAAATAACGGGATGGCAGTCTCATTGGCGGCGCAAGCTGACCAGGTGCGAGCAAAGCCTGTCCGGAACGGGCGGCCTATAGGAGCCGACCCGCTCACCCCATGAATTCGACGATGGCGCCCGCGCGTGCATCGATGTCCGCAACCGCTTGAACCGTGGCGGCCCCGGCTTTGCCCGGGCTCGCCCAAGGACAGCTCGTCCTCGAACAGAGCGCATCAGGAGCCCTATTCATGACCGACTCGAACGTGTCTTTCCTCGGCAGGATCTCACTGGCCGTGGGGACGTTCTTCAGCATTCTCGGCGACGGCGAGTTCGCCGCTCGCGTCCAGCGTCTGCGCGCGGGCACGCCCTTCGCAGCCCCGACAGCCCCAGCCGCCACGCCGGCACCGGCCGCCGCCCCAATTGCAACGCCCGCACCGGCGCCGCAGCCCGTCGCGCCCACGCTCAAGCAGGCCACACCGGACGCCGCGCTGCAGTTGCTCGGTCTGCTGCAACGCGACGCGCGCTTTGTCGACTTCATTCAGGAAGACGTCGCCGGCTATTCGGATGCGGACATCGGAGCTGCCGCGCGCGTCGTGCACGGCGGCTGCCGCACCGTGCTGCGCGAGCATTTCACCATTCGCCCGGTACGCGATGAAGCCGAAGGCAGTCGTTTGACGCTCGCGGAGGGCTTCGACGCCGCCGCTGTGCGCCTGACCGGCAATGTCGTCGGTAAAGCGCCGTTTACCGGCACGCTGAGTCATCGTGGCTGGCGCGTTGAAGACGTGCGTCTGCCGAAGCTCGCCGAGCGCCACGACACGAAAGTCATCGCACCGGCCGAGGTGGAACTATGAGCGAGCCGCGTTATTCGATTGGTATCGACCTCGGTACGACGCATTGCGCCCTCTCCTACGTCGACCTCGCCGGCAGTGACGGCGAAAAGACCACCCAGGAGGTGCTGCCCATCACGCAGTTGACAGCGCCGGGCAGCATCGACGATCTGCCTTTGCTGCCGTCCTTCCTTTATCTGCCGCATGCGAGTGAGCTGGCGCCGTTCGACCTCGGTTTGCCGTGGACCGGCAGCCGCGATTTCGCCGTGGGCGAAATGGCGCGCAGCCGCGGCGCAGCCACGCCGATCCGTCTCGTCTCGAGTGCGAAAAGCTGGCTCTGTCATCCCGGCGTGGACCGTCGCGCGGCGATTCTGCCCAATGACGCGCCACCGGAAGTCGCGCGCGTCTCGCCGCTCGAAACTTCGATTCGCTATCTCACGCATCTGCGCGAAGCCTGGGACCACACGCATCCTGACGCGCCGTTCGGCGAGCAGGAAATCACCGTGACGATTCCCGCCTCGTTCGATCCGGCCGCGCGCGAACTGACCGCCGAAGCCGCCCAGGCCGCCGGCTATACCGGCATGACCTTGCTGGAAGAACCGCAAGCCGCGCTTTACAGCTGGATCCAGAAGAGCGCGGGCCAATGGCGCAAGCAGGTCAAGGTGGGCGACATCATTCTGGTCGTCGACGTGGGCGGCGGCACCACGGACCTGTCGCTGATCGCCGTGGTCGAGCGTGCAGGCAATCTCGAACTGCATCGCGTGGCAGTGGGCGAGCACATTCTGCTCGGCGGCGACAACATGGACCTCGCGCTCGCTCACGTGGTGGCGCGCAAGCTCGCCGCGCAAGGCACCCAGCCCGATCCGTGGCAATTGCGCGCCCTCACCTACGCGTGCCGCGCCGCCAAGGAAACGCTGCTCACCGATGCCAGCGCCGACGCGGTGCCGCTCGTCGTGCCGAGCCGCGGCGCGAAGCTGATCGGCGGTTCGATCCGCACGGAACTGACGCGCGCCGAACTCACGCAGACCATCCTCGAAGGGTTCTTTCCGCAAGTGGACAGCGCCGCGCGTCCGGTCAGCCGGGCCCGCGTCGGTCTGACGCAACTCGGCCTGCCCTATGCACAGGATGCCGCCATCACGCGTCATCTGGCTGCCTTCCTTGGCCGTCAGGTTGCGGCACTCGCCGAGCTCGAAGGCTTCCAGCGCGTGCAGCCCGAAGGCGCGAGCTTCCTGCATCCCACCGCGGTGCTGTTCAACGGCGGCGTATTCAAGTCGCCACTGCTGGTGGAGCGCATCATGCAGACCTTGAACGGCTGGCTGGCCAACGAAGGCGCCGCGCCCGCCCGTCTGCTGGAAGGCGCGGATCTGGACCTCGCCGTGGCACGCGGCGCCGCCTACTACGGCTACGTGAAGCGCGGCCAGGGCGTGCGGATTCGCGGCGGCCTCGCGCGGGCGTTCTATATCGCGGTGGAATCGGCCATGCCCGCCGTGCCCGGTTTCGAGCCGCCGATTCAGGCGCTGTGCGTCGCGCCCTTCGGCATGGAAGAAGGAACCGACGCGGAGTTGCCCGCGCAGGAATTCGGCCTCGTGGTAGGCGAACCGGTGCACTTCCGCTTCTTCGGGTCGTCGGTGCGCCGCCAGGATCAGGTCGGCACCTTGCTTGACTACTGGTCGCCTGAAGAGCTGCAGGAACTCGAAGAAATCCAGGCCACGCTGCCGCCCGAAGGCCGCAGCCCAGGCGAAGTGGTGCCAGTCAAACTGCACGCGCGCGTGACGGAAGCCGGCACGCTCGAACTGGAAGCCATCCCGCGTGGTACCGGTGAGCGCTGGAAGGTCGAGTTCGACGTGCGCGGCAACGCCAACGTCTGAACGAGATGAAGCAGTACATCGTCGGGATCGATCTCGGTACGAGCAATACGGTCGTCGCTTATGCCGAGGCGGGATCGGAGCAGATTCGCGTCTTCGATATCGACCAGCTCGTCAGTCCGGGCGAGGTCGCCGCGCGCGAGCTGCTGCCGTCCGTGCGCTATCAGGCCGCGCCTCGCGAGCTGAGCGCGGGTGATCTGCAACTACCCTGGTCTACTGCTTCGGAATCCCAGGAAAGCGGCTCCCAGCGTGCCGTGATCGGACGCCTCGCACGCACCTTGGGCGCGCAGGTACCGGGCAGGCTCGTCGCCAGTGCGAAAAGCTGGCTCTCGCATGCAGCGGTGGACCGGGTGGCGCCGATCCTTCCATGGGGCGCCCCGGACGACGTCGACAAGGTATCACCCGTCGCGGCCAGCGCGAGCTATCTGGCGCATGTGCGGGCGGCGTGGAACCATCGTTTCCCGCAAGCGTTGCTCGAAGATCAGGACGTGGTGTTGACGGTGCCCGCCTCGTTCGACGACGGCGCGCGGGCGCTGACGCTCGAAGCGGCGCGCATGGCGCGTCTGCCGACGCTGCGTCTGCTTGAAGAGCCGCAAGCCGCGTTCTACGACTGGCTGTTTCAGCACCGCGGCACGCTCGCCGCCGAACTTGCCGATACGCGCCTCGTCCTGATCTGCGACGTCGGCGGCGGCACGACCGACTTCACGCTGATCAAAGTGCAGATGCAAGGCGGCGAGCCGCAACTGACGCGCATTGGCGTGGGCAACCATCTGATGCTCGGCGGCGACAACATGGATCTGGCGCTTGCCCATCTGGCCGAGAGCCGCTTGTCGACGCCGCAGACGCGGCTGTCGGCGGCGAGTCTGTCGCAGCTCGTCGAGCGCTGCCGTGGCGCCAAGGAACAACTGCTCGGCGCGCAGGCACCTGAGTCCGCGCCGATCACGTTACTGGGCGCGGGTTCGAAACTGATCGGCGGGGCGCGCTCGGCTGAATTGACGCGCGCGGAGGTCGAACAGATCATCGTCGACGGCTTTTTCCCGGCCGTTGCCGCGGATGCCCGACCCGGACGGCCGCGCGGCGCGATCGTCGAATTCGGTTTGCCCTACGCGAGCGATCCGGCCATCACGCGCCACGTGGCCGCATTTCTGAGCCGGCTTGCCGCGCAATCGCGTGAGGCGCTGGGTGTTTCCGGCAGCCCCCTCGGAGAGGACGCGCTGCCGATGCCCGACACCCTGCTGCTCAACGGCGGCGTATTCCGCGCGCAACCGCTCACCGCCCGTCTGGCGAGCACGTTGGGAACATGGCGCGGGGCGCCGCTCAATGTGCTGCACAACGCCAACCCCGACGTGGCCGTCGCGCGTGGCGCCGTCGCGTACGCGCTGGCGCGCGCGGGACACGCACCGCGTATCGGCGGCGGCTCGCCGCGCAGCTATTTCCTCATGCTCGATGAAGATGCGCACGCCTTAACAGGCGTCTGCGTGTTGCCGCGCGGCACCGAAGAAGGTCACGAGATCCATCTGGCCGATCGCAGCTTCGCGCTGCGGCTCGGGCATCCGGTGCAGTTTCATCTGGTGTCGTCGACGGCGGACACCGCGTGGCAGCCCGGCGAAATCGCGCAATTGCCGTTGGGCGATTTCGTACGCTTGCCGCCGATTGCAACGGTCGTGCAGCCACGCGGCGCGGTGCAATCGCATGAAACACCTGTTCAGATCGTGACTTCGCTCACCGAGGTCGGCACGCTGGAAGTGCATTGCATCGACGCCAACGATGCGGCACAACGCTGGCTGCTCGAATTCCAGTTGCGAGGCAGCGAAGCGCAAGTCACGCTATCGAAAGACACGCCGCATCCCGCCTTGCCTGAAGCACTGGAACTGATCGATCGCACCTTCGGCTCGCGCTCGCAGAAGGTCGATCCGAAGCAGGTCCGGCGCCTGCGTGCGGACCTCGAACAGCTACTCGGTCCGCGTGCAGGCTGGAACAGCGCGCTGCTGCGCGAACTGTTCAATGCGTTGTGGGAGCGCGTGCGGCGGCGCCGCCGTTCGGCGGACCATGAACGACTGTGGCTCAATCTGGCGGGTTATTGCCTGCGTCCCGGTTTCGGCTATCCGCTCGACGAGTGGCGCGTCGAGCAGCTCTGGACCCTGTTCGATGACGGTATCCAGTACATCAACGACGCTCAGGTATGGTCCGAATGGTGGACGCTATGGCGGCGCGCCGCGGGCGGTCTTGGCGAAAGCGAACAGCTCGGCGTGCTTGACGCAGTGGCCTACATGCAGGCCGCCGGCGCGACGCGCGCGAAGCTGCCGTTCGACCCTTCCAGGGCCGGCTATGCCGACATGGTGCGGCTCGAAGCGTCACTTGAACGCGTGCCTGCCGAACGCAAGATCGAACTCGGCCAGCGGCTGCTGAGCTCGCTCAGGAAGCCTGCAGAAAGCCATCAGGGCTGGTGGGCCGTGGGCCGTATCGGCGCAAGGCGGCCGTTCTACGGCAGCGCGCACAGCGTCGTGCCGCCTGAGATTGCCGGGCAGTGGCTGGATGAGATTCTCGCGCTCGACTGGAAGAAGGTCGAACCCGCCGCATTTGCCGCAGTGCAGATTGCGCGCATGACGGGCGACCGGACGCGTGACTTGCCCGAAGACATCCGCGCGGGCGTCATCAAACGGCTCGACAACGCACGCGCGCCGGTCAACTGGATCAGCATGGTGCGCGAGACCGTCGAGCTGGATGAAGCAGATGAGGGACGCGTATTTGGCGAGTCCTTGCCACCCGGGCTCAAGCTGATTGGTTGACGGCGCCGCGTGTCGAAAGCGGCGGACCTGCAGGGCTCGCGTGGCAACCCTGCCTGTTATGACGACGGCGCCTTCCGCATCACGGCCGCCGGATGAATCGCCGCCGCAATATCCCCGCTCACTGTCGCAAGCGCCCTGCTGTACGCCGCCACCAGCGCGTCGTAGCCTGGACCTGAACAGCGTTCGCTGGCCCGCGTCCGGCCCGTGAGCGGCGAGCCGTTACCGGGCGGCGTCACCGACCACAGCACATCGACCGTGGCCGCCTCGCCCAGGGTGGCATCGAAGCGCTGCACGTCGATCTGTACCCGCCAGGCCGCGGCCGGGTCTACGCCGACGGGATTCACGGACACCAGTGTGCTATCGAGCACGATGCCAAGATCGGCGGCGACCACGCGTGGGATCTGGCTCCTCAGCGGGTCGGCCCAACGCGCGTACTCCTCGATGGTCACCTGATTGTCGCCGGCGCGAACCACCATCTGCGGACGATCAATCAGTTCGGGCACGCTCACCGGGCGGATCACTACCGTGACCGGCGCGCCGGAACTGGTACTGTCGCGCCGCGCCTCCGGACTGAGCGTGTAGAAGGCGGCCTTCGGCGACGCGCACCCGCCCAGCACCGAGACGGCCAACGCGATGGTCACGGGCAAACAAAGACGCATCATTTGTTGTCCTCCGGCTTGCCGCGAATCAACGCCTCCGGATGACGCTCGAGGTAATCCGCCAGCGTGCGGAACGCCGCGGCCGTGCGGCCGAGTTCACGCATCGTGTCAGCCGTATTCTGCTGCAATGGCGAGTCCGGTTGCAGCGTGCTGTTCGCCGAGTTCAACGCCGTTTGCGCTGCCGCCAGTGTCGAGCGGGCTTGCGGAATGACCTCGGTGCTCAACTGTTTGAGGAGCAGATCCGCGTCCGCCAGGGTCTTCTTTGCGTTGTCGCCAATCCCTTCGAACGGGATCTTGTTCAGCCTCGTCACCAGCTCCGTCACCGAGTCCTGCAGCGATTGCAGCCCGCCTGGCACGGTCGGCAGTTCGGGTGGAACAGTGCTCAGATCGAGTGTCCGCTTCGGTGCGTTGGGGAAGAAGTCGAGCGCGATATAGAGCTGCCCGGTCAGCAGGTTTCCGGTGCGCAACTGTCCACGCAAACCGTGTGCGACCATCCATTGCGCCAGCCCCTGGCGGTCCCCAGTCAGTCTGCCCCCCGGTCCGCCGGACTGCAGACGCGAGGTGAAGCGCTCCGGATAGAGGCGCACTTCGACCGGAATGCTGAAGCGCCGGTTGACCGGATCGAAGCGCGTGTAGATTGCCGCGACCTCGCCCACCACGATCCCGCGGAAGTCCACCGGCGCGCCCACCGTGAGGCCCCGCACCGACTCGTTGAAATTGAACACATACTTATCGACGATGCTGTCATGCCTTCTCATCGCCTCCGCGCGGTCGGGGAACAGCGTGTACGTCTTGCGGGGTTGGGCCTCCGGAGCCGTATCGACATCCGGCGCGGCATCATCCGGCGTCTGGAACGCGAGCCCGCCTATCAGGATGGCCACCAGCGACTGTGTGTTGACCTTGACACCGCTGGTATCGAGCGACACATCGATGCCGCTCGCCTGCCAGAAACGCGTCTCGTCCTTGACGAACCTGTCGTACGGCGCGTTGACGAACACCTCCATCGTCACGCCCTTGCCGTCCGGATCGAGACGGTACGAGGTCACCTGTCCGACCTGCAGGCGCCGATAGAAGATGGGCGAACCGATATCGAGCGAGCCCATGTTCTCGCCCTTCAGCACGAACTCGCGGCCCGGCACACCGCTCGCGAATACAGGGGGCGTCTCGAGTCCGACGTAGTCGCGCCGCGGGGTCGTCGAATTGCCCACGTCCATGCCGATAAACGAACCGCTCAGCAAGGTGCCGATGCCCGATACCGTCCCACCCGAGACGCGGGGACGCACCACCCAGAAGCGCGTGTTGTCGACCAGCAGGCTCTCTGCATCCCGGGAAAGCTCCGCGGTGGCGATGACGCTACGGTGGTCGTGCGACAGCGTCACGCTATGCACCACGCCGACGTCCACGTCCTTGAACTTGATCTTGGTCTTGCCCGCTTCCAGACCTTCGCCGGTGGCAAAGCTGATCGTGATGGTCGGTCCTTTCTCGAGCACCGCCTTGACGGCGAGCCAGCCGCCGATCAGCACGGCAATGACCGGCACCAGCCAGATCAGCTGGATGCGCCAGCGCGAGCGCCCGACGGCTAGCGCCTCGGGGATCTCGGGTGGCTCGGGAGGTCTAGCCACGATCGCGCTCCGGCTTGCGGCTGTCCGCTTCGCTCTCCAGCCTGTCCCACATCAGACGCGGATCGAACGACATGGCGGCGAACATCGTCAGCACCACCACCGAACCGAAGGCAATCGCCGCCGGCCCTGCCTGGATGGTCGCCAGTCCCTGGAACTGCACGAGCGCCACCAGAATGGTGATGACGTAGATGTCGAGCATCGACCAGCGGCCGACCAGTTCGACCAGACGATAGATCTTCGCCCGCTGGTGCGGCACCCAGGAGGAACGGAGCTGGGCGGCGGCGACGAGAAATACCATCGCCATGATCTTGAGCATCGGCACCGCAACGCTCGCGATAAACACGACAATGGCAAGCGGCCACGAGCCGGAAGTCCACAGGTAGACCACACCGCTCATGATGGTGTCCTTCTCGCTGCCGAACAGCGAACTGGTGTTCATGACCGGCAGTAAATTCGCTGGAATATAGAGCACCATGGCGGCAATCAGGAATGCCCAGGTCCGCGCGATACTGTTCGGCTTGCGCGCATGCAGGTGGCTGCCGCAACGCGGACAGGCGGCCTCGTGCAGATGAACGGGAGCGCGCACCAGCAAGCCGCAACTGTGGCAGGTCGCGAGACCGCAGCCGATCGCGGTCGCGGCGGACGGCGCTGTCAACGTCGGGTGCCCGGGCACCTCGCCCAGGGCGGCACGCGTGCGCGACCACACTTCTTGCGGATCGAACGCGGCGCTCGCCGCCGCAAGCAACAACATCAGGACGCCGAACGACCAGAGCGCCGTACCCGGCACCACGCTCGCAATATGCGCGAGCTTGACGAGCGCAACCAGCATGCCGAGGATCAACACTTCGGTCATGCCCCAGGGCCGCGCCATTTGCAGCAGTCGAAATACCAGGTCGGCGCGGTACGGCGCGCGGCCAATGCGCAACGGGGTCAACAGATACGTCATGGTGAGCATCTGCAGCAAGGGCATGATGAACGTCGTCGCCAGCACCAGTCCGGCGAGCGGCCACATGCCGTCGTCGTAGAGCACGCGCGCCGCTCCCAGCAAGCTCGTCTTGACCAGCGTGCCATTGACCTCCAGACCGACGATGGGGAACGCATTGCCGACAGCGAACAGCACCAGCGACGCCAGCGTAAACGCCAGCGCCCGATCCACACTGTCCGGGTGGCTGCGCGACAATTCGGCATTGCAACGGCGGCAGCGCAGCACGCCGTTGCGCGGCAAAGGCCGCTCACGTTGCAACAGATCGCATTCGTGACAGGCGATCAGACGCCCTTCCTGAGGAGCGACGGTCGCGATCATCGCGGCAGCTCCGCAACCGATTGTTTGACCCCGGTTGCACTGCCTTGCGGCTGATCGTGAGGTACGGCCTGCGGCGCAGCGTCCTGATGCGTGAGCTCTTCCGCAGTCACTACCCAGCCACCGCCCATTGCCTTGTAAAGCGCCACGACCGACTGGTACACCAGGCCGTTTGTCTGCGTATAGGTCAATTGCGAATTGAAGAGACTTCGCTCGGCGTCCAGCACTTCGATATAACTCGTATAGCCTCCCTCGTAGCGCAAGCGCGCGAGCCGTGCATAGGTCTTCAATGCATCCACCTCACGACCCTGCACCACCAGCTGTTCACGCGACTTCTGCAGTGCGATCAGCGCATCGTCGACTTCCTGGAACGCGGTCTGAATGGCCTCCTGGTACTGGAACAGCGCCTGTTGCTGCTGCGCTTCGGCTTGCTTGACCTGTCCGCTG
>NZ_DASXHA010000160.1:0-13849 GCF_036488795.1 Paraburkholderia sp.
TAAGAGAAATTGCGGACTCGACAGAAATGACGCCGGGAATTGTACGAAGCTTTTCCCTGATGAATCTCCCGTACTCACCTGGGTTGCGCGCAACGACGCAAAGCAGGAAATCGGTTGCTCCGGTGATGTTATGGCACCAGATGCTCCGAGCATCCGCTCCGCTTAGAAAGCAAGCACCTTTCGACATTGTTGCGTCACACTTGGGCATTCATCAACGGACGGAACTCCCCATACCATGCATCCAGATAAGCCTGGCTTCTCGACAAATGCTATCCACGCCGGGTACACCCCGACCAGATACGATGGCGCGTTAAACACTCCTATATTTTGCACGTCCGCATACGCTTTCGATTCGGCAGAGCAAGCTGCTGCGCGCATAGGTGGCAAAGAAGAAGGAATGGTCTACTCGCGAGGAGGAAATCCAACCGTGCGGGTGCTCGAAGAGCGGCTGGCCATTCTGGAAGGTGCGCAGGCCGCCGTCGCCCTGGCGTCGGGAATGGGCGCAATCAGCACGCTCGCGTGGACGCTCTTGCGTCCCGGGGACGAATTACTCGTGGACGTTACTCTCTACAGCGGAACGCAAACTCTGGTCAATTCACTTCTGCCCGAGTTCGGGATCGTCACGAAAATTGCGGACTTCACCCGCCCCGACGAAGTGGGTGCATCTATTACCCGCAACACGGCACTCGTCCTTTTCGAATCGCTTACCAATCCGAATATGCGCATGGTGGACATAAAGGCCATCAGCGAAACTGTTCGTGAGCACTCCGAGGCTTTGATTGCAGTGGACAACACCTATTGCACTCCGTATCTGCAGCGTCCGCTGGATTTTGGAGCGGATATCGTGTTGCACTCCCTGACGAAATACATCAACGGTCATGGTGATGTCATCGCCGGGATTGTGATGGGATCGGCTGAAGTCGTGAAGCGGGTAAGGACGGCGGGAATGAAGAATTCGACCGGTGCGTGCCTATCGCCGGTCGATGCCTATCTCATTCTCAGAGGATTGAAAACTCTTACGATTCGCATGGACCGGCATTGTCACAACGCGCAGATCATTGCTGAATATCTTGAGCGCAGTTCTTCTGTCAAAAAGGTCCACTACCCCGGTCTTCAATCCTATAGCCAATATGACCTGGCACGACGGCAAATGAAGCAGCCCGGAGGGATGATCGCTTTTGAACTCAAAGGCGGAATCGAAGCGGGAAGGAAGTTTATCAATTCGTTGCGCCTGTTCACTCGCTCGCTTAGCCTCGGCGATGCAGAAAGCCTCGCGTTACATCCCGCAAGTATGATGGAGACGGTATACGCACAACCGGGTCAACCGGATTCGCTGATAGACGATGGGCTTGTGCGTCTTTCGGTGGGGTTGGAAAACGTTGAGGATTTGCTCGCGGACCTGGAGCAGGCACTGAACGTTCTGGCCTGACCGGGTCAGAGCATTGCGAGCACGTAGACCCTCTGCGCAGCCCCCATCCGGTCCCTTTAAAGTGGTCTTTGCCATTATCTGATAAATCAGATATAGTCTAGATCAGACACCGATCTATCAGCAATGACCCGCTCTCTCGAAGCCATTTCTTTTGCCGGTTCAGCGCATCGGCTTTGCGCTGAACCAGGCCCGCCACCCGCTTACACCTGTGGGATGGGTCATCACGAAGCGCCTTTGCATGCGCTGCCATTAGGGGGACCACGTGGACTATCTTGAGAGCTTGCGAGTATTCCGCTCTGTCGTCGAGGCTCACAGTTTCAGGCGGGCAGCGGACAATCTGGGGATTAGCGTGGCAGCCGTGTCACGTGCTATTTCAGGACTCGAGACGCGGCTGGACAGCCGTCTGTTCCATCGAACGACGCGGCAGATTTCAATGACGGAGGCCGCAGAACGCTTCTATGCTGGCAGCTCCCGCATTCTGGACGATCTGGAGGTGCTGGAAGCTGAAGCGTCAATGCAGACAGTTCAGCCGGCCGGTGTGCTCCGACTCGTCGCCCATACTACGGCGACCGTGCTTCGGCTTGTACCGCTGATCTCGACCTTCAAGCGCAAGTATTCCAAAGTCGATCTGGATGTGACCCTCACCGAGCGACCGGTCGATCTGGTCGCGGACGGCTACGACCTGGGCATCGTCGTGCCCTTCATGTTGAGCGCGGAGACCGTCGTCACTCGACTTCTGGAGCGCGTTCCGCTCACTATCGTAGCAACCCCGGAATATCTGAAAAGTCGCACAGTACCCCTGCATCCATCCGAGTTGACCAGACACACGTTCGTCGCCGTACCGCCGTCCGTTCGCAAGCCCGAATTGACCTTCCGCCTGGACGAAGGAGATCTGACCATCCCGCTGACCTATCACGTCGCCTCGAATAATCCAATGTTCAATCGGGAAATGGTACTGGAGGGATTCGGCATCGGTGCCATGTCAGCCACACTCGTGCAGGCTGAACTAGCCTCCGGCAGGCTGGTACCGATCCTTCAGGAGTTCGAAATCGTCGATGGTGCGTTTGAAATTCGGCTCGCCTACAACTCGCGAACACTCTTGCCGGCCAAGGTTAGAGCATTTGTCGAGCATGCCGCAGCGTTTTTCGAGGACACAGCAGACACCTCGCCCGCATTGAGCTGATTCGAAGCTGTCCCAATCCGCTTGATGCACACGCTGATACGGTGTTCCGTAGGAAGGCCGCAATTCTTTCCGGACACGGAATGTGCGTCGCCATGCCCGGATGCGTGCATCAACCATCAAACCAGAGCCGCCGCTCCTCGCTTAAAAAATCTTCCCAGGATTCAAAATCCCGTTCGGGTCTAGCGCGGCCTTCACCGCGCGCATCGCGGCGATATTGGCGTCGCTGTTCGTGAAGCCGAGATACGCTTTCTTTTTCGTGCCGATGCCGTGCTCCGCCGACACGGACCCATGAAACTCACGCGTCACCTCGTAGACCACGTCGTCGATCTCGCCATGCAGCGTCTTCCTCGCCCCGGGCACGTCGACCACGATATGCAGATTGCCATCGCCAAGATGGCCGTAGATCATCACCAGCGCATCCGGCCATTTGTCGCGCAGCCGCATGTCGCAACGTTTTGCCGCTTCACCCACGTCGCGGATCGAAAAGCTCACGTCGTACGCGGCATGGTTCGGAATGAACTTCGGATATTCACCCGGTGCGTCGCGAATCGCCCAGAATGCAAGCGCATCCGCCTCCGATGCAGCCAACGCCGCGTCGCCGACGACACCGGCCTCCAGCATCCGCGCAAGAAACTCTTCGAAGCCTTGCGCGTGCCGCGCAGGATCCGTGCCGACACTCTCAAGCAGCACGTAGAACGGATACCGCTCCGCGAGCGGCGCACGCAGGCCCGGCAGATTGAACAGCACCGCGTCGTAATAGCCAGCCCACATCACCTCGAATGCGGAGACACCGGCCGTGAGGCCAGCCTGTGCGGCTTCGAGGAGCATCGTCACCGCTTCGTACGACGGCAGCGCGCACCATGCGGTGGCTACCGCGGTCGGTCGCGGCCTTAGACGCAGCACCGCGCGCGTGATGACGCCTAGCGTGCCTTCGCTGCCAATCAGCAGATTGCGCAGATCGTAGCCACTATTGTTCTTGATCATCTTATGCAACGCGCCCACCACTTCGCCGCTCGCCAGCACCGCCTCGAGACCCAACACCTGTTCGCGCATCATGCCGTACTTGATGACGCGATTGCCCCCCGCATTGGTCGCCATGTTGCCGCCGATCATGCAGCTCCCGCGCGCACCCAGGTCCAGCGGAAAATACAGGCCCGCCTCGAGCGCGGCCTCCTGCACTACCTGCAGCGGCACGCCGGCCTCGACGGTCATGGTCCCTGACGTGCAGTCGATTTCCACAATACGGTTCATCCGGTCGAGGCTCAGCGCTACTTCACCGTCGCGCAGATTCGCGCCCCCCACAAGGCCGGTCAGACCGCCCTGCGTCACGATCGGCTGACGGAATGCATTGCAGATGCGCAACGCAATCGCCACTTCGCCCGTGTTGCGCGGCCGGATGATCGCGCGTGGCGTTGCGCCCGGCAAGCCGCTCCAGTCCACCACTTGCCGCGTGCCGAACTGCTCCGGCAGCACGATCACCTCCGCGCCCAACGCCTCGCGCAACCGCTCAATCACATCGCCTTGCTGCATGGGTGTCTCCTCCGCGATCGGAATGCCTGTCGGAAGAATACTGGCCTGACGACTATCCTGCCAGCGCCGCGTATTTGGTCCATCCAGTCCGGCGCCTGCACAAACGCGGTGCAGTGCCTGCGAAACTTCCTCCAGAGCGCCGCCCTGCATCGCCATACAAGCATTTGTACGCGTTAGGACAAGTGGGCGAAATTTCCTCCACCTACGC
Organism: Paraburkholderia sp.; assembly: GCF_036488795.1. GTDB lineage: Bacteria > Pseudomonadota > Gammaproteobacteria > Burkholderiales > Burkholderiaceae > Paraburkholderia. Next base: position 4,351 of record NZ_DASXHA010000160.1, read on the forward strand.
TTGCGTCGGTGCGATGCAACAAGGCGTACATGGGGTGGGCCATTGTCATCTGCCTTTCAGGGAGTTTCCGGATGCATACCAATCTTGTCGATCACGCGCATGGCTTGCGGCGCGCCAGCGGCGTGGTCCGTTATTGGCGCGAACTGCTCGTCAGCGCCGTCTGTCTGGTCGCGCTGCTCGCGTCCGGCCATGCAAGCGCAGCCACCACGGCCACGCCTGCCGAATGCACAGCACTGCAAGCGAAATACCCGCAATTCAAGGGCAAAACCTTCGTCAATGCGATCAACCCGCACACGCCGGGCTACGAAGCGCTCGACCCGAATGATCCGAGCAGGTACGTCGGCTTCGATATCGACCTCGGCGAGCGCATCGGCAATTGCCTCGGCTTCACGATGACGTACAAGCCGGTCACGTTCGCCGCGCTATTGACGACACTGCAAAGCGGCCAGGCCGACATCGTCATTTCGGATATCTACGCAACCGAAGAACGTGCAAAGGCTGCGGACTTCATTACGTATTCGAAGGTGTTCGACGGCGTGCTCGTCGCCAAGGGCAATCCGAAGAAGATCACCGGCATCAATCCGACCATGTGCGGCACCGCTGCCGCCGAAAACACCGGCTATGTGGAAATCCCGTTGATCCAGAACCTTTCGTCCACCTGTAAAGCGGCGGCCAAACAGGAAGCGTCCATCCAGCTCTACGACAACAACGCGAACTGCATTCAGGCGATCCTCGCGGGCCGTGCCGACACGTACATCAATGACGTCAACACCGTGGATGCAGCCGTCAAGGCCTATCCGGACAAGCTCGAAAAGGCCAGCGCGGTGACCCTGCCGTATTCGGTGGGCATCGGCGTACCGAAGGACAAGCCGGAATTCCGTGCGGCGGTGATGGCCGCTCTCGTCGCGATCCAGAAGGCCGGCATTCAGACCGATCTGCTGAAGAAGTGGTCGCTCGGCGCCGAGAACCTCGAAACCCCCAAGCTGATCGTGTCGAACTGATGGATCTGTTCCTGCACTATCTGGGCCTGCCGTATCTGCTCAAGGGCATTGGCTTCACGATTTCGGTCACGGTGCTGGGTCTTGCCGGCGGTCTGGTCGTGGGGCTGGTGCTCGCCAGCATGCAACTGAGCAAGGTCGGGCCGCTCGCCATCATCGCACGCGGCTATACGGTGATCTTTCGCGGCACGCCGCTGATCCTGCAACTGGTGTTCGCGTACGACGCGTTGCCGCATATCGGCCTGAAGCTGAGCGCGATGGGCGCGGCGGGGCTTGCGCTGGCGGCCAACGAAGGGCCGTTCATCGCCGAGATTCTGCGGGCCGGCGTGCTCGGCGTCGAGCGCGGGCAGCTGCTTGCGGGACAGGCGCTCGGCATGACACCCACGGTGTTGATGCGCCGGATCATTGCACCACAGGCGATCCGCACGATGGTGCCGGCGCTCGGCAACGAATCGGTCAGTGCACTGAAGAACTCGTCGCTGGCGTCGGTGATTGCCGTCGATGAGCTGACACTGCGCAGCACGCAGCTGGCATCATCGACATTCGACTTCTTCTCGATCTTCTTCGCCTCCGGTCTGATGTATCTGGTCTTGACGGGCGCGATTGCTGCGATCCAGCTGATTGCCGAAGCCGCACTCGATCTCGACCGCCCGGCTTCCGAACGTTTTGCGCGACTGCTGCCATGGCGCCGCAACCATGGGGCGGCGCATGCGGCTACGACCAGCACCAGCGTGAGTGTGAAGCAGCGCGCTGCCGCATCGCCAGACGAGGAACATCAACCGCTTGCCGTGCCCGTTTCGCCCGCTGCGACTCACGACCGCGCCCGGCGTTACGCGGACCTGTCACGCCAGCGCGCGGCCGTGCAGGTGAAGGGTCTGCGCAAACGCTACGGCGAGCAAACCGTACTGGATCAATTCAATCTGACGGTACGCGTCGGCGAGGTCGTCGCGTTGCTCGGACCCAGCGGTTCCGGCAAGAGCACGCTACTGCGGTGTATCAATCATCTGGAGCAATCGGACGCGGGCGAGATTCGCATCAGCGGACAGCGGGTCGGCATTCGCGTCGATGGCCGCGCCATGACCCAGCACGAGATCGCAAACGAGCGCGCCAGTGCCGGCGTCGGCATGGTGTTTCAGCATTTCAACCTGTTCAGCCATCTGACGGCGTGCGAGAACATCGCCGGTCCGCTGCGCTGGGTGCACGGCATGGCACCCGCCGAGGCGGAGCGGCGCGCGCGTGAACTGCTCGAGCGGGTGGGTCTGTCGCATCGCGCCGATGCGCTACCGCGTCATCTGTCCGGCGGCCAGCAGCAGCGCGTGGCGATCGCGCGTGCTCTCGCACCCAGTCCACGTGTGCTGCTGCTCGATGAACCGACCTCGGCACTCGACCCCGAGCTGGTTGGCGAAGTGCTGGACGTGATTCAGAGGCTCGCCATCGAGGACGGCCTGACGATGATCATCTCCACGCATCAACTGCGCTTTGCCGACCAGGTCGCCGATCGCGTCGTATTCATGAGCGGCGGCGCCGTGGTCGAAGAAGGTCCGGCGCATGAAGTGCTCACGCATCCTCGACATCCGCTCACCATGCGTTTTCTCAGCGTAATGGGCGCCGACAGCCGCCTCGAAGTCGCATCCTGAGTGCAGCCACGGCCAACGCCAGTGCCCCCTGCTCAGAATCCCGCACCGCCCGGCCGAGCTTGATGTTCGGCCGTGGCGTTCGGCTCAGCTGCCGCGCAATGCGCCCCGCGCCAACGCTTCATCAGACGGATCCGTCACAATGGATTTCAGGTCGGCATGACTCGCCGCCAGTTTGGTCAGATCCGGTGCGACACGTCGCAATGCGTCGTCGTGGACGAACGCGCTTTCCAATGCCTGCGCAATATCCAGCACGCGACGATCGCCCCTGAACGGTCCCACCAGTTGCATCCCGAACGGCATGCCCGCGTGATCCGTGCCGCCTGGCAACGACAACGCGGGGTTGGTGAGCAGGCTCACGACGTACGTCAAGCCAAGCCACCGGTAGTAGTTTTCCAGCGGACGTCCATCCATTTCCGCGAGATAGGGCTGCTGCCACGGGAACGGAGAAACTGGACAGGTCGGCGAGACGATCAGATCGTATTGGTCGAACACGGGCTGGAAGCGGCGGAACATGCGGGTCTGTTCCGCGTGCGCCCAGACGGAATCACCAAGCGACATCGTGAGGCCCATCTCGTAGTTGGTGCGCGTATTCGATCCGAGCAGATTCGGATCACGCTCATAAATCTCCTTGAAGCTCGCGATGAAATTCTGCGCGCGCAGCACGTCGAAGCAGCGGTTCACTTCGCCCAGATCGAAGTGCACCGGTTCGCAGACCGCCACATAGCGCGAGAGCGCCGCCATCTTGGCGCGAAAAGTTTGCCGTGTCGCGTTCGACACGTCGCACATGCCGAAGTCTTCCGTATAGCCGATGCGCAGCGTATTCAGATCGACCTCGCGCGCGCGCAGGATAGTGCGGAAATCGCATTCCACGCCAAGCGGCTCGGCGCCGTGCAGACCCACCGTCGCGGCCATTTGCAAACGCAGATCTGCCACGCTGCGTGCCATGGGCCCCGACACGCTCAGCGGCGACCAGCCCAGCAATTTTCTGTCTGACGGCACGAGTCCGGGTGATGGCCGAAAACCCACGACACCGCACAGCGCGGCCGGAATGCGCAACGAGCCGCCGGTATCCGAGCCGGTGCATAGCGGCAGCATATCGGTTGCCAATGCAACGGCCGCACCTCCCGACGATCCACCCGCGTTCAGGTTCGGATCGAAAGGGTTGCCGGTCGCACCCCACACCGCATTGCGGGTATTGGCGCCCGCGCCCATCTCCGGCGTGTTGGTCTTTGCCGTCAGGATTGCGCCCGCTGCGCGCAGACGCGCGACCAGCACATTGTCTTTTGACGGCACGTTGCTGCGAAAAACTGGCGAGCCGTAGGTCGTCAGCAAACCGGCTGTTTCTTCCAGATCTTTTACACCGAGCGGCAGACCATGCAGCAGACCCAGTTCATCACCGCGCATGACGGCCTGCTCGGCGACGCGTGCTTCTTCACGCGCCTGCTCGAAGCGTGTGGCGGCAAGCGCATTGACATGCGGATTGACGGCTTGCATCTGTGCGATACAGGCATCCATCAGTTCGACTGGCGACAACTGCCTGCTGGCAACCAGACGTCGAGCCTCGACGGCCGACAAGGTGTTCAACGCAACGGAATCCATATTCGCTTTTTTCCGGCTGACGATTCAGGAACGCTCAGCCGGATCTCCGGTGTGGCTGGCTATCGTCGGCCAGCCATTGGTTCACATATTCGACAACCGCGTCGCGTGTATTTTCCAGGTGGCCCCGGGTTTGCGCATACACGGCGTCGGCGTCGCCCGCCTCATATGCTGCCAGAAGTCCCGCATGCTCGCGATTGTTCGACGCCATGATGTCCTGATTCACGTGCATCGAAAGACTCACGTAAGGACGGGCCGCGCGCGACAGTGACTCGCACAGGTCGAACAGGCGGGTCTGCGCCTCGCCTTTCACCAGATGCGCGTGAAACTCCTCGTTCATCAGCGACCATTGCTCCGGCGATGCCGTCGCGACCATTGCCTCATGCGTGCGTTGCGCGGCATCGAGTTCAGCTGCCGCGATCTGCGCGCATGCGCGCTGCGCGAGCATCGGCTCCAGCATCATGCGCAGTTCGTAGATGCCGGTTGCGTCTGCGAGCGTCAGCCCGCGCGTCACGACACCTTTATTGGGGTCGATCGAAACCAGACCTTCCGCGCGCAAATCGCGAAACGCTTCACGTACCGGCGTCGTGCTGACGTGAAGACGTTTCGCCACTTCTTCCTGGCGCAGATGCGTATTGGCCGGATACAAGCCCTGCAGGATTTCAGCTCTCAACGTGCTCAGCACGTATTGCTGGGCGGTCCGATAAAATCTGGCCAATGCCTACCCCAGGTAAGAAGCGCTACTCGCGATCATTTGGCGCTAGCCTTGGCAAAGGAATTATCGACTGCACTATCGTACGCCACACTACCCGGTTTGATATTGCCGATGTACTCCTGCAAATCCAGCGCGTTACGGAACGCCTGCTCAGAGATGTCCGGTGTCGCCGCGTAGATCTTCTGGCTGATCAAACGATCCACCGCGGTTTCAACGATCTTCTTGTCGAGTGAAGGAAATTGCGCAACGGCCACGGCTTTAGCCGTATCAGGCGACTGCTGGATCAACGCCTCGGCCTGGGCGATGGACTTCACGAACGCCGTCACCATGGCAGGCTTTGACTTGATCGTGGACGCAAGCGTGTCCAGCGTCGAGAAAGCGTATCCGCCGGGATACGCCTTCGGAAAGGCATAAAGAATCTTGTAGCCGGAGGCGATGCCCTGATCCACTTGCGGCTCATACAGCGTCGCGGCCGCTGCGCGTCCCGCGGCAACCGGCGCCAGTTCCGTGCCGATCTGTACGGTGTTCATGTTCACGTTGGCAAGGTTCTCCTGCTTGACGAGACGCTGCAGCAGATAGGTGCTGGTCGACGGCGGCAACGCGGCCGACACCGTCTTGCCTGCGAGATCCGCCTGGCTCTTGAGCGGAGAATCAGGTGGCGTCAGAATCCACACGGGTACACCGGCCACGACGTTCGCCACATTCACGAGCGTTGCGCCTTTCAGATTGGCGAGCACCGCCGTCATCGGATCTTGCAACGAGAAATCCGCGTGACCGCCAATCACCGCGGCGACGCCCTGTGCACCGCTGCCTGCCGTCACCTTCTGCACATCGAGGCCGTTCTTCGCAAAGAAGCCCTTGTCCATGGCGACATAGAGCGGCAGATACTGGATCGACTGAAACGCCTGATAGACCACCACCTTTTCCGGCGCGGCCTGGGCAGACTGTCCTGCCGCCGATGCCAACACTACACCGGCCGCAAGCACTTTCATCAAGTGCCTGGCGAACACGCCATTGGACCGCGACTGCTTTTGCTGAGAGGCGAGAGACGGCTTCATCGTTTTGTCTTCCATGAAATGATCCGGTTTTCCGCGAGTTGAACGAGCGAGGAGAGCAGCGTCGCCATCAAGGTCAGGATGATGATGCCGAGCCAGACGGTATTGAGGTCGAACAGCGACCCCGCCACGAATACTTCGTGACCGAGTCCTGCTTGCGACGCGATGTATTCACCCACCACCGCGCCGATCAGCGCAAAACCGATATTCACGCGCAACGTGGAGAAGATCCACGGCAGCGCGCCGGGCACGATCAGCTTGCGAAAGATCATGCCGGGCCTGGCTTTGAACGAAAGGAACAGGTTCAACAGATCCCGGTCGACCTCGCGCGCCGCGGCGCATGAAGAGATCATCGCCACCGCGAAGGTGGAGATGCCGGCGAGCCACACCTTCGACGTCATGTCCGAACCGAACCAGATGACAATCAACGGTCCCAGCGCAATCTTCGGAATACTGTTCAACATCACCGCGAAGCCTTCGGTGACACCGGCGACGCGCGGCACGAACCAGAGCAGCAGGCCGAGCCCAATGCCGAGGCCGCTCCCAATGACCAGTCCGAGCACGGTTTCATAGAGCGTGGTCAACGTGTCGGTAATCAGATTGCCCTGTGCGAGTCCGACGGTCGCCGCCTTGTAGATGCCGAGCGGCGAGCCGAACAATTGGCCATTGATCCAGCCACGTCCCGCAGCCACCTGCCAGAGCACCACGAGCGCCACCATGATCAGCGTGACGACTCCCGTCGTTGCGCCAAAGCCTTTCAGACGGCGCATGCGTGGGCTGCGCCGTACCGTTCCTGTCGTGGAGATCATGACGTCACTCATGTCGACGCTCCTGCATGATGAATGGTGTTGCTGCGCAGACCGCCCCAGATGCGTTTGTGCAAGGTGCGGAATTCAGGTGCTTCGCGAGCCGAAACTGCCGTGCGCGGACCTTGCGTGGACAGATGAACGTCGAGCGAGTCTTCGATGCGCGCCGGACGGCCGCCTAGCAAAATCACGCGGTCGCTCATCGCAATCGCTTCCTCGATATCGTGCGTGACGAGCACGACACTCGTGCCGGTGCTGTCGCGCAGTGCCATGACATCGTCTTCGAGTGCGAGACGCGTTTCGTAATCGAGTGCGGAAAAAGGCTCGTCGAGCAACACGAGCGTCGGATCGACGAGGAGCGTGCGCGTCAATGCAACCCGTTGACGCATGCCACCGGACAGGGAATGTGGATACGCATCGACCACGGTGCTCAGGCCATAGCGTGCGAGCATTTCACGCGCACGCTCGACGTCACCGCGCGTCACCTTTCTGTAAAGCTCGATGCCGAGCAGCGCGTTTTGCAGCACGGATCGCCACGGCATCAGCAAATCTTTCTGCAGCATATAGGCGATGCGCCCCGCGCTGCCGTCGGCTCGCTGCCCAACATCAATGCGGCCCGCTTGCGGGCTGAGTAAGCCCGAGATCAGATTGAACAAGGTGCTCTTACCCGCACCGCTGCGGCCGACGATCGACACGATCTCCGCGGCGCCGACGCTGAAATTCAGGCCCGCAAAGAGCGTGGTTCGCACGCCGTCATCGGTTTCGAAACCATGATTGAGCCCTGCGACCGTGAGGCGCGGGGCGGCCTGCACGCCGTTGATGGAAGCGGTCTTGACGGACTGCGCTGAGGTAGACGTATTCGGTGTGTTCATTGGCATGACCGGGTAGTGGCGCAAGCGGCAACGCACGAAATAGCGCTAGAAATGCGGCGCTTCAGATCCGTTGTGCACAATGCACAATGAGCGAAAAAAATTTCGATCACAACTCGCCATAAAAAAATGTAGAGACTTTCACGGAGGCACAAAGGTCCATGCACGCCGCATGGCCAAGCTGGCCGTTTTGTCATGGAGGCGTCAGCGTTGAGACATCGCACAGCGCGTAAACTGAAATTTGCGTGGTGGAGACCGACACCCAGCCAACGACTATCAAAACCCGCTGGGCCCTTTCCTTTCAAACCTTGAACAGGAGTCGATCGTGATCCGGATCGCTTACATTGCAGCAACCGCAAGCCTCATCATTTGCGCGGCACCCGCCTTCGCGCAGGACGTCAACAACGGCACCCAGCAGGCACCCGCTGCTGCCATGAACAGCAACACGAGCGTCGCGCGGGCCGATACCGGCGTCGGGATGGACATGAGCGGACAGTCCGCATCTGGTTCGCCCGTCGGGCTGACACGCAGCCAGGTGAGGCAGCAACTCATTCAGGCCGAGCAGGACGGTCAGCTCAAGTACCTGAATGGCACGCTCTACAAGGGAAGTTAGCTCACGGCCTATAGCGCATCGTGCGTATATAGGGCGCCGCTTGCATCGTTCGATGCGAGCGGACAGGTGCCTGCTGTGTCCATCAAGACCCCTTCCCGCTAAAGACCGATTGTCGAATCGAAGATTCGCGGTGGTGGACGCCTCGCTGAGATTCAGTATATAAAGTGCCTATGAACAAGGCGTCTTTGTGGATCGACCATCCTGCTGCGGCCTACCGTGAATGGCAGACAACCGAAGCGTCCGGCGCGGATCGCCGGCCCTTTTCCGCGCGCTCCATCACGCAGCACACGGCTATGTTCGAACGTTTTCTGCGCCACCTCGTCACCCATCAAGCGACCCTGATCAACTTCGGCGCGCAGCATCTGGAATCGTTTTTTGCACACGTCGACAACCGTTGTGCCCCTGGCACGACTACACGACTGCGCTACGTCAAGCTGATTGACAGGCTCTGCCGGCATCTCGTCGTGCTCGAACTTCGGCGCAGCAATCCGGCCGCGGAATTCTTGCGTCATGAAGCGTGGCCCGAGGATGAACCGGTTCCGCTCTTTCTCAGCGACGAAGCCGATCTGCTCTTGCAGGCTCACACCCAACCGCTTGCCGACGACGTGCCGCGCGCAGTCCGCAATCGCGCAATCGTTGCGCTGTTGCTTGGTACTGGAGTCACGGCTGCCGAGATTCGCGCCGCGACTCACGAACACCTCGTCATTGATGCGACGCGGCCGCACATCCACGTACCCAGGCGCGGTGCGCGCGATGAACGCAAGGTGACGCTGGCCGCGCCCTATCTTGCAGCGCTGCTTGCGTGGCAGGCGCAGTGCATGGAGGCGACGCCGACCGCCTGGCTGTTTCCGGCGCCGCGCGGATCCGGGCCGATCAACGACATGCTGTTGGGGATGATTGTTAGAGAAGCGCTGGATGCGATCGGCTTTTCCGCGCCGGATATGAGTCCGCGTGTTTTGCGTAACACGTATGCGCGCCGGCAGCTGCTAGCCGGCCGAAGCAATGAAGACGTCAGCCGTCTGCTCGGTCTCACCAGTCAGCGCACTGTTGTTCGCTTGCGCGCCACACTCCCGGCTGATATGACTCCCGGTGTCAATCGGGATCGGTTTGTTTCAGGTTGTCGAATGCATATTGTTCGAATTTCCTGAGGGCGACGTAGCAGTACATCTCGACGGTGGATCAAGCTGATATTCGCGGGTTGGATACCGCA
>NZ_DASXHA010000143.1:0-40388 GCF_036488795.1 Paraburkholderia sp.
TCCTGAAACGCTGCCCGAGAGCGCTCGCAAGAAAGGCGCGTCGGCGTTACCACTCGACCCGTTCGCATTCGCACGCGAATGGCTCGACCACTACCAGGGCCAGTGTGTCGGCAAGGAAGGCATCGACGTGCTCACCAAGGGATTGCAGCAGGCGATTCTGAGCCGCGGCTATGTCACCACGCGCGTACTCGTGCAGCCACAAGACCTGACAGGAGGAACGCTGACGCTCGCGCTTGTGCCCGGTATCGTGCGCAGTATCGCTTTCGCCGTCCCGTCAATGTGGGGCGCCTGGAAGACCGCCTATCCAACGCGCGGCGGCGACGTGTTGAATCTGCGCGATCTTGAACAGGGTCTGGAGCAGATGAAGCGCGTCAGCAGCCAGGACGTGAGCATGGAAATCAAGCCGACCGACGTACCGGGCGAAAGCGATGTTGTGCTGACGGTCAAGCGTGCGAAGCCCTGGACTTTCGTTGCTTCGGTCGATAACTCGGGAACCGAGTCGACGGGTAAATGGCAAGGCAACGTCAGCCTTGGCATCGACAACCCGCTCGGCCTGAACGACATCTTCACAGTAGGCGCGAATCAGGATTTGTCGTTTGGCAACAAGGCGCTTGGCTCGCATGGCTTCAACGGCTCGTATTCGATTCCCTGGGGCTACTGGACCGCCACGCTTTCGGGCAACACGAACACGTACTACCAGAACATCGCGGGTGTGAATCAGACGTTCGTGTCCAGCGGTAACTCACAAACGGCTGCGCTAAAGCTCGCGCGCGTTATCTCGCGCAGCCAGAACGACGTGCTTGGCGGCTACGTGCAGCTATCAAAGCGCTTCGGCGACAGCTTCATCGACAACACAACCATTCCGACGCAAGCCCGAAACAACACGTTTCTGGAATTGGGCGCGACCGACCGCCATTACTTCGGCAGCGCGCAGTTCGACGGCACGCTCGCCTACCGTCAGGGCATCGGCGGATTCGGCGCGACGGCCGACCCGTATCCTGACGGTCCGACGTACCGCTATCACATGGCCGTGCTCGATGCAAACCTCTCGGTGCCGTTCGCAATCGGCGGTCAGAGCTTCCGGTATGTCGGAACCGTACACGGCCAGTTCACCAACGACACGCTGTTCTACATCGACGACCTGACCATCGGCAGCCGCTACACGGTGCGCGGCTTCGACGGAGAAACGATGCTTGCGGCCGAACGCGGTTTCTACTGGCGTAACGAACTGCAATGGCCGATCTTCCAGACGGGACAGACGCTGTATGCGGGGATCGACTACGGGCGCGTGTTCGGACCGAACACGGCGACACTGGCGGGGACGCAACTGGCCGGCGCGGTGATTGGCATTCGCGGCGGCGTGCCGGCGAAGTATGTCGGCGTGTCCTACGACCTGTTCGCAGGTACGCCAATCTACAAGCCTTCAGGGTTCCCGACTGCCCGCGTGACTGTCGGGTTCCAGATGACGGCGCAGTTCTGACGGGCCACGAGCATGCAATCGACACTGGAAGATTTCCTGCGGGAGCACGTCGCGCGGCTCATGTCGCCCGACGCCGATCCGTTGCCACCATGTCCCCGATGTGCCGGCGTGCATATCAGCAAAAAGGGATATTCGCGACGGGACACGGGACTGCTACCGGCCTACTTGTGCGACCGATGCGGGCACTACTTCAACCGCCTGAGCGGCACGCCGCTTTCGCACCGGCCTTTTCGCGGACAGTTCGACGCGCTGGTCAGGCTGTTACCACAGTCGATCAGTTGTGCCCAGGCAGCGAACCGGCTCGACGTGATGAGCAACACGGTGATCGAAAACGTTCGGTTGGTGCGTCGCTGGCTGATTGAACTCGATCCGTCCGGGCAATACGAACGGCTGGTCCAGCTTGGCGGCCACCTGACAGCCGCACATGACGGGCCGTACGTGCCGCAGGCCGGTGTCGCGTATGAGGACCGGGAACTTACCCGCATATTGACCGAAGATTTCGACGAGGTTCACTCACCCAGGCACCAACCATTGCCGCTCTGCCCGGCCTGCAACGGACGGAATACCCGGAGCGCCGGCATCGTTGGCCTGCCCAGGTTCCGTTGCAAATCATGTCATGCGCAGTTCAACCGCCGAACGGGTACACCGTTCACCCGTAACCGCGACGCGGCGAGACAGCGGCACCTGATACGTTACCTGCCGCTTCCGCTGCCGCGTATCCAGCTCGCAGCCATCATCGAAACTGATCCGAGCATTACCGGCAGGCTCATTGACGAATTCCGCCGACGCTGTGACCACATTGATCCCACGGGTCAACTGGCCGGGCGAATCCACGCATGCGCCCTCCCGGAGGTGGATACGCCGTGCGTATGCTGCGGTGCGCGCAACGTTCGCTTCGATCCATCGGACAGGGGACGCTGCGGCACATACGGCCGGCTGATCTCGATGCGCCGGAAGGTTGACGAAATGGATGGATTGCTACGTGCAGGCGCATGGCAGGGGGTTGCGGAGCCGGATACCCGGGACGGGGGGTGAAAGGCTAGCCTGGGCAAACGTACGCCGCCCACGCTTCCATCATCGGGCGGCGCTGTTCTAACAGGTCGGTACGGTGATACGGCGCTTCAACCCTGTTCGCGACGGTATGCGCCAGCGCCCGCTCGGCCAGATCGCGCGCATAGCCCTGTTCGCTGGCCCAATCGCGGAAACTTGAGCGGAAGCCGTGGGCCGTTGCGACGCGTTCGGGTGCATCGCTTTTGGCTGTCACGCGACGCAGGAAGGACGTCAGCACCATGTCACTCAACACTTTTCCGCGTGGCGACGGGAACACAAGCATCTCATGCAGCTTTTGCTCTTTCAGGCTTTTGACAAGCGTGAGCGCCGGTTTCGACAGTGCAACACGATGCGTCTCCTTCGCCTTCGTCCGTTCGCCCGGAATAGCCCATACGCCGGTTTCAAGGTCGAATTCATCCCATACCGCGCCTCGCACTTCGCCGCTACGCGCGGCCGTCAAAATGAGGAACAGCGGTGCAGCGCGCGTAGCTTCCCCCGGCTTGAATTCCGCGACGTGCGCTTTCACAAATGTGGGCACATCACGCCAGGGCATGGCGGGCTGGTGTTCCTTCTTCGCGTTCTGTTTCGGCAAGATGTAATCGACAACGCCAACCGGATTCGCCGCAATGTGGCCGTGTGCCCAAGCCCACTGCATAACGGCGTGCATGCGCTGGCGGACACGGCTGGCCGTCTCGGCCTTCTCTAGCCAGATGGGCCGCAACACGTCGGCGCAGTTGGCTGGCGCGATCGCATCGAGCTTCTTTGCCCCGAGCAGCGGAAACGCGTAAGCCTCAAGCGACCTGATCCAATCGTCCGCGTGCTTTGCATTTCGCCAGCTTGGCTTGAGTTCTTCGTGTACCTTGCGCGCCGCCTTTTCAAACGTGAAGGCTGAGGCAGCGAGCGCCGCCGCCCGTTGTTCTCTATTGCGTCGCTCGATAGGGTCACCGCCAGCATCAAGAACCTTACGCATCGCCAGCGCTTTCTCGCGGGGTTCTGCTATCGACGTTTCCGGGTACGTGCCTAGGCCCGCATCGCGACGCTTCGCAGAAACCGGAGACGTAAAGCGCAGTGACCACTTCGCCCCGCCCTTCGTGGGCGTCAGTATGAGACCCGTTACCTTTTCGTCGAAGACCGGCTTATCGTCGTACCGAAGTGCTTTTGCCTATTTGTCTGTGAGTGCAATTTCCAGTCCATCATTCAGCCCATCACGAAACGCCGGTTGGGTCGGAATATTGTAGACTTCGACGGCCAGCAATCATACGCAGACCATTGATATTAAATGGATATTGCGGAAACGCGCGGAGTGTGCAGGATCGGATTCCGGCAGACGCCGCCTCCACCAGAACACGTGTTGCAAGCTGCTGTTCGAATGCGGCTTGCTTCAGCTTGATAGCCGTACAAAAACCCGCGAGCCGTAAGGCCTCGCGGGTTTTTTATTGCCTGCGTCGCGCCGAGCCGCCCCGGCAAACCAGGGCGCCACCGCCCTCACACTACGGATCACGCGAAGACGAAGTGCTTACTGATCCTGCGGACACTGCAGATTGCAGCCGTTCGGATCGCCCAGGTCGCCCTTGCGGCGCATGGCTGATTGCTTGTCAGACTGGTACTTCTTCGACGGTGCGGACGCAGCGAAAGGCAATTGCGGATGTTCCTGCAGATGGAATTCATCCGACAGAATACCGCCCGGCACACCAGGCGAATTCTGCGCAAAGGAGATCGAAACTGTGGCGAGAAGCGCGCCGGCCGTAACAGCCACGGTGCAGGCTTTGAGTAGAACGTTCATGTTGATCCGGCGCGGCGGGCCGCGCAGTTAAGACTAAAGCAGAAGGCTAGAGATTATCCCAAATGGCCCCATGACGCACCGGTCGACCCTTTCTTTGTTGTTACAGGCGCTTACCCTGGGTTCGGACCCAGACCTTCGTCGAGTTCCAGCAGGGTGCCGCAGTCGTGCGGATCATAACCGGCCAGTCTGGCCACCCCGCCCTTGAACGTCTCGCCACGCAACATGTCGATCACCGTCAACAGCGGCTGGCGCTCCAGGCGCGCGCGGTCGCAGGCGAAGTAATAGTCCTCATCGACGATGGGCACGAAATCAAGACCGAAGTGATGCGCCGCCGGTTCGACCCCGAACCCCACGTCCGCCATCCCGCTCGCCACAAATGCCGCAATCGCGGAGTGCGTCAGCTCGGTGGATGCGTAGCCATTGACGCGATCGGGGTCCACGCCGATCCGCCGCAACGCGAGATCGAGCAGCATGCGCGTGCCGGAGCCGGGTTGCCGGTTGACGAAGCGGATATCGTCACGCGCCAGATCGCGCAATCCGGCTATGCGCTTCGGATTGCCCTTCGACAGAAACAGGCCCTGCTTGCGTTGCGTCAGATGAACCAGTACATGCCGTTGCGAATCGAGCCAGCGCCGATAGGTGTTCGCGCAGGCCGCGCGAAACTCGCCCCGCGGCAGGTGAAATCCTGCCAGATCGCATTCTCCTCGAGCCAACGCGGTGACGGCGTCCGCACTGTCGCGATATTTAATGTCGACCGGCACCTCGTCGGCCACCAGTGCAGTCACGAGCGCCGCCACCGCGTAACCGTGCGAGGCATGGATGCGCACGTCGTCGGCCGGCGGCGCGAGCCAGCGGTTCAGGTCGCTCGCCACTTCGCTCGCGAGCGCGCGCATGTTGCCGTCGAGCCGTTCGCCGCAGAGACGCTGCGAGCGCAGCACGGCCTGCCCCAGCTCCGATAGCACCGAACCGCGTCCACGCTCTTTCTCGATCAGCGGACCGCCCAGATGCGCTTCGATACTGCGCAGCAAACCCCACGCATGACGGTAGGACAAACCCTTAAGCGTCGCCGCCTGCGCAATGCTGCCAGACTGATCAACGAGCCCCAATAACTGCACCACGTCCGTCAGGCTGGCCTCCTGGCCATCCGCACCGCATACGACCAGCTGTGCCCGACACTCGATTCTGATCATATATGTACAACTGCCTCCTATTGCGGAAGCGGTGTCACCCGCCTATCGTTCCATGTATACATACCAGATCAACGAAGCATATGTGCATACATTATGAAATACAAGTGCATATACGACTTCGAAGGAGCCCCCACTTTGGACGATTCAAACGCGATCGCACCGGACCAGCTGGTGCATCGCCATGCGCAACCCGGACGATCTCTGCTTGCCGTGCTGCACGCCATCCAGGATGAACTCGGCTTCGTGCCACCTGCTGCCGTTGGGCCGCTTGCGAAAGTCATGAACCTCTCGCGCGCGGAAGTCCACGGCGTGCTGACCTACTACCACCACTTCCGCACTCAGCCTGCCGCGCCCGTCAGCGTGCAACTGTGCCGCGCCGAGGCTTGCCGCAGCATGGGTACGGAAGCGCTTGCGCAGCATATCGAAACGCACACCGGCTGCAGCTTCGATGCCGGCCATGAACATGCACATGGAGCCGCGGTTGAACTCGGATCCGTCTATTGCCTTGGTCAGTGCGCGCTATCGCCCGCGCTGATGATCAACGGCGTGCTGCATGCGAAAGTCACGCCGCAAAAATTCGACGCGCTGTTCGCAGCCGCCACGAAACAGGTGGAGGAAACGGCATGACGCGCATTTATGTTCCTCGCGATTCTGCAGCGCTCGCGCTTGGCGCGGATGCGCTCGCTGACGCTATTGCTCAAGAAGCGGCGCGGCGCGGTATTGCGATCGAATTGATCCGCAATGGTTCGCGCGGTCTGCTGTGGCTCGAACCGCTGGTCGAAGTGAAAACGCCGCGCGGCCGGGTCGGTTATGCGAACGTCGACGCAACGGACGTCGCGGCTCTGTTCGACGCGGGCTTTATCGAAGGCAAGGCTCATTCGAGCAGCGTCGGCATCGTCGACGAAATTCCGTACCTGCAGAAACAGCAACGCCTGACGTTTGCCCGCATCGGCATCACCGACCCGTTGTCCACCGAGGATTACGTCGCGCACGGCGGCCTCGACGGTCTCAAGCGCGCGCTCACCACCGACGGCGACGCCGCCTGCGAAGCACTGATCGAATCGGGTTTGCGGGGCCGTGGCGGCGCGGCCTTCCCCGCCGGCATCAAATGGCGCACGGTGCGCGGCGCGAAGGCGCCGCAGAAATACATCGTCTGCAACGCCGACGAAGGCGACTCAGGCACGTTTTCCGACCGCCTGATCATGGAGAGCGATCCGTATGTGCTGATCGAAGGCATGATCATTGCCGGCATCGTGACGGGCGCGACGCTCGGCTACATCTATGTGCGCAGCGAGTATCCGCATTCGATTGCGGCGCTCAACACCGCTATTGAACGGGCACGCGCCGCCGGCTGGCTCGGTGATAGCGTGCTCGGCTCCGCGCACCGCTTCGAACTGCAGGTTGCCAAGGGCGCAGGCGCGTATGTCTGCGGCGAAGAGACGGCATTGCTCGAATCGCTGGAAGGCAAGCGCGGGATCGTCCGGGCGAAGCCGCCGGTGCCCGCGCTGGTCGGACTGTTTGGACAGCCCACCGTCATCAACAACGTCATCACGCTCGCCACGGTGCCGATCATCTTCGCGCGCGGCGCAGCGTTCTATAAAGACTTCGGCATGGGCCGCTCGCGCGGCACCTTGCCGTTCCAGCTTGCCGGCAATGTCAAGCAAGGCGGCCTCGTCGAACTCGCATTCGGCGTGACACTGCGGGAACTGCTCTACGACTATGGCGGCGGCACCGCCAGCGGCCGGCCGGCGCGCGCCGTGCAGGTGGGCGGCCCGCTCGGCACGTACCTGCCCGAAAGCCAGTGGGACATTCCGATGGACTACGAAGCGTACGCGGCAGTCGGCGCGGTGGTTGGTCACGGCGGCCTCGTCGTGCATGACGACACCTCGAACCTCGCCGAACTCGCGCAGTACGCAATGCATTTCTGCGCACTCGAATCCTGCGGAAAATGCACGCCGTGCCGGATCGGTTCGACGCGCGGCGTCGAAGTCATCCAGCGGATTCGCAACGGCGATACGTCCACCCGCCAGGTGCAACTGCTGCGCGACCTGTGCGACACGATGGTGTCCGGTTCGCTCTGTGCAATGGGCGGCATGACGCCCTTCCCGGTGCTGTCCGCACTCGACCATTTCCCCGCAGACTTCGGTCTCGACACCGTCCAGCCCAAAGCGGCGGCGGCCTGACGATGGAGCCTAATATGTCCGACATAATCCAGACCAACACCGGCGGCTGCGGTTCCGGCAACTGTGCCTGCAAGTCGCAGGCGCAACAGCGTGCCGCGCGCTCGCCGTTCGACGACACCGACTACGGCACGCCATTGCGCCATGCAGACGTTGACGTGACGCTCGAGATCGATGGCCAGGCTGTCACGGTGCCTGCCGGCACCTCGGTGATGCGCGCGGCGATCGAAGCCGGCGTGAACGTGCCGAAGCTATGCGCGACCGATTCGCTCGAACCGTTCGGCTCATGCCGTCTGTGCCTCGTCGAAATCGAAGGCAAGCGCGGCTATCCGGCCTCGTGCACGACGCCGGTGGAAGCCGGCATGAAGGTGCGTACCCAGACGGATCGTCTGCAGTCGCTGCGCCGTAATGTGATGGAGTTGTACATCTCCGATCACCCGCTCGACTGTCTGACCTGCCCCGCCAACGGCGACTGCGAACTGCAGGACATGGCCGGCGTGACCGGTCTGCGCGAAGTGCGCTACGGCTACGACGGCGCGAATCACCTGAAGGACAAGAAGGACGAATCGAATCCGTACTTCACTTACGACCCGTCCAAGTGCATTGTCTGCAATCGCTGCGTGCGGGCCTGCGAAGAGACCCAAGGCACATTCGCGCTGACCATCGCCGGGCGCGGGTTCGAATCGCGCGTCGCCGCGAGCGAAAACCAGCCGTTCATGGACTCGGAATGCGTGTCGTGCGGCGCGTGCGTCGCCGCGTGTCCGACTGCGACGCTGCAGGAAAAGAGCGTCGTGATGCTTGGCCAGGCCGAGCATTCGGTCGTGACGACCTGCGCGTACTGCGGCGTCGGCTGTTCGTTCAAGGCAGAGATGAAGGGCAGCCAGGTCGTGCGCATGGTGCCGAACAAGAACGGCCAGGCGAACGAAGGTCATGCCTGTGTGAAGGGTCGTTTCGCGTGGGGCTATGCGACCCACAAGGACCGCATCACCAAGCCGATGATTCGCGCAAAGATCACGGATCCGTGGCGCGAAGTGAGCTGGGAAGAGGCGCTCAACTACGCGGCGTCGGAATTCCGCCGCATTCAGGCGAAGCACGGACGCGATTCGATTGGCGGCATCACCTCGTCGCGCTGCACCAACGAAGAAACCTATCTGGTGCAGAAGCTGGTGCGCGCGGCGTTCGGCAACAACAACGTCGACACCTGTGCGCGGGTTTGCCACTCGCCGACCGGCTATGGCCTGAAGACGACGCTCGGCGAATCCGCCGGTACGCAGACCTTCGCCTCGGTCGATAAAGCCGACGTCATCATGGTGATTGGCGCGAATCCGACCGACGGCCACCCGGTGTTCGGCTCGCGTCTGAAGCGCCGCGTGCGTGAAGGCGCGAAGCTGATCGTGGTCGATCCGCGCCGCATCGACATCGTCGATACGCCGCACGTCAAGGCATCGCATCACCTGCAATTGCGCCCGGGCACGAACGTCGCGATCGTCAACGCACTGGCGCACGTGATCGTCACGGAAGGCCTGCTGAACGAAGCATTCATTGCAGAGCGCTGCGAGTCGCGCGCCTTCGATCAATGGCGCGCATTCGTCGCGCTGCCGGAGAACGCGCCGGAAGCCACCGCTGAGATTACCGGCGTCCCCGCCGAACGCGTGCGCGAAGCTGCGCGCATCTACGCTACGGGCGGCAACGCCGCGATCTATTACGGCCTCGGCGTCACGGAGCACGCGCAAGGCTCGACGATGGTGATGGGTATCGCGAACCTCGCGATGGCCACCGGCAACGTCGGCCGTGAAGGTGTGGGCGTGAATCCGCTGCGCGGCCAGAACAACGTGCAGGGTTCGTGCGATATGGGCTCGTTCCCGCATGAACTGCCGGGCTATCGTCACATCAGCGATTCGACCACGCGCGGCCTGTTCGAAGACGCCTGGAATGTCACGCTGCAAGCGGAGCCGGGCCTGCGCATTCCGAACATGTTCGATGCCGCCCTGCACGGCACCTTCATGGGCCTGTACTGCCAGGGCGAAGACATCGTGCAGTCGGACCCGAACACGCACCATGTGTCGGCAGCGCTGTCGTCCATGGAATGCATCGTCGTTCAGGATATCTTCCTGAACGAAACCGCCAAGTACGCGCACGTGTTGCTGCCCGGCTCGACGTTCCTCGAAAAGGACGGTACCTTCACCAACGCCGAGCGCCGTATCTCGCGCGTACGCAAGGTGATGCCGCCGGTGCCGGGCTATGCGGACTGGGAAGTCACGCTGATGTTGTCGCGCGCACTCGGTTATGAAATGGACTACGCGCACCCGTCCGAAATCATGGACGAAATCGCGCGCCTCACGCCGACCTTCCACGGTGTTTCGTATGCCAGGCTCGATCAGCTCGGCAGCATTCAGTGGCCGTGCAATGAAAACGCGCCGGACGGCACGCCGACCATGCACATCGGTGCGTTCGTGCGCGGCAAGGGCAAGTTCGTGATCACGAAGTTCGTTGCGTCGCCGGAAAAGGTCACCCAGAAATTCCCGCTGATCCTCACGACCGGCCGCATCCTGTCGCAATACAACGTGGGGGCGCAAACGCGCCGCACCGAAAATTCGCGCTGGCACGATGAAGACCGGCTGGAAATTCATCCGCACGACGCCGAAGAACGCGGCATCAAGATGGACGACTGGGTGGGCATCGAATCACGCGCGGGACAGACGGTGTTGCGCGCCAAAGTGACCGACCGGATGCAGCCCGGCGTCGTTTATACGACGTTCCACTTCCCGGAATCGGGCGCCAACGTGATCACCACTGAAAGCTCCGACTGGGCCACCAATTGCCCGGAATACAAGGTGACCGCGGTGCAGGTGATGCCGGTCGAACAACCGTCGCAATGGCAGCAGGACTACTCGCGCTTCAACACGGAGCAGCTCAGTTTGCTGCGCGAGCGCGAGCTGGCCAATGCGACGTCGGGTAAATGAGGGCGCGCCATGGATGAACAGAACCTGATCGACATGGCGAACCGGATCGGCGAATTCTTCGATTCGATGCCGGACCGCGAGGAAGCGCTCACCGGCATCGCCGATCACATTCATCGCTTCTGGGCGCCGCGCATGCGCTCGGCGCTGCTGGCGTCGCTCGATAAACCGCATGCTGAAGGCATCGAGATGTCGGGCATCGTCAGGGAAGCGCTGCTGAAGCATCGCGTCGAGTTGACACCCGCGGCGACTGCCACGGCCTGAGCCACGCCGCGGCGCTCCTGCATCGGGA
Organism: Paraburkholderia sp.; assembly: GCF_036488795.1. GTDB lineage: Bacteria > Pseudomonadota > Gammaproteobacteria > Burkholderiales > Burkholderiaceae > Paraburkholderia. The sequence goes on from NZ_DASXHA010000143.1 coordinate 10,936, forward strand.
CGGTGTCGTGCCGCTTCACCGGCACGACACCGCTCAGCCTGCCGCCTGCTCCTGCGCGAAGCTCTTCGCAAACCACGCCTCACAGTGGCGCAGCAACGCGTTCAGATCAGAGGCGGGGCGCCCGCGCACACCAATGTAGCCATCCGGCCGCATCAGATAAAACGACGGCCGCGTGCGTCCATACGACTCGGAGAGCGACGGGCCGCCCTCGCCCACCGTATCCGTCACGCGCCAGATCCTCACTGCACCGGGCAGTAGCCGCTCGAGCGCGGCGCAGAAGTGGTCGAGTTCGGTGTCGTGCGTCGTGTTGCGATCGACGGCCGGATCGAGCGGTGCTTCGTTCGGATCCTCAGGCGCCACCAGCAGGAACAGCGAAAAATACGCCGGATCGTGCAGATCGAAAATGCAGCCGATACCGGGCGCCCGCCCAAGCGGTCCGTCGACCACATGCACCAGCGCATCGGGCGCACGTTCGCCGGCGCGCGGACCGCCGTCGAGTACCCGTTCGAGCGTGAGCGGGCTGCGCCGATATTGAATGGCCAGCTCGCTCACCGTCAGACGCGCCGCGTCGCGCAGCGGACCGAGCGCCGCGAGCGCCGGCATCACGCGTTCGCGCAGCAGCTTGAGCGGGCCGTGATCCGCTTCCGCGAGTTGCGTGACGAAACTGGTTTGCCGCAACACGTCGCGCTCGATCGGATGCCGCTCCAGATGATAGGAATCGAGCAGCCGGTCGGGCGCCGCGCCGGTCATCACGCGCGCAAGTTTCCAGCCCAGATTGAACGCCTCCTGAATCCCCGTATTCATGCCCTGCGCGCCGGCCGGACTGTGCACGTGTGCTGCATCGCCTGCGAGAAACACGCGCCCGACGCGCAACTGCTCCACCATCCGGCTGTTCAGATGGAAATAAGCCGACCATGTCAGATCCGCAAACTTCACGGCGTGATGGATGCGCCGCGCGGCCAGCTCGCGGCATTGCTCGAGAGACGGCGCCCGCAGATTGGGCGCCGGTTCGTGGGAAGCACCCGCGCCATTGGGTGGAGGCGAAGCATCCGGCGCAACCGGCATGACCGGGTGATCGGCGATCAAACGATAGCGATCTGCGCCCATCGGAAACAGTGCGGCGAGACCTTCGCCCGACGCAAAAATGTGGAATTCGTCGTCGGGCCAGGTCGTGTCGGCGAGTACATCGGCAAGCAAAAAGGTCTGCTCAAAGGTTTTGCCAGCGAAGCTCATACCCAGCCGATGGCGAATCACGCTATGCGCGCCGTCGGTGGCAATCAGATAGGCAGGGTGCATGGTTTCTGCGTGCCCGTCGGCGCGTTGCAGCGTCGCACTGAGTCCCGCCGAGCCTTGCGAGAAAAGCGTCAGTTCGACACCGCGCTCGACGCTCACGCCGAGCGACGCGAGGTGCTCGGTCAGCAGCCGTTCAGTGACCGACTGATCGAGAAACAGCATGTACGGGTAGCGCGTTTGCAGCGGATCGAAGTCGAGGCGCACGAGGCGCTGGCCGTTCGAATAGAGATTGGCGGCGCGGGCCCGATGACCCAGCGCCAGAAACGGCTCGATCAGCCGATGCTGCTCGAGCAGTTCAAGCGTGCGCGCCTGGATGCCGATGGCCCGCGAATACGGGGACGGCTGCAACGCCTTGTCGATCAGACGCACAGGAATATGCGCGCGCGCCAGACTCATTGCCGCAGCAAGCCCGGTGGGGCCCGCCCCGACGATCAGCACCGGCGACGCATTCGATGAAGCGGCAGCCATGCAGAACTCCGGAGACCAACATGGCGTCTAGTGTACGCCGCCGCCCCGCGCACTGCGGGTGCATCGCGTCAAAGCCGCCTCAGGGCGCGTGCGGACGATCGAGCGCGCAGCAGTGGTCGGTGGTGCCGAGATCGACTTGCAGCGTGGCGTGCTGCATCGCAAACTTTTCGCGCAAGGTGACGACGATCGCGTCGACCGTCGCGTCGCCCGGGTGGCCCGCCGGCATCACCAGATGCACGCTCAACGCGTTGCCGGTGGTCGACAGCGCCCACACGTGCAGATCGTGCACGTCGGTCACGCCCGGTTGTCCGGCGAGATAGTCGCGGATGCCCTGCAGATCGACGCCGGGCGGCACCGCGTCGAGCGCGAGACGCACCGAGTCGCGCAGCAGCCCCCACGTGCCATACACGATCACCGCGACGACGACGATACTCATCAGCGGATCGAGCCACGTCCAGTTGGTACCGAGGATGATCAGCCCGCTCACCGCGACGGCCGCCGAAATCAACGCGTCAGCCGCCATGTGCAGAAAGGCGCCGCGAATGTTCAGATCTTCCTTCTGCCCGCGCATGAATAGCCACGCGGAAAAGCCGTTACCGAGCATGCCGATGCCGGCCACCACGAAGACAACGAGGCCCTCCACCGGTGTCGGATTCAGCAAGCGATTGATCGCTTCGGCGACGATCACGCCGCACGCAAACAGCAGCAAGCCCGCGTTCGCCAGCGACGCGAGGATCGACGTACTGCCGTAACCGAAGGTGTACCGCGCGGATGGCCGGCGCGTGGCGAGCCAGGCGGCGCCCCATGCGAGCAGCAGACCGAGCACGTCGGACAGGTTGTGGCCGGCATCGGCGAGCAGCGCGGTGGAATGCGCGACGACGCCGTAGATGGCCTGAACCACGACGATCGCGACATTCAGCGCCACCGCGATGGCGAACGAGCGGCCATGGCCGGCCGCCGGCGCGTGATGGTGATGATGGCCGCCGGGGCCGTGGCTATGTCCGTGACTGTGGCCGTGTGCGTGTTCAGCCTCTTCGTGAGCTTCATGGCCCTCATGGCCCGCATGGCTCCGCGTCTCGCGGTGTCCGGCGTGATCGTGCGCCGCGTGCGTCCCGTGGTCGTGCCCGGCGTGGTCGTGCCCGGCGTGACCATGAGCCGCATGATCGTGTTCTGCGCGGGCCCGCTTGACGCCCTCTTGCGCCGACAAACCTGCGCGCGACTCATCGGCATTCGCCCCCGCGAGCCACATTGGCGCATGCTCGTCTACGCGCTCCTCGGCGGGGCGATCGGATTCTGGTGTTTTCTTCATTGCTGATCCAGCGGAAATTCGGTTATCGGTTCGGCTACGTGTTCGAGCATGTCAGTGAGCATTCCGCTGATATGCCGGTCCGCCGCGACGTAGAACACCTGCTTGCCCTGGCGTTCCGCGCGCACGATTCGCGCGGCACGCAAGAGACGCAGATGATGACTGACCAGCGACGGCGACAAACCGAGCGACTCGGCAATCGCGCCCACCGCCCGCCGCTCGTCGACACAGGCCAGCACGATGCGCAGGCGCGTGGGGTCGCCGAGCAAACGGAACAGATCGGCAAGTGGCACCACGCGCTCGTCGTTGGATACGGAGAACATCATCGACACACATATGAACAGGTGTTCATATGTTATAGATCAAAGGCCAGTCCGTCAATTGGGAACGGCAAGCCGAGTGTGGGAAAATGCCGCATTTGCTTTTAAAGACCGGCCTTTTCCCGTCATGGAATCAGTTTTTGAGAGCGCCTATGCGGCGCATCGTGACGGCCGCCTCGACGACGCCGAGCGCGGCTATCGCGCCACACTGGATCTCGATCCCGCTCACGTCGACGCACTGCACCTGTTGGGCGTCCTGCGCCACCAGCGCGGCCAGCACGCCGAAGCGGTCGATCTCGTGGGCCGCGCCGCCCACCTGCGTCCGCAGGATGCGGCGCTGCAGCTGAATCTTGGCAATGCATTGAAGGCACTGGGACATCTCGACGGCGCGATCGAGCGCTTTCGCAACGCGCTGACGCTGGCGCCGACTTTCATGCTGGCGCACTACAACCTCGGCAACGCTTATGCGGCGGCCGGCCGGCACGAAGACGCCGCCGACGCCTTCCAGAAATCGTTGCGCCTGCAGCCGCAGAACGCGTCGTCGCACAACAACCTGGGCAATGCGCTGCATGCGCTGGGACGCCACGACGAAGCCATCGTCTCCTTCCAGCGCGCACTCGAATTGCAAGCGGGCCACGCGGGCGCGCACAACAATCTCGGCATGGCGCTCAATGCGGTTGGCAGGTCCGACGAGGCGATCGAGCAGTTTCGCGCGGCCGTCTCCGCGCAGCCGCGTTTCGTCGCGGCACATTTCAACCTCGCCAATACACTCGACGCCACCAGCCAGCACGCCGCGGCAGTCGCGGCATTCGAGGTCGTACTGGCGCTGCAGCCCAACTTTCCGCCCGCGTTATTTGGCCTCGGCAATGCGCTCGCCGCAATGGGACGCCACAAGGAAGCGTTGCCGCGCTTCGAGACCGTGGTGGGGCTCGACCCGCAATTTGCCCTTGCGTGGCTGAGCCTCGGCACCACGCATCACGCACTCGGCGCGCATGCGGCTTCCGTGCGTGCCTTCGATCAGGCTTTGCGGCTGCGGCCCGATCTGGCGTCTGCGCATATGAACCGGGCGATTGCCTGGCTCACGCTCGGCGACTTCGCGCGCGGTTTGCCCGAATACGAGTGGCGTCTGCAGACCATGGCGCAGCGAGACACGCACACGCTGCCACGCTGGCAAGGCGAGCCGATCGACGCGCAGACGCTGCTGATCCACGCCGAACAGGGCTTCGGCGACACGCTGCAATTTGCGCGTTTCGTGCCGCTTGCCGCACAGCGCGCCGCTCGCGTCGTGCTGGAGGTTCAGCCACAGCTCGTGCCGATTCTCACGCCGGCTGCGCAGGAATGGCGCGTCACGTTGATCGCACAGGGCGCGCCACGCCCGCAAGCGGATCTGCAATGCCCGCTGCTGAGTCTGCCGCTCGCCCTCGGCACCACCGTCGAGACGATTCCGGCGCGCACGCCCTATCTCAGCGTGCCGCCTGCCTATGGGCGCAAATGGCGTGGTTCGATCGGCGGCCAGGCGAAGCGCAAGATCGGCCTCGCGTGGTCGGGGCGCGTGCAGCAGCAAGAGAACCGTACGATGCCGCTCGTCGAACTCGAACCGCTGTTCGCACTCGAAGGCATCGACTGGATCGTCCTGCAGCCGAATCTCAGCGCCGCGGAGCGTGCCACGCTCGACGCCCATCCGCGTGCCGGGTCGATTCATCGCTTCGACAGACACATCGGCGACTTCGCGGACACCGCGGCGATCATCGAGCGGCTCGACGCCGTCGTGTCGATCGACACCTCCATCGCTCATCTGGCCGGCGCACTGCGCAAGCCGCTCTGGCTGATGCTGCCGTTCGCAGCGGACTGGCGCTGGTTCGTCGACGAACCGCGTAGCAAGTGGTATCCGGGCGCGCGCCTCGTGCGCCAGCCACAGCCGGGTGCGTGGGCCGCGGTGGTCGAAGAGGTTGCTCGCGAACTACGCAGCGCGTGAAAACCGGCGCCTCAAGCAAAAGCCCCACGCTTGCGAAAGTGTGGGGCTTTTTTGTCGAAACCCTGGTTGGCGCCGCAGTGGGCGCCTCAGTCGAAGCGCTCGAAGTAGCAGTGCTGCTATTTACCCTACCCGCGCGGCTTCCACTGCACCTGGCTGTAGGGCCAGGCGCAGTCGCACTACATTCGCTTACGCGGCGCGATACTGATTGCGCGCCTCAGCGGTGCGATACAGCACGAGCGTCGCGATCAGGCCGCAGATGCCCGCGAGACCCAGCCACAAGCCCGGCGCGGCCTTGTTGCCGCTCACGTGGATCAGCAGCGTCGAGATAGCCGGCGTGAAGCCACCGATCGTCGTTGCCAGACTATACGCAAGCGAGAAGCCCGCAGTGCGCACTTCGACCGGCATCACTTCGGTCAGCGCCACCACCATCGCACCGTTGTAGCAGCCGTACAAGAACGAGAGCCACAGTTCGACGGCCAGCAGGCGCGCGAACGACGGCTCGGCGACCAGCCATTGCATGGCCGGATAAGCCGTGAGAATGGTCAGGATGGTGAACACCAGCAGCACCGGACGACGACCGATGCGATCCGACACGGCGCCCGCCAGCGGCAGCCACACCAGATTCGACAAGCCGATACAGACGGTCACGACGAGCGCGTCGATCGACGACAGCTTCAGCACTTCCTTGCCGAAGGTCGGCGTGTAGGCGGTGATCATGTAGAACGACACGGTCGTCATGATCACCATCCCCATGCCGCCGAGCACGATGCCCCAGTTCGCGGCCATCGACTTCATGATCTCGCCCATGCTCGGACGATGCTTGCGCTTCGCGAATTCTTCGGTTTCCTGCAGCGAACGGCGAATCAGGAACAGGAACGGCACGATCAGGCAGCCGATCAGGAACGGCACACGCCAGCCCCAGGACGTCATCTGCTCGACCGGCAGGACCTGATGCAGCACCACGCCCATCAGCGCGGCGAACACCACAGCAACCTGCTGGCTGCCCGACTGCCACGAGCAGTAGAAGCCTTTGTTGCCTTTGGTGGCGATCTCCGACAGGTAGACCGAGACGCCACCCAGCTCCACGCCGGCAGAGAAGCCCTGCAACAGGCGCCCCAGCAGCACCAGAACCGGCGCCAGCACGCCGATGGTCGCGTAGCCCGGAATGGCCGCGACCGTTAGCGTGCCGAGCGCCATCAGGCCGAGCGTCAGCATCAGACCTTTGCGGCGGCCGTGGTGATCGATGTATGCGCCGAGCACGATCGCGCCCAGCGGCCGCATCAGGAAGCCCGCGCCGAACACGGACAGGGCCAGCATCAGCGAGGCGAAATCATTGCCGCTCGGGAAATAGGTCTTGGCGATTGCCGAAGCGTAGTAGCCGTAGACCATGAAATCGTACATTTCCAGAAAGTTGCCGCTGACGACGCGGAAAACTGTCCGGACCTTGGATTCGCTGGAAGACGCGTGAGGCGCAGTAGACATGAGACTCTCTGATTGGCCCGCCGCCGGACCTGAACCGGCAAGGCTGGGCGGTTGACGACAATCCACCGCGTCTGCGGCCAGATGCCTCTGGCGTGGATGCAAAAAAACTGATGGCGCCGGGGGGCGCTGCATTTTGATGCCGGTCGCATTGCGACGGTATCAGGGTAAACCTAGGGTAATCCCGCGCAACGTCGGCTAGCCGGAATGTTACCGTTCCTGCTGGTGCCTTGCATTCCAGAAAGCCTTGGAGGAGACCCGCGGCCGTCTCCCGCAGCGCCCTTCGTCATTGCCTTTTCAATTGAATACCCGCTGATGCCCACCGCTCGTACCCTTTCATTGCGCCCCGCAACGGCCGCCGACGCCGAGCTGATCGCCTCGATTCATGCCGTAAGCTGGCAAGCCACCTACCGCGGCCTGTTGCCGGACGCCTTTCTCGACCGCGAAGTCACACGCGAGCGCGCCGCCTACTGGCAGGCACGCCTGAACGCGCCGGCCGCCGAGCGGCGCAGCGTGGTGATCGCGGAAAGCGCCGGCGAGCCGGTCGGTTTTGCCTGCGTGGAACGGCAGCCGGACTCGGCATGGGGCGTGTTGCTCGACAATCTGCATACGTTGCCGGGGCATCAGGGGATGGGGGTCGGAAAGCTGCTGATGCGCGCTGCCGAAGACTGGGCGCGCGCGCAAGGCGAAACGCAGCTCTATCTTTATGTGCTCGAAGGCAATCGGCTGGCGATCGGTTTCTATGAGCGGCAGGGCTGGCAGTTCGCGGGCGCCGAGCCCGACCAGATGGGCGGCGTGGATATCACCGCATTGCGCTACGTGTACAAGCTGGACGGCCGCGCAACCCGCTAGCCCGAAGGGGAAGCTCAGCCCCATGGCCGCCGGCTCATTGCGAGGTCGCCAGACCCGACTCGTTCTGCCGCTGCAACTGCTGCACCTCGTTCTGCACCTGGCGCAACTGGGCTTGAGCCTTCTCTTTCTCGGCGCGTAAGGCAACGGCTTCGTCTTGCGTCTGACGCTGGTAATCGGCGACCTTCGCCTGCTGTGTGCGAGCCACGTCGAGGTCGGCCTGCAAGCGCCTCGCGCGATCTTCCGACACTGCAATCACATTCTGGATAAAGGCTTTTTGCGCCTGCAACTGCGTGCGACGGATTTCCACTTCGGCCAGTTGCGCGGTTTGCCGGACAAAGCCGGCGTAGACCGTTTCGGCGCGCGTGTCGTCCTGGGACTTGATTACCCGCCAGAAATGCTTGTCCTGAAACAATGCAACGTAATACGTCATGTCCTGCGGGTAGAAAAACAGGCTCGCGCCGTAGCTGCCGTTGTAGGTGGTGCGCAACTCGGTGAGTTGCGAGTCGTGGATCATTTGCATCAGTTCGGCAACATTGCCTTGCGCGTCGCCGCCGCTGCCATTGATGACGCTATTGCCACCGGTGGAGGCTGCCTGCAATGCAGCGGCAACCGGTTGCGGCGTCAGCGTGTTCATGGCCGGACGCGTACCGACGACCGGCACCGCATCCGATAAACCGGCGCTCTCTCCTGCCAGCACGAGACCACCATGCTGCAGCAGCGCACTCGTGGTCGCGAGCAGCATTGCGCGCCGTACAGTTAAGAGGGACTTCATACTTGCATGCTCCATGCGATCTTCAAACAGCCGCAGATTATCGCTTGGATTGGCGATCGAGCGAAGCACTCGCGTGTCGCGCGACAACACTTTAAATCGAGATAGATAGCAATCTTAAGAATCCATCAAAACAGTCGACGCATCGCGAAAAAAAGCGACGCTGATGCAGTGAAAAAAAGGAAAGATCGCTTGCAAGGTATTGCGAGGAAAACGGCCGCAAAAACGCAGAAGACGGCTTGGGTGATACGCGGACTATTCAGAGATGAATAGCGATGGAAACTCAATCTACCTTATTGGCTACGATTTTATATCGCATACCTTATTATCTTGTTAAATCGGTTTAGCCGCGAAAAATCCCTGGCACTGACAGGCCGGCTTGCGCACAAGATACCAGGTTGCGATTTGCGCACCAAAAAAGAACGGCTCCGCATAGAAACGGAGCCGCACTTTCGCCGACGTCTTTCTGCTGGAAAGGCCGATGGATCCTAGAACCGCGTTTCGCGCGCCACACGCAGGAAAGTGTCGAGCAGCGGCGTGCAATCCAGCAGCTCCGGTCCGCCCGCCCGATGAAACTCCGGGTGCCACTGCACGCCCATCACGAACGGCGCGCGCCGATAGCGCACGGCCTCGATGATCCCATCCGAGGCCGACACCGCCTCGATGTTCAGATCGCGCCCGATCGTCTTCACCGCCTGATGATGAATCGAATTGACGATCGCATCGCGCCGCCCCGGAAACATATTCGCGAGCGTCGAGCCATCCGGAAAATGAATGCCGTGGCGATGCTGGTCGTAATGCTCGTTGACGTGCACACCGGCTGTGGGCACATCGGTAGCAATGTCCTGGTAAAGCGTGCCGCCAAACGCCACATTGATCAGCTGGCAACCCCGGCATACGCCCAGCACCGGCTTGCCTGATTCAATGAACTCGTGCAGCAGTTCCAGTTCGTACATGTCGCGCACCCGGTCGCCAGGCCACTCGGGGCTGGTGGCCTGCTCGGCGTACGACTGCGGCGAGACATCCGCGCCACCCTGCAGCAACAGCCCATCCAGATGCTTCGCGTAATCGCGCAGACGGATGTTGCTTGGGTGCAGCATGCCTTGATGACCAACCGTGGGAATCATGAACACCAGTACGTCGCGCGACATCACCCAATGCGCGATCGACTCCTCCAGATATTGCAGCGTCTTGCCGCGCAGCCCCTTCGCGCCCGGCTCCGGGTGGAAGATGCGCGCCGACACGCCGATGCGCAGCGTGCGCTGCGTGATCCGCTGCCCCGCGCGATCGAAGATCTGCCGTGCGCGTGCCGCGATGATGCGGCCAAACACGGACCACGCCGAATCCGTCTGCTTCAGATAGCGCGGTGGCGAGGGCGGCAGTGCATTGGGCGGCGGCGGGTTTGACGCAGTGAAGTCGGGCGCCGCGCCGAAACCGGGCGGCGGCGAACCCGCTGTGCCGCGCGCGCTCGCCGCTTTGGCGGAGGCACCGTCTGCGGCCGGCGCATTTGCCGTGGACGCTTGCGGTTGCGCCGTCGCGGTCTTGTGCGCGTGCGCAGCGTCGCGTTGATGCACCGCGGCCTCCTGCCTCGCCGTTGATTCGGCGGCCGACGCGCGCGCTTCGGCGGCGTCGCGTTGCTGGGCCTTCGCCGGATCTTCGGGGGTGACGGTCGATGCGCTGTCGGGATCGTCGGTTGACGATCTGACCGCTGCCTCTCCAGCCGCTGGCGTTGGCCCCGCGGCCTGCGCCGGCACGTCTTTCAGCGGCGACTGGATGGCATCCTCGTGTGAGACAGGCAGCGAGACCTCCGGCGCCGCAGATGACGTTGAGGGCTTCAAGCCCTCAGCCGGTTGGCCGGACGCTGGCTGCGACGGGGGGGTGCCGGGCGTACCGGCATTCTCTGGTTTGTTTTCGCTCATGACTGTCGGACAGGCGCCTTCCACGCGAACGAATGGATATCCATTGATTATCCGCTACCGGGCGGAACGCGGCAAACCTGCACACAATTGGTCACATTGTCGGCTTGAGCGGCGCGCGGCAGCGGCATCGAGCGGCGCTATGTTCTTATGGATCCGGTTGTTCGTCGAAGGTTTCGCGCAATGCGATCTGCAGCGCCGCGTGGATCTTCACGCACCAGCGCCACAGCAGCGTCACCAGCAGCGCGGCGCAGACCAGCACCGCGGCCAGCAATCCGGTGGGCGGCAGGATTGCGCCGGAAAGCGCCGCGACCAGCAGGAAGACACCCACCATCGAGACGACCGGCACGAGGTCGGAGATCGCATAGCGGATCGCACGCGTGAAGCGCCCGGCCTTCGCCGGCTGCACACTCAGCTCGGCGAGCAGCAACGCGAGCGATTTGGTCTTGCGGTACACCGCCACCAGGAACGGCATGGAAACAAGCAATGCGACGCTCCACAGCACCACCCGTTGCGTCGGCTCGGAGGGCAGCCAACGGTCGAGCTGCGCGTTCGCATACGTCGCGCCGTACGTCACGGCAACGAAGATCGCGACGACGAGCGCCAGGTTCACCGCGATCTGCAGAATGATGCGGCGCGTGATGCTAAAGAGCGTCGGCTCGCCGCGCGCCGGCTTCAGGCTCTCCAGCCACTGTCCGTACATGCCGAACACGTTGGCGATGGTGCGCGGCATGGCGTGACTGAGCCGTTGGGTGAGCGGATCGGCGGCGCGGATCAGGTAGGGCGTGAAGAGCGTCGTCAATGCGGAGACCGCCACCGCGATCGGATACAGGAACGCGCTCGTCACTTTCAGCGTGAGACCGAGCGACGCGATGATGAACGAGAACTCGCCGATCTGCGAGACCGTCATGCCGACGCGCATCGCCGTACGCCCGTCCTTGCCCGCGAGGAAGGTGCCGAGGCCGCACGAAACGATCTTGCCGCAGATCACCGCCACGGTGATCACCGCAATCGGCCACGCATAGTCGACCAGCACATGCGGGTTCAGCATCAGGCCGATCGTCACGAAGAAGATGGCGGAAAACGCGTCGCGCAGCGGCGCAATCAGATGTTCGATGCGATGCAGATGGCGCGACTCCGCCATGATCGCGCCAATCAGGAACGCGCCGAGCGCGATGCTGTAGTCGAGCTTGACGACCAGCAGGCAGAAGCCGAAACAAAACCCGAGCACCGAGACAAGCAGCATCTCGTCGCTGCCGGAGCGCGCCACGTAATTGAGCGCGCGCGGCACCACGAGAATGCCCACCACCAGCGAAACCGTCATGAACAACAGCAGCTTGCCGAGCGTGACGAGCGCAATGCCCGCGCTCAACTCACCGGTCTGCGCGATGCCGGACAACAGCACCAGCATCGCAATGGCCAGGATGTCCTCGACGATCAGAATGCCGAACACCAGTTGCGCAAACTTTTCGCGCTTGAGGCCGAGATCTGCCAGCGCCTTGACGATGATGGTGGTCGACGAGATGGCGAGGATCGCGCCGAGAAACAGCGAGTCCATCGAACTCCAGCCGAACGCGCTGCCGATCTCATAGCCGAGCCACAGCATCAGTACGATCTCCGAGAGCGCGGCGACGATCGCCGTTGCGCCCACCTGGAACAGCTTGCGCAAACTGAATTCGAGCCCGAGCGAAAACATCAGGAACACCACGCCCAGTTCGCCGAGCGTCTGAATGGTCTGCTCGTCGTGGATCAGCTGGAACGGCGGCGTGTATGGCCCGATGATCACGCCGGCCGCGATATAGCCCAGCACCACCGGCTGTTTCAGGCGATGGAACAGCACGGTGACCACGCCCGCGAGCGCCATGACCACCGCCAGATCCTGAATGAAGCCGATTCCGTGATGCATACGCCGGTTTCCTTACAAAAAGTAATCTGAGATGGCGATAGTAACGCACCTCTGGGCCGCCGGCCGGTTCAAGCGTCCAGGCTGAAACCGTGATCTACAATGGGGACGGAATAGGCATCACAGCGAACCTGATAGCGAAGGTGCGCGTCAATCCGCACGGCGCGACATCGCAGCGTTTCGCGCCGCCCTCTTCAACCGGATTTGACTGGATCTGCATGACCATGGCCACTGAATTCACGCCCTTCCCGCCGCTCGCCCAGTTGGCCGCCGATCTGGCTGCCGGCCGCACGACGAGCCGCGCGCTCGTCGAAACCGCCTTGGAGCGGATTGCCGATCCGGCCGGCCAGGGGTCGACGGTGTTCATGCACGTCGATGCCGACAGCGCCCGCGCCGCAGCCGACGCGCACGACCGCCTGCGCGCCGCCGGCACCGTGCTGTCGCCCCTCGCGGGCATTCCGGTGTCGGTCAAGGATCTGTTCGACATTCAAGGCCAGGTCACCCGCGCCGGTTCGACCGTGCTCGCCGACGCGCCGCCCGCCACCGCCGACGCCGTCGCAGTGGCCCGTCTGAAGCGCGCGGGCGCGGTGATCGTCGGACGCACGAATATGAGCGAGTTCGCGTTTTCCGGATTGGGGCTGAATCCGCACTACGGGCATCCTCTGTCGCCCTATCGGCGCGGCGTGAAAGGCGACGAGCGGATCTCGGGGGGCTCGTCATCGGGCGCGGGGGCGTCGGTCGCGGACGGCATGGCCGCCGTCGCGCTCGGTACCGATACCGGCGGCTCGATCCGCATCCCGGCAGCGCTGTGCGGCCTCACCGGCTTCAAGCCGACCGCCGGGCGCATCCCGAAGCAGGGCGGCGTGCCGCTCTCACCGACGCTCGACTCGTTTGGGCCAATCGGCGTGTCGGTGGCCTGCTGCGCGTTGGTCGACCGCATGCTCGCTGGGCTCGAACCGCGCATTCCGGCGGTTCGGCCGCTCGAAGGCGTGCGCCTCGGCGTCCTGACCCATTACGTCACGGACGGCGTCGAACCGGCGGTCGCCGCCGCCATCGACGCGGCCCTCAAACATCTGGAGGCCGCCGGCGCGATTGTCAGCGAAGTGCGGTTTGCGCCGCTCGACCGCTTGCCGGAGATCAACCGTTTCGGCTTTTCGCCGATCGAAGCGTACGCATGGCACCGGCCGCTGCTGGAAAAGCATAGCGACCAGTACGACCCGCGTGTGCTGAGCCGCATCCTGAAGGGCCAGCCGGCCAGCGCCGCCGACTATCTGGATCTGGTGGCCGAGCGTCACGCGCTGCTGGACGCGGCTCGCGCGCTCTGGCAACGCTTCGATGCGATCGTCGCGCCGACCGTGCCGGTGGTGCCGCCGCGCCTCGCGGACCTCGTCGATGACGACGATGCCTTCGGCCGCATCAATGGGTTGATCCTGCGCAACCCGAGCGCGTTTAATTTCCTCGACTGCTGCGCGCTGTCGTTGCCCTGCCATCAGCGCGGCGATGCCCCGGTCGGACTGATGCTGGCGGGCGCGCCGTACGGCGACGACGCGTTACTGGCGATCGGCCGGGCGGCCGAAGCGGTGCTCAAGCCGATCCGCTAAACGAAAACGACCTCGTGATGTTCGCGCTAGAATCGCGGGCACCTGCCCTTTGGATTTTCCACAGCCACCCGATCCATGAATAACGACAATGCGATGCTGCGCCGCGAGCGCACCCTGCTGGTTCTGCTTGGCCTGATCTGCGTCGCGCTGGTGGCCGGCGCGCTCTACATGCAATACGGCCTGCGCGAAGATCCTTGCCCGCTGTGTATCCTGCAACGTTATTTCTTCCTGCTGATCGCGATCTTCGCGTTCCTCGGCGCGCGCTTCAACAGCTGGCGCGGCGTGCGGCTGCTCGAAACGCTGGCTGCAATTTCGGCGCTGGCCGGTATCGCGACTGCCGCCCGACATGTCTACGTGCAGGCGAATCCGGGCTTTAGCTGCGGCTTCGACGCGCTGCAGCCGCTGGTCGACAGCCTGCCGCCGGCGCACTGGCTGCCGGGCGTGTTCAAGGTCGCCGGACTGTGCGAGACCGCGTATCCGCCGATCTTCGGCATTTCGCTGCCGGGCTGGTCGCTGATCGCGTTTGTCGTGGCGTTCGTGCCGCTGGCGCTGAGTCTCGTGCGCAATCGTCGCCGGATCGCCTGAGTCGGGCGCGCACCAGACGCTGCCTCAACGCAGCGGGAGGGCCGCCGCATGGGGGTGGACGCTCGCAGAAGCTGAGGCCACTGCGAATGGCGGCCACGGCAAATGGCCGCCACGGCAAATGGCCGCCACGGCCAATGCCACTGGTCCAGGCGACCCTTGCGGCTCGTGCCAGCCTTTTCAGGATGGAACGCCGCGCAAAGCCGCCTCTATCGTCGTAAACACCTGGCCTCTTCCCCGCCTATTTTTAGCAGCAACAAGACGCCGGCTCATCCCCTTCCATAGCCACGCACCCTACCCGCCGCGCCTTACCCCGCCTGCCTGCGCGCCCAGTAACCGGATCTGGCGTGGCCACCCGGCGATCCGCCGGACATCCTCACTCATGACCTCCCGCTGATAACCCGCATCACCGTAGGGAAATATTTTTGGGACAAGGTAGTGCTATCTTCGGATATGGATGGCGATCTACGTGCGCGAGGCCGGCTACGGCGCGACCCCATGCGTAACGCGCGCCCGGTCCGCAATGTCTTTCGGATTCGCCATGACAACGCAAACCATCCGTTTCTATCACCGTGGGGCCATTCGTGAGGTTCAGGATGTGCCCGCGACGCGCACCGTGCTCCAGCATCTGCGCGAGGATCTGCATTGCACGGGCACCAAGGAAGGTTGCGCGGAAGGCGATTGCGGCGCCTGCACGGTCGTGTTGGGCGAACTGGACGACGACGGCGGCCTCGCGCTGAAAGCGGTCAACGCGTGCATCCAGTTCCTGCCGACGCTCGATGGCCGCGCGCTGTTCACCGTCGAAGACCTGCGTGCTGCCGACGGCACACTGCATCCGGTCCAGCAGGCGATGGTCGACTGCCACGGCTCGCAATGCGGCTTTTGCACGCCCGGCTTCGTGATGTCGATGTGGGCGCTCTACGAAAACCAGCCGGCCGCCGCCGGCCTGCCTACCCGCGACGAAATCAACACGGCGCTATCCGGCAACCTGTGCCGCTGCACCGGCTACCGGCCAATTGTCGATGCGGCGCAGAAGATGTTCGACTATTCGCGCTATCCGCGGGTGCCGTTCGACCGCGTCGCCGTCGCGCGCGCGCTTGACGCGCTGCGGCGGCAGGCCACCTTCGAATACGTCGCGCCCGATGTGCGCGGCCGCGCGTTCGGCACGCCGACCTTCCATGCACCGGTCACGCTCGACGCTTTCGCGGCGCTGCGCGCCCAGCATCCGCACGCGCGCCTGCTCGCCGGCAGCACCGATGTCGGCCTGTGGGTGACCAAGCAGTTCCGCGATCTCGGCGACATCCTGTACATCGGCAACGTGCCCGAACTGAAGCGCGTCGAGCGCGATGCGCAGACCTTGAGCATCGGCGCGGCCGTCACGCTCGAAGACGCGTATGGGGCGCTCGCGGCGGACTACCCTGAGCTCGCCGAATTGTGGACGCGCTTCGCCTCGCTGCCCATCCGCAATGCGGGCACGCTCGGCGGCAACGTGGCGAACGGCTCGCCGATCGGCGATTCGATGCCGGCGCTCATCGCGCTCGGCGCCGAAGTCGTGTTGCGCCACGGCTCGAAAACCCGCGCGCTGCCGCTCGACGCGTTCTACCTCGGCTATCAGAAGACCGCCCTCGTCGCGGGCGAATTCGTCGCTGCGATTCGCGTGCCGCGCCCGGCGCCCAATCTGCGCTTTCGCACCTACAAGGTGTCGAAACGCTTCGATCAGGACATCTCGGCCGTGTGCGCCGCGTTTGCGCTGCGCATTGCCGACGGCGTGATCAGCGACGCACGGGTTGCCTTCGGCGGCATGGCGGCGACGCCCAAACGGGCCGTGCATACCGAGGCCGCACTGGCCGGCTCAAGCTGGGACGATGCGGCCACGCGGCGCGCAATGGACGCACTCGTCATCGACTATCAGCCGCTCACCGACATGCGCGCGTCGAGCGCCTATCGATTGAAGGTGGCGCGCAATCTGCTGCGGCGCTTCCATCTGGAAACGCGCGACGTCGCGCCGCTTGCCCTGCGCGACGTCAACACATCCGCATTTTCGTTCGACGCTGACGACGCAAGCGCGACCCACGTGCAGGAGCCGGTGTGATGAACAAGCAAACCGATGCCTTCATCGAACAGGCGGCCGTCCGCGAGCAGGCCGCGGCGATTGGCACACCCTTACCGCACGAATCCGCCGCGCTGCATGTCAGCGGCGAGGCCACGTACACCGACGACATCCCCGAGCTCCACGGCACGCTGCACGCGGCGCTCGGGCTGTCGCGCCATGCCCGCGCGCGCCTCGTCTCGCTCGATCTGAGCGCGGTGCGCGAGGCGCCCGGCGTCATCGCCGTGCTGAGTGCCGCCGACATCCCCGGCGAAAACAACTGCGGTCCGGTGCTGCACGACGACCCGATTCTCGCGGACCACGAAGTGCTGTACCTCGGTCAACCGGTCTTCGTGGTGATTGCCGAAACGCACGAGCTCGCGCGGCGCGCTGCTGCGCTGGCAAAGAGCGACGACGTGGTCCGTTACGAGCCGCTGGAACCGGTGCTGACGCCCGCCGAAGCGAAGGCCAGAAAGCAGTTCGTACTGCCGCCGCTGCATCTGAAGCGAGGCGACGCCGCCGCGCGCATCGCCGCCGCGCCGCATCGCATAGAGGGCGCCTTCGAGGTCGGCGGTCAGGAGCAGTTCTACCTGGAAGGACAGGTTGCCTACGCGATTCCGCAAGAGATGGACGGCATGCTCGTCTACAGTTCGACGCAGCATCCGAGCGAAATGCAGCAAGTGGTCGCGCATATGCTCGGCTGGCCGAGCCACAGCGTGACCTGCGAATGCCGGCGCATGGGTGGCGGGTTCGGCGGCAAGGAATCGCAATCGGCGCTGTTCGCGTGCGTCGCGGCGCTCGCGGCGAAACTGCTGCATCGGCCGGTGAAAGTGCGCGCCGACCGCGACGACGATTTCATGATCACCGGCAAACGGCACGACGCGGTCTACGAATACGAAGCAGGCTTTGACGGGCGCGGCCGCATCCTCGGCGCGCGCGTCGAAATCGCCTTGCGCGCAGGCTATTCCGCGGATCTGTCCGGCGCCGTGGCGACGCGCGCCGTCTGTCACTTCGACAACGCGTACTACCTGTCCGATGTCGAGATCGTCGCGTTGTGCTGCAAGACCAACACGCAATCGAATACCGCCTTCCGCGGTTTCGGCGGTCCACAGGGCGCGCTGGTGATGGAGGTGATGCTCGACAGCATTGCGCGGCAATTGAAGTGCGATCCGCTGGAGGTTCGGCTTGCCAACTACTACGGCATCGGTGAGCGTGACGTGACGCCGTATGGGCAGCGCGTCGAAGATAACGTGCTCGAGCCGCTCACTGAAGAGCTGCTTGCGACGAGCCGCTATCGTGAGCGCCGCGCCGCGCTTGCTGCATACAACGCCACAAGTCCGGTGCTCAAGCGCGGCATTGCGTTTTCGCCGTTGAAGTTCGGCATCTCGTTCAACGTACCGTTTCTGAATCAGGCCGGCGCGCTCGTGCACGTGTACAAGGACGGCTCGATCCTCGTCAACCACGGCGGCACCGAAATGGGCCAGGGGCTGAATACGAAGGTCGCGCAAGTCGTCGCGAATGAGTTCGGCGTGCCGCTGTCGCGGGTGCGCGCCACGGCGACGGATACCTCGAAGGTGGCGAATACTTCGGCGACTGCCGCTTCCACCGGTAGCGACCTGAACGGCAAGGCCGCCGAGGCCGCCGCCCGCACCATTCGCAACCGGCTGGCCGCGCTCGCCGCGAAAGAACTGGGCAGCGAAGCCGGGGACGTGCAATTCAAGGACAGTATGGTGCTGGCGAAAGGCGCCGCGATGCCGTTCGCGCAACTCGTCAACGCCGCTTATCTCGCCCGCGTGCAGTTGTGGTCCGACGGCTTCTATACGACACCCAAAGTCCACTGGGATGCCAAGACGCTGACGGGTCATCCGTTCTATTACTTCGCGTATGGCGCAGCGGTTTCGGAGGTCGTGATCGACACGCTGACCGGCGAATGGAAGCTGCTGCGCGCAGACGTGCTGCACGATGCCGGACAGTCGATCAACCCGGCGATCGACCTGGGCCAGGTCGAGGGCGGCTTCATCCAGGGGATGGGCTGGCTCACCACCGAGGAACTCTGGTGGAACCGCGAAGGTCGACTGATGACGCACGCGCCGTCCACGTACAAGATTCCCGCCGTCAGCGACACGCCCGCCGCGTTCAACGTGCAGCTTTACCGCAACCAGAACGCCGAGCCGACGGTGTTCCGCTCGAAAGCGGTCGGCGAGCCACCGCTACTGCTGCCGTTCTCGGTGTTTCTGGCGATCCGCGATGCGATTGCGGCTGCCGCGCCGAAGGTGGACGGCGCACCGCCGTTGCGGGCACCCGCCACGCCGGAAGCGATTCTCGATGCGCTGGATGCGATGGCGGCGTTGGAGGCGATGCAACACCCGCCTGAGGTGGCCGCAACACCGGCCGTAGCTACAGGGCAAAACGCAGTGGGCACACCAGCCACGCCGACGCTCGCATCAGACTGAATGAACCACCCGGACCGCGCGACACGAACGCGCAGCCCACGCCTAACCGGCGGCACGGACATCCCGCGCAGCCATGTATGGAGAACCGCCGGATGCAAGCCTGGCTACCCGATCTGCAACAACTGCTCGCACACGGCGACGCCGCCGTGCTGGTGACGGTCGCGCGCGCCGAGGGCTCCGCGCCCCGCGAGGCCGGCACGAAGATGATCGTCACGCGCGATTCGGCGAAGCACACCATCGGCGGCGGCCACCTCGAATGGAAAGCCATCGAGACCGCGCGCCAAGTGCTGAAAGACGGCATGCGTACGCCGCACATGCGGCGCCTCGAGCGCTTCGCACTCGGGCCGAGCCTCGGGCAATGCTGCGGCGGCGCGGTGGTGCTCGCCTTCGAACGGCTGGACATCGGCGATCTGGGCTGGGTCACCTCGCTCGCGAAGCGCCTCGCCGCAGGCCAATCGACGGTGCGTAGCGTATCATTCGGGCCCGCACCGGATGCGGTCATGCTGTCCGATCCGGAACCCGGCGTGGAAGGCGCCGACTGTCTGCTGTGGGACGGTGCCGGTTTCGACGAGAGCAGTTCGCTGCTCACCGAGACCATCGCACCGCGCGACTTTGCCGTGGTGCTGTTCGGCGCGGGTCACGTGGGCGCGGCGCTGGTGCGTGTGCTGGCCACGCTGCCCTGCCACGTGCGCTGGGTCGATGAACGCGACGCGCAGTTTCCGCCGCTGGAATCGCTGCACGCGCCGAACCTGACGATCGACCCGAACGACGCGCCCGACGAGGCCATCGACGAGGCCGCGCCGCACACGTACTTCATCGTGATGACGCACAACCACGCGCTCGACCTCGATCTGGCCGAGCGCATCTTGCGGCGCGGCGACTTCGCGTTCTTCGGCATGATCGGCTCGCACAGCAAGCGCAAGCAGTTCGAACACCGGCTCGCCGCACGCGGCATCGACCCGGCGCAGATTGCGCGGATGAAATGTCCGCTCGGCGTGGACGGCATCGTCGACAAGTCGCCGGAGATCATCGCGATCTCCGCGGCCGCGCAAGTGCTGCAGGCGGTCGAAGCGCATGCCGCTCACACGGCGCAGACAGCATGAACCCTGCAGCGGGACGCGCTGCGTATCCGCTCTGGAACAGCTCCACTCGAATCAGATGACTCACATAACCAACATGAATACGACGACCGCTATGACTCTTACCGACAAGGTCGCAGGCGCGCCGAAGGCCGAACTGCATATCCATATTGAAGGCTCGCTCGAACCCGAGCTGATTTTCGCGCTCGCCGAACGCAACGGCGTGAAGCTCGCCTACGCTTCGATCGAAGCGCTGCGCGCCGCCTATGCGTTCACCGACCTGCAATCGTTTCTCGACATCTACTATGCCGGCGCGAGCGTGCTGCTCACCGAGCAGGATTTCTACGACATGACAATGGCGTACGTCGAGCGCTCGCTGGCGGACAACGTCGTCCACACCGAGATCTTCTTCGATCCGCAGACGCACACCGAGCGCGGTGTGCCGATCGCCACCGTGGTGGCCGGTATCGAACGCGCGCTTGCAGACGCCGAGCAACGCGGCCTGACGAGCAAGCTGATTCTGTGCTTCCTGCGTCATCTGTCCGAGGAAGACGCGCTCGCTACCTTCGACGAGGCACTGCCCTTGTTCGATCAATACAGGCATCGGCTGATCGGCGTCGGGCTGGATTCGTCGGAGCGCGGCCATCCGCCCTCGAAGTTCGAGCGCGTGTTTGCCAAAGCGCGGGCGAAGGGTCTGAAGCTCGTCGCGCATGCCGGCGAGGAAGGTCCGCCGTCGTACATCTACGAGGCGCTGGATCTGCTGAAGGTGGACCGGGTCGATCACGGCGTGCGCAGCATCGAAGACCCGGCGCTCGTCACGCGTCTGGCCGACACGCGCGTCGCCTTGACGGTATGCCCGTTGTCGAACCTGAAGCTGTGCGTGTTCGACGATCTCACCAGGCACACGCTGAAGGCCTTGCTCGACAAGGGCGTGGCGGTCACCGTGAATTCCGACGACCCGGCGTACTTCGGCGGCTACGTCAACGCGAACTACCTCGCCACCATCGACGCGCTCAAGCTCACCGACGCCGAGGTCTACACCATCATCCGCAACAGCTTCGAGGCGGCGTTCATCACGCCCACGGAACGCGAGGCGCTGATCGCGAGGCTCGACGCGCACTGGCACGACGCGGCCGCGAACTGACGCACGCGTTGTTACGACAGAGCGGGCGGCGGCGCGCGAGGCGCCCTCGTCTGCTCCATTCATATCCCTACACGGAGACGGCTTTCCCATGAATCAACCGGCACAATCGGCATACCGCGCACAACTGCTGACGTTCAACGGCGACCCGGCGCAATCGGCCAACGCGGCGGTCTTCAACGAAGACGGTCTGTTGATCGTCGAAGACGGCCACGTGGTCGCAGCGGGCGCGTATGCGGCGCTGTCGTCCCGGCTCGCGCCCGGCACACAGGTGCAGGATATGCGCGACAAGCTGATCGTGCCGGGCTTCATCGACACGCACATCCACTATCCGCAAACGGACATGATCGCGTCGCCGGCGCCGGGCCTGCTGCCGTGGCTCGAAACGTACACGTTCCCGACCGAACGCCGCTTCACCGATCCGGCCTACGCGCAGGACACGGCGAGCTTCTTTGTCGAAGAACTGCTGGCATGCGGCACGACCACAGCTCTCGTGTATTGCACGGTCCACAAGGAATCCGCCGACGCGCTGTTCACCGCAAGCGAAGCGCGCAACCTGCGGATGGTGGCGGGCAAAGTGCTGATGGATCGTAACTGCCCCGAGTTTCTGCGCGACACGGCGCAGTCCGGATACGACGACAGCGCCGAACTGATCGGCCGCTGGCATAACCGCGGCCGCCAGATGTACGCGCTCACGCCGCGTTTCGCGCCGACTTCCACCGAAGCGCAACTCGAAGCCTGCGGCGTGCTCGCGCGTCAGCATCCGGATGTGTTCATCCAGAGCCACGTCGCGGAAAACACCGACGAGGTGAAATGGGTCGCCGATCTGTTCCCGGGCCACCGCAGCTATCTGGACATCTACGATCATTACGGCCTGCTGCGCCGCCGCGCCGTGTACGGCCACTGCATCCACCTCGACGCGGAAGACCGCAAGCGGATGGCGCAGACCGGCACCGTGGCGTCGCACTGTCCGACCTCGAACCTGTTCCTCGGCAGCGGCCTGTTCGATTTCGACAAGGCCGATGAAGCGGGCATGCCGATCGGACTGGCCACGGATGTCGGCGGCGGCACCTCGTTTTCAATGCTGCAGACCATGAACGAGGCACACAAGGTGGCGCGCCTCACCGGCCATCATCTGACGGCCACGCGCATGTTCTGGCTCGCCACGGCGGGTGCCGCCGAAGCGCTCGACCTGGCCGGCAAGGTCGGCACCTTGAAGCCGGAATCGGAAGCGGACTTCGTCGTGCTCGACCCGCAAGCCACGCCGTTGCTCGCGCGACGCACCGCGCGCACCGAATCGCTGGAAGAGCTGCTGTTCGCCTTCGCGCTACTCGGCGACGATCGCGCGATTTTCGCAACGTATGCCGCCGGCAAGCGCGTGCATCAGCGCGATCAGCCGCGTCAGCATGCCGTGCGCACGGCAAAAATCGCCGCCTGATTGTTTACAGCTACCCGTTGACGCCGCTTACGGGAAGCTGGCTGGGCGGCACAATCAGCGTGATATACTCCGCCCCTCATTGGGGAGTAGCCGCCCCGCGACACGCCCGCGCAAGCCGAATCAAGCTGCATGGAGCGCGTGATCCGCGGGGGCGCCTGTCAACATACTTGGCCTTCGCGGTCATGGCAGACGCAGCCTCTGGCCTGGCGAGACCGATGACTCACACCCGCCGCTGCAGGGCCCGGCCGGTATGAGTCGTCGCTCGCACACATCCCGGCCCGGGGAATCTATCAAAACGTGGACCAGGCCTTTCTCATCTCGACCGGTGCGGTTGCGCTTGCCGAAATCGGCGATAAAACTCAACTCCTCTCGCTCGTCCTCGCCGCGCGCTATCGCAAGCCCGTGCCCATCATCCTGGGCGTGCTGGCGGCCACGTTGATCAATCACGCCGGCGCCGGTGCGCTGGGCACATGGCTCGGCTCGCTGCTCACCCCCACGATCATGCGCTGGGCGCTGGCGGCGTCGTTCATTGGCATGGGCCTGTGGATCATGGTGCCCGACAAACTGGAAGACGACGAAGCCAACACGAACCGCACGCGCCTCGGCGTATTCGGCGCGACCGTCGTGACGTTTTTCCTCGCCGAGATGGGCGACAAGACGCAGATCGCCACGGTGGCGCTGGCCGCGCGCTTCCACGAATTCTTCGGCGTCGTTGCCGGCACCACGCTGGGGATGATGATTGCGAACGTGCCGGCAATCCTGCTTGGCGACCGTTTCGCCCACAAACTGCCCACGAGGATCGTGCACGGCATCGCGGCGGTCATGTTCGTGGTGCTCGGAGCACTGGCCCTGCTGGGCGTCGGCCTCTGAGCACCGGCGCCCGCCGCAAACTTATTGGACGACGGTCGCGCCCGAAGCCGGTGAAGCGGGCGCCTCCGATCCGGCCGCCTCATTCGATACGCCGGCGTTCGGGTCGACCGGCAGCTTAACCGTGCGAACCGCGCCGTTGCCCAGCGGGAAGTCGGCCAGCGCGCTACGCACCAGGTAGGGCATGGCCCGTACCAACGACGGTTCGTCGCCTGAATTGCGGGCCATCACGTTGTAGACCTCCCTGCCGGTTGCGCGGTCGGTGATGCGGATGCCCAGCGAATGGGCAAACACCGGGTAAGTCTGGTTCACGTACGTAGGAGGAAACGCGCCATACGGTCCCCATGGATCGAACGGGCGTCCCCAGTACGGACCGGGCCACGGGCTGCTGTAAAACACCGGCTCGGCCACGCTGATCGTCTCGGAACGCGTGCCGTAGGACAAGCCCACCAGATAATGCGCCTGATCCGCCTCGACCTGCCGGAATGACCGCGTCGCCAGTGCGTTGGCGACGAACAGTTCGTACGTCGACTGTTCCAGGCTGTTCTGCTGGGCGGCGCTGCGGATGAATGCGTAAGTGCGGCTCGCGTCATTGCCGCTCCAGTCGGAGAACGCCGTCACCTGGGTCGTTACATAGCTGGTACAGCCCGAGAGCAGTACCGTCAGCGCTCCCAGAAACAACACGGCGCGCCGGGTCCAACGGTCTGATTTCATGGTCTTCCTCGTTCTTACATGTGATTGCCGTCTGCAACTGCGGCGGCCCGATCATACGCTGACCTGTCCCTTAGACAAAAAGTTCGACCCGCAGAGCGCTTTTGGCTTTGTACAATGGCCCAACATACCGGCGCGCCCTCGATGCGTGGCCGGCTTGATACCCCATTCTTACAAAACGCCATGGCAGATACCGCAACGCCCCCCGTCATCCGTCGCGCCGACTACGCGCCGCCCGCCTTCCTGATCGATACAGTTGCGCTCGAATTCGATCTGGTTCCCGAACGCACGGTCGTCAGGAACACCATGCGGGTGCGACGCAATCCGGACGCCGCGCACGCCGCGCACCTCGAACTGCTTGGCGAACAGCTGGAATTCGTCAATGCGGCCATCGACGGCGCGCCCTACGGCGCCGTGCGTCCGGGCGAGCATGGCCTCGTCGTCGACAACGTGCCGGACGCCTTCGAACTGACGCTCACCAGCATCTGTAACCCCGCTGAAAACACTACGCTCTCCGGCCTGTACGTGTCCAGCGGCAACTTTTTCACACAGTGCGAGGCCGAGGGTTTCCGCCGCATCACCTATTTTCTCGACCGCCCGGACGTGATGGCCACCTACACGGTCACGCTGCGCGCCGACAAGGCGGCGTATCCGGTGCTGCTGTCGAACGGCAACCTGCTCGAAGAAGGCGACCTGCCCGACGGCCGCCATTTCGCGCGCTGGGAAGATCCGTTCCGAAAGCCGAGCTACCTGTTCGCGCTGGTCGCGGGCAAGCTGGAATGCATCGAGGAACGTGTGAAGAGCGGGTCCGGCAAGGAGAAGTTGCTGCAGGTATGGGTCGAAGCACAGGATCTGGACAAGACCCGTCACGCGATGGATTCGCTGGTCAACTCGATCCGCTGGGACGAAGAGCGCTTCGGGCTGGAGCTGGATCTGGACCGCTTCATGATCGTCGCCGTGAGCGACTTCAACATGGGCGCGATGGAGAACAAGGGGCTCAACATCTTCAACACGAAGTATGTGCTGGCGAACCCCGAAACCGCCTCCGATACCGACTTCGCCAACATTGAAGCGGTGGTGGGCCACGAGTACTTCCACAACTGGACCGGCAACCGCGTCACCTGCCGCGACTGGTTCCAGCTGAGCCTGAAGGAAGGCCTGACCGTGTTCCGCGATCAGGAATTCTCGGCCGACATGGCGGGCGGCTCGACCGACGAAGCCGCGCGCGCCACCAAGCGGATCGAAGACGTGCGCGTGCTGCGCCAGATGCAGTTCGCCGAAGATGCGGGTCCGATGGCTCACCCGGTGCGCCCGGAAAGCTACGTCGAGATCAACAACTTCTACACGATGACCGTGTACGAGAAAGGCTCGGAAGTGGTGCGGATGTATCAGACGCTGTTCGGCCGGGACGGCTTCCGCAAGGGCATGGACCTGTACTTCGAGCGGCACGACGGCCACGCGGTGACCTGCGACGATTTCCGTCATGCAATGGCGGACGCCAACGGCCGCGACCTCGCGCAGTTCGAGCGCTGGTATAGCCAGGCGGGCACGCCGCGCGTGACGGTGCAAACCGCGTACGACGCCGCGAAGCACACCTACAGCGTCACGCTCAAACAGGGTTATGGCGACGCCGCACCGGCTGCGCGCGAAACGCAAAAGGGGCCGCTGCTGATTCCGTTCGCGATCGGACTGATCGGCACGGACGGCGCCGACCTGCCGCTGCGCCTCGAAGGCGAAGCCAACGCGGCGCAGGCCACTACGCGAGTCCTCGAATTCACGCAGACCGAGCAGACCTTCACGTTCGTCGATGTCGCGGCAAAGCCGTTGCCTTCGCTGCTGCGCAATTTCTCGGCGCCGGTCATCGTGGAGTACGACTACTCGGCCGATGAACTCGCCTTCCTGCTGGCCCACGACAGCGATCCGTTCAACCGCTGGGAAGCGGGCCAGCGCCTTGCCACGCGCGAGTTGCTGGCACTCGCCTTACGCGCTGCAACGGGCACGCCACTGCAACTGGACGACTCGGTAGTGGCGGCGTTTGCGCGTGTGCTGACCGACGAGACGCTTTCGCCGGCGTTCCGTGAGCTGGCCTTGATCCTGCCGTCCGAGGCTTATCTTGCCGAGCAGATGGCCGAATCGAATCCGGCTGCGGTCCATGCCGCGCGCCAGTTCGTCCGCAAGCGCCTCGCGAGCGCGCTCAAGAGCGAATGGCTGAAGCTGTACGAGCAGAACCGCACGCCGGGGGCGTACGAAGCCACGCCGAAGGCGATCGGCCATCGCGCCTTGAAGAACCTCGCGCTGTCTTACCTCGCGGAGCTGGATGATCCGTCCGAAGCGGTGCGCCTCGCTTCGACTCAATATGCCGAAGCCAACAACATGACCGACCGCTCGGCAGCACTGTCGGCGCTCCTGAGTGCCGCGGCGGCTGGCACTGGCGAGGCACAGGCGCAGACGGCACTGGACGACTTCTATAACCGCTTCGAGCAGGAGCCGCTCGTCATCGACAAGTGGTTCGCCATGCAAGCGGTTCAGCGTGGCAGCGCGCAACGTCCGGTGATCGAGATTGTCCGCAAGCTGATGTCGCATCCGGCATTCACGTTGAAGAATCCGAACCGCGCACGTTCGCTGATCTTCAGTTTCTGTGCGGCCAACCCGGCGCAGTTCCATGCGGAAGACGGCTCGGGCTACGCGTTCTGGGCTGAACAGGTGATCGCACTGGATGCGCTGAATCCGCAAGTGGCGGCGCGCCTCGCACGCGCGCTGGAACTGTGGCGCCGGTTTACGCCGACGCTGCGCGACGGTATGCGCGCCGCGCTGGAAAAGGTGGCGGCGCAGGTGAAGTCGCGCGATGTCCGGGAGATCGTTGAGAAAGCGTTGGGTTGAGTTTTTTCGCGCGCCTGAATCGCGCGCCTGAAGTCAGGGAAAGCCGGCACCTCGTTGCCGGCTTTTTTTCGTTCGGAGGTTTCGGGTATCGCTACCAACGCCGCGTGCGCTGTTTCGACACGCTCATGCGCGACCAGGCTCGTCCGATCGCGCGCGAAACCGGCGTCCCGAGCCTGTCGCCGATCGCACCGTCATGAAGGACGCGTACGCGTTCTGTTCCAAAAGCACGGGAACGACACAGTGAGCGGGTAAAATCAGGATATTCCTTCTGCCTTCCCGGAGTACTGCAATGTCCTTGCACCGTCGTACCACTCTCACCAAGTATCTGATCGAGCAGCAGCGAGAGACCAACAACCTGCCTGCGGATCTGCGCCTCCTGATCGAAGTCGTTGCGCGTGCGTGCAAGGCGATCAGCTATCACGTCAGCAAGGGCGCGCTGGGCGATGCGCTCGGCACGGCGGGCAGCGAGAACGTCCAGGGTGAAGTGCAGAAGAAACTCGACATCCTGTCGAACGAAATCCTGCTTGAAGCCAACGAATGGGGCGGCAACCTGGCGGGCATGGCGTCGGAGGAAATGGAACAATTCTTCCCGATCCCGGCCAACTATCCGAAGGGTGAATACCTGCTGGTATTCGATCCGCTCGACGGTTCGTCGAACATTGACGTGAACGTGTCGATCGGCACGATCTTCTCCGTGCTGCGTTGCCCGGACGGCCAGCAACCGACCGAGCAATCGTTCCTGCAACCGGGCACCCAGCAGGTCGCCGCCGGTTATGCCGTGTATGGTCCGCAGACGGTGCTGGTCCTGACCACCGGCAACGGCGTCAACTGCTTCACGCTGGATCGTGAACTCGGCTCCTGGGTGCTCACGCAAAGCGACATGCGCATTCCCGTCGAAACCCGCGAATTCGCGATCAATGCGTCCAACGAACGTCACTGGTACGCGCCGGTTGAGCAGTACATCGGAGAGCTGAAGGCAGGCAAGGACGGTTCGCGCCACGAAGACTTCAATATGCGCTGGATCGCCTCGATGGTCGCCGACGTGCACCGTATCCTGAATCGCGGCGGCATCTTCATGTATCCGGCCGACAAGCGCACGCCGGATAAGCCCGGCAAGCTGCGCCTGATGTACGAGGCGAATCCGATGGCGTTCATCGTCGAACAGGCCGGCGGCGCGGCGACCAACGGTGAAAAGCGCATCCTCGATATCCAGCCGAAGAGCCTCCACGAGCGTGTGGCGGTGTTCCTTGGCTCGAAGAACGAGGTCGATCGCGTCACCCGCTATCATCTCGAAGCAAAAAGTTAGGTCAGGGGCTTGCCAAGGCGCTAAAGAAGTCCCTATAATCTCGTTTCTCCTGATGCCGGAATAGCTCAGACGGTAGAGCAGCGCATTCGTAATGCGAAGGTCGGGGGTTCGATTCCTCTTTCCGGCACCAACAGATTCAAGCACTTAGCCCAGTCCATGTGACTGGGCTTTTTGCTTTTCGGGCTCCATGTAACCGCTGTGTAACCGGATCTGGTCAATCCGTCGCCTGTCTATAAGACTGGTTTCACGATGTAGCACGTCCGGCGCCCGCTAGCGCCTCACCGGAACCAGAATTGGCGTTCCAATCGTGGAAACCTGGGCGCGCAGACTCTGGACGAAAAAAATCCACGTGGACTTCCGAACTTCGCGTCACCCGGACAACGGACATACGCGCGTCCGCTGCGCATGCGCATCGTTCGTCTTTGCGGTCGGTCAAGACGGAAGTCCAGTTCCGGCGAATGGCGAAGGAACCGAGATTTCCCGGAGCGCTAGCCAACCCTCAGCGGAATCAACATCGGCCTTACCCATGATCGAGTGCTCCTGTGCGCTCGCTGATGCGGATTGTGACTTGCGCCGCAGCTCAGTGGTTCACAATCCTTAGACTAGCGGGCCGCGCCTGCTATGATCGGCGCGTTCGAAGGAACGACGGACGTGAGATGTGCGCTTCTGGCTGTGTGATTGCAAGTTGGCGGTCAAAATCGCTGCCATATATCCCTCCGAAGCCACCAGACATGCAAAGCCGGTGCAACGGCCCTACCACAATTTAATGCAAGAGATTGGTGAGGAAGATCTTGGAACAATTTAATCCTGTAGACGCTGCGGAAAGCGCAAGCTACGAAGAAGGTGATTTTCAGGATGTGCCGCCGACTGACATCGTTGCATACAACGAGTTGCGTTCATGCGCGGATTTGTATCGGATGTACGAAGACGACGCTCTAGATGTAAGCCCCACTTTTCAACGCGAGATTGCATGGAAAGGAACCGCCCAGACTAGATTCATTGATTCATTGATAAAGCAACTCCCA
>NZ_DASXHA010000150.1:0-58897 GCF_036488795.1 Paraburkholderia sp.
GGCACACCGGCAATGCGGTTCGAGCCGTATTGCGGATCGTCCTTGAAGCGGAAATCGCTCAGGTTCCATAAACCCGAGAGCGTGACGCGGTCACCGGCGCCCGGCCCTGCAATGTCGCGCCATACGTCGACGGACGCCGCAGCCTCGATACCGCGCAGCACGGTCCGGTTCGCGTTGAACGTCGAGGCCGGGACGTCCGGGTTGGTGGTGTACTGCAGCAGTTGATCGCGCACCAGCGACTGATACGCAGTGAAGTCCCAGCTGAGGCGATCGCGGCTGCCACGGGTGCCGACTTCGAGCGTCCACGCATGCTGCGATTGCAGCGGCGTGAAACGCGTGGTGGCGGCGAACGTCTGCGTGAGGTCGGTGAAATCCGGCACGTCCTGACTGCGCGTGATATCCGCGAATGCCTGAATCTCACGATTGGGCTGCCACAACAGCCCTAGCTTCGGATTGACGCCGTTGTACGTCTGGCTCGCCGAGCGGTAGTTCGGATCAGCCGCGAGGCCGCCATGGTCGACATACTCGCGCACATCGCGCAGCGCCTTGATGCCGGTCATCAACGCGAGGGTGGGCACAAAGAACAGCCGGTTCTCGACATACGCCTCGTAGTTGTAGGCGTTCTGCGATGCATCCAGCGTTTGCGCGCCGCGCGAACCGTTGATGTTCAGATATTGCCGCGCCTGCGTATTGCCGCCGAAGAAACGCGCGCCCGCAATCACGTCGTCACGCATACCGCCAAAGTTGAGCGTCGCCGTATAGCGCGGCGCGAAACCGTAGGTCCAGCCGTCCTGATCGATCACCTGAAAGATCGGGTGATACAGGCTCTTGTGGATCGCCCACGTGTCGAAGTCGAGCTGGCCGGTGTCGAGCCTGACGGTGGTGCGATTGGCGATGCGCCCGGTGCGCGTGTTGCGCGCCTGGTCGCCCGAGAGTGCGCTCGCGGCCGCTTTGGTCGGGTTGTTCAGCGCGTCGTTGAGCGACAGGGTGCCCGGCAACTGCTGATCGACGATATACGCGCCGAGATAGAACCGCGTCTCCACGGTCGGGCTGAAACGATAGCCGACGTTCGCATTGAACTGCTCGTACTGACCACGTTCGTGCTGACGAAAACCATCCGCGTGATTCACGGTGAAGGTGCCGATGAAATCGAGCGGCCCGATCACACGCGACACCTGCGCGCTGCCGCGCACCGTGCCGTAGCTGCCGCCTTCGAGCCGCACGAGGTTCGGTGCGGGCGCGCTCGACGCCGTGGGCGTGAGGAAATCGATTGCGCCGCCCAGCGTCGACGATCCGTACGCGAGACCGTTGCCGCCTTTGTAGACCTCGGTGGCCTGCAACGCGAGCGGATCGATCTGGTAGTAGTCGCCGCTGCCATCCGCGAGGTTGGTGGGAATGCCATCCTGCAGAATTTCGAGGCCGCGCGTGTGATACGAGCGCGCAATACCCGAACCGCGGATCGACAACCGCAGCTCCTGGCCATAGCGGTTCTGCACGAAAACGCCGGGCACGTTCTTCAGGACATCGCGCAACGTGAACGCGTAGGTGTCCGCATACGACGCGCTATCCACGAACCCGACCGAGCCAGCCGTTTCGTCGAGCGTGCGTTTCTGTTGGGCGACCGTACCCGAAGTCAGTGAATGGCTGGCGCTTCCCTGTACGATCACGGGTTCGAGCAGATGCGTCTGCGGATCAGCCGCCGCGGGATCGGCGATCTGCGCAAGCGCGCGGCTTGCAAAAAGAGCGGCGGTGCCGGAGAGCAGGCCGCTTCGCTGGATGAATCGATACATGATAAAAGGATCCTGCGCTGCACCGAGGCAGCGCGATCTGGATAGATCTGGAATGCGAACCAGGTTCGCGATCAATGTGCCGCGGAATGCGCTGCCGTTTCGTCAACGACCTTGAGCCGAACGAACGGCGCCGGCCCAGGCAGCGCGTGCCAGCTTTGTCCCTCAGCGGGAATTCCGGTCCATTCGCGCCGGCCGTTCTCGCAGGTCTGTACGACCGGGAACCATAGCGTTTTGCCGGGTGTATCGGGCAGCTTCATCACCAGGCCGAAGCTGTCATACAGACTGTCCGGCAACGGACCGCCACGCCATTCGACTGCACTGACGGCCTTCGCAATCACCGCGCCATGTTCGCCCTTCAGCGGCGGATCGATCACACGGGTTTGCAAGTCGACTTGCCAGCCCGGTTTCATCTGCGGCTTGACGGACAGCACGTCAGTGGGAATCGTCACCTGAATCGCGACGGTGGATGAACCGTCGCAACCATGCGGCACCTTCAGCGAGGTTTCGAAATAGCTACCCGCCACGGCTTCATTCGGCTGCGCGGTGATGTGTGCGAAAGCGTGCGTGCTACAGATTGCAGCGCTAAAAACGAGCGCGAGCCGAGCCGCCACGCGTGTGAAAGTACGAGTGTGCATAAGCGTTTCCTGGAAAGACGAGTACGCCACGCGGCGATCCGCGCGGTCATAACGGCATCAAGAAACGTGCAGAGGCGGCGCGCGAGGTTGCGCCGATGTGACAGGAGGAAGAGAGTGTGTGCCGGCGCTTGCATGCACGAGCACCGTATGTGCAAACGCGGCTTGCGTGGCGAACACCACACCGGCAGGCGGGACCACGGGGAAATGCGCAAGCAACCCGCAATAGCCGCAGGCCTGCCAATGGAACGTGAGCGGGTGCGCTGGGCCGTGCTCGCTGTCCGCCGCGCCCTGCAATACCGAACAACGCTCGGCAAGCGCGACGTTGAGCCTGTCGTGCGCGCTCAACGCTTGCGATACCGTGGGCGCGAGCGTCGCCATCAGGATTGCGAGCAATCCGAGGATACTGCCGATCTTCTGTAGATGGCGACGCAACATGCGATGCGGTTTGGAAAATGAAAGCCGGCGAATTATGCCACGCGTCTGCGCAATTGAGGTGTGCTGATTGACACGTGATAAGGGATATCACATTGGGCGTGATGACAACGGGTAGCACTCGGGCAGAGCACCACCCGCTCATCCGACGCAACGTCAGAACAACGCCGGCGAACCACTTGACGACGGATTCGACGCGCTACGCATCTCGCCTGACAAGGCCGCCAACTGTTCGCGCGCCGTGCTCGCGACGCGCTCGAACGCGGTTCGCTGCGCACCCGCCAGCGGTACGGCGAGGACGCGGCTCGTCAGTTTCAGCGGATCAGTGGGCTGGTTGTTCAGACGCACTTCGAAATGCAGATGCGGGCCGGTCGCCACACCGCTCTCGCCAACCGCGCCGAGGCGCTGTCCCCGAGCCACCGGCGCACCGACTCGCAGACCCGCCTCGAAAGCCGAGAGATGCGCGTAGCCGGTCGTGTAACCGTGCGCGTGACGCAGCACGACATGCTTGCCATAACCTCTTGCGAAGTTCCACAGTTCAAGGCAAATTCCGGCGCGCGCAGCCCGGCCGCTTCCACTTCAATCTCGCCTGTGCCAGCCGGGGCCGTGCGGTTTTGCCCCGGCACCGCGTCCGGCGCAGGCACGCCCAGCACGGCCATCGCACCGCTCAGCACTGCCGTGCCGGCGGCCGAGCCCAGCGAGGATCGGCTTTTGGGATGAGCCTGACGGCTCGCATCAGTGGAAATGACCTGCGCGCGCGCGAAGGTGTTACGTTGATACAACCACATGCGTAGGGGTTCTCGCAGTCGAAACAGAAGGCTGCGGGCAGCGGCGAGCGTACCTCGGCGCGTCGCAGCGGCGCGGAACAGAGGGATAAGCCGCCTGGACACGGTTACGACATCGGACCGCGCGGCCCGTCAACAGGAACCTGTCGTCTACTGATAGGCGTATTGCCACAAAATAGGACTAGTCTTGCATCTCAGGACGATTTATAAGACGGGGCGTGGCCGATTTTCCACCCATACGCGGAAATTTCAGGTGGCGTCTGGGTCTCAATGCATAATCGTAAATTTAGGACAGGTCTCATTTCGGCGGAATTGTTTCTGACACAAAATCACGTTTTCTCTCGCACAGCATCTGGCTTGCCGTGCGCCCTGTCTCAGGCACGGCGCGCGGCATGGCTTGCCCATCCCGACGTGAAATCCGCTCTCTTCAGGCGCTGCGGCATCGCCTTCGCCGCGCTGCAATTGTCTGCCTGTTCGCTGTTCAGCTTCTTTCATTCCGCGCCGCCGGTGGAACATCCCACGGGCGCGCTCAGCATTGCCCCCGCAAGCGAGTTCGTCTACGAGCCGGCGCGCGCCGGCCGGGTGTCGGCCAATCGCATCGAAAACACGGCCATGACCGGCATCGTGACCAGATTCGACATCAACGAGGCGGTTCGCAACGACATTGCGCATGAGCTGCAAATTGCCGGCTTCAAGGTCGCTGATAGTGGCAAGGTGCTGAGCGGACATATCGAAGTATTCGCAGTGGACGACGTCCGCTCGCCGGCCGTGTGGACGCTGAAGGTCCACTACATCGTCCACGACGCGGCCACGCACCGCGTTGTCTATGCCAGCACCAAAACCGTTCGGCAGAAGAATCCCAAGTTCACCAACGTCACGATTGCGCTCGACGATACGGTTAAGCTGAGCGTCTCGGCGTTGATCCGCGACCCGGCGTTCGTCAGGTCGGTGAACTGACATGCCGCGTCCCTTTCCGAAGTTTGCGAGGATCCGAAATGTGGCCTGCTATTAGCGATCTGGGCGACGCCGCCCTGACGCTCCCGCTTGCGATCGTCTGCTGCGCATGGCTGTCCGTGTCGCTGTCGGGATGGCGCGCCGCGCTCGTGTGGCTCACGCCGCTCGCCGCGGGCATGCTGATGGTCGGTGTGACCAAGATCCTCTATGCGGGCTGCGGCGTGCAGTTTCCGAGCATCGGTTTTCGCGTCATCAGCGGACATACGATGCTCGCCTCGGCGGTCTGGCCCATGGCCTTCCTGATTGCCTTGCGCAGCGGGAGCGATAGCGCGGCGAGCAGCGGCACGCGCATCGCGCTGATGATCGGACTGGGTCTCGCCGCGCTGATCGGCACGGCGCGCGTTTTCGACAAGGCGCATACGCTGTCGGAGGTGATCGCCGGCTGGACGCTGGGCATGGTCGTGACCTTGCTGTTCGTGAGCTGGAAGGAAACGCCGCTGCTGTCGTCACGGCTGCGGCCTTATGCGATTGCATCGCTGGTCGCCGTATCGGCAGCGGCGTACGGCCACCATGCGCCGATCCAGGACGCCATCGACAACTATTCGCCTTTTCTCTGCCAGCGCTTCCTCTAACAGTAGCCGTCGGGGGGCACCGAAGCGGCCCTGGTCACCCGATCTCACCAGATTCCGCCCATCACCGTCACCACCGGGTCCGCATAAAACGCGGACTGCGCGATGCTGATCAGCAAACGCCGGCACGATAACCGTCCAGGGAAGACGGACGGCGACTTTGGCGATCCACATGAAAACACAAGCGCCTCGACGATAAGGATGGGCGCAGCGTGGCCAGCGGCGTTTTGTGACCAGCCGGCCCGCGGATGACAAACACGTAATGAATTTTAGGGTGCGAGCCGGGTATCATCGACAGCATCTGCATCATGCAAAACCCAAGGCAACCTGAAAGGCGACCGAGATGAGGATTCTCGTAATCGAAGACGAGCCGAAGGCCGGCGAGTACCTGAAAAAAGGCCTGGAAGAGTCCGGCTTTACGGTAGATGTCGCGCGCAACGGCGTCGACGGCCTGCACCTCGCGCTCGAAGACAACCACGACGTGATCGTGCTCGACGTGATGCTGCCAGGTATGGACGGCTGGCAAGTCCTGCAACAGATTCGCGGGCGCAAGGACACCCCCGTGCTGTTTCTGACCGCGCGCGACGAGATCGAAGACCGCGTGCGCGGGCTGGAGCTCGGCGCCGACGACTACCTGATCAAACCGTTCGCGTTCGTCGAACTGCTTGCCCGGGTCCGCACGCTGGCGCGCCGCGGGCAGACGCGCGAGAGCGATACGCTGACCATCGGCGACCTCGAAATCAATGCGAGCCAGCGCAAGGTGCGCCGCGCCGGCCAGCGCATCGACCTCACGCCGCGCGAGTTCGCACTGCTGCATCTGCTCGCGCGGCGCAGCGGCGAAGTGCTGAGCCGCACGCAGATCGCGTCATATGTGTGGGACATGAACTTCGACAGCGACACCAACGTGGTAGACGTGGCGATCCGGCGGCTGCGCTCGAAAATCGACGACAACTATCCGGTCAAGCTGGTGCACACGGTGCGCGGGGTCGGCTATGTGCTCGAAGTGAAGGATGCCTGATGAAGCGGATCTCGCTGACCGTCCGGCTCGCCGCCTGGTTCGCGCTGATCACGGTGCTGGTGTTCAGCGTGGGCGGCAGCGTGCTGTATCGGGCGCTGGCGCAACAGATCCGCTCGCAGGACGACATCGGCCTCGTGCTGACGGCCCGTCATCTGCGCCGGCTCGCGAGCGAGCTGGAGACCGCGCAGGCCATCCGCCTTCACGAGTCGCGCCTCGATAGTCTGGTGCTCGGCGACCAGGCGTTTTTTCTGCGAATGAAGGACGCAGCCGGGAACGTGCTGCTCGAACGCAATCCGTCGCACTTCGAGATCAACGATCTGCCGGTCGTGAAACCGTCGAACCGCATTCTCGAACACGACGTGCAGCAATGGCATACGCCCAGCGGCCTGACGATACGCGGGGTCGCCACCGATATCGCGCTCGGCGACGGCTCCGTAGTCAGCGCGGTGGTGGGCCGCGAGATGAGCGACCGTGAAGCGATGCTCGCGCGCTACCGCTACACCGTCATGCTCACCACGCTGGCTGCGCTGATCGCGGCCGTCGCGCTCGGTTATCTGGCGGTGCGCGCGTCCCTGCGGCCGCTTCGCGACATTGCGGGCCGCGCAGCGAGCGTGACGGTAGGCAAGCTCGACACGCGGATTCCGGCAGATCACGTGCCACGCGAACTGGAGGCACTGGTCGATGCGCTGAACGCCATGCTGGCACGGCTCGAACTCGGCTTTGAACGGCTCTCGCAGTTCACGGCGGATCTCGCCCACGACCTGCGCACCCCGCTTGGCAACATGCGCGGCGCCAGCGAAGTCGCGCTCGCGCGTTCACGTTCGGCGGACGAGTATCAGGCCTTGCTGGTGTCGAATATTGAAGAGTGCGAACGTTTGTCGCGAATGGTGGAGAACGTGCTGTTTCTGGCCCGCGCCGACAACCCGCAATATATGACGACGGCGACTGAATTCCCGGTTCAGGAAGAACTGGAGCGGGTCGCGGACTACTTCGAAGGCATCGCCGACGACGCCGGCATCGGCATCGCGGTGAACGCAGACGGCAAGCTATATGCCGACGTCGATCTGTTCCGCCGGGCCATCGGCAATCTGCTCGCGAATGCGCTGCGCTATACGCCGCGCGGCGACACCGTGTCGATCTCGGCAAGCGGCGGCGCGGCCGGCATGACGGTCACGGTTGCCAATCCCGGTATGCCGATTCCTCCCGAACATCTGTCGCGGCTGTTCGACCGTTTCTATCGCGTCGACGGATCGCGCAGCAATCCGTCAGGCTCGACCGGCCTCGGGCTCGCCATCGTGCGAACCATCATGGAACTGCACGGCGGCAGCGCGTCCGTCGAAAGCGACGCAACAGCCACGCGCTTCCATCTGCATTTTCCGGCGCGCTGAGACTTCGCCGCGGTGCATCAGTTGAATGCCATGTTGACGCGGTTGTCCAGGTGCCGGGCCTGGTAGGTGGCGCGGTTCTGGGCGATCTGTTGCGGGCTCGGCGGATAGTCGGTCTTGTGACCGGGGATGACACCCTGGGCTTCGGCCTGAACCAGGTCGGCGCGGACTTCGGCGCGGGTCTTGCCGGTGTTGGCGGTGGTGTCGGCGCTTTGCGCAAACGAGGCTTGACCGAACGACAGCAATGCGCCGGCGACGGCGGCCAATGCCAGATAGCGGTTGAGTTTCATGACGGGCTCCTGAGTGAGGTTGGCCGGATTGAACCGCTTCCGGCCGGGTGTGCAAAACAGCGATACGACGGAACCCATTCTCGGCGCCGCGCACTTGCGACGAAGTGACGCAATCATGACGAATCTGTCATCTCCCCTCTGCCTCGGCGCGTTCCGGCGCTCTATGCCGCATGACACGCCGTGGTTCACCTTAGGCTTCCCCACACTTGGTGTTAACGCGGAAAACGCGCGCTATTCGCGCACTTTCGTGCGCTGATCGCGCAATCCGCTTCAAATGCGGATTGTCGAAGCCCCGCGATCTCTCTATTGTTCGGGGAACCCTGCGCCGAACCATGCGCGCTAGCCGGCCAACCGGGCCCGGCAGCCGATCCGGTCATCGCGCAGTTCAGATAGACAGCAACCCACTTGCATGGGATCGGAGACAGGTCATGACCACAGCAGTATCGGCAGCGGCGCGTATCGAAGCCGCCAGCAACGGCAGCAGGGCTCGCAAGGCCGCATTGGGCAGTTTCGTCGGCGCGGTGGTCGACTGGTATGACTTCCTGCTGTACGGCATCGTCGCAGCGCTCGTTTTCAATACCCAGTTCTTCCCGAAGGTCAGTCCCGCGATGGGCACGCTCGCGGCCTTCGCGACCTTCGGCGTCGGTTTCCTGTTCAGGCCGCTCGGCGGTTTCGTGTTCGGCCACTATGGCGACCGCCTCGGCCGCAAGCGCATGCTGGTGCTGACGGTGATGATGATGGGCCTGTCCACCGCCGCAATCGGCCTGTTGCCGTCTTTCGCCATCATCGGCTGGTGGGCGCCCGTGCTGCTCGTGACCTTGCGCGCCATCCAGGGTTTCGCCGTAGGCGGCGAATGGGGCGGCGCGGCCTTGATGGCATGCGAAAGCGCGCCCGAGAAAAAGAAGGCGTTTTATAGCAGCGGCGTGCAGGTCGGCTACGGCGTGGGTCTTGTGCTGGCTACCGGATTGGTGTCGATCATCAGCCACGTGATGGACAACGCCACCTTCCTCGCCTGGGGCTGGCGCCTGCCGTTCCTGTTCAGTGTGCTGCTGGTGCTGATCGCACTGTGGATTCGCTCGAACATGGAAGAGTCCAAAGAATTCGTCGAGAAGGTCGTGGAAAAGGGGGAGCGCCGCGCGCGTCTGCCGATCGTCGAAGCCTTGCTGCAAAATCCCCAGGCGTTTCTGCTGATCATTGCGCTGCGCCTCGCGGAGCTGTTCACGATGTATATCGTGACCGCCTTCGCACTGAATTACTCGACCGCCAATCTCGGCATGCCGCGCACCTTCTTCCTCACCATCGGTCTGCTGGTCGGCGCGCTCAGCTGTGTCACCATTCCTCTTTTCGCAATGGCCGCGGACCGCTTCGGCCGTCGGCGCATCTACATGATCGGCGCGGTCGTGGGCATGTTGAGCGCCGTGCCGTTCTTTCTCGCTCTCGATGCGCGCGCAACGGTCTGGATCGTGTTCTTCGCGGTGATGCTGGCCAACGTGGCACACGACATGGTGGTGAGCGTCCAGCAACCGATGTTCACCGAACTGTTCGGCACCGAATACCGCTACAGCGGCGCAGGCGTCGGCTACCAGGTGGCGAGCGTGGTGGGCGGCGGGTTCACGCCGTTTATCGCCGTCGGACTGGTGAGCCTCGCCGGTGGTTCGTGGCATCCGGTGGCGGCTTACCTCGGCGTGGGCTGCCTGATCTCGCTGCTGGTCGCCGCGCGGATGAAAACCGGCCGCACGGTTTGAGGCCTCGTTGAGGGCTCAGATCGTAGGCGTAGTAGCCGCGCGCTGCTCCGCCTTGCTGTAACGAATGCCGCCTTCGGGCGGCATTTTGCGTGACGCGGCGCAGAAAGCCGCCCTTGATCCATGCGTAGCGCATCGACACCTCAGGTGAACTACTCATGCACTCACATTTCATATTGCCAACAGACTCTGTGCGCCCTATCGTTGATCAGCCATGGGGATGTGGCTCGGGTCTTTACCTAATATGAAATGAAAAAACATATGGGTCGACCCTGAGACAGGATGCGGTTGCGCCCCATGACGCTCAAGCATTTCCCTGGTAGTCCGATAACAAAATGAAAACCGTCATAGGAGACCGACCATGAGCAGCATCACTGAGCCGACCCGAACTCCGGGTTCGCCCCCATTCTTTTCCAAACAGGCCACCATTGCGGGGCCGGGCTTCTCACGCTGGATGGTGCCGCCCGCCGCGCTCGCCGTGCATCTGTGTATTGGCCAGGCATACGCCTTTTCCGTATTCAACGGACCGCTCACGAAAGTGATCGGCATTACGCAATCCACGCCGGACGACTGGTCGCTCACCACACTCGGCTGGATCTTCTCGCTGGCCATCGTGTGCCTTGGGCTATCGGCTGCGTTTGCCGGCAAGTGGCTCGAGCACGTCGGCCCGCGCCGCACCATGTTTACCGCGGCATGCTGCTTCGGCGGAGGTTTCCTGGTCTCGGCGCTCGGCGTGTGGACTCACCAGATCGTGTTGCTGTATCTGGGTTACGGCGTGATTGGCGGCATCGGACTCGGGCTCGGTTATGTGTCACCCGTGTCGACGCTGATCCGCTGGTTCCCGGACCGGCGCGGCATGGCCACGGGCATGGCGATCATGGGCTTCGGCGGCGGCGCGATGATCGCCGCGCCGCTCTCCGTTGCACTGATGAACCACTTCCGCAGCGCGACCAGCATCGGCGTCGCGGAAACCTTCGTGGTACTGGGGATTGCCTACTTCATCTCGATGTCGATCGGCGCGCTCGCGATCCGCGTGCCGGCGCCCGACTGGAAGCCGGAAGGCTGGACGCCGCCGGTCGCCAACCAGAAGAAGATGATCTCGCACAATCATGTGCATATCGACGAGGCATTGAAGACGCCGCAGTTCTATCTGATCTGGCTCGTGCTGTTCCTGAACGTCACGGCCGGCATCGGCATTCTCGGCCAGGCCTCGGTCATGATTCAGGAAAGCTTCAAGAATTCGGTGAGCGCGGCGGCCGCGGCGGGCTTCGTCGGCCTGCTGTCGCTCTTCAACATGGGTGGGCGCTTCGTCTGGGCGTCCGCGTCTGACTGGATGGGCCGCAAGAACACCTACTTCGTCTTCTTCGCGCTAGGCGCCGTGCTGTATTACCTCGTGCCGAGCTTCGCGGCATCGGGGCAAATCGCCCTGTTCGTACTGGCTTACTGCGTCATCCTGTCGATGTACGGCGGCGGCTTCGCCACTGTGCCGGCCTATCTGGCGGACATGTTCGGCACGGCTTTCGTCGGCGGCATTCACGGCCGTCTGCTCACCGCGTGGGCCGCGGCAGGGGTGGCCGGCCCGGTGCTGGTGAACTACATCCGCGCCTACGAAGTGACGCATGGCGTGGCCAAGGCGGACGCCTACACGATGACCGTGCACATCATGGCCGTGCTGCTGGTGATCGGCTTCATCTGCAACCTGCTGATCAAGCGTGTGGACGACCGGCATCACATGACCGATGCGCAGCTCAAGAGCGACCAATAAGGAGACCGACATGAGCACCATCCAGACTGCCCACCCTACCTCGAGGGTCAAACTCGCCGTCTTCTGGCTATATGTGCTGATTCCGCTGGCGTGGGGCGTGGTGAATACCCTGCTGCAGGCGATCAAGCTGTTCCACTGACAGCCGCTTGACGACTGGCTGAGCCAGCCAGATGCAGCTGGGCGCAACAGAGGGAAATGGCCATCCCGCGGCGGCAATCGCGGGATGGACACTGAATGCTCCAACGTCAGGCGCGCTGGGTCGCGCCTGACGCCTCGCCCAATGCCCTGGCATTGATATCAACGCCTTCACTCCGCTGCGCGCAATTCCACCGGAAACGTAATCTCAAACGTCGTTCCGCCACCCTCGCGAGAATCGAAACGGATCTGGCCATCGAGCGTCCGGGTCAGTTCCTTGACGATCGCGAGTCCCAGTCCGGCGCCGGGAATATCCTCCGCGGTGGCGCGCTCGAATTCCTTGAACACCCGCTCGCGGTCCGATGGGCCAATGCCCACGCCCGTATCCGATACACGCATGCGCCACTGGGTGTCGCCGTCCGCGCTCATGATCAGTGAGACCTCGCCGACCTTCGTGTACTTCGCCGCGTTGGTCAGCAGATTGAGCGCGATCTGCTTCAGCTTGAGGCGATTGGACACCACGGTCGTCAAGCTCGCATCGAACGAGGAAACGAGGCGCAACCCCTTTGCTTCGATCGCGGGGCCACACGAGGCCACCAGTTCGTCGAAGAGTTCACGCAGGCTAAACGGCTCGAGCGTCAGGTGACTCGTATCGCCTAGCACGACGGAATACTCGACCAGTTCATCCACCAACGCCTTCATGTCGGATGCCTGACGATTGGCCAGCGCAAGCGCCGCTTCGAGCTTCGCGGGTGCCCGCGCGATCAGCTGCAGCGCCATGGAAAACACGTTGAGGAAGTTGCGCAAATCGTGCACGACGCTCCGTGTAATCTGCATGCGCGACTCGTACAGATCGCCCACCAGCCGCTGCTTGAGTGTGAGCTCGTGATTGGCGCGCTCGAGCCGCCCCGTGTATTCGTCGATCTTGCGATCACGTTCGGTGACCACCTCGCGAATCGAAGTCAGCGTGACAAAACTCACCGCCTCGTCAATAAAATGCCGCGCGCGCTCTTCATGACGCCGTGTGAAGGATGCATGCGAGTCGCTGAACTGGACGATCTGGCCGGCCAGCATCTGCCGGAACAGATCAAGCTCGCGCACCAGTTCGTCGATCCGGTAGCCCTGCCGCCAGCGCAGCTTGCCGTGCTGGCGCGCGTTACGTTCGATGGCCGGCTCGACCCCGTCGAGATCCTGCGTTTCCAGCGCGCTGCAGATCTCTTCGAGAATGGCCGGAACATGATCCGATAGCTGTTCGTAAGTCAGCTGCTCGGCCTCGTTCAGCTCCGCGTCGTGGAAAACCGCCCTCATCCAGCGCTCGGTCAGATCGACCTGCCGCCGACGGAGGCTTTCGGCAAAGGCACGGAGCGGGCGTGTTTGCGTATCGGGCATGAAATAGGGCCTGCCGCCACGAGGAAGGAGAAAAGCGGGCGCGCACCGTCGGCCGGCGCGCATCGGATGCGCCGCTGTACCAGCGTATCACGTGGCTTGGCCCGCATGCGGGCGGCAGCGCTGAAACCGGCATTACGTCAGATGAATATCCCGAGTGCAGCGCACGCGTGCCGCCGGCAAGAAACGCAAAGGCCCGCATTGGCGGACCCGGAAGAGTTCGGTCATGGCGCGGCGCAGTTACAGCGGCTCCGGATTGCGAGCGCGCAAGCCGCAGCGGTGCTCAGGCCAGTTCGAACAGCACGTCTTGCGCGCCCTCCCACAATACCTTCACGCCAACCTCGCGTAGATGTTCCCTGCCTTCGACGACCGTGAGGAAATGATTACCGGCCAGCTGCCCCAGCTTGCTGGCAAAGCAGCACGAGCCGTAGGCCATGATGATTTCGGTTTCGCTATAGCCGCCGGGATAAAACAGAATGTCGCCCACCGACGGATGGCTCGTGTGATTCTCGAAGCCCACGGCCTTGCCGCCGTCTTCGAGCTTGAATTCGCCGAGCGGCACCCAGCAGCCTTCACCGCTCCAGCGCACGTGGATCAGCTTCTGGCGATACGGCAGCAGCTTCAGGAAGGCGGCCACCGTCTGCGGCGCATCCGGGTTGGTTTCGGCGAGGAAAACGTGGCCGCAGGTAGTGATTCGAAGTCGGGTCATGGCTGGGTATCCGCGTAGTCAGTGAACAGGATGGTCGGCCGGTCATCATTCTGTCGGCGCGGCCGTCGGGTCGACAGATACACTTTCCGCCACTTCGGTCAGGACAGTTTGCGCTCAATTCCTGCCCGGCCGACCGCCGCGCCGCCATGAAAGTCCTCAAGCCACGTGCTTACGTCTTGAGCCGGTAACCCGTCTTGAAGATCCACGCAACGATGCCCAGAAAGACGGCCAGAAACAATGCGGTCATGCCGAGACTCACGCCGACCTCCACATCTGCGAGACCGTAAAAGCTCCAGCGAAAGCCGCTCACCAGATAAACGATGGGATTGAACAGCGTAATGACCTTCCAGAACGGCGGCAGCATGTTGACAGCGTAAAAGCTGCCGCCGAGGAAAGTCAGTGGCGTGATGATCAGAAGCGGCACGAGTTGAAGCTTCTCGAAACTATCCGCCCAGATGCCGATGATGAATCCAAGCAGGCTGAAGGTCACCGACGTCAGCACCAGAAACAGCACCATCCAGAATGGATGCTGTACCTGCAGCGGCACGAATAGCCCCGCGGTAGCGAGGATGATCAGGCCGAGCAGAATCGATTTGGTTGCGGCCGCACCTACATAGCTCACCACGATCTCCAGATACGAAACCGGTGCGGACAGCAATTCGTAGATCGTGCCGGTGAAGCGCGGAAAGTAGATCCCGAACGACGCGTTCGAGATGCTTTGCGACAACAGCGACAACATGATCAGGCCAGGCACGATGAACGCGCCATAACTGATGCCGTCCACCTCCTTGATGCGCGAGCCGATCGCGGCGCCGAATACGACGAAATACAGCGAGGTCGAAATGACCGGCGCAATGATGCTCTGCATCAGCGTGCGCCAGGTGCGGGCCATCTCGAACTTGTAGATGGCGCGGATTGCGTAGATATTCATTGGTCACCTCTGAGCAGGCTGACGAAAATGTCTTCAAGCGAACTCTGCGTGGTCTGCAGATCCTTGAAGCGGATGCCTGCGTCTTCCAGCGCCTTCAATAACGCGATGATGCTGTTGCGTTCGCGCTCGGTGTCGTAGGTATAAATCAGCTCGCTGCCATCCGCCGAGAGCGTCAGGCGAAAGTCGGCGAGCGCGGCGGGCACTTCCTGCAACGGCTCTTCAAGCTGCAGCGAGAGCTGCTTCTTGCCGAGCTTGCGCATCAATTCGGCTTTTTCCTCGATCAGCATGATCTCGCCGCCATTGATCACGCCAATGCGGTCCGCCATCTCTTCGGCCTCGTCGATATAGTGGGTGGTGAGAATGATCGTCACGCCACTCGCACTCAGCGAACGCACGAGCGCCCACATATCGCGTCGCAACTCGACATCGACGCCGGCAGTCGGCTCGTCGAGGAACAGCACACGTGGTTCATGCGACAAGGCCTTGGCAATCAACACGCGCCGCTTCATGCCGCCCGACAGCGTGATGATCTTGTTGTTACGCTTGTCCCACAG
Organism: Paraburkholderia sp.; assembly: GCF_036488795.1. Lineage (GTDB taxonomy): Bacteria > Pseudomonadota > Gammaproteobacteria > Burkholderiales > Burkholderiaceae > Paraburkholderia. The sequence goes on from NZ_DASXHA010000150.1 coordinate 15,141, forward strand.
CGACAGGTCCTTGAGCACCTTCTCAATGTGAGCGGGATTGGCCGGCTTGCCAAACAGACCCCGGCTGAACGAAACGGTCGCCCAGACGGTTTCGAACGAATCCGTGGTGAGTTCTTGCGGCACCAGTCCGATCAACGAGCGGGCAGCGCGGTAGTCATTGCCGATATCGTGGCCATCTACCGTCACGCTCCCTTGGGTCGGCTTGACAATGCCGCAGATGATGCTGATCAGCGTGGTTTTGCCGGCGCCATTTGGGCCTAACAGCGCAAAGATCTCGCCGCGGCGAATCTCCAGGTTGATGCTTTTGAGCGCATGAAAACCAGAGGCATATGTTTTGGACAGGTTCGCGACAGAGACGATAGGCTGCATGGAGGAGACGATAGCGGGCAAGAGACGTCAGTGAGTTTTGCCGGACCGGAGCACACGCGCTCGACCCCGCGGCGAAGACAATCCTCGCAATGTAATGGAAAGCGCCAGGGCGCGCCAGCAGCGTGCCAGGCGCCCCGACGCTGCACGTCAGTTAACGTGGTGGGATCTCGAACACGAGACAGGTCGTCGTTGCGTGCGCGTAGAGCGTGCCGTCCGGCCCGAACAGACGCGCCTCTGCGGTAGCCAGCTGGCGGCCGCAATGGATGACCGTGCCCTCGGCGCGCACCCGTTTTACGCGCGGCGTCACGGCCTTGACGTAATTCACGCCCAGTTCGGCCGTGGTGTAACCACGCCCTGCCGGCATCATGGTGTGCACTGCACAACCGAGCGCCGAATCGAGCAAGGTGGCGATCCACCCGCCATGAACGGTGCCGAGCGGGTTCAGATGCTGGACGAGCGGGGTGCCCTGAAACATGGCACGCCCTGAGCTGACTTCCATCAGCGTGAAGTCGAGGGTCTTTGCAATGGCGGCATAAGGGATTTCACCTTGCAGCATTGCCTGCATGACTTCCAGGCCTGTCTTGCCGGCAATCTGCTCCGGGCGTGCCAGTCCGGGGCCAGGGCCCGCGTTGAGCCGGCCCAGTACTTCCGTCTCCTCTGTTAACCACGTCTCGATGGGGGTTCCGGATTCCAAGTGCATTCTCCGCTGGTTATTGTCGGCCCGCCCGATGCGCCTGGCAGCGTGCGCGCCAGTCCGGCGCTTACCTCGGGCCATTCGGCGTCAATGATACTGAAGCGCGCCGAATTTCGCTTACAGCCGTCCGGGGTGAATTACACGCGCTCGGCGTGAAGAGCATCGAAGATTGGACGACAACGTTTGCGGATTTGCTGTCGGGCGTCACGACCGCTTCAGAGCGCAATGCTGAGAGCCGTGCAACTGGATACACCACCGGCGCAGGCTAGCTCTGCTCCGAGGGGTGCGTTTTCGTCTTCCGGATCAAACCGGGTCTTGCACGAGGCGTTCGACGCTCCATAACGCGTCTACCTCGGATCGGCGGATCACCGCAATCGCAGGGCTTAGTGTGGGTTGACCCACGCACAGATCGAGTCGCTGCGGCAAGACCGCAGCACGATCAGCTTGCGAGCTTCCTGAAGGTTTCCAGCACAGCCTCGCCTTTGAACGGCTTGACGATCCAGCCCTTTACGCCCGCCGCCTTGCCACGCTCTTTCATTGCGGGGCTGCTTTCGGTAGTCAGCATGATCACGTTGACCGCACTGTTGCCGAGCTCGCCGCGGATCTTCTCGACCATTGTGAGGCCGTCCATATTCGGCATGTTGACGTCGCTGATCACGAGCCGGATGCCTGGGCTGCTCTTCAGCTTGCTCAAGCCGTCCTTGCCGTCCACCGCCGTATCGACATCGAGACCGTTCTTCCTCAGGAAGCCGGCCACTTCGTCGCGTACCGTGCTCGAATCGTCCACCACCAGAATCTTTGACATGTTTGTTTCCCCTTTGCATCAATCAAGCATCAATCAAAATAAGTCCAGCTCGCCTGCCTCAACCGCAACTTCTGCCTCTTGAGAAAATTCCCTGAAGTCCTCCGGCGACCAGTTCAGGCTAAATGCAAAGCGCTGATGCAGCTTCACCGCGTGGTTCGACTCCGGATCCGTCAACTGATAGGTGAAGCACAATTGCGGATTCTCCGAGCCGAATGAAATGTACTTCTGCTTATGGTTGATCAGCAGCGGCACCTGGATCTGGCTGCGCGAGAGCGCTTCCAGGTCGCCCACATAGCGATTCCTGAAGGCGCCCCACACCATGTTGGTCAGCTCGCCCAGCAAACTGTTCAACTCACGAAAACCGGCTGCGCCGCCAGACATCTGGCCACGGTTGAGCAGATCGAGAATCGGCTCCTCTTCGGCCTGCATCATCATGTAGCCGCGGCACCATGAACTCTCCAGCGGAATCAGGCTGAACACCTCGCCAAAGATGATGCGGTCGCGCACGATGCATGGCGCACTCGCCGTCACGCTCATTTCGCTGAAGAGATTTTCCAGCACCGTGCATGTCATCGCCGGGATGCCGTGCATCAACGTGCTCGGGTAATCGAGACTGAAGATGGTCTCGTCGATCACTTTGCGCAGCGACGCCATATCGCTTGCCACGTAGGCACCTCGCACGACGGCGTCCAGACCGGTGGGCAAATTGTCGAGCGTCGGAGTCGACTCGCGCCGCATGATGATGGGTAATTCGGGGCGCGCCGCGTTGATCCTGAGCGCGATTCCGGCGCTGTGCTCCAGCGAGCCGCCATAGCGCTCGGACACCAGAATGCCGCCCAGATCGATATTCGCGCGCAACGCCGACGACAGACGGCTCCTCGGCACCTTCACGCCAATCAGGTTGTTCGCGTCGCAGAACTGCCTGATTGCGTCACCATGCGCCGGACTGTCCTCAAGAACCAGTACCTTGCTGACCGGCTTGTTCTCATTCATGTTGCTTCCCTGCTTCCTGCAGATTTCAAAACAGCTCGAGTTCACCGCCGCTATCTTCAGCCTCGCTGACTTCGGCGTCAAAGTCGAGCGGTGCGTGAGCGCATACGCAAATCGTCGCGCCCAGCGCGACCGTCCCGTTGATAGTCACTGCATACGACGCAAGCAGGTCCGGCTTGAGCGCTGTCACGTACGACATGCAGCGTGCGTCCAGCACATAGGGCGTCGACATGCCCAGATCCGGAAAGTATTCGATCAGCTCCTGATTCACGGCGCCGCAGCACAGGTTGCAGGTCTCCAGAAACACTTCCCTGAACTCACGCTCTACCGCGTCCTTGATGAAGTAATCGCGCGTGCTGTCGTTTTCGTCGAACTGCAAAATCAGCAGCAGCCGGAACACCATGCCGGAGATGGTCAGCACCACGACGTTCGCAGCAGGCACGGCCTGCGCGCCCGGCACGATCTCGCAGACATCGCTCGCGCTCATCGTCAGGCGCGACTTGGCCGCCTTGAAGAAGATGCGTTCGATACTTTCCTTCGCGTGCCCACTAATCACGTTGATGCCTGATGAAGCGTTGATTGAAACTGGTTCGCGAGCGACTCGACGCTGCTCAGCGATGCGGTGATCATCTTGCCGCCCGCCTGGATATCCTGGAAGGTGGCCGTCGTCGTCAGATCGTTTCTGTGCAGGCTCTCGCGGTAACTCTTCGACAGCTCTTCCGAGCGCGCGGCAAGCGCTCGAACCTCGCTTGCGACGACCGCAAAGCCGCGGCCGGCAGGACCGGCCCGCGCCGCTTCGATCGACGCATTCAGCGAAACGATCACCACATGCCGCACGATCGACGACAACTCGTGGTTCTTCGCGTGCATGTCCTGGTTCTGCGTCATCAGCGAGATCATCTGCTCATGCCAACGCTCGAAGGTGGCGGCGAGGCCCTTTAGCCGCACCGCTTCGCCTGCCAGCTGAGCAGCCTTGCCGGCCCACTGTTCCTTGCCCTCGAGCGCTGCCTTCAGTTCCGCGCGTGCGGCCTCAGCCTGCGCTGTTTGCGCCGTCAAATCCTCACGCAACTGTTCAAGCAATGACTCCAGCGCCTGCTTTTCCAGGGCATGCGCAAGCGTCTGCTCGCTTTGAGCCGCCTGTTCCGTGGAGAGCGCCTGAGCCTCACGATCCGCTTCGGCGCGCAGCCGGCGCATCGTCCGTGCGTGGACGAACCGGTGCGCGGCCCATGCTACGAGAGCGGTGAGCGCGCTGCCCACCAAGGCGGCGACGAAATACTGTTGCATCACAACCAATCCTTCGGAATGCCCATCAATGCGATGAACAGGGAGGTGAGCCGCTCAATCGGCCATCGTATCGAGTTGAACCTCGTTCGCTGCGTCGCGCGCCGGCAGGCCGACGGTGTCGACAGCGAAGCGCTCCGGCAAGCTCACGACCGTCTGGAACTGGCGGAACGCCGCGCCCTTATGGTCGTCCGTGAAGTGCAACGTAATGCTGCCGTGTTCGCGCTTCAGGAAATCGCGTACCGCGTCCATACCCACGCCCCGGCCCGATACCTCGGTGATCTTTTCTGCTGTGGAGAATCCCGGGCGGAAAATCAGTTCGGCGATTTCCTCGTCGCTCAGATGCTGCTCCGCTGTAATCCAGCCCTTCTCGACCGCCATGCCGCGAATGCGGCCGAGCGCCAGACCGCGTCCGTCGTCGCTGAGCGTGATCTGCATTGCGCCCTTGTCGAGGCCGACCTCGATGCCGATCGCACCGGCAGCCGGCTTGTTCTGTGCCGCACGCGCTTCGGCCGCTTCAATGCCGTGATCCACCGAATTGCGCAGCAGATGCATGAACACGTTCTTCAGCATGCCGCTCGCCTCGCTGCGAAGCCGGTAACCGTTGTCGGCGATCCGCACGCGCGGCGCTTCCTTGCCGAGTTCCTGCGCCAGCGACGGCAGCGAGTCGAGCACACCTGATAGCGCTTCGCCCACGCTCTGCGTGCCCAGCACGCGCAAGTTCTGGCGCACCGTATCGCGCATCGATTGAAGCGCCTGCAGGTCGTCGGACTTCGCGGCTTCGATCAGGCGCAAGCTCTCCTGGATATGCGCGATGTCGACCATCAGATAACGTTCCGCGCTGTCGCGCCGTGCTGCGCCCTTGCGGCCAAGACTCACTTCGTTGATCGTCGCGTAGCTTTCGATTGCGGCACGCACGCGGGCAAGTTCCTGCATCAGGCTGTCCTGATCCCACGCCTCGTCAGCCTCGGCGTGGTGCAGATCGTGATAGCGCTGCTCAGTTTCGTGCACGATGTTGGTCAGATACTGCAGGTTGTAGGTGCGTGCATTGCCCTTGATGGTGTGCATATTGCGAAACAGCTCCGCAATTGCTTCGCGGTCCGCTTGCGAGTGCTGGCGAATGATGCGTTCGTTCTCGTTGACGAAACCCGCCGAGCTCTCGATGAAGTGATGGAACTTCTCTTCGCTCACGGCAAGGATTTCGCCGATCATTTCCAGTCTGCGCTTTTGCTCGCCCGCTTCGGCAGCCAGCTTGCGCAATTCTGTGACGTCGCGCACGCACAGCATCAGGCGCACGATCGTGTCGCTGTCGTCGGTAATCGCCGACCAGTTCAGGTCGAGAATCTTCACGCGGCCGTCGGGCATGCGCTTTGAGATTTCGGTGACCAGCAGGTGCTCGTTGAAGGCGAAGTTGATGGCGTCTTCGCCAAGACATGCGTAGCTCGCCGCATCGACTTGCGAGAGCACGTCCGAACCGAGCTCCGTATCCGCAAAGACCAGCTCCATCAGACCGCGGCCGGCGATGTCCTTCGTTTCGAAGATCGCCTCGAGATAGGCCGAGTACTCCGAGTGGACCACCGCGCCTTCAACCACCGTCAGAATGCCCTGCTGCATGTTCTGCAACATCGCCTGGATGTCGGCTGTCTTCTGCTTGAGTTGCAGCGAGCTTTCCTGAATCTTTTCGATCATGCCGTTGAACGCCACGATGGAGTGACCGATTTCATCCATGCGGCCGACCGGCACTCTGCGCGTGAAGTCCTGGCTCGATGCGATCTCGCTCATCATGGCCTGCATGCGGCTCAGCGGACGGGTGATCTGGCGATAAAGCAGTGCGCCGATCGACGTCAGCAGAATGATCGCAATGCCGGTGACCAGCGCAATCATGGTGGTCGTCGTGGCAAGCGTGCCGTTCAGCTTCGTGATGGCATCATCTTTCTCGCGGTTCTTCTCGATGCGCAGCGTTCCCACGATGCCTTCGAGTTCGTCACGATACTGGGCGACGTTGGCGAACAGATACGCCTGAGCGAGTTCATTCTTGCCGGCGGCCTTCATTTTGGCCGTGTCGTCGATCGCGGAGAAATAGTTTTCGAGGCTGTCTGAGGCTTGCGAAACCAGTCCTTGCTGCGCATGGCTGGCTGCGTCCCGGCCCTGCAGCGCGAGCGCCTGTTGAAGCGCCGCCTTCTTTGTCTTGAGCTCGTCCTGCACCTGCGCAACGACGTTGCCGTCCGGGGCATAGACCAGCGTCATGATGGCGAGCTGAACGTCTTTGACCTGCGAGACCAGATCGGCCGAAGCGAGCGCGCTCGGCACGACGCCTTCCGTCACCTGCCTGACCTCGCTTGCGCTGTGCCGCGTCTGGTAGACCGCGTAGCCGCCAATGGCGGACAGCGCGACGAACATCAATACTACCAATAGCGTAATGCGATGACGGATGGTCATTTCTGAAATTCCCCGAGGTCTGGCTGGCTTTTTGCGCTCTTTCGTGAGAGCTGCTCGATCTTGTGAAGTAGTCGGATTGTCGAGCGCCACGATTATCGTGGATGGTGTGTGACCACCCGATGACTTTGGCCGGACGAGCCGCATGGGGCGCCTAACAGCCACTTTCCGGAAAAGAGTTCTCAAGTTTTCGCGCTGGGTGCCGTTAACCGTTCCCCGTCATGATCAGCGCCGGCGCTGCCTAGTTCAACACTCTCAGACGCCGCCACCGGGCATCCATATCTTTCAGCAGCGCGATATAGCTGATCGCACGCTCAGTGCCGAGACTGGCGCTTGCCGCTTCGTTGGTCTCGTTCCATAGCCGCTCAAAACGGTTCGCCGCTTCCGTCCTTGCGAGTGGCTGGTTCAGCAAAACAACAAAGGCAAAGGACAGCTCTTCTACGCTTCGATGCATCCGCGTGTGCATGGAGATCGATTTGGCAAAGTGATTCAAGCGGTCCTCAAGCAATGACGTACAACTGAACGTGCCACCCTGTGCGTGGTCCGCGCACGGCCGGCTCTGTTTTACTAATGGTCGCTCGTGCGTCGGCACGATGCAAGCCTCAACATCTACACAGAAATACCTACACGAAAACAGCCAGGCAGCGGCGGCTGTCATCGGCGCGCCAAACTCCACCCACAGAATTCTCAACAAAGATTGTCACCAGAATATTACGGGGGTACTTCGATGAGCCGGAAATGCAACGTGTTGTTCCTGTGTCGCGCAAACTCTGCGCGCAGCATCATGGGGGAAGCGCTGCTTCGTCAGTTGGGAGCCGATCGCTTCGAAGCCTTTAGCGCCGGCGTCGAACCCGCTGACGATGTGCACCCGCTAACGCTCGCACAATTGCGTCCGACCATGGGCGAGCTCGGCAAGATGCGGCCCAGGAGCTGGGACATCTATACGAATCCGCAAGCACCCGTGATGGATGTCGTCATTGCAATGTGCGAACAAGCGTCCGAATCTCACGCACCCCGCTTTCCGGGCAATCCGATTTTCTGCGAATGGAACTTCGCAGACCCGCTCGCCGCCAGCGAAAGCCCCGCGGAACAGAAGCGCATCTTTGAACAGGTGTTCCGGCAGATTCTGCGGCGTGTCAGCGTGTTTGTGGCACTGCCGCTGCATTCGATGAAAGCAGCGGAGCAACGCAGCGTGGTCAACGCCATCGACGATCATGCGCCGCCTTCCCTGATCTCCCACTAGGCGCGACACGCGGCGAGGCACACTCGCCCTTTCTGCCAGGCGCCTTGCTGCAGGCATCGTTCATGCTGACCAGCATGCAGGCGGCGCCGAACCGGACCGTCACAATCGCTGACTTAAAAAGTTCATCGGAACGTCATAGGATCCCTCGTTCGCATTCACGCAGTAGCGTGCCGAAATCCGTGACGTTTCCGCTAACCGTTCCGGGAGCGCGAATGCTCGTTCACTTCATGCCTTCGTCGGGCATCGTCGTCGCCATGTTGATCGTCTGTCTGCTGATGGTCCTGGCATTCGAGGCGACCAATGGTTTCCACGATTCTTCCAACGCTGTGGCGACCGTGATTTACACGCAATCGCTCAAGCCCGTTCAAGCCGTGGTGTGGTCCGGCCTGATGAATTTCATAGGCGTCCTGGTGGGAGGCATTTCCGTCGCTTATGCACTGGTCGAAATTCTGCCGCCGGATGTGCTCACGCCACCCGACGGCTCACCTGCGGTCCCCATGCTCGTCTCGATCTTCGCGGCAGCCTTGTTCTGGAACATCCTGACCTGGGCATTTGCGATTCCCAACAGCAGTTCGCATTGCATCATCGGTGCGCTGATCGGCGTCGCCGCTGCCGACGCGCTGTTGAAGTCGCGCAGCATGACGCAAGGCGTCGACTGGAAGCAGATCGTGACAGTATTGAAAGGCCTCGCGATCTCGCCGATTCTTGGCCTCGTGCTCGCCGGCGGCCTGTACGCCATTCTGCGGCTGGTGGTGCGGCGCGGTCATCTGTTCGAAGCGCCCAAAGAAGGCGAGCCGCCCGTCTGGTGGTTGCGTGGTCTGCTGATCCTGACCTGCACGTCAGTCAGCTTTTCGCACGGCACCAATGACGGCCAGAAAAGCATCGGCCTGATCATGCTGACCATTATCGGTTTGCTGCCCGCGGCATACGCGCTCAATCCGCAAGCGTCCAACCAGATGACGCAGCTAAGCCAGAACGCCGCTGCCGCCATTCCGCTGATTCAGCAGTATGGCGACGACGTTAAAAGTCAGGCATTGAAGTCCGCGACGCTGCTGCAAAATGCCGGGCCTCAACTCGCCAGCGAGGCAGTCGAACTCAAAGATGCTCACGCCGGGAATTCCGGCAAGACCGCGATTCGCGCGCAGCTTCGCGGTGCGGTGTACGACGTCCTTTCCGAACTCAAGCACGTCGGCGAACTGCCCGGCGCCCCTGCCGCGGATAAGGCAAAGGCCTCCGAGCTGCTGAAGAAGATGGCCCCGCCGGTGCAATATGCGCCGTGGTGGGTGCGTGTGCTAAGCGCGTTGTGTCTCGGCGTGGGCACGATGATCGGCTATAAGCGCGTGGTGCGGACCCTGGGCGAGCGGCTGGGCAAACAGCACATGACGCCAGGCCAGGGCGCGAGCGCCGAACTGGTCGGCTCGGTGCTGATCGGCACAGCGGGCTTCACCGGACTGCCGGTCAGTACTACGCACATCATTACATCGGGAATTGCGGGCACAATGATAGCTGGCGGCCAGGGCGTGCAAGGCTCCATGCTGACGCGCATCGCCCTCACCTGGATAGTCACCTTACCTGTCACGATCCTGCTCTCTGCATGCTTATTCTACGTATTTGCCAACCCCCAACTCTGAGCCGTGCAACGCACCCGCGAGCGGCCGCGCGAAACTTGCCCATGCCCTGCACAGGGTGCGGGCTCCCCTCATGACCCGGCTTCCTATCCGTCACGCGGCCACGTTGCTGGCGCTGCTCGGTGTGGGTCTGGCAATGGGCGCACCATTCGTGCTGGGTGCGCATGCCGTGCTTGCCGGCCTGCGCAGCGTCCCGTTACCCGTGTTCGCGGCGCTGGCGGCAAGCGCCGCCTTGAGCGCCGCAGCGAAAGCCGGCAAGCTGCATCTCATGCAAACGGCACTCGGTTTGCGGTTGCGCTATATCCGCACACTCATCATCACCGTCGTCACGGACTTTGCCTTTCTGGTTTCGCCGTTGGGTGCGGCGGGTTATGGCGTCAATATGGGTTTATTGCAGCGCGCGGGCGCATCGTGGGCGCTTGCCACCACCGTAGTAGGCGCGGACCAGGCGCTCGATCTGACTTTTTTTGCGGTGGCGGTGCCGCTCTCGCTTCTGCTTGCACTCGGTTCGCTGACACAGGTGACGTCGCATTTCCCGTCACACGTCGTGGTCGGCTCCTTGCTGGGCATTGCGGTTGTGATCGGCGCTTTGTGGCTTTGCCGCCGGCCGGCTGGCGCCGCGTTAGACGCCGCCGCGCGTCGCGTGCTCTGGCTGAGAGCACGACGGGCACGCTGGAACAGGTTCCGCCAGAGTGTGCGCCAGCAATGGGTTCTATTGCTGACGGGGCCACGCTGGCGGCTCGCGGCGTTACTGCTTTTGACGACGCTGCAATGGCTGCTTCGCTATAGCGCGCTATGGTTCATCCTGCACGAACTGGGCTATCGCTTACCGCTTGGCTTTGTACTCGCGGTGCAAGCCGTGGTATTGCACGCTGCGCTATGGACCGGTGTGCCTGCCGGCGGAGGCGGCGGCGATCTGGCGCTGGCGGCCGCATTCGCACCCTGGGTGCCGCGCGCGGCAATGGCCACCGCGTTGGTGTTATGGCGCTTTGCGACGCTTTATTGCCCGTTGCTGCTGGGTGCCGCAGGCTTCATCGCACTTGCGTGCAAGCGTCGCGCAAGCGTGCCTGTGACGCAATGAACGCAGCAGACACGACGCCGGGAACACGCGCATCACACCGCATTGTCACGCGGCTTCCTGATACGCACCGAAAGGCGCGCGCGACCCGGATGGTCGACCCGCAATGCGAACAACTGCAAGGTCTGTGAAATCAGCGCAAGCGGATAGGTCACTTTCAGGAGATCTGCAATCATGCGCCACTCTGCACGCATGCCCTTCAAGTAGCCCAGCTTCTCTGTTTTGCGCGCTTGCGTGACGTGCGGCCAATGCGTGACCGCAATCGAAAGCCGCCGCGCGATGATGCGCCGGTTCATGAACACCTCAATGCCGAAACGCGGCAGTCCATGAATTTCCTTGAGCGCCGCGTCGAGCAACTGCTTTCTGACGACCCGCTCACCAGAAACAAAATCCAGTCCGATGATGCGGAAAATCAGCAGACTGTTTTGCCGCAAGCTCAGGCTGACCTCGGCACGCCCGCTTAGAACCGGTGCCGCAAGCGCGCTGATGTGATCCGGCGCGAGTCCCTTGAGATCCGCGTCCAGCAACATGAGCCATTCGTGTTGCGCGGCTGCGATGCCAAGCGCCATAGCCGCACTCTTGCCGCCGTTCGTCTCGCGTCGAATCAACCTCACCGACGGAAACGACCTGACGATCTCCGCGGTGCCGTCAGTTGAACCGTCGTCCACGACGATCACTTCGCCAAGCAATGGATGAACCGAAGCAACCGCCAGCACGCTGCCGATTCGCGGTGCTTCGTTATACGCGCAGATGACGCAGGAAATGCTGTGACCTCTGGATAGCATAGAGATGGTTGTCGTATTGCAGGGATGGACAGCCGTTCAGACGGTCTTCAGGAAACGGCGAATACCTGATTCTGACCGCGCTTTGTGAACGTGTCATCTGTTTCGCAACGAGACGAAGAGGAGGCACAGAAAGAAGTCGACAGAATGACAAAACAGGCTCAAAGCGCAGCGTCGTTTGAGCGGCTCCGGATCGCCTAACCGCCAGGCCGCGGCATGTCGATTCCCGACATTTGCAGCACCAGCAACACGTTGAGCGCAACAATGGCCAATGCCGACGCGCTCGCTGTAACGATCATCAGCGCGCCGTTTCGATACTTGCCCATCACGCTGTTGCGGCACGTGAACCATACGAGCGCGGCCATGGGCACGGGCAGTGCGAAACTGAGCACCACCTGGCTCATGACGAGCGCTTGCGTCGCATTGACCCCCATGGCCACGACGGCAAACGACGGGACCATCGTGATGAGCCTGCGCAGCCACAAAGGAATCTGAAAGCCGACGAAACCCTGCATGATCATTTGTCCCGCCATCGTGCCGACGACTGAACTGGAGATACCCGAAGCAATCAGCGACAACAAAAAGATGCCCGCTGCACCGATGCCAAGCAGCGGCCCGAGCGTGTGATAAGCCGTTTCGATTTCCGCGACTTCGGGATGCCCCGCGTGAAACGCGCCCGACGCCATGATGACCATCGCCATATTGATCAGACCCGCAATGCTGAGCGCGATCACCACTTCGATATTCGAGAACCGCAGCAGCTTGAGCCGTTCGACGTCATTCTCGGCAGTGGCGCGGTTTTGCGTGAGGCCGGAATGCAAGAAGAGCGCATGCGGCATCACCGTGGCGCCGATGATGCCCACTGCAATCGTCACCGCGTCCACATCGGGCAATTGCGGCGTGACAAGGTTCCGAAAGACGCCAGCCCATGCGACCGGAGCGATGAAGAGTTCTGCCAGATAGGAAAGACCGATGATTCCGACCAGAGCGCCGATAGCCAGTTCAAGGGGCCGGAAGCCGGCCTTCTCGAACAGCAGCAAGCCGTAAGTCACCGCTGCCGTGACGAGCATGCCGGCAACGAGCGGCATATGAAACAGCAAGGCGAGCCCGATCGCGCCGCCGAGAAATTCTGCCAGGTCCGTGGCCATTGCAGCGATTTCGCTCACGCCCCACATCGCGAAGACGACGGGTGCCGGAAAATGCATGCGGCACAGTTCCGCGAGATTGCGCCCGGTGACGATGCCAAGCCGCGCGGAAAGCGCCTGAAACAGCATTGCCACGAGATTGGCCAGCAACACTACCCACAACAACGCATAGCCGTAGCGTGCACCCGCCTGGATGTTGGTGGCGAAGTTGCCGGGGTCCATGTAAGCCACGGAGACGACCACCGCAGGGCCGGCGAAAGGCAACACCATGGCCACACCGCGGCGGCGGCCTTCGAGCGCCTCACGCATTGCGAGGCGTGTACGCCCTGTCACCGTCGCCCGGGCGGCTTCATTGCGAACGCGTTCGTCCATTGATGCCTCACGCGAATGCGACTGGACGTCACATGAATTCGTCCCGGCGCGTTTTGATCGGCTGATACATGCTAATTTCTCACATTTGACGCCTGTGCGCGTCATCGAAACCCGAGCGCGAAACGTTAGAGAAATGCAGCCTTGCTGCACTTCCAGAACCACCTCGCTTTCGGTGTTGCACTACACCTTCGGATACTTTACAGAATGTCTTACTTGCCGGTTACATTTCTTTCGAGGGCAACCTTGTCCGCCGCGGTCGTCTGCTCTCTGATCGGCCCCTTGAATACCGCTTACGCCGCTGATCGCGTCATCGTGCTCGATTCGGGCGAAGCCGAACTCACGCTGATCGACGAAGCCAGCCACAAGGTGGTCGGCACTGAGCAGACCGGCAAGGAACCACATCACCTGATGATCACGCCGGATGGCAAATCATTGATCGTGGCCGATTCCGTGTCGAACAACCTGATGTTCGTCGACCCGCATAGCGGTGCGGTCCAGCGCACGCTCGAAGGGATCGAAGACCCGTATCAGCTCGGCTTCTCTCCCGATCATAAATGGTTCGTCACCGCCGCGCTGCGGATGGACCGGGTCGACATCTACCGTTACGACGGCACGAATATCACGCTGGTCAAACACATTGCGCTTGCCAAGACGCCTAGCCACATGACGTTCGCCTCCGACAACCGCACCGTGTTCGTCACGCTGCAGGATTCCGGCGAACTGGCGGCGATCGACCTGCCGACCCAGACCGTGCTCTGGAAAATGCACGTGGGCAACGAACCCGCCGGCTTGTGGATGACGCCTGGAGACCGCGAGCTGCTGGTCGGCATGACCGGCGAAGACGACGTGACCGTGGTGGACTGGCACAAGCAGCAGATCATCAAGAAGATTCATACGGGACGTGGTGCGCACAACTTCCGCAATCTCGACGACGGCAAGCATGTGGTCGTCTCGAATCGCGTCGACAGCACGATCAGCATCATCGATTACACGACGCTCACCAACGTCGGCGACATCACCGGTTTGATGCCCGGACCGGACGACATGGAACTAACTCCGGACAAGCGCTATCTATGGGTGGGATTCCGTTTCGCGCGGCATGTGGGCGTCATCGACATGACCACGCACAAGCTGATCGACACCATTGCGGTGGGCCGCTCGCCGCACGGTATCTTCTTCGACAATCGCGCGCCGGTCGTGTCGCCTAATCCGGACTGAGTTCCGCACATGGCAAGCTGTCATGGCTGGCTTTAGCATGAGCAAAAATCAACGAGGGTTCTGATGCTTCACGAAATCGTCGCGCAACTCGACAACATGGTGTCCGCGCTGCAGACACTGCTGTATGTCGATGTCGTGCAACCGTTCTTCTACCGCTTCGGTCTGATGGGCTACGACGAAGACACGTATGACGCGCTGTACTGGGTCATCATCGGCGCGCTCCAGGTCGTCGTCATGTACCTGGCGTTGCGGCCGCTCGAAGCGTTGCGTCCCATCGAAGCCTGGTCGGATCGCAAGGCGTTGCGCGCCGACGTGATCTACACGTGGATCGCCAAGCTGGGCATCATCAATATGGCGTTCTTCTTTCTGATTCAGCCATTGTTTTTTCACTGGCAGAGTCTGATGGCGATCCACAACATTCCGAGCATCGACGTCGACAGTCTATGGCCCGGCGTGACGGATCAGCCGGTGGTGTCGTTCCTGATCTATCTGGTCGTGCTCGATTTCGCGGGCTACTGGTATCACCGCTGGCAGCACCGCTTCGGCGTGTGGTGGGAACTGCATGCGGTGCATCACAGCCAGCAGCAGATGTCGCTATGGACGGATGACCGCAACCACCTGCTCGACGACATGATCCAGGCGGCGTTTTTTGCGGTGATTTCGCTGTTCATCGGTGTGCAGCCTGGGCAATTCGTGGTGCTGGTTGCCGTCAGCAACTTCATGCAAAGCGTGCAGCACGTGAATGCGCGCCTGCCGTATGGCTGGTTGCTGGAGCGCATCATCGTCAGCCCGATCTTTCATCGCCGCCATCACGCAATTGGTTACGGCCACGAAGGCACAACTTATGGCTGCAACTTCGGCGTGCTGTTTCCGTGGTGGGACATGATGCTGGGCACCGCTTCGTGGAACCGCGAACTGGAACCGACCGGCATCCGCGATCAATTGCCGGTACCGCACGGCACGGGGCGCGATTACGGTGAAGGGCTGCTTGCGCAGCAGGTCTATGCGTTCGGCCGCATCGCCGCGCGTCTGCGGGGCCGTCGAACCTATTCGGCGGGCCCCGGCAACGCAGCGAACTAGGCAAAGCGTAGCCGAGTCCGTTCGGGCGAGGCTACGTTTTCGCCGGGCCGCCAAACGCAGCAAAGGCGCCGCGATCGTATGCCTCGCAATAGGTTTTCCAGTCTTCCACCACTTGCGTCTCGCATTGCAACGCAAGTTCGATGAGCGGCATCTGCCAGTCCTTGCGGTTGCCGAATTCTATGAGCTGGTCGGCAATGGCAGAACCTTGCCGGCCGCCGCTGCGCAACTGGGCCCACGCGCTGAGTTCGCCCATATTCCTGACGACCGACTCCAGCCGCGGCAGCTTGCCATTCCACGCGCTCAACGCAACGCGATCCTCCGACGGCTGTAAGCCGCGCAACACATACGGGCGCTGATTGAATTCGACCGCATGCAGAAAGGCCTGTGACATCGCCTGGCAGCGCCGTTGAATCTCCACGACACGCTGCGCTTCCGTGCCCCATGCGGGCTGCTTCGTCTTGACGCGTGGCGCAACTGACGAAGGCAGCGCTTCTTTCAGGTCGATCAGATAATTGCCATCCGGCGAGCCCTTGCCTTCGACCAGAATCACATAGCGGTCCACACCCAGGCTGCCGGTGCCCGCAATGCGCCGCGCAACGTCGATGATGCGAAAGAAATCCGGGTTGGCCTCGTGACTCGTGAAGTCGTTCATGAAAGCCGTGACTGCGGCACGGGCCTTGTCGCTGACCGGCAACGCCTTCTTTCCGTCGACGCGCAACACGCGCTTCTTGCCCCTCAGTTCAGTGCGCCTGCTCAACAGATCAACGCGCGTGGTCTTGCGCAATGCGTCGAACAGATCGCGCACCATGCCTTCCGAAGTTTCCTCCTCGATCCAGCGCGCCTTGCCGAAACCCAGCGTCGCGGCATACGCTTCCACCGCGGTATGACACAACGCGAGGGCTTCGGCCCGACTCACCTTCAAGTCTTGCGCGCCGACCATCACGCTCGCCAGCAAACGGATCAGCTCGACGAGGCCTGGTGCCAGGCACGCTTCGTCGAAGTCGTTGATGTCGAAATAGACAAGCCGGTTATCAGCCTTGTAGCTGCCGAAATTCTCCAGATGCATGTCACCGCAAATCCAGACTGGCGGGGCCGCATCGAGCACACTTCCTTGCGCGAGACGTTCGTAAAACAGATGACAGGTGCCGCGCAGAAACACGAACGGCGAGGTGCGCATAAGCTTGTATTTCATCGCGAGCCGCTCAGGGTCGCGCTTTGCGTTGAAGGTCGCAATGTCCTTGACGACGTCGATCATGTCGGGTTCCTCCGGCGTGTTGCATTCGATACGGCCATCTCGACTCCAGGTGCGACAAGCGAGGCTTAGGAGCCCGTCCTCAGATAGTAGCGGCCGTCCGCCGTAACCTTTGCGCCGAAGCCGCATGCGCCGGCGGCGCCATGCGTTGCAACATCCAGCGTTTCGGGTTCGGTCAGCCTGAATTCGAGCAGGCATTTGTCATGGCGTCCATCGTACGCGCTTACGTTGGAGATTCGCGCAGTGCCGTCGAGCGTCGCGCCGGGCGGTTCCGACACGACAATCCGCGCGATCGCGCCGTAGAAACGCACATTCGCCGTCAGAGTGCCGGTGTTGGCCACCGGCTGGCCATCGCGGTTGACGCTCGGATCGATGAGGTCCGCCTGGAGTCGGTACACGCCGCGGCGTCCTTTCACCGGTGTCAGCGTCACCGTGCTCCAGGCACCCAGATTCTGATAGCGCGCAAAGTGCACACCGGTTGTCGGCAGACCCTCTACGACCTGTTTATCCGCGACGCTCGTCAGACGTTGCTGCGCCACCGCAATCACGCGGCTCAGCACCATGTCGTCGGGCGAATCTTTGGCGCGGCCGATCGCGGTCTTGTAATAGGCACGCGCATCTTGAAAGACGCCCAGTTTGGCCTGCACGTCGCCTTCGTGGACCAACGCCATCGCAACACGCGCGTTGGCGGAAATCAGGGCCTTGGGCGAGTTCTCTTCTTCGGCCTGCAGGGTCGCGGCATCCGCGAGCATGGCTTCCATGTCGACCAGCGTTTGTGCGTCGTTGATGCGCCCGGCATCGAGCGCGGCCACACCCAGGGCCGCGCACGACGCGTTGGTTCTGCACTGCACATCCTTGCCGGCCAGAATGTTGCGCCGATACAGTTCGGCGCGCGAGCCGCTCTCGAACGCCTGGGCGGCGGCCGGCGACGGTACGACAGCTACGATACTGGCAACCGCCGCAGTGGCGGCAATAGCAGCAACGGCAAGGTATTTCACACGCATGAGCAGAACCGGTGGTAGTGACGCGTTCGCGAAGGAGCGCCTGCTGTGAGCGCGCCCGCTACGTGATTTCCCTTTCACGGGCTCGGGCGTCGCCAATGATCCTGACAGAAAATCGACGAATGCGCGAATCCGCGCTGAAAGTTGATGATGCGGCGAACAAACGGCATAGATATCCGCGGCCGGCGTTCAGTACGGGGAACAACATGCACCAATTGGTCTTCACGCAGATAGTCGGGTAAGCCCCATTCAGCGCGCATCGGCATGCCGCGGCCATTCAGCACCCAACGGACGGCAATCTCGCCGTCGATGGGAATGAGGTTACCTCTGACCCGCACTGTTTCAGCTTTCTGCGCCGCGCCTCGGCCACGGGTTAGTCTCCATACGCCATACGCCGCGTCGTCCTGGCGGATGCGAATGCAGGTGTGATGGGCGAGAGCCGCATTGCTCAAGGGCATGCGGTGTGATGCAAGATACCCGGGCGCCGCGCCATGAACACCCGATGATTAACCCGCAGTCAAAGGCAAATTGAGTCTGGGATCGTTTCGCGGACGTACTCGGCGGCCGCCATGGGGCCACCGTCTCAAGAAAGGTGGCGCTTCCCGGGCGTCCTGGCGAAGTTCCAGCAGCGCGCGCTGATGGGCGCGCTCGCCGGATATACTGTCTCGCGTTCTCCTCGTCAGGCATCGACAACCTATTAAGGAGTTGCACGATGGCCAAGATCTCTCCAGGGGTGGGTCCGCGGTTCCCGCAAGTCGTCGTTCTGTTCGGCGCCACCGGTGATCTGGCGCGGCGCAAGCTGCTACCAGGTTTGTTCCACCTGGCGAGCGCAGGATTCATTCCGGGCTGCAGGATCGTTGCCGTCGCACTCGACGACATTCAGCCCGACGACTTTCGCCGGACGGCGCGTGAGGCGCTCGACGAGTTTTCTACTCGCAAGGTCGCCGAGCCGGAATGGCACACCTTCGCCGCCAATCTCGACTATCTGCCGCTCACCGCAGGGGCCGAGGCACTCAAGACTGCCGTGCTGAAGGCCGAGCAGAGCTTCGAGGGCGAGTGCAGGCGGCTGCATTACCTGAGTGTTCCGCCTAATGCCGCGCTCTCCGCGGTCGGCATGCTCAAGGAAGCGGGCCTCGTGGACCGCTCGCGGATCATCATGGAAAAGCCCTTCGGCACCGATCTGGCGAGTTCGGTTTCATTGAACGCCCGGCTGCACGAAGTCTTCGAAGAAGAGCAGATTTTCCGCATCGATCACTTCCTCGGCAAGGAGCCGGCCCAGAACATCCTCGCTTTCCGTTTTGCGAACGGCTTGTTCGAACCGATCTGGAATCGCAACTTCATCGACCACGTTCAGATCGATGTGCCGGAAACGCTGGGCCTGGGCAAGCGCGCGGGTTTCTATGAGCAAACCGGCGCGTTTCGCGACATGGTCGTCACGCACCTTTTCCAGATTCTCGCGTTCATGGCAATGGAGCCGCCGACGTCGCTGGAACCGTCGCCCATCAGCGAAGAAAAGAACAAGGTGTTTCGCAGCATGCTGCCGATCCAGCCAACCGACGTCGTCCGCGGCCAGTACACGGGCTACCGCGCCGAACAAGGCGTGGATCCCGAATCCGAAACGGAGACATTTATTGCGCTGAAGTGTTCGATCGACAACTGGCGCTGGGCCGGTGTCCCGTTCTATTTGCGCACGGGCAAGCGCCTCGCCGAAGGACAGCGCATCATTTCCATTGCGTTTCGCGAGCCGCCAAAGAGCATGTTTCCTGCGGGCTCGGGCGTCGGTTCGCAAGGCCCCGATCATCTGACCTTCGATCTCGCGGACGCCTCGAAAATGTCGCTTTCGTTCTATGGCAAACGTCCGGGACCGGGGATGCGGCTGGACAAGCTGAGCCTGCAGTTCGCCATGCGCGATACCGGGCTGATCGGCGAAGTGCTGGAAGCCTATGAGCGGTTGATCCTTGACGCCATGCGCGGCGACCGCACTCTTTTCACCACGGCCGAAGGGATCGAGCGGTTGTGGGAAGTATCGACCGCTCTGCTCGAATCGCCCCCTCCGGTTCGTTTCTACGCGCCGGGCTCCTGGGGGCCCAACGCCATCCATCAACTCGTCGCGCCTCGCGCGTGGCGGCTTCCGTTCGAACGAGCGTGGCGGGATCCGAATGTGCTGGGCAGTTGACGGCGATCTGTAATCGTGTGACTCAAACAAACAGATCGGCGCCTTGCACCAGACGCCTGGCAAGCCGTGGCTGGCGCAATTGTTCCAACCACCATTGCAGCGCGCGACCTTCCTGATCGCCTCGCCATGCAACGTACAACACGTTTGGCTCGCGCGGGTCCGCCGTAGCTTTTTCGACCAGTGCGCCGCGCTTAAGGAGTGAAGCGATACGACGTCTCGGCAACCAGCCCACTCCCAGCCCGTCGCGCTGAGCCAGAATCTTGGCGCGCATGCTGGGCACGGCGAGCGACGCCTGACCGCCCACGAGTCCATACACTCTTCCAGGCGTCGATCGCGATGAATCGGCCACCACCACCGCACGATGCGCCGTGATTTCTTCGCGAGTGAGCGGCCCCTTGAGCTTCGCCAGCGCGTGGCGTGGTGAAACAGCAAACACCCATTCCATCACGCCGAGTTCGAACCATCGCAGACCCGGTATCGCGGGCGGTTCATTAGTAGCACCAATAATCAGATCCGCCCTTCCATCGCGCAGCGCCTCCCACGTTCCGCTCAGGATTTCATGGGTCAGGCGCAGCTTGACCCCCGATTGCAACGCGTCGAACGCGTGGATCACCGGCATCATCAGATCGAACTCAATGATCTCGTCGCTCACGATCCAAAGCCGATCCTCCCAGCCGCTCGCAACCTGCCGGACGCGCTGCGTCATACGCGCCATATCCAGCATCAAGCGGCTCGCTTCTTCGGCCAGCAAAAGCCCCGCTGGCGTGAGTTGCAGCCGATAGCGACGACGGTCGAACAGCAAAGCGTCAAAACGGGTTTCAAGCTGTCGCGCTGCATGCGAGACAGTCGACGGCGCCTTGCCAAGCCGCGCCGCCGCGCGCGACAGACTGCCGGTTTCGCGAATCGCGTCGAGGAGCGCCAGTTCTTCTTCGGACAACATGTTCGACTCCATCGAACGTGTACATCGGAAAAATCGTACGGCAAAAACATCGGCCCAGTCCACCATTCGAGCAACGAAGCTGCACATCTGTCACGCACAACCTGTGTGTGCGCGATTGGCCTCGCCCTGGTAATCCGGTTTTTGAACCCGGCTTTTGAACCCTTCTTATCAACAAGGAAATCCCATGCTGCAGTTTTACTTCCACCCCTCGCCGAACCCGCTAAAAGTGGCGCTCCTGCTCGAAGAACTGCAAACGCCGTTCGAACTCGTGGCCGTCGATACGTTCAAGGGTCAGCAGCACGAGCCCAAATTTCTGAAGATCAATCCGAACGGCAAGGTGCCGGCTATCGTCGAAGATGGCATCACCGTGTTCGATTCGCACGCCATTCTGCTGCACCTCGGCGCGAAACACGGCAAGTTCGTGCCATCCACGCCGTCACAGCACGCGCAGATGCTCTCGTGGCTGATGTTCGTCGCAACCGGACTGTCACCGTTCTCGGGTCAGGCCGTGCACTTCCTGCATCACGCGCCGGAGCCGCTGCCCTATGCGCGCAATCGCTACCTGAAAGAAGTCGAGCGCCACTACCGCATTCTCGATGCGCGCCTCGCCGACTCGCGATACCTGGCTGGTGATATCTACTCGATCGCCGATATGGCGCTGTGGGGCTGGGCCAGTTTCGCGGGCTACATTCTCGGCGAGAAAGGACTGACCGACTATCCGCACGTCAAGCGACTGATAGACGAAATCTCCGCTCGTCCGGCCGCAGTGCGTGCCCAGGCATTGAAGGAAACGCTCACGCTGAAAGCGGAATTCGACGAGGAGACTCGTCGCGCGCTGTTTCCGCAAAACGCGCCACTCACTGTCTAAAGACGATCTGCTGCAAAAAATGCACTGGCTGCCGGCAGGCGGCCAGTGCCGGCTTGCGCCGAGGCGCCTGGGTGGAGTCGTTACAATGCATCAGACCTATCCTCCCGACAGCAACGCGTGCAAGACATCCTCACTTCCTATTTCTGGAGCGGCGACGCCATCCGCAGTCGACGCGTGAGTGACATCGTCCTGTCAGGCACGCTCGACGTGCCTGAGCCCCCTGCACGTCTGCTTGCCGATTGGGAGCGGGAGACGTCGTCGCGCATGGTTCTGGAGCCCGGCGACGTTGAAGTCATGCCTTTGGCCCGCGCGCGAATGCGCTGGCCGGACTACACCCGCTGCGTGCAGGCAGTGTCGGATTGGGCATCTGCGCTTGGGCTACCCGAGGTGCCTGGCGCGAGTGACATCGCGCTGATGGCCTGTCGCGGCGCACGATATCACCACGACGGCGAACAATATGGCGGTGCAGCCTTTTGCAATCTGTTCCTGAGCGAGGACAAGGGTCTGGACCTGCACTTTCCCGCTTTGGACCATCGCATTCCTCTGACCCGGGGAACGGTTGTGATATTCGATACTGGCCAGCCTCATGGCGTCATTCAGCGTCACAGCAGCGGTTTTAACGCGGCCGAGTTCGCACCGGAGTGCGATTGCGTGCAGATCTTCCTGACCTGGGAGTTGCCCATCGAAGATGCCCATGTTGGGGACGCACTCAAGCTTGCCTTCGATATCGATCCTTTGACCTCGCTGCAACTGGATGCAGAGCAGATCAGGGTGAATGGTGCGCCCGCCACTGTGTGCCCAGAGTCCGGACGCTGGTGCAGGGATGCAGAGAGCCAGGCGCGTTGAATGGAGTCTTTTTGACTATCCACGCAGTCTGTCTGACTACGTCAAATAGACTTCATACCTTATCAACCATTTGATTTAACAGCGGTTTAACTCTGGCACGAAACATGGATAGGGAGAGGCAGTAGCCGTCCTCGGCTCAACCTGCATCCAACAAGGAATCCGCACCATGCTTTCTGCCGAACATCGCGCCATCGTAAAAGCAACCGTCCCTCTTCTCGAAAGCGGCGGTGAAGCCCTGACCCGGCATTTCTATACCATGCTGATTGATGAGCATCCCGAAGTGCGGCCGATGTTCAATCTCGCGAATCAGGCAAGCGGCGCCCAACAGCGCGCCCTGGCAAACGGCGTGCTGATGTACGCGCGTCACATCGACGAGCTTGAACAACTCGGCGGTCTCGTCGGCCAGATCATCAACAAGCATGTGGCACTGAATATCCTGCCCGAGCATTATCCGATTGTCGGGCAATGCCTGCTTCGATCGATTCGCGAAGTACTCGGCGCAGAAATCGCCACGGACGCGGTGATCGACGCATGGGCCGCCGCGTACAAGCAGCTCGCCGACCTGCTGATCGGCCTCGAAGAAAAGATGTATGCCGAACGGGAAGCTGCGCCCGGCGGATGGCGCGGCACGCGTCTGTTCCGGGTCATCCGCAAAGTACGCGAAAGCGACGAAATTACGTCATTCCATCTGAGTCCTGACGACGGCGCCGAACTGCTGGCGTTTCAACCTGGGCAATACACCGGTGTGCGCCTGTCCATCAACGGCGAGGAAGTGCGCCGCAACTATTCGCTGTCGGCCGCGCCCAATGATCGCGAATACCGCATCAGCGTAAAGCGCGAGCCCAACGGCAAGGTGTCGAACCATCTGCACGCGAACGTCAAAGAAGGCGACACGCTCGAACTGTTCGCACCGGCGGGTGACTTCAAGCTCGAACCGAACGACAAGCCACTCGTGCTGATCAGCGGCGGCGTCGGCATCACGCCCACGCTCGCGATGCTGCAAGCCGCGCTCAAAACGGATCGGACCGTGCATTTCATCCACGCTGCCCGTCATGGCGGCGTGCACGCCTTCCGCGATACGATCGACGAGCTTGCACGCCGCCATCCGCGGCTCAAGCGTTTCTATTGCTATGAACAAAAGCGCGATGAAGATGGGGAAGTACACGGTATTGGCTACCTGGACGAGAAACTGCTGGCTAAATGGTTGCCGGAAACGCGTGACGTGGATGCCTACTTCCTTGGTCCGATTGCCTTCATGAAGGCGGTGAAGAAGCATCTGAAGGCGCTGGGCGTGCCGGAGGCCCAAAGCCGCTACGAATTCTTCGGTCCCGCTTCAGCGCTTGAATAGAGACCGGGCCTTAAAAGAAGAACACTTGTTTTGTCGGTGGAAAAACCAAAACGCCGCGCCTGGCGCGGCGTTTCTTCGACGAGCCTGCTTTTCCCACGACGCAGGCCTGAGCGCGCCTTGCGACGACGTTCGCAATCTCTCCCTTCGCCTGGCGCCGTATCCTCGATTACGTCCATGCAGCAGGCGCCGCCGCCAGCCACGCCATGCATTCGCACGCGCGTTCACCTTGACTTGCGGCGCCACTCTTGCACTCGCGCCAAAAACCCTTTAAATTCTCAACTACGATAGTTCAAGTCGTAGTTTCGTAACGAGAAGCTCGCCGTGCCGGCCTGAAGCACTCTGCTGTCTGCTCCGGGCCGCAAATAACGCACCATCATGCTGCGCATACTCCGTACAACTGGCCAGCGCTGCGTTGCTCGCCGGCGGCATCGCACCCACCCTCTACCCGTCCGAACTGGAGCCATGAAATGAAGTTTGCCAAAACAGTCCTTGCCTCGGCTGCCGCAGCCGTTGCGGTTTTTGCCGCATCACCCGTCGTCCATGCCCACGACATGGACGGTCCACGAGAAACCATCAGCCCCGCATTTCAGGCCGCCATCGCGAATGTGCCTGGAAAGACCATGACTGCCGTTATCGTCGACTACAAACCAGGCGGCAAATCGCCAGCCCACCGCCATGGCTCTGCGTTCGTTGTCGGCTACGTGTTGCAAGGCGCCATTCGCAGCCAGGTGGACGGCGGTGAGGCACGTGTTTTCCATGCCGGAGAAAGCTGGACCGAAGCGCCCGGCGCGCATCACATGATCAGCGAAAACGCGAGCAGCACGAAGCCAG
The DNA here is from genome assembly GCF_036488795.1 of Paraburkholderia sp. Classification (GTDB taxonomy): domain Bacteria; phylum Pseudomonadota; class Gammaproteobacteria; order Burkholderiales; family Burkholderiaceae; genus Paraburkholderia. The sequence continues at coordinate 39,524 of NZ_DASXHA010000150.1, forward strand.
CAAAGCTTCTGGCGATCTTCGTCGCCGACGACAACGACAAAGATCTCGTTATGTGGGACAAGAAATGAATCCCGTGTGGCGCGCGTTCCAGTCCAAAGGATCGTTTCCGTGCTGGACGCGCCTTGCGCCGCTTGATCCCGGCTGTGAAATACGCTATCCTTTACTACGATCTGTTGAGTCGTAGTTAAAGAGACGTGATGATCGAATCGACGTTTCATCCCGAGACGGCAGGTCCCGCCAAATCGTTTGCCGCAAATGCCGGCACGCCACTTATTGTCAATAAAGAGGATCATCATGAAGCTGTTTCACGTCGATTCAAGTGCCAAGCGCGACCGGTCCAACTCTCGCGCGCTGTCGCGGCAATTCATTGAAAATCTGCGTCAACAGGGCGTAAGCGTTGAGCTGGACTATCTTGACGTCACGGTGGATACGCCCGCGCACGTCAGCGAGGCGTTCGCTATCGCGACATACCATCCGGAAAGCGAGCGGACTCCGGAAATGAAGGCGACGCTGGCGGCATCGGATGCGTTGTGTCAACGCATGCTCGAAGCGGACGCGCTCGTTTTTGCCATGCCTATGTATAACTGGTCGATGCCATCTGCCTTCAAGGCGTTCATCGACAACGTCACGCGCACCGGCCTCACCTACAAGAACACGGCAGATGGCCGGATTGAAGGCCAGTTGAAGCGGCAGAAGGTGCTGTTCATCACTACCCGCGGCGCCGATTTGCGTGCGGGCTCGCCCTTCTCATCAATGGACGCCCTGACACCCGCGCTCAAAGCCGCGTTTGGATTCATTGGCGTGGCCGAGCCGCTGTTTGTCGACGCGCAGCCGTTGCAGTTCTCGGATCAGGCAGCACGCAGGGAAGCACTGGCGCGCGCCCAGCTCGAACTGGCAAGCGTTGCCAGCGAATGGGCCCATTGGGAACGTGCCCGCTCGGCAGAAGAGCAGTTGCAGGAGGCTTAAAGGGCGCCGCAGGCGCAGCAACGCGGGAGCACAACCGCACCGTGCCCTTTGTACGGCGCGGTTGCTTCTTTACTCCGAAACCGCGGAACTGCCTCGATCGCGGCGCCGCCCCGTTGCCTTGGCCTCGAACCACTTCACGATGTGCGGTCCATGAGCCCGCGGCGCTTTGGCGTTGACGCGAACCGATAAATCAGCCAAAGATTGCTCTGCTAGCGATTCGCGCATCCGCTTCTCGGCCTGCAGCATGACGGCGTGTATCGAACAGACGCCGCTCGTCGCCCATCCTGGCGGACTGTCGCCGAATACCGCGCAGCGTCCGCGAATTTCGCGGCAGTCGAACAAAGGCTTGTCGCCGTCTATCGCAGTCACGACATCAAGCACGGAAATCTGGTGCGCAGGCCGCGCGAGCGCGACACCGCCTTTCGCGCCTTCCGTCGCAATGACGAGCCCCGCCTTGTGCAGTTTGGTAAAGAGCTTTGCGACGTAGTCGACCGGCACGCCCTGCATCTCCGCCAGATCCCGCACGCTGGCCTCGGTTACGCCCTGACCCGGCCCGGTCAGGTAAAGCAGGCAATGCAGCCCGTATTCGACGCCGGTGCTGATGTGGGACATAGTTACTCCGACCAATTGAATCCTAGTTAGATTACGCATTTTCTCGCGCCGACGCAAGCCGTCAGATTTGCCTCAGGCGGCAGAATATTGCCACCTGAAACCGCCACTCTGATCGAGCAAGCCGCCCCATCCGCCCCCAAATCGATCCTCTCGGGGTCAGGTCGGCCTCACGGGTTAAAATCCTCGCCGCGCAACTCGTGGATTGCCCCGCGGACACCGTCGCGGCCCTGTGCAGACGTCCGTTACCCCATATGACGGGAAATAAGGGAAGTCCCGGGCGCGAAGAGACCTGATTTAATTTAATAAATTCCGCCAGCGGTCGATATCCAGTAGAGCCGTCTATCCCTGCGCGGCTGGACCTAACATGCTCGGTACATACAACTTCTGGCTGGTGGCGGTCTCGTTCGTCGTCGCAACGCTCGCTTCCTACACCGCACTCGACCTCACCGGCCGCATTGCGCAGCTTGGATCGTCGCGCCTGCGGCACGCCTGGCTTGCGGGTGGCGCCGCGGCAATGGGGGTCGGCATCTGGTCGATGCATTTCATCGCGATGCTGGCGCTGTCCCTGCCCATTTCGCTCGGCTACGATTTCGCGCTGACGGCGTACTCGTTGGGCATTGCCGTGATCGTGTCCTATTTCGCTCTCTTCGTCACCACGCGCGCGCAGCTGACGCCGGCTCATCTCCTCGCGGGCAGCGTGCTGATGGGACTCGGCATCGCCGGCATGCACTACACCGGCATGGCCGCGATGCGCATGCAACCCGGCATCGACTATCAGCCGAACTGGGTTGCCGCTTCGATTGCGATTGCCATTGCCGCGTCGATGGCCGCCCTGATGATCGCCCGCCACCTGCGTGACGACGACGCCCGCAACGTCACGCGCGCACGCTTTGGCGCCGCGCTGGTCATGGCCATGGCCGTCAGCGGCATGCACTACTCGGGTATGGCCGCCGCTCACTTTCCGCCCGGCTCGATTTGCGGCGCGGCGCACGGTGTCAATACCGTATGGCTCGCGACCGCCGTGACGCTCTTCACGTTCGCCATCCTGATCGTGACCTTGATGCTGTCGCGCTTCGATGCGCGCACAACCTTCCTCGTAAGCGCGGTAACCAACCTGAACGGACAGATCGTGCGGCTCGCCACGCTCGACACGCTGACCGGCTTACCCAATCGCGCGACCCTCACCGAGCGGATCGACTCTGCGATCGCACTGGCGCGCCGCCGCCACAACATCTTTGCCGTCCTGTTCATGGATCTCGACGGCTTCAAGACCATCAACGATTCGCTCGGCCACTCGGCCGGCGATCAGGTCCTCGCGGCGTTCGCGCAGCGTCTGCAGGTCTGCGTGCGCGCCACGGATACGGTCGCGCGTCTGGGCGGCGACGAATTCGTGGTGCTGACGGAAAACCTTGCGTCGAGCCACGATGCGGGGCTGATCGCGGAAGCCGTCCTGGAGCGAATGCGCGAAGGTGTATGGAGCGACAACGAGCCGCTGCAGGTCATGCCAAGCATCGGCATTGCGCTCTTTCCACAGGATGGCGACACCGTCGACACTTTGCTCAAGCACGCGGACGCCGCGATGTACGAAGCCAAACGCGCGGGCCGCAGCACCTATCGCTTCTTCGAAGCCAGCATGAACGAAGCGGCGACGCGCACGCTGCAAATTCAGCACGCATTGCACGAAGCGCTGATTGCCGGCCATTTCACCCTGCATTTCCAGCCCAAATTCCGCGGCGACAGCGATGAACTGGCGGGCGCCGAGGCGTTGATCCGTTTGAATCATCCGTTGCTTGGGGAGTTGACGCCGCTCGAATTCATCCCGATTGCGGAACGCTCAGGACAGATCCTGCAGATCGGCTACTGGGTGGTGCGCGAGACCTGCCGGCAGATTCGCCAGTGGGTCGCCGACGGCCTGCCGTCGATGAAAGTGGCCGTCAATCTGTCTCCGCGCCAGTTGTCGCAGCCCAATCTGGTCGCGACCATTCTCGAGATCGTGCGAGCCGAACAGGTGGCCTGCGACCAGATCATGTTTGAGATCACCGAAACGGTGGCCATGCAGGACGCGCCCCGTACCATCGAGATGATCCGCGAATTTCAGGCGAACGGCTTTGAGATCGCCATCGACGATTTCGGCACCGGTTACTCGAGCCTCGCCTACCTGCAGCGTTTTCGTGTGAAGCAGTTGAAGATCGACCGATTTTTCACCAATGGTCTGGACGATCACGGTCCGGAAGGCGAGGCGATCGTCTCGGCAATCATTGCGCTTGCACACTCGCTCGATATGGACGTGGTGGCCGAGGGCGTCGAAACGGCGTCGCAACTCGACAAGCTCAAAGACATGATGTGCGACGAGATGCAAGGTTTCCTGCTGGGCAGGCCGCTCACCGCCGATGCGTTCAGCGCCTTGCTTAAAGATCGAATGGCCGCGGTATAGGGTGGCTCAGTACAAGGGGACATGACGAGGGCAAGCCTCGTCATGTCATTGATACCGGCAGGGCCCGGCAGAAGGTTCACCGCCGGCGTGCATGACAAGCACGCCCTTGCCGGTTGGAGGCCTCATGAAACTCGACGTTGCTACCTTCAACGCGCTTTGCCTGATCACGTTCTTCTGTAGCGCCGTCGTTTCAACCGCGCTGTCGTGGATGTTCGCGCGCGCGGTGGCGTTCCGCTTCTGGGCTGCAGCCTTCTTTCTGATGAGCGCGGCGGCCGCGTGCCTTGCGGCGCATTCCCAATCGGACTCGCGCGCACTGCTGGTGGCTACGGCAACGTTTAGTTTGCAGGCGCGGATTTTCTTGTGGAACGGCACGCGTGTCCTGTTCGGTTCCCACGTGTCGCTACCGGCGGGTTTCGCTGTGAGTGCCCTGTTTTGCGTGCTGTTCTCCCTCGCGCAATATTTCGATGCGTCGCCGCTGTGTCGCGCCGCGCTCATCACACTGTTCTTCTTTCCATTTCGCGCGCTGACGCTCTACGAAGTTTGCCGAAGACGCAGGCCCGATCTTGGACCTGCGCGCGTGCTGGTGGTATGCGCGAGCGTCATCACCACGCTTGCCGCCGTGCTGCCGCTCGCGCTCGTGCTCACGCGCCGCAATGATCTGGCGCTGTTGCTGAGCGATGCACCGACCACGTCGCCGCTCTATGCAATCGTTTTCGCGGCCGATCTGCTGCTGGTTATCTGCCTGATGATGATGGCCCTGCAGCATCTGTTCGTCGAACAGGGCATCCTGTCGCATCTGGACAAGGGTGCGGCGCGAAGGTCCAATCCGGGCCGCGCGGCACCGGGGACTGAGAATGGGATTGGCTGCTTCGAGGAGCCGGAGGCGCGGCCGTCGCTGCCGTCGGCTTGAAGCGCCTGTCGCGGCAATCGACCGGCCTGCGCCCGAAACATTACGCGCCCTTTGCGCCCGCTTCGCGCGTCTCGCGTCCCACGACGGTAGGCGCCGGTGCAGGCGCACGCCGAGTCAGCTTGCCATCCACCGACGCACCGCAATCCATCCGCAACTGCTGATAAAGAATATTGCCGGTCACATGCGCGTTGGACTGCAATTCGACGAAGTGGTCGGCAATCAGGTCGCCCACAATCTTGCCGTTGACGACCACGTCATAGCCATGCACGTTGCCTTCAATCGAGCCGCGATCGCTCAGCACCAGCAGCGTCTGCGTGCCAGCCTTGCCGGACACATTGCCTTTCACGTAACCGTCCATGCGCAGACCTTCACTGAATTCGAGGTCGCCGGTAATGCGCACGTCATGGGCGATCAGGGTTGCGAGTTTGGCATGCTGGATGCTCGCGGATTTCTTCTTGTTGAACATAAAACTCTCTAACTAAGGAAGGAAGACGTTCGCCGCATATGGGGCGCCTCCGACGCGACGGCCGGATTTGTCGCAACGATCAGCGGCGTTTCTGGCCTTGAGCGCGCAGAAACAGTAGTTCGGTGTTCAGGCGGCTGACTTCGGCTGCTGCCGCATTGGCGGCCTTTTGCACGGCAACCCGCGCGGCGGCTTCCTGCGCCAGCGCGAGACGGGTGCGCTCCAGTTCCGCCTGCGCACTGTCCGGCGAGACCGGCTCCTGGACGCACGCGCTTGTCTCAGCTTCGACGCGGTGCGCATACCAGTACATGGCCCCCGCGCCCGCGCCGACGCTGCATGCGCAAACCGTGACCCAGATTGCCGCACGAACGGTGCGTGAGCGCACCGGCTGCAGCGCATAGGCGCGCCGCGCGAGACTGGCCGCATCGCGGGCCATACGAAGATCAACCATGAGGATAGGCGCCGAACAGCGCAAGGTAGGCCGTGGGATCGACGGGCGAACCGTTGATCAGCACTTCGAAATGCACATGCGGTCCGGTCGAACGCCCGGTGGAGCCGACGTCGGCAACATGCTGATGCGGTAGCACCAGATCGCCTTCATGGACGAGAATGCGCGACGCGTGACCATAGCGCGTGACGAGACCGTTGCCGTGATCGATCTCGACCGCATTGCCGTAGCCGCCCTTGGGTCCCTCGAAGATCACCCGACCGCCGGCTGCGGCCAGAATGGGCGTACCGGTCGGCGCGACCAGATCGACGCCGGGATGAAAGCTCAGACGATGCGTGAACGGATCCGTGCGATTGCCAAACGGCGAGCCGAAACGCGCGCCCTCAGCCGGCATGCGCCCGGGGAACGCGCTGTACGCGACCTCGTGCGCGTCGATCTCCTGTTGTAGCGCGGATAACGTGGCGGTGATGCAGTCGAGTTGCTGGAGCGTCGCTGCAGCATCGTGCCGCTCAGACTGCGTCGCCGCCTCGACGCAACGCCGTGGCGGCAGCAGGGGACCGCCTTCGCCGTCTGCATCTGCCGTGGCTGCGTCAGTCGCGCTTGCGGGCAAGCGAGGCGCCGCCTTCGGCGTCTTCAGCCGGGCTTCGAAATCGCGTAGTGCCCCGACCTGGGTGGTCAGACGTTCGATGCGCGGCTCGATCTGCGCGACCGACGCGTTCAGCTTACCGAGCTGATCGATCGCAAAGTCGTGCTCGACGCGGCTCACGACCTCGGCATCAGCACCCGTTGATTCGTGTGCGGGCAGATGCGCGCCAATTGCGATACCGGCCGCCAACGCCAGTGCCGCCGACCCCACTGCGGCTGCAAGCGCGGCCGTCCATGCCGCGCGTCGCGTGACAAAACGGACTGCACCGCTGCTGAGCTGGCTGGTCGCGCCGAGAATCGAGGACATCAGCGGCGCCCCGTCTGCGCTGCGTAACGCAGCGAATCCGCGCCAAGGCCCGGGCGAGCGCGATGCGCGGACAGAACAGGCAAACACTCGGTGGCGAAGAGGCGAACCAGCATGCAGCGTGAGTCGGATAAGACCCGACGTGGGATAAAGACAAAGGCGCCGATTATCCCCTGTGCTTGCACGGCATCATCTCAAATTCGCGCATGCCGTTTCGCTGCTCTTCAATTAACAGGATTCCGAAGCACTTTTCGTGAAACCTCCGCCGAAAACACCCTAAGCGGCAAGCATGTGCCGCAGCCGTTCGCGCAACGCCGCGCTTGCGCGCGTCATCGGCGCGCGCAGTTCATCGCAGATCAGTGCTTGTGCGGCGAGCGCGGCCTTCACAGGTCCGGGATTGGGCTCCGAAGTCAACGCCCGGATCAGCGGCACGAGCGTGTGAAAGATCGCACGGCCTTCGTCGAGGCGCCCTCCTTGCAGCGCGCGATACAACGCCACGAATCGCTCGGGCCACACGTGCGCCGACGCCGCAATCGCGCCGCTGCCGCCCGCGCAAATCGTATTGAACAGATTGATGTCGTCGCCGGCAAGCACCTGCAGGCGGCCATCCAGAATCAGCGCGAGCGTGGTGTCGAGCGACCCGGCGCAGCACACACCCCGGCGAACTTCGCAAACCGCGCACAAACCTCCCCAAACCCGGCTCGAGCCCTTATGCCGCGGACTTCATCGCAAAAATACTTGACTTCTGTCACCGCCAAACTAATATACGCACCGCGTACATCAATCCCAACTGACAGGTGACCCGCATGAGCGTCCCGCAACAAGCTTTCCTCCGTGACGCCATGCGTCGCCTGAACATGACCCGCGACACGTTCGCAAGCCGCATCGGCGTATCGCGCCGGGCGCTGGACACCTGGCTATTGCCGGACGATTCGCAGGAATCGCGCGCCATGCCGGAAATCGTCGAGCGTTTCGTGTCGGAAATCGTCGTCAACGGCGAACCGGGCGAGGGATATACGCAAAGCGTAGACGCGAAGTCGCTGGCTAGCCAGATCCTGTTTGAAGGCAAGCCGCAATTGCTGTCGGTCGATCAGTTCTCGCGCGACTCAGTGGAAGCCTTGTTTCGCGTCGCGGACATCATGCAGCCCATCGCGCGACGCCGGAAAATCTCCCGCGTGCTGGAAGGCGCGGTGCTCGGCAACCTGTTCTTCGAAGCCAGTACACGTACGCGCGTGAGCTTCGGCGCGGCGTTCTGCCGGCTTGGCGGCTCCGTCTGCGACACGACGGGTTTCACCTTCTCTTCAATGGCCAAGGGCGAGTCTATCTACGACACGAGCCGCGTGATGAGCGGCTATGTCGACGCGCTGGTGATCCGCCACCCGGAGCAAGGCTCGGTAGCCGAATTCGCGCGCGCCACCAACGTGCCGGTCATCAATGGCGGCGACGGCCCGGGCGAGCATCCGAGCCAGGCGTTGCTGGACCTCTACACGATCCAGCGCGAGTTTTCGCGGCTCGGCAAGATTGTGGACGGCTCGCATATCGCGCTGGTCGGCGACCTCAAGTACGGCCGTACCGTGCATTCGCTGGTGAAGCTGCTGGCGCTGTATCGCGGCATCAAGTTCACGCTGATCTCGCCGCCGTCGCTGGAAATGCCCAGCTATATCGTCGAACACATTTCGCGCAACGATCACGTGATCGAGCAGACGCATGATCTGAGCGCGGGCCTGCGCGGCGCCGATGTCGTCTACGCCACGCGCATCCAGAAAGAGCGTTTTGCGGATGAATCGTTCGAAGGCTACACGCCGGATTTCCAGATCAACCAGGCGCTGGTCGACAGCGTGTGCGGAGTCGATACGCTGATCATGCACCCGCTGCCGCGCGACAGCCGGCCGGGCGCGAACGACCTGAGCACCGACCTGAATCACGATTCGCGCCTGGCCATTTTCCGCCAGACCGACAATGGCATTCCGGTGCGGATGGCGATCTTCGCGGTGCTGCTGGGCGTGGAAAAGCTGGTCCAGCATTCGATGCGCGACGCGGCATGGCGCCCGCCCGTGTACCTCGGGCCGGACGATGCGGTGTTTCACGGCATTGATTGAGGTTTGAACGCCGCGCCCCGTTACTTTGCGCCGTCAAAAACCGCAATGTCGTGACGGGCCGGCTCGGGCAATGCAATCAACAGGTGGCCGTCATTGAGCACGGCGCTGCCGCTGACGGTCGCGTTCGAGGCGGCGCACGGGGTTGCGCTGTACGTGACCGACACGTTGTACGCGTCGACACCGCTGTTCGGCGATACGTTGCCACGAAACTCGCATCCTCCGGATGTCATGCCGGCCAATAGTCCGTCAGCGGTAATCACGATCTCGGCATTCATGCCGCGATGTAACGAATTCATCCTCCCTTTATATGCCCCTGTGATGGTGGCTAACGCCGGCCCCTGTCCGAGCATCTGCTCCGGTGACGCCGCGAACGTGGATTGCACGGCGCCGCCGTCGCCCGCCGCCACTTTCCCGTTCACGTCCGGTGAATGCGAGAAATCGATCTGCAGTTGCACCGCGGAGGCTTTGGCACCTGGATACAAGCTGTAGTCCGTTGCGGTAGCACCCTTGAACTGGCCGTCGGCCGCTTGCCTGCCATTTGTCACGACGATCACACCCGCCGTGGGCTTCTGATAGAACAGATACGCCGTGCCGTTGTAAAGCGTGACAAGCGTAATCGGCACGCCGGTAGAGAGCGTACCTTGGTAGACACCCGCTGAAGATAGCAGCAGTTCCGTGGACGTTTGCGTTGACACTGGCGGCGTGCTGTCTGTAGCGCACGCGCCGAGCACCATGCTCAAACCGAGGGCTGCGAGTATCGTGTTCATGAGTGCACCTTCGTATTTGAGTTTTAGATGGATACCGGTGAGCCAAACAGAACTACCAATATAGAAGAAAACGGCGCAGGCAAGCAGCTTTCCGTTTCCGGTTGTTCCAGTGGACGCAGCATAGTGATGCAGCCGTCCCAATCTTTCCAGTGCAAAAATTTTGACTCGACACGAGAAAGCCGCCAATATATCTTTCCACTGGAAAATTTAAGCCCCTTGCATGAGCGAACGAACTCCTTCCCGCCGCACCCCGGCTGGCGCACGTCCCCGTCGGGCCGCGGCCGAGGCGCGCCCCTATCACCACGGTTCGCTACCCGAAGCATTGCTGCTGGCTGCCGAGACCGTACTGCAGCGCGACGGGCTGCGCGGCTTGACCCTGCGCGCAATTGCGCGGGAAGCCGGCGTATCGCACACGGCTCCGCAACATCACTTCGGCGATACCGCCGGGGTTCTCAGCGAACTGGCCGCGACTGGACACACGCGGCTTGCAGAGACGATGTCGGAACACATTCGCGGCTTGCGTTCGACAAAGTCGAAACGCAAGGCGATCGCGCATGCCTACATCGAGTTTGCCGTCGAACATCCGGATCTCTTCAGACTGATGTCGCGCAACGAACTGCTCGACCCGGACCGGCCTTCACTGCGTGAGGCGCGTCAGGTTTCAGCACGTGCACTCGCGAGCGTGTTCGGCGCGCAAGCGCAGCTGCACCAGGATGGTTACCTGTTCGACGGGATCGACGCCGCCCAGGCGGTGGCGATCACCGCCGGCTGGGGTTACGTACATGGCCTCGCGAGCTTGCTGGTCGATCGGCGCCTCGAACGTATCGCGAGTGCGACCGGGCATTTCGCCGATGCGCGCGCATTGGTGAATGCCGCCATCGATCGCATGCAATTGAGCGAGGATGCCTGACGGCCATCGCCGTGGCCCGAACCGGATCGAAGCTAATTCTGCGCTCATTCAGCCTCTTTACGATGGCATCCATCGAACTGCGGAGCGCGAAAATCATGAAAATCTCAAGCATCTCACGGGCCACCGTACCCATGGTTCTGGTCGCCGTTGCATTGACCGGCTGCGCCGTAATGCCGCCCACCGGCCCGTCCGTGGTCGCGTTGCCGCCACAGGGCAAGACGCTGAGCCAGTTCCAGCAGGAAGACTATGCATGCCGAGACTACGCGTTCCGCTCGGACAACGGCGCCCAGGCGTCCCACAGTGCGATGCAAAGCGGTGTCGGCAGCACTGCGGTCGGCACGGTAGGCGGGGCCGCCGCCGGCGCACTGCTCGGCGCCGCAGCGGGTAACGCCGGCGTGGGCGCGGCAATCGGTGCAGGCGCGGGCCTGCTGCTCGGCGGTGCCCTCGGCGCAGACGGTGTACAGCACTCGTCGGCCAGCTTGCAGGCAAGTTATAACGCGGCGTACGCGCAATGTATGGCGTCCAAAGGCAACAGCATTTCGCCGCCGGCGCAGACCGTCTATACGACTGTCCCGGCCTATGCCCCACCGCCCGTCGTGTACGCGCCGGCGCCGGTCGTCTACGGCTACCCGCAACGCTACGGTTACTGGGCTTACTGACAGGTACAGCCGCCATCCGCGCGCCATGCTTGCGGGTCACGGGCAGTTCCACTCGGATAACCTTCCCGTGATCTGGCAACCACCCCCATCAATTCCCCCCTCCCGCCTGTGCGGCGCACAGTTGGTGTCCTGAGCGCTGCGCGTCCGGCGACCTGACTCATGCGTGAGCCGCGTTGTCCGTCTCAGGAAAACCAACCGCACTGACTCACTGATGCACTGATGCACTGAAATATCCCAATCATTGGGATTCCTTTCTTCAATGCCGCAAGATGCCGTCACTGGGGTTCGCAATTCGTGCAACCCGTTGGTACCGGCTGCACCGGCGCGCCGGTAGATTCCCGCCATGAAATACGTCCTTAAATGGTGTTCGTCATGCCTGCCGTCGTTCGATGAAAACGCCTTCCAGCGCGACTCCTCATGCCAGGCGGCCATGCTCATTCACCGCTAAGTTTCGGCCGATACGATTCGCTACATGGAAACGCCGCACTCAGCCGCTCACGGCATCGAGGCCCGCGCCGAACAACGACAGCAAGAGGACACCCATCATGACTGAAGTGCTCGCTCAATTTTTCGACATCGCGCTGGCCGTGGCCAGCGCGGCCGCCACGGCCGCGATCTTCGTGTTGCTGGCCGGTCAGATCGCCATCGCGCACAAATATATCGTCAGGTATAGGAACACGAGCCGGCCGGCCAATGCAGGACAGATCCTGTCCCAACGCACACAACCGCAATAGACACGCTTCGCACACCTCGCACCGGCCGGTTCCCTCTGCTTCCCGAACGCTGCACGCCGATGCACCACATTCACCACCGGGTTGAAGGAGTCCTAAGATGTACAAACATATTCTCGTCGCTGTTGGCCTCAAGGCGGACTTGACGACGTTGAGATCCGCCATTGAAATCGCTCTCGAATGTGGCGCCCGCATCACCGCGCTGCACGTGGTCAATCCGGCACCGCATCTCTCCAGGCCGGCCAAGGGCGACTTCGCAGCCACACTTGAGGCTTACCAGGTCGAGGGGCGCATGGTCGCCGAGCGGAGCAGCCGCGCGCTCGACGAAGCCCACTGTCAAGGCGAGGCGCAAATCCGCATGTTGCCGTTCTCCGATATCACCATCGGGCAGGTTATCGGCGGCGCCGCCCGCGAACTCGGCGCGGACCTCGTGATTGTCGGCAGCAGCGACCCGGGATGGTTCCGCCTCTATCTCGAGAACGTGCCAAAGGACGTCGTACGTCATTGCTCGATGCCCGTGCTGGTGACGACGCCGCAATGCCCGCCGAAGGCGCGCTACACGGCGGACGCCCTCGCCGTCTGAGGACGTTCATTGCGTGCGGCGGGGTTCGGCTGGTTCGAATGAAATCGTTCACTTCATAAGTTTTTCCAACGGCAAGATATATTGACCATCCCACCTCGTCGTCGGATACCGGTTGGGCCGGACAAGCCGGACGCCGGCGTGATACACGCGGCGTCGCCTGACCGGCGACGCGCTCCGATTACTTCACGGATTACTTCACGGGCTTCGCAATGAACCCGTCGATCCGCTCGGCCAGCTGCTGCGGGTACTGATACATCATCGCGTGACCACCGGACTTCACTTCCACGAGTGTGGCGTTGGGCAGCGCGTGGCTGAGCACAACCGAATTGCGCGGCCACAGCACCGTGTCGCTCGTGCCGGCGAGGATCAGCGTGGGCACCGTAACGCGATCGAGTTGCCGGAGCGCCTGATGGTCCTGCTTCCACCGCTTGAGGATCAGGTCCTGGGCATGCGTCACCGCGTCTGTGATGGGCGGTTCGGCGTAACCCTCGGGCGTGAACATGTCGTCGAGAAAACACGCTTTGGCGCTCTGCAGTGCCGACGCAGGAAACAGCACACCCATGACGCGGTCGAAATGTCCGCTGCCGCTGCCCGACAAGACCCGCCCGACCTCGGCTGAAGGCGGTGCAGCGCGCAGACCGGGCGGCATCGACGAAACCAGAATAAGCTTCGAGATCAGCGACGGTTCGTCGATCGCAAGTTGCTGCGCGACGATGCCTCCCATCGACCAGCCCAATACCGCCGGGTCCTTCAGATCCAGCCGCCGGATCAGCGCAGCGGTATCGCTTGCCAGATCGCGCACGCTGTAACGGGTGCCGCGCATCTGGGACCGCCCGACTCCACGATTGTCGAAGACGATGACCTCATGATGCTTCGCCAATTCGTCGACGAAGTAGGCGTTCCATTCCGCCATGCTCGCGCGATAACCCGTAATCAGCACGATTGGACTGCCCTGGCCGAACCGGAAGTATCCGATCGAGCCATTCGGTGTCTCGAGTACCTGTTCCTTTAGTCCTGCTGCGCGATCCGGCCGGGACATGTCAGTTCCACAGCGCATGTCCTCCCGCCAGGCGACTGGCGCGGCATAGGCGATCGGCAGCATCGGCGGGACAAGCAAACCGCAGCAAACCAGCAACCGCGCAACGAGGCGGCGGCCATTGCGCTTCTGGCGCGGCGGCAAACCGCCGCTGGCGTACTTCCGGGATCGGGATGTCATGGCCGCTCCTTGTGACTCGATGCCTTGTAGCGTAGCGGTCGCTTATTAGCGCGCAATGAGTGCCAGTCGATTCGCCGTTGTCTTGTGCAAGACACGTCGCGCTAATTCTTCGCTCAGTCTGCGCCGCGATGATACGGCCATGGATCACGAACAGCACAGCCAGCTGTCGTGCCTCACTGTTCCACTACAGGAAGGAACTCAACATGTTTACGAAGATTCTCGTTGCCGTCAGCGCAAACTCCCCCGACACCGTATTGGCTTCGGCCCTCGATGTCGCCCGCAAGTACGACGCACGCTTATTTGCTCTGCACGTGGTCGACCCTACGCCCTGCTTCATAGGCGTAGTCGATTACGACTTCGGTCTGCTCGTGAAGGCCATGCAGGCACATGGTAGCGAAATCGTCACGCGCGTCACGAATGTACTGGACGACCACGCGCACCCTGGCGAAGCCCGCATGGTTACGTTGCCGATGATGAACTTCACGGTCGGCCGCGCGATCGCCGCTTACGCCGAAGAGTCGGAGGTCGACCTGATCGTTCTCGGAGAGCGCAAGTCGAGCTGGCTGCGCTGGCCGGATGAAAACGTCGCCGCGGAGGTACGACGTCACGTCGGCACACCGATCCAGATCGTCTCCGGCACCCCCTCAGGCGACACGCTTTCGCGACCGGTTTCGCGTAATCAGCTATACGCGAAACCGCGTGTGGGTGCCTGACTGACGGCCACCGCACGGTCACTCCGATGGCGTAACTGATGCACCCGTATTTCCGAACTGACATTCGTATCAATTCGTCATCCTTAATTAAATATTGCATGTCTTTCAAACTGCCGCGGTGACTCGTTCTGAATTTTCAGACTCCATCTCGGCCGGCCATTCCCTACCGAAACAGCAAGGAGTAGAAAATGCATCACTATCAACCGAACAGTCCCGAGGCGGCGGGCCGCATTCTGGCGGCGTGTCTGCTTTCCGACGGACACCTCAGTCTCACCGAACTCGAAGCACTCGATCGTTGCGGCATGGAAACGCGCCTGTTTCTGAATCGAAACCGCTTGCTCTCCATCGCGCAAACGCTCTGTGAGGATTTGACACGCTTCGGATGCCTGAGCTGGAACGACGTGTGCCAGGTCGACCCCGCAACGCTCGCGTGGCTGGCGGCGGACGTGCAGGACCAGCAACTGCGTCGCGACGTCATCGAGCTATGCAACGAAGCCGTCATGGCGGACCGGAACTACTGCGAACGCGAAGCCCGCTTCCTGCAGTTGCTGCGCGATGCGTGGAAAGTGCCGGCGCAATGACGCCTCGCGCGGGCTCCCCGCCGGTTCGGCAAGGCGCACTCCGCTGGATCGCACAAAACAGTGTTTCGTTTTTGGCCGTATAAAACGCGCGTCGCACTTTCCCGCTTTGCATATAGTTAAGCGCGGCGCGCAGCCTTGGCGCCGCCGAGGACTCACCTTCGTTCTATCGCCCCATCTGACGTCACGTGTCCTCGCGGCACCGAAATTGCTATTGAGTGAATGAATCGCTGTAACCGCGATGCATCGGACTCCCGATGTGTCGCGCCAGTGCATCGACCTTTCATGGAGCAAACAGAACGTCATGTCCAGCAATCGAGTCCCCGCCGGCTCTGACGACGATCCCTCTGTCGCCACCCCTCAACAGCCATCCCGCCGACGCTTCCTGCAATCCGCCGCAGCCGTCGCCGCTGTCGGCGCCGCACCGCATGTGCAGGCGCAGACGCCATCCGCCGCCGCGCCGCCGCAGGCGCGCGCCCCCGAACCGCCGCGACCGGTCACGCTCAACGTGAATGGCCGCACCTACTCGCTGCAACTCGAGCCGCGCGTGACCTTGCTCGACGCACTGCGCGAATACGCTGGGCTAATGGGCACGAAGAAAGGCTGTGACCGCGGGCAATGCGGCGCGTGCACGGTGCTGGTCGAAGGACGGCGCATCAATTCGTGCCTGACACTTGCCGTGATGCATGAGGGTGAAACGATCACCACCGTCGAGGGCCTCGCGAACAACGGTACGCTGAGCCCGATCCAGCAGGCCTTCATCGAACACGATGCGTTTCAATGCGGCTACTGTACGCCGGGGCAATTGTGCTCGGCGACTGCCTTGTTGAGCGAATTCGACAGCGGCACGGCAAGTACCGTGACCGCCGATGTGCGAGCCCGTCCGCCGCAACTCTCCGACGAAGAAATCCGCGAGCGCATGAGCGGCAATATCTGCCGCTGCGGCGCGTATGCGAACATTGTTGCCGCGGTGCGTTCGGTGCACGGCGGTAATCCCGGCAACGCCTGACGGAGCGCCGCATGGACGCGATTTCCTACGAACGCGCTGGCGACATCGGCAGCGCGCTGCGCGCAGCGCAGCAACCCGGAACGATGTTTATCGGCGGCGGCACCAACCTGCTCGACCTGATGAAAGGCGGCGTCGAGCGTCCGCTGCGGCTCGTCGACATTACCCACTTGCGCGGGCTCGATACGATCGGCACCTTGCCGGACGGCGGCTTGCGCATCGGCGCACTGGTGCGCAACAGCGACGCGGCGAATCATGCACTGGTGCGCGCGCAATATCCGTTGCTCTCGCAAGCATTGCTGTCCGGCGCGTCGCCTCAGTTGCGCAATATGGCCACCGTAGGCGGCAATCTGATGCAGCGTACCCGTTGCGGTTACTTTTACGACACCGCCTTCACACAGTGCAACAAGCGCCAGTCAGGCAGCGGCTGCGCAGCGCTCGAAGGGCACAATCGCACCCATGCGATTCTCGGCACCAGTTCGCAATGCATTGCCGTGAACCCATCTGATATGAGTGTCGCGCTCGCGGCGCTAGATGCCGTCGTGCGCGTGAGCGGCCCGCGCGGCGATCGCATCATTCCGATTGGCGAGTTCCATCGTCTGCCGGCAGATCGTCCCGACGTGGATACGACCTTGCAACCAGGCGAACTGATTACCGCCGTCGATCTGCCGCCGCCGCTCTTTGCCGACCATGCGCACTATCTGAAAGTGCGCGACCGGGCGAGCTACGCGTTTGCACTCGTGTCGGTTGCGGCAGCCTTGCAGATGGACGGCCACACGGTGCAGAGCGTACGCATCGCGTTGGGCGGCGTTGCGCACAAACCATGGCGCGCCAGCGTGGCCGAGCAGATGCTGGCGGGCCAGCCGCTTACGGAAACCACCTTGCACGACGCGGCTGCCGCTGCGCTAACCGACGCGCGCCCGCAGCGCGACAACCGCTTCAAGGTAGTACTCGCGCAACGCTCGATCATTCGTGCCGTCAATCAGGCCGCGGGCCGCACCGGAGGTGTCGCATGAACATGAATACGCCGCTGGTCGGGCAACCGATGGACCGCACCGACGGCCTTCTCAAAGTCACCGGAGAAGCGCGTTATGCCGCCGAATTCCCGGAGGCGCGGCTCGCCCACGCGGTGCTCGTCACCAGCACGATCGCGAGCGGGAGCATTGCGTCAATCGACGCGAGCCACGCGCAAGCCCTGCCTGGCGTGCTGCTGGTGATGACGTATCAGAACGCGCCACGCCTGCCGAACAACGGTCATGCGCCGCTCGCGCCGCCGGCTGGACGACAGCTTTCGCTGCTGCAGGACAATCAGGTGCACTACAGCAACCAGCCGGTCGCCGTAGTCGTCGCGGATACGCTGGAACGCGCGACCGACGCCGCACGTCAATTGAGCATCACGTACCAGACGAACCCGGCTGCGCTCGATTTCACCCGCGCGAAAGCCAACGCCCACGCCCCCGACAAGCCACAAGGCCGCCAGACCGACACGCAACGCGGCGATTTCGACGCGGGTCTGCTGAACGGACCGGTGCGCGTCGATGCGGTCTACACGACGCCCATCGAACATCACAATCCCATGGAGCCGCACGCCACGCTGGCCCATTGGGACGGGCCGCAACTGACGCTTTACGACTCCACCCAGGGCGTCAGCGGCGCGCGTACGGCGGTGGCGAAAACACTCGGCGTGTCGCCCGACGATGTGCGCGTCATCTCGCCATTTCTGGGCGGCGGCTTCGGCTGCAAAGGCTCGTCGTGGTCGCACGTGGTGCTCTGCGCGATGGCGTCGAAACAGACCGGCCGTCCCGTGCGCCTCGCGCTCACGCGGCCGCAGATGTTCGGTCCGGTCGGCGCGCGGCCATATACCGAGCAGCATTTCACGCTCGCCGCACAGCACGACGGCACGCTCACCGCGATGCGTCACGACAGCTTTTCGAATACCTCGATGATCGAGGATTGGACCGAGACCTGCTGCATGGTCACGCGCATGCTGTACGCGGTCCCGAACCAGGTGACGACGCATCGCCTCGTGAAACTGAATCTCGGCACGCCGACGTTCATGCGCGCGCCCGGTGAGACGACCGGCTCGTTCGCGCTCGAATCGGCGATGGATGAGCTCTCGTACGCGCTCAGGATGGATCCGGTCGCGCTGCGCCTGAAAAACTACGCGGAGCAGGATCCACAGGAAAATAAACCGTGGTCGGGCAAGGCACTGCGCGAATGCTACGTGCGCGGCGCAGAGAAATTCGGCTGGGCGCGCCGCACGCCGACACCGCGTTCGATGCGCTCCGGCAACACGCTGATCGGCATGGGCATGGCAACCGCCACTTATCCGGCCAACCGCAGCCCCGCAGCGGCGGTCGCGCGCATCCTGCCGGACGGCACCGCCATGGTGGCCTCGGGCACCCAGGAACTCGGCACCGGCACTTACACGGTGATGACGCAGGTGGCCGCCGACGCGCTCGGCTTCCACCCGGACAAAATCCATTTCGCATTGGGCGACTCGAGCTTGCCGCAAGCGCCCGGTTCGGGCGGCTCGCAATCCGCGGCAAGCGTCTCGCCGGCGGTGCACGACGCCTGCATCCAGGCACGCAATCAGTTGATTGCGCTCGCGCAGGCCGATAGCGCATCGCCGGTGTACGGCCTCGATGTGACCGACCTGACCATCGACAACGGCTGGGTCGTGAGCCGCACCAAGCTGTCCTTGCGCGACCCGGCGGGCGCGATCCTCGCGCGCGCGGGCGGGGGCGCCATCCAGGCCGTGGTGAGCATCAAGCCGGGTGACGAGCGCAGCCAGTACTCGCTGCATTCGTTCGGCGCAGTATTCGTCGAGGTTCACGTGGACGCGGACCTGGGCACGATCCGCGTGCCGCGTATAGTCGCGGTATACGACGTGGGACGCGTACTGAACGAGAAGACCGCGCATAGCCAGCTGCTCGGCGGCCTCGTCTGGGGCGTGGGCGCCGCGCTCGAAGAGGAAAGCGTGCTCGATCCGCGCTACGGACGCTTCGTCAACGCGAATCTCGCGGAGTATCACGTGCCGGTGAATGCGGACATCGGCACGTTCGACATCAGCTTTATCGACGAACCCGATCCGTATATCAATTCGCTGGGCGTGCGCGGGATTGGCGAAATCGGCATTACCGGCGTGGTGGCGGCCATCGCCAACGCGGTGTACCACGCGACCGGCGTGCGGGTGCGCGATCTGCCCGTCACGCTGGACAAGGTGCTCACGCCTGCGCAGGTGTGAGGGAAACCGGCCGCACGCGTGGTGGATTTGGCGCAGTGACGCTGGCGTAGTGGTGGTCGCCCGGTCGCGCTGGCCTGTCGCGC
>NZ_DASXHA010000157.1:0-37158 GCF_036488795.1 Paraburkholderia sp.
CATTGCGTTTCTGAATTTTCTTGGTGACTGGTCCTATCCTATTTACCTCTTCCATATTCCGGCGCTCATCCTGGCCATAGCCATTGGCGTCAATCGATCGATCGCTCAACTCGGGGTCGCTTTCCTTGTACCTCTGCTCGCGCTATATGTGATCGACTATCCGAGCCGAAGCCTTTTCCGGCGCAAAGCTCCCGCCCTTGCATCCACTGTCGGCACGACTACGGGTTAGGTTCTGTCGGGCGTTGTGGTGGCATTCGCCCGGCGCGGTGTTCGGCATGCTCGCGGCTTCGCGTCAGCCTGATGGCGAGATGAAAGATCCTCCTGGCGTGGTTAAACAATTGTCGCCGACGGATCCAGGCAAGTGATCAAGCCCACCACCCGCGTCAATGCAAGCACGCCGAAGCGTGACAGTTAAACTACTAACTCTATTGCTTCGATCACCGCCCATCAACGTGAGTCACACCCTTTCCACAGCAGTCTCTTCAGAACTCGAAATTCGCAAGAGCCGCTTTATCGCCCACGCCATCCCTGTCGCCGACCGCGATGCGGCAATGGTCGAACTGCGTCGTCTGCGGGAAGAGCATCCCACTGCGACGCATGTGTGCTGGGCTCTCCTCGCAGGCGGCCAGTCGGGCATGTCGGACGACGGCGAGCCGTCCGGTACTGCCGGACGGCCCATCCTCGAAGTGTTACGCCATCACGATCTGGACGGCGTGCTCGCCGCAGTGGTGCGCTACTACGGTGGCGTGAAGCTCGGCGCGGGCGGCCTCGTACGCGCTTATACGGACGCCATTGCCCGCGTCTTGCAGGCCGCGCCGCGCGTCGAACGGATTGCGCAGGCGTTGCTGACGGTGGAGATCGGTTATCCGGATGAAGCGCGCGTGCGCCGCTGGATCGAACAGGAAGCCCACACGCTAACCGACAGCGCGTATCAAATGGCCGTGCGGCTGACGATCCGCATGCCCGTCACCGCGCTCGCCGGTGCACATGAGGCATTACGCGACATGACCCAAGGGCGAGCGGCGTTCCCTGAAGAACAGTGACTTCGCGATTCAATGCGCAGCAGCCACTTCCGCTTTGGTTCGCGCTAATGCAGCCTGCGCCGTTGCGTCTTCCAGAATCATCTCCGCGCCCTTCTCCGCCACCATCAGCGTGGGCGCATTGATATTGCCGGACGTAATGTTCGGGAAGATCGACGCGTCGACCACGCGCAATGCTGTGACGCCATGCACGCGCAAGCGGTCGTCCACCACGGAGGTCTGCGCATCCGGCCCCATCGCGCACGATCCGCACAGGTGATAGATCGAACCCGACTGTTCGCGGAAGTACTGCAAAAATCCTTCGCGGCTATTCACCTGCGGTCCTGGCGAAATCTCTTCAACCGTGATGCCCTGCAGCGCAGGCGAGGCCATCACCTTACGCACCAGTTCGCATCCCTGAATGACTTCGTCGATATCCTTCTCGGTCGTCAAGGCATTGAGGCGAATCTTCGCCGCGTCCTCGACGCGGTTCGAGGCGATTTGAATCGAACCGCGGCTCGTCGGACGGCACGGATTGAAGGCCAGCAAAAAACCCGAATACGGTTCCGGCTCGAGGCTTGCCTTGCTGCTCTTCGGAATGCGATACGACAGCGGATTGAAGTAGAGCTGAAGATTAGGCTGCGCTTCTTTCGCGCTTCCCTTAAAGAATCCGCCGGACTGATTCACGCTCATCGCAAGCGGCCCCTTACGCGTCAACAAGTACTGCAACCCGAGCTTGAGCTTGCCAAGCAAGGGACGCATTTCGTCGTTCAACGTCTTCACGTTTGCACGGTAATAGAAGCTCACGCACAGGTGATCTTGCAGGTTCTGTCCGACCGCCGGCAAATCATGCACGAACGAAATGCGATGTTGTGCCAGCAACGCCTTGTCGCCCACGCCGGACAGTTGCAGCAGCTTCGGCGTATCCACCGCACCCGCGGACAGGATGACCTCGCGGTTCGCCGTAAAGGTGCGCGTGCTGCCGTTTTGCTTGACCACTACGCCGATCGCGCGCTTCGTGTCGTCGAACAAGACCTGACTCGCCAGCACCTCGCGCTCGACCGTCAGATTCTTGCGATCCAGCACCGGATGCAGATACTCAAAGCTGCTCGACGAACGTTGGCCGTTGCGTGTGCTCACATCGTAGATGCCGGCGCCTTCGAATTGCGCGCCGTTGAAATCGTCGGTGCGCTGATAGCCCGCCTGATCGCAGCCTTTGAGAAACACATGGCAGATCGGATGCACGGCATCTCTCATCGGCGAGATGCCAATCGGACCATCCGCGCCATGATATTCCGTGTTGCCGAGCGGATGCGTCTCGAGCTTGCGGAAATACGGCAGCACGTCTTTGAATGCCCACCCCTTGTTGCCAAGCGCAGCCCAATCGTCGAAATCGTGCGGCTGGCCGCGCACGTAAATCATCGCGTTGATCGAACCCGAACCGCCCTGCACCTTGCCGCGCGGGCAGTAGATGGGACGGTTGTCGAGTTCCTTTTCCGGCTCGCTGTAGTACATCCAGTTATAGGTTTCGTTGTAGTACGTCTTGGTGAAACCAACGGGAATCTTGAACCAGAACGAGCTGTCCTTGCCGCCTGCTTCGAGCAGCAGCACGGAATATTGCCCCGAGGCCGACAGGCGATTGGCAAGCACGCAGCCCGCCGAGCCCGCGCCAACAATAATGTAGTCGTAGTTCATGCTGTATCTCGCCCGACGGCGTCCGCTTCAGTGAATGCGAAAATGATTTCCAGACTCAACACTTGATCTCAACCCCTGGCCGGCGCGAGATCCTTGACGTCGGCAGGCTTTGCGGCCATCTGCAGATGCAGGCGCTCGCCCTTATACGGCGAATGTTGCCGCACGACTTCCATGTTCAACTCGACACCCAACCCCGGTTCCTGCGAAGGGATGATGTAGCCGTCTTCCCAGCGAATCGGCGTCTTGAGTACTTCAGCGTGAAAACCGCCCCACGTACCGATGCTTTCCTGAATCAGGAAGTTCGGTGTACACGCGGCGAGCTGGATGCTGGCAGCGGCGCCCACCGGGCCGTTGTAGAGGTGCGGCGCGATCTGCGCGTAATACACCTCGGCGATGCTCGCCACCTTCTTCGCTTCGAGCAGTCCGCCCACGCGCGCCACATTCAGTTGCAGGATCGACGCCGCGCCCGCTTCGAGCAGCTTGAAGAATTCATACTTGGTGGTCAGCCGTTCGCCCGCCGCGATCGGAATGCTGGTGTGCGCGGCGACTTGCGCCATCGCGCCTTCCTGGCCCGGCGGCACCGGCTCTTCGAACCACAAGGGATCGTATTTCTCGAGGCGTTTGGCGAGGCGAATCGCCGACGACGGCACCATCTGCCCGTGCGTGCCGAACAGCAGATCGGCCTTGCTGCCCACCGCTTCGCGCACACGGCGGCAAAACAGCTCGCAACGGTCGAGCACTTCCATTGACAGTTGATGGCCCGAATACGCGGTGTAAGGACCGGCCGGATCGAACTTGACTGCCGTGAAGCCACGCTTGACGTTTTCGACCGCGCATTCGGCGGCGAGATCGGGATCGTCGTAATCGTATTCGCCGCGGCTATTCTTCGGATAGAGGTACGTGTACGAACGCAGCCGCTCGTTGACCATGCCGCCCAGCAGTTCATAAACCGGCTTGCCGGCTGCCTTGCCGATGATGTCCCAGCACGCCATCTCCAGACCGCTGACGACACCCATCATGGTCAGGTCGGGACGTTGCGTGAAGCCGCTCGAATACGCTTCGCGCCACAACCGTTCAACGTGGTGCGGATCTTTGTCCTGCAAATAGCGTCCGAACACATCGTCGATGATGTGCGTCATCGCATCCGGATGAAACGTGGCCGAATAGATTTCACCCACGCCTTCGATGCCGCACGCCGTCTTCAGCTTGACGAAAATCCAGTACATGCCGCCGAGATGCGGCGGCGGTACAGCGACAACATGCGTTTCGAGCGAGACAACTTTCATTTACGCACCTTCTTTTTTGTTAAGCATGTTTCTTAGCGCGAGCGCGGCAAAGCCACCCAACGCTGCCACTGCGGCGACATAGCCGAAGTAGAGTTGATAACCAAAGACACCAGGAAACGTCTGCGTCAGATAACCGTTGATGAGAGGCAAGAAGACGTCCGGCGAATAACCGAGTACCGAGATCAAGCCAATTGCCAGTCCCATGGTTGCCACCGGCACATTGCAGCGGTCGAGCAACGACCAGTAAAGACCCCGAATCGCGTAGGTCAGAATGCCGATGAACAGCACGAGCAACACCAGCATGACGTGGCTATTGATGCCAGGCGCGGCGATCAGTCCGACCAGCGACAACGCGGCGAGAAATAGTGCAATCACCAGCACCGAAATCTTCGAATAGCGGTCGCCGAGAAAGCCACCGCCGATGCCGCCGATCGGCCGCATCCACAGCTTGAGCGTCGTGATGGTGCCGGCCATCACCACCGAGAGACCGATCGAGCCTTCGTGCAGATACGCGGAGAAGCTATACGTCGCCCAAAACACCTGATAGCCGCAGAACACGATGGCAGCCACCAGCCACAGCTCCGGAATCTTTGCCAAGGTCTTCAGATCGACCAGCACATTGCTGCGTTTGCGTGCGGCGGCGTTTGCCGCTGCTGCCGCTTTGCTCGTCTGCGGGTCCTTCACGAGTCCGAGCACGACACCTAGCGCAATGCACAGGAATGCGTACATGTAGACCACCAGCCTGAACCCCGCCGCTACTGGCTCGCCGCGTGTTTGCGTGGCCCACGCGAACAGCGTGATCGCGACAGTCGCGAGCAACGCTTCAATCAGGCCGCGGCCGCCGTCGAGAAAGCCGAAGAAGCGGCCTTGCTCGTCGGCGCCGGCGATCATCGTCACGCGCTTGATCACGGCGGCCCAGAAGGTCAGCCCGGTGGAAAGACCCCAGCCGCCGAAGATGATCATCAGCACCTGAAACGACGGCGCGGTCGAATACCACACGCCCAATACACCGGTTGCGATCAGCGAAAAACAGATCAGCAGGCGCGGCGCGATTCGGTCAGCCAACCACCCACTGGGTAAATAACTCAGCAGAAAGATCGTGCCGAGCGAGGAATACAGATAGCCGAGCTGGCTGTCGGTGATGTGGAAGACTTCCAGCATCGTCGGCTGATAGACCTGGCGCAGATAGAGAATCGGATAGATTGCGCCGGCGGCAATCACCAGCAGCAGCAACTGCACATAGCGCTGTGCCTTGGTGTCGCGTAACGCGGCTGCGTCACTGGCCAGGTCCAGCGAGACGTGGGATCGAACGGGTTGAGATGACACGGAGTGCTCCTGCGAGACACGCAAGGCGTAAGCGCGTCGATGCGCCGGCCATGTCGGGTCTCCAAATCTTTGTTATGGTTTGCAGCGTGCTTGCGCGAATCTGCGGAGGGTTGAGTGACGTGCCGCGTGAAGCGGCACGCCGGATCATGCGTAAGCGGTCTTTAGTACTTCATCACCACGAGGCGGGTTTGCGTGAATTCGAGCATGCCGTGCTTGCCGTCATCGCCACCCAGGCCCGAACGCTTCCAGCCTGCATGGAAGCCCTGATACGGATCAGCCGGTGTGCGATTCACATACAGTTCGCCCGCTTCAATACCGTTGGCAATCTTCATCGCGGTACGGTAGTTCTCGGTATAGAGCACGGAAGACAGGCCGAACTGATGATCGTTCGCCATTTCAAGCGCCTGATCGAGCGTGCTGTATTTGACGACCGGCATGATCGGACCGAAGGTCTCTTCCTGGATGATCTCCATGTCCTGACGGCAATTCGACAACAGCGTGGCCGGATAGAAGAAGCCCTGACCATCGGGCAACTGGCCGCCGGTCTCAAGCCTGGCACCTGCTTCGACGGCACGCTTGACCATCGCGTGAATGGACTGGCGCGACGCGTCGTTGACGAGCGGTCCCATCAGGGCCGGATTTTCTGCGCGGTCACCCGACTGCACGGCGCTCATATGTTGCTTGAGCAGCGCGACGAAGCGGTCATGCACGCTCTCGTGCACATAGACGCGTTCGATTGCCGTGCACAGCTGGCCGCAATGCGTGGTCTTCGACGCTACCAGTTCGCGCGCGGCTTTCTCGAGATCGGCATCCGGCTCGATGATGGCAGGCGTTTTGCCGCCCAGTTCGAGCGACGGTTTGGCAATGTTCGCCTTGCAGTATTCGAGCACCTTGCGGCCCGCGCCGACACTACCTGTCAGTGTAATCATGCCGACCTTCGGATGCGTGCAGACTGCTTCGGCCGTCGCATGGCTCATGGCCAGAATGTTGACGACGCCGGCCGGCAGTCCGGCCTTTTCTACTGCTTTGGCAATTTCGAATGCGGAAGTCGGCGTGTTATTGCTAGGACGAACCACCACGGTATTGCCGGAAATCAGTGCAGGCGCAACCTTGCGCAGGAACGTGTAGACCGGATAGTTGAACGGAATCAGGCACGCGACGACGCCAATCGGCTCGCGATGCAACACGAGGTTTTCGTCAGGCGTGTCGCTCGGAATGACTTCACCTTCGATACGGCGCGCCCATTCAGCGTGATAGCGCGTGATCTGGCCGGCGTAGATCGCTTCGCTGGTGGCGTCCGGGACGCTCTTGCCCGACTCCAGCGCGAGTGCGGCGCCGATCGCCGGCGCGCATTCGGTCAACGCGTCAGCAAGCTTGTGCAAATAGGCGCCGCGTTCCGCAGCAGGCAGCTTGCGCCACGCTTTCTGCGCGAGCGCGGCAGCGTCGACGGCGGCAAGCGCCTGTTCTCTTGAAGCACCCGACACGTGAGCAATCAGCGCTTCGGTGGCGGGGTTATAGACGGAAATGAGTTCGTCGGTGGCGGGCTCGATAAACCGGCCGTTTGAAAAATTCCGATCGCGTCGCATAGTCAATACCAGGTGGCGTAGTGCGAAAAACGCATTGCCGGCGGCTATGAGACCCATGCCACCGGAGCATGAGCCGAATTCTTGTCCGCATGACGATGGCGGGCAAGCGACTAATTTTAGAGACAAACATGCGAAAAAGTCATGTTTGGGGCGAACTGGCCGGGAGGGCAGCGAGACCGGGCATCAGGCCGAACCTGCTTGCGGTTGCAGATGGATTCGAAGTCCGCTCAATTTGGCCGCAATAGCGGCACCTGGCTTTCGAGCAACGCCTGAAGTTCGATTGGGTCGGGGCGCGTTCCCCAATTACGCGCGCCCGCTACCGACGCAATCGCAATCCACGAATTGGGTGGAAACCATTCGCGCACCACGGTGGCCCCTTGCAAGACCCGCAGACGTCCGGTTTGCGCGCAATAGTCGGCGCATAGCTGCGTTCCATCCAGCTGCGCAGTAATAAGGGGGGTTCGCGTTCGATGCATGGGCTGCTCCCGCAAGATAGGGCGTGGCACGCGTAGTGACGTTGCCCGATGGCATAGCGCTGCTAACCACGCTATCAGTGACGGCAGTGTAGGGAGGCTTCTCATTTACAGGTGAAACGCGTATGCGAGATTGGTAACGTCAAGTTACTGCCCACAGTGCGCGAGAACGAACAGATAAACAGGCGCCTGTTGACCAGCGTGCATCCGGCGCCGCGTTCGCCTCGTATATGAGGGTGACGCGACGCAATCGTGCCGCGCATTACCGGAGAACCGATATGAACAAGGCAATTCTGACCGTCGTGACGACGGGCGCCGTTGCGGCTGCGCTCTGCACGTCGAGCGTAACGTTTGCGCAAGCCGGCGGAAACGGACAAGGCGGGAACGGCGCCGGCAATGCTCATGGCGCCGCGACGGCCGGCATGACATACGGCGGCGATCCGATTTCGAGCCCATGGGTCACCAAGCCCGCCGGCTTTGCAGATAACGGCAACATGCCCGCGTCGCCGTCAAAACCCATGGCGGCCGACGACAAGACCCGCGCGCCCATGGCGCAGCAGTAACGAAGAACTCTGTGTAGTGCGTGCAAAATCGATAAGGCCGTTCTTGCAGCCTCGTGCTGCGAGCAACGGCCATCGTGCATGCGAAATTCCGTGCAACGCTTCATCACGTACGCGTCAATTCCGATGCAAGGCGAAGCGTGAGCGCATGACTCAGTTTGTCGGGCGCTTGCGGTCTGCACAAAAAGAAGCCTTGCACAAAGTCGCAATGCACATCGCGCAAAATATCCAGTTGCTGCTGTTCCTCGACGCCTTCTGCCACGACCTTGATGCCCAGTTTGCGCGACAGACCAATGATGCCTTCCACAATGGTCTGGGTGGCCGAGTCGCTGACCAGCTTCGAAGTAAACGCGCGGTCTATCTTGAGCGTATCCGGTGCAAAGTCGGCCAGATATTTGAGCGTCGAATAGCCGGTGCCGAAATCGTCGATGGCAATTCTCACGCCTAGCGATTTGAGCGCCGCGATGATCTTTTGCGCGTGATACGGATTTTCCATCAATGCCGTTTCGGTCAACTCGATTTCGAGCTTGGCGGGCGGCACGCCGAATTTATTCAAGGCCCGCTCGACCTCGCGCACGATCGCATCATCGCGCAATTGCCGTGCGGACACATTCACCGACATACCCAGATTGCACGCGCCATTACGTCGCCATTCAGCCAGCTGACCCAACGCGCTATTCAACACCCACGAGCCGACCTCTGCGATGAAGCCGGTCTCCTCGAGAATCGGCACAAACACGCCCGGCGGAATCAAACCACGTCGCGGGTGATTCCAGCGTATCAACGCCTCGGTGCTATGAATCGACAGCGTGCATGGCTCGTGAATGGTCTGGAAATGCAGCAGGAACTGGTTCGATGCGAGCGCCTCGGGCACGTCGCGCTCCAGTTCGAAGTCGCCGATCGTCTCGACGGCTTCTTTACCCGCGAACATGAAGCAATTGCGGCCCGCTTTTTTCGCGGCGTACATCGCCACATCCGCGCGCGTGAGCAGCGCTTCGTGGCAGGCGCCATGCTCCGGATAGAGCGAAATGCCGATAGATGCGGTGACGAACGTGCCTGCGCCATCGTCGCGCCCGCTGCGCGACAACTCGCCAAGCAGCCCCTGCGCGAGCGCCTCGAGTCCGGCTTTTTCCGCGATGCTGGCGACCAGCACCGCGAATTCATCGCCGCCCAGACGCGCAACGTAGGCATCATCAGGCAGCGCGCCCTTGATGACGTCGCCGATATCCTTCAGAAGATGATCGGCCGCGACGTGACCTAGCGTGTCGTTCAGCACCTTGAAACGGTCGAGGTCGACGAACATCAACCCGAACGGTATGTCGGCCGTGCAGCGCGTTTCGATTTCGCGGAACAGCGCGGCGCGATTGGCCAGCCCGGTCAGCGAATCCGTGAACGCCAGCCGGTCCAGCGTACGCAGACGTTCCTGCTCCTCAGTGATGTCTTCGGTAGTCCCAATGATGCGCAGGACCACTCCATCACTGTCGCGCACGGGGTAGCCGGTGCTGCGCAACCAGCGGATCGAGCCGTCGGGTTTCCTGATCCGGTATTCGATGCGGCCGTCCGTAGACTCGCTCACAATGCGCTGCATCTCATTGCGCAATGCATCCAGATCTTCTTCCAGGACCAGTTTCATCCAGGCCGATGCATCGCGCCGCACATCGTCCGGCGTCAGGCCGAACACCTTCGAAAAACCTGCGCTTAGATAGTGGAAATACTCGAAATTGGCGCTATACGAGTAAAACACGAGCGGCACGTGCGCTTCCATCTCCGACATGAGCTCGTTCTTCGCCTGCAATTGCGCCAGCAGATCCGTCTGGTTTGTGACGTCGAGCGACGCGCCGAGCATCGCGATGACGCGGCCGTTCTCGTCCTTGATGGGCGTCAGGCGCGTCTCCCACCATTTTGGGCGGCCTGCCGTGGTATGAGCGAGTCCGCGAAACGACGTGCGATGTCCGGACAGCGAGCCCGAAAACGCCGTGCCGGCGGCGACGCTGTCGGCACCTTTCCAGAAACCGAGCCAATCTGCGCCGATGAGCTGCGCGTGCGAGGCGGCGTCCATCAGATGCGCGCCGTACTCGGAAATACGCAGCATCCGCCCGTCGACGTCGATCAGCTTCATGCATTCGCGATTCGCGTCCAGCAGAGCAGAGGCAAGCGCGGTGGCGGCCGAAGCGCGTAAATACAGCCGCGCCAGCGAACCATAGACGAGGATCGCAACGCCCCCGCCTGCAATGAGCGCAACCCCGGCGCGCCAGCTGAGCAACGGAGCGTCCGGGTCGGCGGAGCCGCCGGGCCACCAGCGCAGCATGAGCAGGCATAGCACGCCTGCACCCGTTCCTGCCGCAAGGGCAATCAACGCGCAGCGCGCGCCCACCCGCTGATAACCGCGAAACCAGGCGAAGAAATACGACAGAAAGAGCTGATTCTGCGGCTCGCCATTATCGCTGTCCGCAGCGAGATCTTGCGCGCCGCACTTGCCGTTTGAGGGATGGACGCACGACGGTTTCAATTTGATGCCTGGTCGGTTACATGTGTCTTTCTATGCGTGATGAGTCGTCCTGCCGGGTCTCATCATGTGAGTCAGTTAACGGCACTATAGGTGGGAAATTGAGGTTCGGGGAAATCCCTGGGCGTGCGGCATCAAGACATCGACATATCGCCGAAACGCGGCGGATCAGAAACGCAGCAGGACCTTGCCCTTGCGACCCGGCTTGTCGCTTGCCGCCGCGGCCCTGGCGACATCGTCAATGTCGAAGACCGCCTCGACCGGCAGGCGCAATTCGCCCGACGCAGCAAGGCGCAGCAGATCGCCGATCATGCGCGCCCTGTCGGCGCTCGACAGGGTTTCGGACACGACCTTGGCCCAGAAACCTTTCACCGTCGCCTGCTTGAAGATGGCGTCGCCCGAACTGAGCCGCATCGGCTCGCCCGACATTGCGCCGAACGAAACCAGGGTCCCGTCCTGGCCCAGCAGGCCAAACAGATCGCCGCTTGCGTCTCCGCCTACTGAATCGACCGCGGCAACCAGCGGTGCATCGCCAGGCAACGCGCGCACATGGTCCTTCCAGCCTTCGCTTTGCGTCGACACACCATTGGCGATGCCCAACTCTTGTAGTTCCGCCACGCCCGCGTCACGGCGCACCACGTTGACCACATGGATGCCGCGCGCTTTCGCCAGCATTGCGAGCGTTTTGCCCACCGCGCCGTTCGCCGTGTTCTGGATAAACCACTGGCCCGGCTTCAGGTTCAGATATTCGAGCAACATCACCGCGCTGAGCGGCATTGCAATCAGTTGGCAGCCCGTTTCATCGTTCACGGCATCAGGCAATGGAACCACCGCACCGGCCGGTGCGATCACGTACTCGGCCCACGCTTCATAAACGCCCGCTACGACTACCCGCTGCCCAACCTTGAGGCGATCCACGCCCTCGCCAACCGCATCGATCACACCCGCGAGTTCGCTGCCGCCCACCGCCGGCAATTTCGGCTTGTAGCCGTACTGACCGCGGATAGTCCACAGGTCGTGGTTGTGAATCGGCGAAAGTGTGGATTTGATGCGAACCTGACCGGCCGCAGGCACAGGAGTCGGACGCTCCTCGACGGTCAAAACTTCTGCAGGATTGCCGAATGACGAGTGAATAGCGGTGCGCACGTTTTAGCCTCGATCGACGAATAGTTTTGAATGGCTGACACACTTGATGTCGCTCATTCTCTACCAAAGTAGATGAGTCGTCTATCAGGCCCGTGGAGACGTAGGGAGATGTAGCCGATGTCTGCACGATTGCGCGAGGCCCACACAACGTACGGGCTCCGCTTCAGGTACTGCGAACTGAGCTTCCTTCGCGGGGATGCTCAAACAGCATTGCCAGGCAGGTGAGCGAGCCCGGCATACAGCGCACGCCGGACTCACCATATTGTTGCTGATGCAACGGTATTGGATAACGCGCTACGCGTGATCAGTAATGGTCGTGATAGTGGTCATGACCGCCGCCGTCCGGAACGATAATACAAGCGCTCAGCGCGCTTCCAAGGCAGACCGCCAATGCCAGCAGTGTCAGGATTTTCTTCATACGGCACCTCAAGGGTAAGTGTTGAGGCAACTATATGGAGTGCGCATATTACCCGTGTTTTTGTGTGTAACGAAACGTGTCGCCTGATACAACAGGTTTATGCTGTTTCCTGCCGCAAGTGATGCGACCTGTGTTGTGTTTTCGGGTGGCTCGAACGGTTTATCAGCATGCCTAATCTATTTTCCACATTCGGCCTTTACGCCACCTCGTCATTCAGATGCGTGGCGAGGCGCGGCCCTCCCGGACCGGGTGATGGCTCATTGGCGGTTGGTCGGCCGTTAGCCGAATGGGATCAAAGAGACCGGTCGCGTTGAAAACCTGCTGACGATCGACGTCGAACGCGATGGTGTCGGACACACGCGGACGCACCATCTGCGCTTACGCACAATCTGGGTGGATGTAATTTGGAAAACGTTCGGCATGCCGTTTGACAGCAATCCGCCCAGGATAAACCCGCAAGGAACCCGGAAGCGTCGATGCGACCTTATTACCGCAGCGAATGCGGCGCACGGTACGTTTTACTGTTACTTCGCCCGCTCATAGCTCGGGATTGGCGAGATCGGCGGCAACAATATGCTCGCCGTACACTTGCGCGGCGGCCAGCGCTTCCATCTTCGTTGCATACGGACCCAATTCGGGGGCGCCGTCAAACGGGAAAAGCTGCCGTCCGTCGGTCTTGCGGATCACGCTCAAGACACCGAAAAAACGCCGATAACCGGCCAGCTTCGACGATGCCGAGACATGGAAATCGCCTTCGGATCGGGCTGGGACACTGGGAATGAATGGGGTCTTGCTCATACGTTGAAACAGATCGGATCACGGCGCGCCGAGCCCTGGCCACGGCGCGCACTTCAATGCAGCGTTAGTACGCTTGCCTCTGCCACGGCCCCCAGGCGGCGCCGGCGGCTCTTTCGCGAGTATAGGTCGCGCTATGGCCGGTGGGTGCCTCGGACGAATCGTCGTCGGCTTTTGCGTCAGTGGTGTGAAGCGCAAACGCCTGACACTCGTCCGTGTCAATTGTCACGCGTCCAATCGGATCCGGCGCGGTTTGCGGCGCGCCGCCCTGCGTGGACTCCAACAACGCCAGGTATGGGGTCAGACGGCCCCAAAACGAAGTCAACTCTTCCTGCAAGTAATGTGTCATGTATTTCCCGGGAGAGTGTAGCCACAGTTTAACCCACCGGTACATTACATATTCCATACACTAATTCGACGCCAGTTTGGTGCGTTAGAGCGCAATCGTAAAGATGACCATTGGCAGGTTTCTTATCAGCGTGGTACAAAGGCATTCTTCGCGTTCGGTCGCGGGGCGAAGACGCGGCATACGCGAACGCGACATTTATTTTGAATGGGTTAAAAAATGGCAACCGGTATTGTGAAGTGGTTCAATGATGCAAAAGGTTTTGGTTTCATTACGCCTGACGGCGGCGGCGAAGATCTGTTCGCACACTTCTCCGAAGTTCAGGGGAGCGGCTTCAAATCGCTGCAGGAAAACCAAAAGGTTAGCTTCGAAGTGAAGCAAGGCCCGAAGGGTAAGCAAGCGGCCAACATCACGCCGCTGTAACAGGCCGGAACAACCGTTCCCCTGCTGCAACAGATGGCCCGCCCTGGCGGGCCATTTGCGTTAGTGCTCCCCGCGGCGCCTTTGCTGCTCGCTCAAAGCTGTTGCAAGGCCGTTTTCATCCAGTCGTGCACCTGGTGGCTCAGGTCTTGTTGCGAGGTATCGCGCGACGAAAACGCCGGGCCGACCACCACCCGGATATGCCCCTTCTCAACCGGCCATCCCTTTGCCGGCCAGACTGCACCCGCGTTATGCACCGCCGGAACCACCGGCGCACCGGTCGCGCAAGCGAGGCGAACGCCGCCCGACGTGAGCCTGAGCGGTGCATCGTGCGCTACGCGCGTCCCTTCGGGAAATATCACCACCACGTCTCCCTTCGCGAGCCGCTTCGCGCACTCCTGTGTCACCGCCTGATGCGCCTGGCGCGGCGAACCGCGGTTGAGGCTGACCATGTCGAGACCGCGCAGTACCCAGCCGAAAAACGGAATGCGCAGCAGATCCTCCTTGAACACGAAACTGATACGGCGCGGGAACAGCGCAAGAAACGCCAGTGTTTCCCACGTCGATTCATGGCGGCACAGAATGATGAACGGTTCCTTCGGCAGGTGCTCGAGGCCCTCGACAGAGGCGGTAACACCCGGCAGCCAGCGCATCCAGCCGACCAGTGCACGGCACCATTGCGCGGCCAGCCAGTAGCGCCCGGCTCGCCCGACAAACGGAAAAAGAAGCAGGATCACGGCGGAATAGAGCGTTCCACTGCCAAGCAGGCAGACAATGAACAGCCATTTGATCAACTTGGAACGCATGGAGTGCCGAATGAATGAGAAATTGAAGCGGAGGGGTTTCTGCGCGGCCTGCACAGGTTGCGCGGAGATTGCGCGTGAGGCCCGCGCTTAGGTGCAATGTGTTCACGCCTCACGATACGACAGTCGCCTGGCGGCGGCCACGCTCACGCGCGACAGCCCTGTTGCCTCACGAACCTCGAGCTAGTCTGACACAAATAAATATTTCATAGCGTCTTGCTCAGCGCGACTCGCCATCTGAGTGTCATGAATGTCATTTCATGGTTTCGATGTTGCCCACTCCATCGCCAGACGGTAACGTCCTAGGCACCTTGCAGCCGGCACCGATGAGTCATGTCCAAAGTCCTGTCCGTGGAAGACGACGAATTGATGGTCCACGAGATTCTGAGCTCCTTGACCCAGCCACGCTTTGAGGTCGACGTGGCGCGCTGCGGACGCGAAGGCATCGCGAAGGTGATGGCGCGAAACTACGATCTGGTGACGCTGGACCGCACGCTTCCCGACATGGACGGCCTCACGATCCTCAACGCGATGCGCAGTGCCGGCATCGACACTCCGGTGTTGCTGGTGAGCTCGATATCGAACGTCGACGAGCGGGTCCGTAGCCTGAGAGCGGGTGGCGACGACTACCTCATCAAGCCATTCGCGCGCGAGGAGATGATGGCGCGCGCCGAAGTATTGTTGCGACGCACGACACCGCTCGAATCAACCGAAACCCGGCTTCACGTCGGCGATCTCGAACTCGATCTGATCAAACGCAAAGCGAATTATCGCGGGCAGGAACTCGACCTCCAGCCCACTGAGCTGAAAGTGCTGGAATACCTGATGCGCCACCCCGGTCAGGTGCTC
Organism: Paraburkholderia sp.; assembly: GCF_036488795.1. Taxonomy (GTDB): domain Bacteria; phylum Pseudomonadota; class Gammaproteobacteria; order Burkholderiales; family Burkholderiaceae; genus Paraburkholderia. The sequence goes on from NZ_DASXHA010000157.1 coordinate 15,229, forward strand.
ACACGCACCATGATTTTCGAAGGCGTCTGGGGTTGCCATTTCGATCCGGGCACTAACCTGATCGACGTCCACATGGGTCGCTTGCGCAAGAAAATTTGCGTGGCCGGCGAGCATCCGTCAATCCGGACGGTCAGAGGGTCCGGATACCTGCTCGACTAGGGTTTTGCGGCGGATGCTGCGCCTCTGTGATTAAAAATCTCTTCACTTTCATGCTCGCGTTGCGATAGGCCCACCTCTCTATTCTGCTCCTTACCGAGACGCGCATCGCACAGTGCGGTACGGCCCGGACCTACCCTACCTCTTCCGCATGAAGGAGCAGTCATGAAAGTCATCCAGATCGCCGCTTTGCTTGGCATTCTCGCAACCAGCTCGGCTTTCGCCCAAAGCAACCCCGCATCGTCGAACACGGCTACCCCGTCCTCGACCCTGGTTGCCGCGTCAGACGTAACATCGCAAGCCGGTACGTGGGTCCCGCCGTATGGTCAAGCCGTTGCGCCGAAAACCCGCGCCCAGGTCTACGCCGAGCTGGTCGAGGCGGAGAAAGACGGACAACTCGCGTACCTGAACAGCACGGTGTACGCACACCCGTAAGCACTTCGTTCGAGCAGGTGCCGTCGAATGTAGGGGCTCGGACGAAGTGGAATCGCATGGTGCGCAGACCACTTCAAGCCATTCCATTCGATCTGCCTTTTCGACCATTATTTAGGCATGCGATTTAACCGCAAAATCCAGCGACATCCGAGTTCTCGATGCGCTCCGCGGCCATCGCGCCCTACACATCATATCTAGAGGAACACATCATGAAAATCACGATGATCGCCGTTTTGATCGGTCTCGCCGCGAGCAGTTCCGCATTTGCCCAAACGATGCCGGGTTCGAGCAACCCGAATCAGGGTGCAAGTTCTTCCACGCAACTGAGCGCAGCCTCGACACTTGACCAGAGCGGGCAATGGGTAGCGCCTTACGGTCAAGCGGTGGCTAGCAAGACCCGGGCACAGGTGGATCAGGAACTCGTCCAGTCGGAGCAGGACGGTCAGCTTTCCTACCTGGACAAAACACTCTACGCGCATCACTGATACGTCATACCCAACTCATCAACATCATGAAACAGAAGCCACAGAAACCGTCTCGCTCGCCGTGGTTACGGCGAGCGCTGTATGCGCTTGCTTGCGTCGCGCTCACGAGCTGCGCGTCGCTGCACGGAACGCCTAACGGGCCAGGCGACTGCGTCGGACCGCCAGACTTCTGCACGCCGTTCTTCGGTTCATAGTAGTGGCCTTGCAACAGGTCCGTGCAATGAGGTAATGCAGGCATCCGCAACGCGCGATCGGCTGCGCCTCACAGGACCTGCATTCTCTCCCGCGTATCTCTCTTCGTAGTCCCTTCATGCTGCTGGTGCACGCAACCCCTTAGCCTTCAGCATGCTGCCAATTGATAGCCGAACCGGCTAATGGTCTCGACGCGGGCCCTGAAGCCATTCAGTTCCAGCTTTCGCCGCAAACGTGAGACCACCAGATTGACGCTGGAAGGATCCACATCCTCCTTGTCCGCCCACGCATAGCGAATCAATTGATCTCGCGCCACCGGTGCATTCGCCTGCCGCAGCAAGCATTCAAGCAGCAGATACTCGCGCTTGGTCATCAAGACGCGCTTGCCATCCTCGACCAGATCTCGCGTGAGCGGGTCCAGTCGCAACATGGGCGTGTCGAGCGGCGCCGTGCCGGATCGCGCCGCCGATGCGCGCCGCAGTGCCAGCATGCGCTCCTGCATTTCCAGAAAAGAGTAAGGCTGCACGAAGCAGGCGTCAGCGCCCGCACGTAATATTCGGGCGCGCTCGTTCGCGGTGCCGCTTGCGAGCGCAACGATCACTGCCGGCGCGTGAGGCAATCGCGACAACTCGGCCAGCGCATCGAATAGCGCCGTAAGCATGTTCATACCCAGGGTGGCGACGACAATTGCATCGAAATCCTCGTGCGAAGCGAGGTAGAGCGCATAGCGCAGGTTGTCCGCGGCATGCACGCTGTGCGCGCTTTCTCTAAACGCCTTATGGAGGTAGACCGTCTCTGTTTCAGAGGACGAAACCAGCAAAATTCTCATCTAGCTCTTATGACCTACTGCAAGTTGTGTGGCCAGCAATTGATCGTGATGGTCGTTCCTCGATCCTCGCCGCCAATGCGAAGCTCAAAGTCATGCAGCCGGATGATTGCCGAAACGATACCCAGTCCAAGGCCCGTTCCCGGCACATGGCGAGTCTTTTCGATGCGATAGAAGCGGTTCAGCACGGCGTGCCGCTCGCTGACCGGAATGCCGGGGCCGTTGTCGGCAATCACGAGTTGCGCTCCCGACTCGCATGAACGCAACATGACGCTCACTTCGCCGCTCTCTGGCGCGAATTTGATCGCGTTGTCGAGCAGGTTGCTAAACGCCTCGAACAGGAGTGCACGGTCGGCATGAACCGGTTCGACTGAATCTGTGCTCGACAGCAAACGAATCGACTTTTCTTCGGCGAGCGGCAAATAGAGATCGCACAGTTCGTCGACGAGTGTCTGCAACATGACCTCGTCGAAACCGCTGCGACGTTGCAAAGCACCGATTTCCGAAATCCGCAGCATCGCACCAAACCGGTCAAGAATGGAGTCGGCTTCGGTGCGGGCACTGGCAATCAGGCCCGCGGTTGTCTCATCTCCACTGGTACGCACCCGCTCCGCGAGATTGGCCAGTTGCAGGCGCAGACGCACGAGGGGCGTGCGCAGGTCGTGTGCGATGCCATCGCAGGCCCCCTTGACTTCGTTCATCAGCCGCTCGACTTCATCGAGCATGTGATTGACGAGATGCGAAAGCATGTCCAGTTCATCCCGGCCGCCAACCGGCAAGCGTTGCGCCAGATCTCCGTTGGCAATGCGGATCGTCACGCGCCGCATGTCGGAGACGCGTCGCATCTGTCGAAGACTGAGCAATATGCCGGTGGCGAGACTGACCACCAGACACAAGATGCCGCCGCCGATCAATGCCTTGGTGAGTTCTTCGCGCACGTGCCGTACATCGGACAGATTCCGGCCTATGACGAGCATCAGGCCGTTGTCGCGAATCTCTCCCATCACGCGCACAGTCGGCCTTGACGATTCTTGCTCGAGTACCAGCGTGCGGCCAAATTGCGACACCAGGGAGTCGCCTTGGTGAGCGAACTTGAGACCGCTGGGGACGTTCGGGATATCGCCGGCAAGCTCTTGACCGTCGGGGGTAAACAGACCGTAATAGTTCGTATGGCCGTTTTCACGCTCAAGCCTTCGTCCGATCACGGACGCGATCCGGTCGTCGCTCTTTGAATCGAAGTAACGGATTTGCCAACGGATCGCACTGTCGGCTTCACGCTCCATGGCCGCGCCCACGGAGTATTCGAGGAAACCCAGCAGCGCCATGAACGAGATAGAAAAGATTGCGGCGTACGCCGACAACCATCGAAACGTTGTCGTATGCCACCGCTGACCCGGGCGATGCGTTGAAGTCGTCCCCGGGATTGCTGTGGAGATCATGGGTCCCTGCGCTTTTCCAACATCCAGAGCGGACACGTTCATCGGCTCCTCGCCTGTTGATGCGATATGAAGCTGAACGACCGAAAGCGTCGCGCAAGGTGCATCGACCCGCGCGTAGCAAACCGAAAGCAGTTACATACCGACGCGTTCAGCGTTGCCGGTTTCGTCAGGTGTCTTCTGGACATGCGCTTCTGGTCGGATTCGCCACGGTCTCGGCATCATATCCCTGAGCGAATAAATAGCAGGCCGCACAAAGATGAAAAACCCGTCACGTTCGCGCCGCAAATGACATGTTGGTCAGAGCGCTCTACGTTGTGCAATCCGGCTGTAAGTGTGTTCGATGTCACGGTAGCCGCGTAGGCGGTGTCCCGCCGCGTTGGTAGTGAAGTCAAAGCCTTCATCGATAAGACCATACGACGTGACGCTATTCTGGGCATGTGCGACGTTGCACAGCACTAACGCGGACCACAGTCCGGCTAAGCACGTTTTCTTCATTGGTTCTTTACCTGTTCATCGTGTCGAGGAATCTGCTTTTTTTATCTGCATTCATCTACGCTCTTTGGCGCCAAGCCGTTGCTGACGGCAACGACATGAAACTGCAGGCGAAGTTTAAGTAGCCAGTTCCTCTGGGGAGCGCGGCGCGCCCGAAACTCAGACTTTCAACAGGTGCAAGTACGGCGCAAGACATGACGCTGCCTTTAAGCAGGTGGCTTTAAGCGGGGATTGATGAAAAGAAAAGGCGTTTTTTAAGGCTGACAGTTGTCGTGCTGGAACGACAGCACGTCACGCCACCCAGCGCGTTGCAGCGCAATGCCATGACGGCATCGCGCTGCAACGCGCTGTTCTGACGGCGCCGTGGATCTTTTGCGGAATCCGCCTCAATGACCGCGATAAATGTTGCAGTGCGGCGCAAAAGTGCAGCGCGGGCCGCCCGCCTGTCCTTGTGTATCGGCCGTACCGCCGTAAGATGTATTGGCGAATGCGCCCGAAGGTCCTTTGTCGGACTGGACGCTATCGCTGTACCGCATGTCTGTAGCAGATTGCGCGGACTCGTTTGCGTTTTGCTCGAATATTGCACGACCCGGCGATTGCATATCCATCCCTTGCCCGTTCGTCGCGCCAGCTGCCAGCAGCAGCCCTGCACCTGCCGCCGTCAATACAAAAAGCGTTTTCATTTCGTTCCTCCTCGCAGCGGAACTCATTGCCTGAGCCCGTTGCCCGCCAGACCGCAGAGTTGCATGCCGGTCTGCACGCCGGCTTGCCGACCCTGGGTTGCCTGCCAACTTCGAACGTCGACACACGACCGCAGCGCGCGTCACGCGAGCCGGTCTCGAAGCTCCGGTTCGGCGCAGATCATGGCCACGCTGCAACTTCGTTATAGGTCAAGTTCGCAAGACGTCAACGAAGCAGCCCCCGGGCCCGTTCAATGCGACCTGGTGCCAGGTAAGGTTATATTTCGATATGGCGCGAAATTCGAATCCGGTGAGGCGAATGAGCGGTCCCGAGCGTATTCATTGGCGCATATCACTGGAGTGCCGGAGAGGTAGATGGAGCACGCGTACGTTCACCTGTTGCATCTGCTGGGCGGCCATGCGGGATGGACGCTGGCGGTGGTGTTTCTCGCGGCGTTCCTCGAAGCCGTTGCTGTCATCGGCACCTTCATTCCCGGCAGCACCGCCATGTTTCTGGCGGGCGCGCTGGCCGGCACCGGCTCGCTCAATCTAGGCTGGCTATTTGTATGCGCGCTGATCGGCGCGATTGCCGGTGACGGCATCAGTTACTGGCTTGGGCGTCGCTATCGCGACATGCTCGTGCAACTGTGGCCATTCAGTACGCATCCGCAAATCCTCGCAGCGGGGCATCAATATTTCAAACGGCATGGCGCGCGTAGTGTGGTGTTCGCGCGCTTTATTGCGCCGGTGCGGGCCATTGTGCCGGTCATCGCAGGCATGATGGGCATGACGCCGACGCGCTTTTACGCCATGAACATCCTGTCGGCTCTGCTGTGGGCACCGGCTCATATTCTGCCGGGCGTCGTGTTCGGAGCTTCGTTGCAACTCGCCGGCGCGGTGTCGTTTCGTCTGGTTGCCGTCATTGCGATTCTGGCCGCGATTGCGTGGCTCAGTTTTCGCATCATGCGTGCGATCATTTCGCGCGCCCATGCCTGGGCGGTTGCGTCGCACAAGCGGCTGGTCGACTGGGCACACTGTCACGAAGGTCGCTTTGCGGGGCTCGTCGTGCAGGCGGTAAGTCCGGAGCGGCCGGCGATGAGCGTGGTTGCCGCCATCTCGGCGCTGGTGCTTTTGTTTGCGGGCGTCTTCTTTAGTCTGTTCAAACGGGTCGCCAGCGGCGATCCACTGGTACAGGTTGACCGGTCCGTCTATCGCTTTCTGCAATCCATCCATTCCACGTGGGCCGATAGTGTGATGTCCGGTCTTTCGACCTTAGGCAGTGTATTGACACTGACCGTTGTGGTGACAACCGTTATCGTATGGATGACTTATGAACGCCGCTGGCTTTCCGTGGCCTATTGGCTGGCTGCGGTCGTCTTCTCGCAACTGCTGATCTTCGCCATTCAACTGACGGTGCGGCGTTCGCCGATGGACTATGGCGGCCCGGACGTCTATGCGTTTCCAAGCAATCACGTTGCCGCCAGCGCAATCGTCTATGGCTTCCTTGCGTTTCTGCTGGCACGGCGGGTCGGCAGAGTTCAAGGCATTCTGGTGACCACTGTGGGCACGGCGATTGTCGTCGCCGTCGCGTTCGCCGGGCTTTACTTCGGCCGTTTTGCGTTTTCCGATGCCGTAGGTGGCGCGGCTTTCGCGGCCATCTGGATCGCCGTCGTCGCGCTCACTGCCGTCTGGAGAAATCCGCAGCCACCTGCGGCGCGCGCGTTCATGCCCGCCGTGATTCTGGTGATAATCGGCGCAAGCGCCCTGGTGCAAATCGCCTTTAACCCGGCTCCGTCCAGTTCGTCGTTCGACGCGCAACACCGAACCGTTGTCGTAAGCGAAGCTCAATGGACCGATTCGCTCTGGAAAACTTTTCCCTGTTACCGGTCCGATATGGCCGGCGACCGCCGGGAGCCGATCACGGTGCAATGGTCTGCGACGGTCGAACAGATCCGCATGCAGTTGCGCGATCGCGGCTGGGATGAAGGCCCCCGGGTCTCCGCGCGTTCGCTGCTCTCCCTGGTATCGCCGGACGCCGCGGCCAGCGAGTTACCCGTTTTGCCGAAGCTTGATAACGGTGAACCGTCGACGCTGGTCTTTACGCGGCCGCGCGAGAATCGCGAGGAACGAGATGTGCTGCGCTTCTGGCCGACAGGTTACGCGATCGAGCGCAAAGGCAGCGCGCCCGCCACGCCAATCTGGCTCGGTTCGCTGGTGCATGAACGGCTCGGCCGGCCATCATGGCCGTTTAACATGTTGCGTCCTGACAAGCAGATCGATCCGTTGATCTCCTCCGTGGACGGACATTCAAATGCATGGCGCGAACTCGAGATTTCGAGCAGCGCCGGATGCGAAGGCGTTCGCGTCACACTCATCGATTCGAACGTAAAATGAAAGACCGCTAAAGAGCACGCCCTGCCGCTGTCGCGACCGTTGCCCCGACCTCAGGAGGTCTGCAATTGATCGAGTTTCCGCATTCGGAGATTTCAACCTGGGGCGGCGCCATTGTCTTTTTGAACGTCCTGCTGACACGCCTCGGCGTGCCAATACCTGCTGTCCCGGTACTGCTTTATGCCGGCTCTGCCATTGCCAGCGGCGCCCTGTCGTTCTGGTATGTACTGCCCGCTGCCGTGCTGGGCGCGCTGATCGGCGACGGCATCTGGTTCGCCGCCGGACGCATTTACGGCCAACGCCTCATCAATGCGCTTTCGCGGCGCTCTATGGCAGTCGGCACGCATGTGCGGACCGCGCGCGGCCTGTTCGAACGATTTGGCGCACCCATTGTGTCGGCGTCCAAATTCATCCCGGGCCTGGCCATTGCCACCCCGCCTCTGATGGGCACGACCCGCGTGGACCCGAAAATCTTCGCCGCCTGGGATCTGTTGGGCGCGGTGGCGTGGGCGACCTTCTGGCTGACCGGGGGCGCCCTGTTCGACCGGCAGCTTCGCCTGTTCGTGGTCGAGGTCAGATCGCATGGCGCAACCGTGATCGACCTGGTGCTCGGCCTGTCGCTTCTCTATTTCATTTATCGCTGCATTCAGCGCTGGCGCTTTAGACGCTGGATGGCGCGAGTCAAGATCACGCCTGAACAACTCGAGGCGACATTGCGCACCGAATCGCCACCGGTCATTCTGGACGCGCGGCCGGAGTCCGCCGTTACGGATGACACGCACCGGATTCCCGGCGCCCGGCGGTTCGACCCGGGTTCGCAGGCGGACATCGAAGAGGCGCTCCCCGGCGAAAGTCGCGTGGTGTATTGCGTCTGTCACGACGACGCGACGGCCATGCGGATCACCCAGCATATGCGCCGCAAAGGGTTTACGCGCATACGCGCCCTCAAGGGCGGGCTCGACGCGTGGGCGCGCCGCGGGTATGCGTTTGACCCATTGCCCTCACAGGCGAATGCGGACGCGCTTCACGCGCGAGTGCAAAGCTTGCGCACCGAGACGGAAGCCGTGACGCTGCGCGCGGTCGCGCCGCGCAAAAGGGCCTCCGGCAAACCCCGCCGACGAGTCGCTTGACCAGACCGAACGGTCGCGGTCATTTTGTCCGGCGAAGCGATTCCGCCTGTCAAAACGCCCGATAACCCGCAATTCAACCCTCTTTTGCGAGATCTTTAGATCCACGCAGTAACTGCCCTGGTTGTAGATTGTCATTTCTCTGTGGTACAAAGAATGGCCGCGCGAAGCCAGATACCGGCCGCGCGGCACTAACACAACGTCTTTTTGGAAAAATCAGGAAAATGGCAACAGGTACAGTGAAGTGGTTTAACGATGCAAAGGGCTTTGGTTTCATTACGCCGGACGGCGGCGGTGAAGATCTGTTCGCGCATTTTTCTGAAGTCCAAGGAAGCGGCTTCAAATCGCTGCAGGAAAACCAGAAGGTCAGCTTCGAAGTGAAGCAAGGCCCGAAGGGCAAGCAAGCGGCTAACATCACGCCGCTGTAATTAGCCGGAACAGTCGTTTCCGCTAAAAATGATGGCCCGCCTAGGCGGGCCATTGTTGTTTTTACGCGTCGGTTTTACCTTCGGCTCGACGTCAGCCTTCGACCTTTCCCGACGCGCCGTCGCGCAGTCAGATCGCCGACACGCTTGCCGCGGCTTTCGCGGCCGCACTCTTTCTACCTGCTGCTTTCTTCGCGCCAGCGCGTTTGCTTGCCGGGGCCTTGGCGCGCACCGTCTTGCCGGTCACCGCCTTTCTTGCCACCGACGCCTTCTTCGCTACCGTCTTCTTTGCTGCCGCTTTTTTAGCCGGCGCCCGCTTGGCCACGGCTTTCTTAACCGCCGCTTTCTTTGCCGAGACCTTCTTTGCCGAAACCTTCTTCACAGCCTTCGCGACTTTGCTAGCGCCGTTGCCTTCCAGCGCAGCCGTCGCTCCATTGATCAAAAAGCGCGTGCGGTCTTTCGCGTCCTTGATCCATGCTGGCGGCCTCGCATGGCCGCTCCATGTTGCGCCTGTTTTGGGATCTCTGTACTTGGGCGGCAGTTTGCCTTTAGCGCCGGCACTCGTCTTTGCGACGCCGTTGGCCTTAAGACGTTTGCCGAATCTGGCGTCCCGTTTTGCCTTGGCACGAATCTCGATGTCGGTGGTGGTTAAACCATGCTTGAGCATGATGTCCCGAATCTGATCGACCGCAGCTTGAGCCCGCCTGGCAAGCAGCGCTTCCGCTTGCAATTGCAGTTTCTTCATACGGGTCTGGATTTGTTCGAGTGTGGCCATGACCGCCTCCTTGTGTGAGTGCAATGCTCGAACTATGCCATGAGCGCGCTAGCAAATGCTATGACTTCTCGCTTAAAGGGCCGCCAAATCGCCTTTAGGCATACCGCAACACACAAAGATGTGCCGTTTTGACAACGTATTGAAAATGAAAAGGCTTATCCAAAACCAGATGGAAGACGCCCTGCATAACGTTTGATCAATACAACTGATTAACCATCTCGCGTCAAGCTCGGTAGACGAAGTAAGCGTCTGCATGCGAGATAGCCGGCTCAGTCAGACGGAAATGAGGCGATCCAAAAACCGGAGAGACGACTCAGGCGGCCCATCCAGTGGCATGAATAATGCTGACGACCATGCATAGCTAGGCCGTCAAGCGTGCCCCATGCGTTGACCCCAGGTCAAAACCTCGAGGGAATCAGCGTGAAAACCGAAGAAATGGAGCCCCAACTTCTCGTCGAAGACGAGGCCGAGCGATCCTGGACAAAGCGCCTCGGCCCTGGTCTCATCACCGGCGCGGCCGACGATGACCCGAGCGGCATTGCCACCTATTCGCAAGCCGGTGCACAGTTCGGCTTTGGATTGCTATGGACCATGCTGCTGACTTATCCGCTCATGGTGGCCATTCAGTCGGTCAGCGCACGCATGGGTCGCGTCACCGGCAGCGGTCTTGCGACCAACCTGCGCCGGCACTACCCGGCGCCCATTGTTTACGTCGCCGTACTGGTCCTGCTGATTGCCAATACGATCAACATCGCCGCCGACCTTGCGGCAATGGGCGCAGCCGCGAAACTGGTGCTCGGCGGACCCGTACAGATTTACGTGGTGCTGCTGGGTACATTCTCCTTGTTGCTTCAGGTATTCGTCCCCTACGAGCGCTACGCGCGCATTCTGAAATGGCTGACGCTAGTGCTGTTCACCTATGTCGCGATCACCTTCGTCATTCCGGTCGACTGGAAAGCTGTCGGCTTTAGCATCGTCAAACCGCCCATCCAGTTCTCCGGCGACTACCTGACGACTGTGGTCGCCGTGCTCGGCACGACGATCAGCCCTTATCTGTTCTTCTGGCAAGCGTCGCAAGAGGTTGAAGAAATCCGCTCCGAGCCGGCGCAACAACCTCTGCTAAAGGTGCCCATGCAGGCCCGCGCGCAGTTCAAACGCATCAACCTCGACACCTGGGTTGGCATGGCAATGTCGAACGGAGTGGCGTTTTTCATCATACTGGCGGCCGCGGCCACGTTACACACACATCACGTCGAGGTCAAAACCTCCGCCGATGCCGCCAACGCGCTCAAGCCTATCGCCGGTCAGTTCGCATTCCTGTTGTTCAGTCTAGGCATCGTAGGAACCGGCCTGCTTGCGTTGCCGGTACTGGCCGGTTCCGCGGCCTATGCGGCAGCCGGCACGATGCGCTGGCGCAATAGCCTGGCGCTCCAGGTCAATCTGGCCAAGCAGTTTTACGCGGTGATCGCCGTTGCACTGCTTGGCGGCGTGGCGCTGACCTTTACCCATTTCGATCCGATCAAGGCGTTGTACTGGAGTGCTGTCGTGAACGGCCTCGCATCCGTGCCGATCATGGTGCTGGTCATGCTAATGGCCGGACGCCGCGACATCATGGGCCAGTTTGCCGTGACGGGCGTTTTACGTTACACCGGGTGGATCGCCACCGCCGTCATGGCGCTCGCATCCGTTGCGATGTTCTGGCCGGCTTAGCGAGTCGTTGCAGCGCCTATTCGTCGCCGGCGTGTCCGACGTGACCCGGGTCTTGCGCATCCGCGACACAAGTCTGATTGCGGCCCAGCCGTTTCGCCGCGTAGAGAGCACGGTCGGCGGCCGCGACCAGACTGACCGCATCGTCGCCTTGACGCGGCTGCAGCGCAGCCACTCCCGCGCTGACGGTCACCACGCCGGCGTCGCTTGCCAGGTGTGGAATCTGCAGACTTTCCACGGCGAGCCGAATCCGTTCGGCCACCACCCGCGCGCCGTGCGGGTCGGTGTCCTTCAGAACCAACGCAAATTCTTCGCCGCCATAGCGCGCGGCAATATCAGTCGGGCGCCGCGCCGCCGTTGCGATGGTTTGCGCTATCTTGCGCAAGCAGTCGTCACCCCGTTGATGGCCGTAGTGATCGTTATAGCTTTTGTAGGCATCGACGTCGACCATCACGACCGCCACAAAGCCGGTCCCATCCATGCTCGCGACTTGCCGCCATTGCAAGTCCAGTTCCCGGTCGAAATGGCGGCGATTGAACAGTCCCGTCAGACCATCACGGAATGCCAGGCCCTGAAGTTCGATACGTTCATCCGCGAGACGCTGTTCTGCGGCTTTACGTGCCGTGATGTCGCGCGTCGTCGCCGTCAATGTCTCCGGCTGGCCGGAAAATGGATCGATCACGGGCCGAAAGTAAGTTTCAAGCCATAGCATCTGGCCATCGGGCCGGCTAAAGCGGCTGACCTGCGCGACCTCGCTGGCGCCCATGGCCAGTTTCTCAATGGCTTTGGCGAGCGCGTCGTGATCTTCCGCTATCACCAGGTCGGGAAGGTAGGTGCCGACGAGTTCGTCAGGATCACGGCGCATCACCGTTTGAGCGCGCGGCGAAACATAGGTTAGCTTGCCATCGAGTGTCACGCTCATGACGATATCCGTCGCGTTCTCGGCCAGAATCCGGTAGCGTCGCTCGTGCTCACGCAAGAGGCCCACCAGACGTTTGCGCATAACCTGGGTCGCGCTGATTGGCAACGCAATCGTCAGAGCCGCAAGCAGGAATAGCTGCAGCGCAAAGATGCGCATTTCCATGCTCGGATAGCGAAACATCCAGAGTGGTCCACTGCCGCGCATGGTAAAAGACACGGCAATGGCGAGACACAGCAGCAGGCCGACCATCACGCCCGCCAGATCAGCCTGAAATGCCAGCAGCACGATGGGCAAGAGTGCCCAATACAGCAACGGAAAGTGGCTTTGACCAAACGCGCCGACTGAACCGGCGCACACGAGCAGCAGCAGGCCGGCCGTTTTCAGACGGCGCTCCGGACGCAGCAGTTGAGCCACTTCGCCGGTCCAGAAGACGACTGCCGCAGGCGTAAAAATCGCAAGGCTCAGCGCATCCGAGAAGAACCAGTTGGCGAGATTGGGCAACATATGCCCGCTTAGTTGCCCACGCAACAATACGATCGCCAACAGCCCGGAGACGAACGGCGCCACGATCACGCCGCCGGCCAGAAACCGCATGAGTACCTTGGGGCGGATCAGTTCGACAATCGACGTCACGCGTGGCGCGAAGCTGAATGCAATCAACACTTCAACGATATCGGCAAGCGTGTAGGAAAGCGACACCGCCCAGTTGGCATTAAGCAGATTCGCGGCGAGATTGCCCGCTATTCCGCCCGCAAGCACCCAGTAGCGCTGCCGGGAGGCGGCCACCATCATCTGTGCCAGCAACACCGCATTGGCAAGCCAGATAGCCGCAATCTCCCCGGCCATGCTCTTTAACGCGCCGCTCGCCACACACGTCAACAGCGTCAACACGAACGCGAGCAGGACGGCCCAAAATGTTGACCGCTCGCGCAGCGGGCGTGTCGCGTCCAGAGACCCCCGCGGTTCTCCACCTGGTTCTTTGGCTGGCTGCGCCATGTTCTCTCACTTCTTATTGTTGGCGTTGGCTAGCGCGACAACCTCAACCTCTCCCCGGCGCACTGCCTAAACCTTGTTCTTCAAGACGAGTCTGCATCTCGCCCACGCAGGCTTAGTGTATAGATAATCGGGGCTCCCCGTTAGCGGGGCATCGAACGAATCCACACCTGAAAATGCCCCTTTCATTGCTGGACGCCAACGGCTTTGCGCAGGTGCGCGCAATGCTGATAAAGCAGTCTATGCGCGATGAATCAATACCTGGCAAGTCGTCCGGCAGTCGCCTGATTCTTCGCGCGGCGGCCCCGCTGTCAATGGCCGCTGATCAGCCGCTCCCGCGAGGAAGCCGACGGTTCGAGGCTGCGTTCGGTCAACCACACTTCATGCTGAAGCCAGTCGCGGAACAACGCGAGTTGCGGCAAGTCGCCTTGCTCTGGACGCGTGACCAGCCAGTACGATTGATGTCCCTCGACATGCACGTTGAGCACTTGCACGAGTTCGCCGGTTGCCAGCTCGCGACCGACCATATGGCGGTCGGCAATCGTGATGCCGAGGCCATCGATGGCCGCGCGAATCGCCAGATCGAGCAGATCGAATTCGTAGCCGCCGGTCGTATCGACGCCGTCGATACCCGCCGCTTTGAGCCAATGCTGCCAGGTCAGATAGCGCTGATCGTCGCTTGCCAGTACGTGCAGCAGCGTGAACTGATTCAGATCGATGCCCTGCTGTCCGGACTGCCGCGCGAGCAACGCGGGCGAACATACGGCGACGTGGCGTTCGCTCATCAGCAGGCGATTGTCGAAACCTTCCCATTCGCCGTCGCCGAAACGGATCGCGCAATCGAGCACGCCGGATTCGGCGAGCTTGTCTTCGACGCGCGTGGACAGACTCAGTTCGAGTTCGGGATGCTCGTCGCGCAGACGCCCCAGACGCGGCATCAGCCAGCGGCTGCTAAAGGTGGGCGGCGCATTGAGGCGCAGGCGGTTCAGATGAGTCTTTTCCTGAATGCTGCGCACCGTGAGTTCGATCTTGTCGAACGACTGTTGTAGCGCCTGCAGCAGCAAACGGCCCGCCGCCGACAGCTCGAGATGATGATGACGGCGCTGTAGCAGCGGCTCGCCAAGCTGCTCCTCGAGTTGACGCACTTGCCGGCTCACCGCGCTTTGCGTGACGTTGAGCAGTTCGGCGGCACGGGTAAAGCTGCCGGTTCGGCCGGCCACTTCAAAGGCTTTGAGCGCGTTGAGCGCGGGCATTTTTCGTTTCAAGGGCGTCTCAGAGAGAAGGCGGCAAGCGGACGGTCATTTTACGCGTTCGCCGCTGCGCGCCTTTTAGTTCTCGCGATCGACGCTTGAGCGTGCCTTCAGGGCACCTTGGCCGGATTCAGCATGCCCTGCGGATCCGGCGCGGCTTTTATGGATCGCATCAACGCGATGACTTCAGGACTCCGCAAAATCGACACGACGTCCTGTTCTTTCTGCTCTGACCATTTCGCGTGACGCGAATGCTTCGGATGGCGCGCGCATCTCTTTTGCCTGATTAATGGCTGAACCCGCTAATACCTTTTGATGTGCAGATTAGGTATGAACCCTACGTGAGCACGATCGAACAATCGTCATGCAGCCGTTATCCGTCTGAATTCTTTTAAACAGTACCGCGAACTGATTTTCGTCATCGAATCGACACATTCTTGAATCAGCATGAAAAGTTGACACCACCACTCCTGGGACCAGGCCATGCCGGAACTTTCGTACCCGCAGACGACCACCACACCCGCTCGAGGCCGCAGTATTGGTCTGATTATTTTCCTTGTGGTGATTGCCATCGGCGCGGTCTATTGCGCCGTTCACCTGGTCGCGGATCTCGAGTCCGTCCAGCAACTCAGCTTTCTGCCCTACCTGCTTCTCGGTGTCGCGTTGCTGATCGCGCTCGGCTTCGAGTTCGTCAACGGCTTTCACGATACCGCGAACGCCGTCGCCACAGTCATCTATACCCATTCGCTCACACCGAACCTCGCGGTCATCTGGTCCGGCACGTGGAATTTCCTCGGTGTACTGACTTCCACGGGCGTAGTCGCCTTCGGCATCCTGCAGTTGCTGCCCGTCGAGCTGATTCTGCAAGTCGGCAGCAGCGCCGGTTTTGCCATGGTGTTCGCGCTGCTGATCGCGGCCATCATCTGGAATCTGGGCACGTGGTACTTCGGGTTGCCGTCCTCGAGTTCGCATACGCTGGTCGGCTCGATCATCGGCGTAGGTCTGATGAATCAGCTGCTGCACGGCGCGTCCGGCACGAGCGGCGTGGACTGGAATCAGGCGCTGGGCGTCGGCAAGTCGCTGCTGTTCTCGCCGATTGTCGGCTTTTTGCTGTCGGGTCTGCTGCTGATCGTCATGAAGGCCGTGATCCGGGTCCCCGCTCTCTATGCCGAACCGAAGGGCAGCGAGCCGCCGCCGTTCTGGATTCGCGGCTTGCTGATCCTGACGTGTACGGGCGTTTCGTTCGCGCATGGCTCGAATGACGGCCAGAAGGGCATGGGCCTCATCATGCTGATCCTGATCGGCACCGTGCCGACCGCTTATGCGCTGAACAAAGCGGTTACGCCCGCGGAAACGATGACCTTCGTCGCAGTGTCACAGCAGGCTTCCGCCACATTCGGGAAGTATGCAAACGGCGCGCCGCCGTCGACCAATGCGCGTGCCGAGGTAGAAGCCTATGTGCGCACCCGCCAGTTGACACCCGCCACCGTACCCGCGCTGCAGCAGTTGACCGAGCAGATTGGACGCCAGGTGGGCGCGTCCGGCTCGCTTGCCGGCGTGCCGCAGGATATCGTCGACAACGTGCGTAACAATATGTACGTGGCGTCCGAAGCGATCCGCCTGATGGAGAAGAGCAAGCAACCCGCCTTCACCGAAGACGACACCAAGGTCATCGACAACTTCAAGAAGCAGATCGATCACGCGACCAAGTTCATCCCCACCTGGGTCAAGGTGGCAGTGGCCATCGCGCTGGGACTCGGGACGATGGTGGGCTGGAAACGCATCGTCGTGACGGTGGGCGAGAAGATCGGCAAGCAGCATCTGACCTACGGGCAAGGCGCATCCGCCGAGCTGGTGGCGATGCTGACCATCGGCGCAGCCGACGTCTACGGCTTGCCGGTGTCGACCACCCACGTGCTGTCGTCAGGCGTGGCGGGGACCATGGCCGCGAACGGTTCGGGCCTGCAATGGAGCACGGTGCGCAGTCTGCTGCTGGCGTGGGTGCTGACGCTGCCGGCTTCGATCGTCTTGTCGGCGGGCTTGTACTGGCTGTTTTTGCGGGTGTTCTGAGCAGATTGACGCAGACTGGCAGCAGCTATTGCAGCCAGTCCCGCACATAAGAAAGCGCGGCCCGCGAGCCGCGCTTTTTCATTGCGACACCGGAAGATTCGCCGGCAAACTCGCCGGCAAGCCGCTCAATAAATTTCCGGCACGATCATGTTCCCCGGCACCGGCTGCCGGATGTATTCGGTGTTGTACACGCGGGACGGCAGCGTCACGAGCGGGTGCTCGACCTCGTGATACGGCACCTGGCTCAACAAATGGTGAATGCAGTTGAGCCGCGCACGCTTCTTGTCGACGGCCTGCACCACCCACCACGGTGCCTCGGGAATGTGCGAGCGCTGCAGCATCACTTCCTTGGCATGCGTGTACGCCTCCCAGCGGCGGCGGCTTTCCAGGTCCATCGGGCTCAGTTTCCACTGCTTGAGCGGGTCGTGGATGCGGTTCTGGAAGCGGATTTCCTGCTCTTCGTCGGTAATCGAAAACCAGTACTTGAGAATCTGCACACCGCTGCGCGCCAGCATCTTTTCGAATTCGGGTACCGATCGGAAGAACTCTTCGTATTCTTCGTCCGTGCAGAAATTCATCACCCGTTCGACGCCCGCCCGGTTGTACCAGCTGCGGTCGAACAGCACCATCTCGCCGCCAGCCGGCAAATGCGACACGTAGCGCTGAAAATACCATTGCGTGCGTTCACGGTTGTTCGGCGCAGGCAGTGCCGCGACGCGGCATACGCGCGGATTGAGCCGCTGGGTGATGCGCTTGATCGCGCCGCCCTTGCCCGCCGCGTCGCGTCCTTCGAAGATCACCACCAGCCTGTGCCCCGTGTGGACGATCCAGTCCTGCAGCTTCACCAGTTCGCCCTGCAGACGAAACAGCTCGCGGAAATACATCTTGCGCGCATCGCGGTTCTCGGGGGTCATGGCGTCGGCGCCGTCGAGAATCCGGTCGTCCACTTCCATTTCGAGCTCTTCGTCGTACGCGTCGATGAGATCCTCTTCAAAACGGCGTTGCCGTTCGACCATGGACGCGGCATCGGCTCGTGGATCCTGCTCTTTCATCGCGACTCTCCTGAAAACGGGAATGGGTATGCGCACCGCGCTGACCGCAGCGGCGACCGCACGATTATCGAAGCGGGAGGTGTCAGGCTTGTTACTCCCCGGCACGGCTCGTGATAGGGAGTTTACCCATATGTCCCACCGGCGAGACCGTACGCGTCGCGCAACACGCTAGCCCAGCGGCTTTGCAAAGCTCAATTCGTGGCCATCCGGGTCCGTGATGTGGAAATAGCGCTCGCCCCACGGCGCATCGGCGGGTTCGAATTCGGGCGCAAGCCCGGCGGCTAGCGCCTTCCGATAGATACCGTCCACGTCCGACACGTAAATGATCACCCGCCCCCACCAGTTGACCGGACGGGTATCCACGATCAGGTTAAGAAACGACGCGCCGAGCGCAAACGATGTAAACGCTTCCTGCGGACCACCGTATTTTTTCGGAAATCCCAAGGCCTCGTAAAACGGCACCGCGCGCGCCATATCCTGCGTGGCGAGCGTGATGGCGGAAAGCGACTCGATGCGGGGTTCGTCACGCGGCGGGGTGTTCGTCTGTGTCATGGTCTCGCTCCTTTGCGCGAGCAGCGTGGCTTGCCTCTATATATAGCGTCGCGGCGGCGCCAAAGCCAGGGCCTCTTTGCACAGATGCCCTGGATCTTGAAAACGCGGCGGACGCCCCGCAGTTGTGTGCCCGTTTTATCCGGAGCTTTTCGCCATGGGAAGCCGTCCCCGCTTTATTGATGACCTGTCGCGCGCCGCGTCCGAGCCTCTCGAGCCGGCCGCGTCCGCCGGGTCTACTGCAGCATCCGTGCTCGGCGATGACGCCCTGCTCGATGCCTACTCACGTACGGTGATCGGCGCGCTCGAACGCGTCCAGCAAGCCGTCGTCTTCATTTCCGTCGAACACCGCACGCCCGGCAATCCGGGCGCACGCGGCGGTACCGGTTCAGGTTTCCTGTTCACTCCCGACGGCTACCTGCTGACCAACAGCCATGTCGTGCACGGCGCCACGCGGATTCGCGTCACGCTCGCCGACGGCAGCAAATTCGATGCCGATCTGGTCGGCGACGACCCCGGCAGCGATCTCGCTGTGCTGCGGATCGGCTCCGCCGAGCCGTTGCCGCATGTCGAACTTGGCGAATCGGGCGGCCTGCGGGTCGGCCAGATTGCGATTGCAGTCGGCAATCCGCTCGGGCTCGCGCAAACCGTCACGACGGGCGTGGTGTCCGCGCTCGGCCGCTCGCTGCGTTCGAATTCCGGCCGCATGATTTATGACGTGATCCAGACCGATGCGGCGCTGAATCCCGGCAATTCCGGCGGCCCGCTGATCAATTCGGCGGGCCTGGTGATCGGCGTGAACACGGCCATCATTCCGGGCGCGCAGGCCATCTGCTTTGCCACCGCCATCGATACGGCGAAGTGGGTCATCATGCAGATCTTCGCGTACGGCCGGGTGCGGCGCGCCTACATTGGCGTGGCCGGCACGACGACACCGCTGTCACGGCGCGTACAGCGCTATTTCGACTTGAGCTCGGAGACCGGCGTGCACGTGATGGAAGTCGTGAAGGGTAGCCCCGCGGCATTGGGCGGCCTGCGCACCGACGACACGATCGTTGCCGTCGACACGCTCGCCGTCGATGGCGTCGACAGCCTGCAACGGGTGCTGGATGCGTCACGCATCGAGAAGCCGGTGAATGTCACAGTATTGCGTGGCGCGCAACGACTCGAACTGACTTTGACGCCGCTCGAACAAGGCAGCTAGCGCATGATTCAGCACACGGCCGCTACGATTTTCTATACTAGGAAATCGACCCCCGACAAGGAGAGCGACGTGACAGGCGACTATCAGGTGCGAGTAACCCGAGGTACAGCCGGCTATGACGACTTCGGTGTGCCGCGGGTCACAAGAACGCCGGCGCGTGTGGAGATTGCCGCGTCACGACGCGAGTTGGTGTTTGCGGATCGCGCGGCCTTGCAGCTATTCATCGACGCCTGCATTCGTGCGCGCGACGAAGCGTTTGACGTGACCTCGGGCGTCACGCTCTCGGACACCGACAAGGCTGCCTGGCGACGTTTCTATGGCCGGTTTACGGAGTTGTAAGTGCGCTGTCCCGTGCCATGCTGCTAAATCGGCTCGCTAATAGAAGAGGCGCTACGCAGACCCTGCATAGCGCCTTTTCTTTAGACACGCCTCAGTGTCACTGGATCACCCGTGTCACGCCGCGGCCACGCGGGTCGGCGGCGGCCTCCGGCGTGTCGCCGTTGACCTTGATCGCCTGGATATCGCCGCTGAAGTCCTGCCCCTCCAGCACATAACCCCTGGCTTCGATCTGCTGCGCAAGTTCGCCGGTAATCGGCTTGTACGGCTCCCAGAAGATCGTATTGGGCGGCAGCAACTGGTGATGAAAGCGCATCGCGGCTACGGCGTCCTGTAGCGGCATGTTGAAGTCGTAGATGTTGTTGATCACCTGGAAGATCGACGTGAAGATGCGCGAGCCACCAGGCGTACCGATCACGAGCGAGACCGTGCCGTTCTTCGTCAGGATGGTCGGTGTCATCGACGACAACGGACGCTTCCTGGGTGCAATGGCATTCGCATCGCTGCCCACTACGCCGAACATGTTCGCCACGCCCGGCTTCGCGGAGAAGTCGTCCATCTCGTCGTTCAGCACGATGCCCGTACCATCCACCACCACGCCCGAGCCGAAGTAGCCATTGATCGTATAGGTGTTCGAGACCGCGTTACCCCACTTGTCGATGACTGAGAAGTGCGTGGTCTCCGCCTTCTCCGGCATCGACGTGCCGAGTCCCGGCTGCACGCTCTTCGTATCCGATGGCGTATTCGGATTGACCTCCTGCGCACGCTTCGCGAGATAGGCGTCGTTGGTCAACTGTATAACCGGCACCGTGTAGAAGTCCGGGTCGCCCAGGTACTGCGCGCGATCCGCGAACACGCGCTTTTCGATTTCCGCAATCAGGTGCACGTACTGCGCGGAATTGAGCGGTACGTCCTTGAAGTCAGGCGCGAGATCCGCTTTCATCTTCAGCAACTGCACGAGGCCGATACCACCCGAACTCGGCGGCGGCGCGGTAATCACGTGATAGCCGTTCCAGTCTGCTTCCACCGGTTGACGCCACACGGCCTTGTACTCATGCAAGTCCCGTCTGGTAATGAGGCCATGACCGCGCATGGAAGTGGCAATCAGCTCGGCGGTCTTGCCGTCGTAGAAGTCTTTGGCGCCGTTGTTGGCAATGCGTGTCAGCACAGCAGCAAGGTCCGGCTGCTTGAAATTGACGCCTTGCTTGAGATTGCCGAAGTAAGTGTCGAAGTTGGTCTTGCCCGCGAAGTCTTTGGCTGAGTCGTCGCGGCGTTGCTGAAGCTGCTCGCTGACTTCGAAGCCATCTGTTGCGTACTTGATGGCGGGTGCCAGCACCTGTTTCCATTTCAGCTTGCCGAAGCGGCGCTGCGCTTCCCACATGCCTTCGACGGTGCCCGGCACGCCCACCGCGCGATAGCCGAACAGGCTCATGCCTTTGATGACTTCGCCCTTGTCGTCGAGATACATATTGCGCGTCGCGGAGAGCGGTGCCTTCTCGCGATAGTCGAGAAAGTACGGTTTGCCGTTCACGTACAGTGTCATGAAGCCACCGCCGCCAATGTTGCCTGCTTCCGGATATGTCACCGCCAGCGTAAAGGCGATCGCCACCGCGGCATCCACGGCGTTGCCGCCTTCCTTGAAGATCTGTTGTGCCGCGTCGGCGCTGAACTTGTCGGCGACGGCCACTGCCGAGGCCGTTAGAACGGCTGGCTGCTGCGCTGTTTTTGCATCGGCCGGTGCGGTTTCGAGAAAGCCGCTCGAGACCGCGACGAGTGCCGCCACGGCCAGCGCGCTAGCGGTGAACTTCACTTTACTCAATGACATTGACTGCCCTCCATGACAATTTCCTGGCTGAAAAGAAAACGTCTGTCTTGGGCTTATAGCATGGGATAGCCGGATTTGCGAAGCCGCAGCATGGTGGGGCAGGCGTGCTGCGGCTTGCGGTTAGACCCGCGTTTGGAGTCCTCACGCCGCCCCTCGGCCGCCTCGCGCAATTTCATCACCGCTGCCTTGCGGCATGCGCCTCGTCACCGGAATCGAGCAGAACGAAAACAGTCCCACCACCAGGAACGCGGGCCAGAAATCCGTCCAGACGATCGCGGTGTGGCCTTGCAGGTTATGCGAGATCTGCAGCACGATCCCCGCAATCGTCACGCCGAGCCCTAAAGAAAGCTGCTGGATGACACTGGCGACACTCGTGGCCCGGCCAATCTCGCTGGGCGGAATGTCCGCATAAGCCAATGTATTGAGCGAAGTAAACTGCAGCGACGGAAAAAAGCCGCCAAGCAATACGACACCCCAGATCACCCAGTGCGGTGTCCCCGGATAGAACAAACCGTAGCTCATGATCGCCGCGCCGGCCAGTCCGGCATTGACCATCAGCACCTTGCGAAAGCCGAAGCGTCCGAGCACGCGCGACGCAA
>NZ_DASXHA010000171.1:0-54983 GCF_036488795.1 Paraburkholderia sp.
AAACGACGACCCCGCGCGCACCTGCTGGCCGTCGGCCTGGGCGAAGTTCGACAGCCGGTTGCCGGCGCTGACGAGGGGCCGCATCAGATGATCGGCAAACCGCGGCAACAGCAGCGTCAGACCGAACACGGCGAGCAGCGCGATGGCAAGCCAGCGGCCGTACTGGTTCGCCTGGGTGACCCAGCCGCCGCCGACCGCGGCGAGCGTCGCCACCAGGGCGAAGGTCAGCGCCATGCCGGCTAGCAGCGGCAGGCCGCTGCGCACGAAGGGCTGATCGGCGCGCGCGAACACGAACGGTAGCACCGGCAGGATGCACGGACTGAGGATCGTCAGGGCGCCCCCGAGGTAGGCGAGAACGATGAGTAGCATGACTGTTCCAGGCGTTGTTTTTAGGCTTTATGTGGGTGTCGTTCGGACTCAGGCAGCCGCTGGCGTAAAGTTCATGGCGAGCCCGTTCATGCAATAACGCAGGCCGGTCGGCTTGGGGCCGTCGTCGAAGACATGCCCGAGGTGGCCGCCGCAGCGGCGGCAATGCACTTCCGTACGCGACATGCCAAATGAACTGTCTTCGCGGGTCTGTACCGCGTGTTCGAGCGGCGCCCAGAAGCTCGGCCAGCCGGTGTGGCTGTCGAACTTGGTGCGCGACGAGAACAGGTCGAGCCGACAGCCGGCGCACCCGAACACGCCCGCCCGATGCTCATTGTTCAGCGGACTGGTGTAAGGTCGCTCGGTGCCTTCTTCGCGCAGCACGGTGTACTGTGCCGGGGTCAGCAGCTGGTGCCATTGCTCGTCGGTGCGGGTGAATTCGAAGCTTGCGGCGGGTTTGCCGGCATCCGCCGGCGCCGCGGCCACTTTCGGCCAGCGGCTCACCCCGATCAGTGCCGCCACCGCGGCACCGCCCACATACAGGAACCGTCTACGACTTTGCATGATGTGCTCCCTGGCGACAATCTGCTGAACGATGGCTTCATCGTAGGCCGCCGCCGGTGTCAAAGTCCTCACGAAAAGTTAAATTAAATGTGATAACTCGCCGCCCGGAAATTTTGCACAATGGCGCATCGGCCGCTTGCCGGCGCTGGTTCACCCAAACACCCGAAGCCGGCCCAAACCGCCCCAGATCGCGACCTCCATGGATCATTCCAAGCGCATCCTGATCGTCGAAGACGACATCGATATTGCCAACGTGCTGGCCCTGCACCTGCGCGACGAACGCTATGAGGTCGTGCACAGCGCCGACGGCAATGAGGGGCTGCGGCTGCTGGAACAGGGCGGCTGGGATGCGCTGATCCTCGACCTGATGCTGCCTGGCGTCGACGGCCTGGAGATTTGCCGGCGCGCCCGGGCGATGACCCGCTACACCCCGATCATCATCACCAGCGCCCGCTCGAGCGAGGTACACCGGATTCTCGGCCTCGAGCTGGGCGCCGACGACTATCTCGCCAAGCCGTTCTCCGTGCTCGAACTGGTCGCGCGCGTGAAAGCGCTGCTGCGGCGCGTCGAAGCAATGGCGAAAGATTCACGGATCGACGCCGGCAGCCTGCAGATCGCCGGCCTCACGATTGATCCGCTTGCGCGCGAGGCCGCCGTCGAGGGGCGCCGCATCGAACTGACGCCGCGCGAATTCGACCTGTTGTATTTCTTCGCGCAGCAGCCGGGCAAGGTGTTTTCGCGGATGGATCTGCTCAACGCGGTGTGGGGTTACCAGCATGAAGGCTACGAACATACCGTGAACACCCACATCAACCGGTTGCGGGCAAAGATCGAAGCCGATCCGGCCCAGCCCACCCGGATCCTGACCGTCTGGGGCCGCGGCTACAAGCTCGCCGTGTCGTCTGACGGCGCCCCGGCGCAGGACACTCCAGCCACGGATGCGCCATGAATCTCACGCTCACCCAGCGCCTTTCGATCGTGTTCGCCGCGCTACTGCTTGCGTGCTGCGGCGCGTCGGCGTGGCTGCAAATCCGCTCCAGCGATCTGCATGACAAGGAAGTGGTACAAGGGCTGTCGCGCGACCTCGCCGGTCACATCGCCCGTAGTGCGCCGTTGATGGATGCGAACGGCTTGCGCCCCGATGCGGTGCGGCAACTGTTCGGCCAGCTAATGGTGGTCAACCCGAGCGTCGAAGTCTATCTGCTCGACAGTCAAGGACGCATCAAAGGTGACGATGCACCCGTTGGACATCTGAAGCGCGAGCAGGTGGACCTCGCACCGATCCGCCGCTTCATCGCCGGCGACGCGCTGCCGATCCTCGGCGACGATCCGCGCAGCGCCGACGCCCGCAAGGTCTTCAGTGCCGCGCCATTGCAAGCGGCTGGACAGGCGCCATCGGGCTATATCTACGTCGTGCTGCTCGGCGAGGCGCACGACCGGCTCGCCGCGCGCGTGAGCGCCAGTTCGGTATTGCGCACCACGCTGTGGTACACGGCGCTCGTGACCTTGCTGGGACTACTCGCGGGCCTGACGGCGTTCGGGCTCATCACGCGTCCGTTGCGGCGCCTGTCTGCCGCGATGCTGCGCTTTGACGCCAATGGCGAGCCCGATACGCAGCCGAAAGTGCCGCGCTCGTCCTCGGCGGGACCGCGTGATGAAATCGCGGTACTCGAGACGACTTTCGCGCAGATGGCCGCGCGGATCGCCGAACAATGGCGCGCACTCACGCGGCAGGACCAGCAGCGGCGCGAATTGCTCGCCAATATTTCGCACGACTTGCGCACGCCCTTGACGTCGCTGCATGGCTACCTCGAAACCTTGTCGCTCAAGGCGGACACACTCGGCGAGACCGAGCGCAAACGCTATCTGGCGATCGCGCTTGCGCAAAGTGTCAAGGTTGGGCGGCTTGCCCAGGCATTGTTCGAGCTGGCAAGACTCGAACATGGCAACGTCCAGCCGGCGTGGGAGGAATTCTCGCTGGTCGATCTGGTGCAGGACGTATTCCAGAAGTTTGAATTGCCTGCGGAAGCGCGGCGTATCCATCTGCGCGCCGACATTCCGCAGCGCCTGCCCAGCGTCTGCGCCGACCTCGGCATGATCGAGCGCGTGCTGACCAACCTGCTCGATAACGCGGTCCGTCATACGCCCGCTGAAGGCACCATCAGCGTCGATCTGGCGTATCGCGACAACAAGGTTGCAGTCACCGTCAGCGACACCGGCCCTGGCATTCCGGCGAACCTGCGCGACGGGCTATTCGAACGTCCCTTTAGCTCCGGGGGCACGCACCGTGGCGGCGGGTTCGGGCTGCTGATCGTGCAGCGCATGCTGCAGTTGCATCACAGCCAGATACGTCTTGTCGAACACGTGGGCACTGGCGCGACGTTTTGCTTCGAACTCCCTACGAGCGTCAGTGCCCAGACAACAGCGGCCGCTTACTGAGCGACGCCGAGAATCACGCTCGATGCCTTGAAAATCGCCGTAGCCGGTTTGCCGCTTGCCAGTCCGAGCCGATCCACACTTTCATTGGTGATAATGGCCGCGATCTGCGCGCCGCCCGCAGCGGCGATCGTCACCTCGGCATTCACTGCGCCTTTGGTCACCGCGGAGACCGTACCGGCAATGCAATTGCGTGCCGACACCTGATTGCTGGTGACATCAACCATGACGATCACCGACGACGCCTTCACTAGCGCAAACGCCGACTTGCCTTGCGTCAAGCCGAGTGAAGTCGCGCTCCCATGCGTGATGACCGCGACGACCTCGAGGCCGTCTTTGGTACGCAGCGTGATCTCGTCGTTGACTGCACCGTGCTTGACTTCAACCACGTCGCCTTCAAACTGGTTCCGGGCACTGGTTCGCATTTGTGATCTCCTTGCTGGTGTTGTGCGCTCGCGCGACGATTAAGAACGCCTTGTTTAAGGCCGGCGATCAAGTGTATCCAGAACGCTCGCCGCGCGCGAGACATAACGTCACCCGCCAGTCGATTTGCCGCAGTTCAACGCACCGCTATATAGATGCCTTTACAACGCTAAGGAGACCAATCGAAGTCCCGATCCGCAGTGTGCAACGGCCCGTTACACCTGCGCGATGCGCGCAAGCACGTGCAACTTGAAAACGCCCTTGCCTGCTTCACGAAAGCCACCTGCACGCAAACTCCGCGAGCAGTGCTGCGCCCATGCACGAGGTAGCGAGCCAGCACAGCGCGCGCAGCGTCCAGTGCGCGCTGAGATCGCCGACTGCCGCGTGCTTCGTGCTCAGCAGCACGAGCAGCACCATGACCGGCGTCGCGGTCGAACCGTTGATGACGGCGCCCCAGTAGAGCACGCGCACGGGTTCGATCTGCATGAATGCGAGCGACACGCCCGTCATGATGCCAAGCGTCATGACGACGACCAGTGCCAGCGCGATGGTGCGATTACCTTCATCGCCAGCGCGAGGTTCGAACGCGCTCGCCGCCGCTTGCGCGGCGGAGCCGGCGAGCGGCGGCAGCGCAAGCAGCGCCGTTCCGAGGAACGCCAGCCCGAGGGCCGGCGCGGCAAATCCGTGCGCGAGCGGTTCGATCACACGCGCGGCATCGAAGGAATCATGCAGTCGGTACTGCGTGGCATGAAGCGTCGCTGCCGCGGCGCAAATGATGAAAAAGCCCACCACGTTGGAAAATGCTGTCCTGACGAGCGTGTCCTTGCGCATCTTCTGCAACCGGTGCTGGCGCCGCGCGCGATCTTGCCCGCTGGGCCCGCCCCGCTCTTCGCGCAATTCCTCTACCTGCTGCTGCGCCTGCGAATACAGAAGGTACGGACTGATCGTCGTGCCAAACACTGCGAGCAGCATCGTGAAGTACCCGGTCGTCCAGGTGATGTGAGGCACGAGAGAACGAAGCGCGATGATTCGCCACGGCAGATCCAACATAACGGCCACGCCGACGTAAGCGAACAGGATCGCCGTAAGCCATTTCAGCACCTGCGCATAGCGCGCATACGGGACGAACCATTGAAGCGCCAACGACAAAAACCCGCCAACCACAGTAAATAGCGCGACCGGCCCGTGCCACAGGAACTCGGCGGCCACGCCCATCGCGAGCACGTCGGCGGCAATATTGAAGGTATTGGCAATGAGAAAGCGCGCGACGGCGAGGTAGAACAGAAAGCGCGAGTAATGCTCGCGCATGTTCGCAGTGAGCCCCTTGCCGGTCAGGATCGCGATGCGCGCCGCTACCAGCTGGAACGCAACCATCGACGGATACGACAGCACGCATGCCCACAGCATGTCGTAACCGAACTGCGCGCCGGCCAGCGAATAGGTGACGATGCCGCTAGGGTCGTTATCCGTCGCCACGGAGGCAAGCCCCGGACCCAGATCCGCGGCCCACGAACGGGCCGGGATCTCGTCCGGCCCCTTCATCTCTTGCCCGACTTCGCTTGCCGGCAACATGATCCGCGTGTCCTTCGACTCATACCGCTGCTGCGCATCCATTGCGGTGCCCAGCCCATACCAAGCGTGGTTGAGCAGGGTTTGTGCCTGCGTCGTCGCGCATCGTCTGGAATGGTATTTGCTGCCGCAGCATGCAAGCCGACAGGCGACAATCGGCAACCGCACGGTCGCGGAGGAGGCGGACAAATGGCACTTCTCGTTGCACTCTTCGGCGAAGGCAAGAATCTGAATTCCCTGCAGATGGGCATGCGTGCCATCGCGGTCTTCTTCGCGACGCTCGTACTGATCCGCATCTCCGGGCGTCGCTCGTTCGGCCAGCGCTCGCCCTTCGATTACGTCGTTGCGGTGCTGCTGGGTGCAACACTCAGCCGCGTCATCGTCGGCGCTTCGCCAGCCGTTCCCACGCTGGTCGCTGCGCTTGCCATCGTGCTGATCCATCGCGCCCTTGCATGGGCGTGCGTGCGGTCGCGCAAGCTCGAAGTGCTGGTGGTCGGCGTGGAGCGAGAGCTATTCCGTGACGGCCAGTTCAACGAAAAGGAAATGTCCGCGGCGCTGATCACTCGCGCGGATATTTTGGAGGCGGTTCGCTGCGAAATCGGCACGCGGGATCTCAGCACACTGCGGAGTGCCAACCTCGAGCGAAATGGCGAAATAAGCCTGATCCGCAAGAAAGCGGATGCGAGCGGGCCATGAGGCCCGCATGCTCACCGTCTGCGCGACACAACCGCGAGCCGCGCGTCCGGGCGGCTGCGGTGCAGCGAAAATGCTGTCACGTGATCGCGCCGATCTGCCAGGGCACGAACTCGTTTTGCCCGTAACCATGCAGCTCGCTCTTCGACATCGAACCTGACGCAGTCGCTAGCATCAGTTCGAAGATGGCTTGCCCGACCTGATCCACGCTTTGCTCGCCTTCGAGTATCGAGCCGCAATTCAGGTCGATGTCTTCTTCCTGGCGCCGCCACAACGCGGTGTTGGTCCCCAGCTTCAACGATGGCGACGGCGCACAGCCATACGCCGAGCCGCGCCCGGTCGTGAAGCAGATCAGGTTCGCGCCGCCCGCGACCTGGCCGGTCGCCGAGACCGGGTCGTAGCCCGGGGTATCCATGAAAACCAGACCATGCGCGGAAACCGGCTCTGCATAGCGGTACACCTCGACGAGGTTGGTCGTGCCGCCCTTGGCCACCGCGCCAAGCGACTTCTCCAGAATCGTCGTGAGACCGCCTGCCTTGTTGCCCGCCGAAGGATTGTTGTTGAGGTCGGCCTCCATACGCGCGCAGTAGGCTTCCCACCAATGAATCCGCTCGACCAGTTTTTCGCCCACTGCCCGTGATACCGCGCGGCGCGTCAACAAATGCTCGGCACCGTACACCTCCGGTGTTTCGGAAAGAATCGCGGTGCCGCCATGTGCGACCAGACGGTCCACTGCGGCGCCCAGCGCGGGATTCGCCGTGATGCCGGAGTAACCGTCGGAGCCGCCGCATTGCAGGCCGATCACCAGATGGCTGACGTCCACGGGTTCGCGCTGCACCTTGTTCGCTTCGACCAGCATCGCCTTGACCGTCTCGATGCCTGCGGCCACGGTGCGTGCCGTGCCGCCCGTGGCCTGGATCGTCATGGTCTTGAGCGCGGCGCCGGCCGTCAGGTTTTCGCTCTGCATGAGACCGTCGATCTGGTTGGTCTCGCAACCCAGCCCCACAATCAGCACTGCCGCGAAATTCGGATGCCGTGCGTAACCCGCCAGCGTGCGGCGAATCAGACCGAGCGCCTCGCCTTCCGCATCGACTGCGCAGCCTTGTCCGTGCGTGAGCGCGACCACCCCGTCCACGTTCGGAAACGCTGCCAGCGCTTCAGGATGGATATCGCGGCGGAAATAGTCGGCAATCGCGCGCGCCGCCGTCGCCGAGCAGTTCACCGAGGTCAGGATGCCGATGTAGTTGCGCGTGGCGACCCGTCCATCGGCCCGCACGATGCCCATGAAATGCGCACGCTTCGTGCCCTCGCGGGCCGGCTTCGCGTCGACGCCATAGGCGTAGTCGCGATCGAACTGCCCCATCGACAGATTGTGGGTATGCACGTGCTCGCCCGCTTCGATCGCGCGGCTCGCAAAGCCGATGATCTGCCCGTAACGGCGCACCGGCGCACCCGCATCGACGGCACGCACCGCGAGCTTGTGTCCCGCCGGAATCAGCCCGCGCACAGTCAGATCGCCGCCAATCTGCATGCCCGCGACCAGTTGCTGACGGGCAATCACGACGTCGTCATCCGGATGCAGACGCACCACCGGGTCTGCACTGACCGGCGTAGCGCCGGCGGTTTTGGCCGTGGTTTTCTCAGCCTCGAACGTCATGATCCTGTCTCCCATAAAAATGCTGTCTTCATACTTTTTTGCCTGCGCGGTAACCACCGCGTAGGCGCCCATCCGCGAAGGCACATGCCACTCTAGGCCGGTCACTCATAAAGCGCCAATCGCAGCTTGAGTACAATCGATTCCATATGGTTATGAGCGAATCGGCGTTTACCCTATGTCCAGATCTCCAGCCGTCCCTGCCTCAAACGTTCTGACGCGCTTGCGTTTCAGACATCTTCAGCTGCTCGATATCCTCGGACGCACGCGCAATCTGCGCATTGCCGCCGAGCAGATGCACATGACCCAGCCCGCCGCGACCAAGATCCTGGGCGACATCGAAAGCATGTTCGGCGCGCAGCTGTTCGAGCGGCTGCCGCGCGAAATGCGGCCCACCGATCTGGGCGTTTTGGCCCTGCGATACGCCGGCACCGCCGTCGCCGATCTGGGCAAGTTCGCCGGCGAATTCTCCGCCCTGAAAAACGGCGGATACGGGCGGCTCGCGGTCGGCGCCATCACCGCATCATCCGCCCAGGTCGTCACGGCCGCGATCAAGGAAATCCAGCAGCGGCGCCCGCGCCTCATCATCCGTCTGGTCGAACAAAGCAGCGACCAGCTCGCGGTCTGGCTGGAGGAGAAAAAACTCGACGTGATGATCGGACGTCTCACGCAGGCGCATCAGCAGCGTCTTTTCCAGGTCGAAGATCTCGCCGCCGAGCCGGTGTGGGTCGTGGTCGGGCGGCATCATCCGCTGCTGGAAAAGGCACGTCTGGAGATCGCGGATCTTGGCGGCTGGCCGTGGATTGTTTACCCGGGTGCGACGGCGATCCGCCAGCTGTTCGACGAAACCTTCACTGCGGCCGGCATGGTGGCGCCGGTCGGCATGGTGGAAACGCCCTCGATCTTTTCGACCCTCGAACTGCTGCAGGCCACCGACATGATCTCGCTGCAGCCGCGCGCCGCAGTCCAGAAGTACGTCCAGAACGGCCTGCTCGGACATCTTGAGGTGCCCATCCGGCGCACCATGACGCACTACGGCGTGATCACCCGCAAGAACGAAATTCCCTCGCAAGCGACCCAGGAATTCGTCGCCATCCTGCGCGCCGCCGCCAGGCGTCTGGGCGATCACGCGCCGTCCCCCGACGCCCAACGCGACGCGGTCAACCTCGTGCATTCCGAGCCCGGATGAACATGGCCATGTCGCGGTCACGGTCGTGGCGTAAGCTCAAACGGCCGCGCCGCGCACGGCCACGTAGAGCGAATACAGCGAGGTATTCGCGGCAATGAACAGCCGGTTGCGATGCACGCCGCCGAAGGTCAGGTTGGCGACCACTTCCGGCAACAGGATCTTGCCGAGCAGTTCGCCGTCAGGCGAATAACAATGCACGCCGTCGAGCGCGCTGGTCCAGACGTTGCCGTACTCGTCGACCCGCATGCCATCGGGCACGCCCTGCTGGATCTCCACGAACTCGCGGCCGTTGCGCAGCGTGCCGTCTTGCACGTCGAACACGCGGATGTGATGCGGCGCACCTTCGATATGCGATGACGCGGAATCCGCGATGTAGATACGCCGCTCATCCGGCGAGAACGCGAGACCGTTCGGCTTGACGAAGTCGTCCGCCACCAGCGCGACTTCGCCGCTTTCGGGCGCGACGCGGTACACGTTGCAGCGGCCGATCTCGCTGTCGGCGCGGCCGCCTTCGTAATCGCTAAGAATGCCGTAGTCGGGGTCCGTGAACCAAACCGACCCATCGGACTTGACGATCACATCATTGGGCGAATTCAGCCGCTTGCCCAGATACGAGGCAGCCAGCACCGTGATGCTGCCGTCGTGTTCAGTGCGCGTCACGCGCCGCATGCCGTGTTCGCAGGTGACGAGCCGCCCTTCGCGGTCGCGCGTATTGCCGTTGGAGAAATGCGAATTGGCGCGGAACGTGCCCACCCCCATTCCCGGCACGAAACGCAGCATGCGGCTGTTGGGAATGTCGCTCCAGACGAGGTAATCGCCGGCGGGAAAATACACCGGGCCCTCCGCCCATAAACAACCGCCGTAGAGCTTTTCGAGCGCCGCGTTGGGCTGCAGTAACGCGCGAAACCGCGCGTCGTGAACTTCAAAGTCTTTCGGGTCCATGCGCTTTGTCTTCCCGTTGCACTTGAGGTTAAGCCGGAATGAGTCCGGCGCTGTCACTGACGCGCAGACCGACCGCCTGCCGCCACCACGACGAAGATGATGAGCACACCATAGGCGATCGAGCGCACGCCGGCACCCGCACCCAACGCGTTGAGCACCGCGTTCGTGAGAAACAGAAACATCGAGGCGCCCCACACGCCGATCACCGTCGCGCGGCCGCCCGTCACCTGGGTGCCGCCAATCACCACGACCGCAATCGAAATCAGCATGTATTCGACGCCCATATCCAGCGTCGCGCCGCCCGATACCGCCGCGAGCAGCACGCCGGTCAGCGCCGCGATGGCGCCGGAGAGCATGTACACCTTGCAGCGCGTGGTCTCGACGCCGACGCCCGCGAGCCATGCCGCGCGCGGATTCTGGCCGACCGCCGAAAGACCGCGGCCGAACACCGTCAGGTGCAGCAGAACCGCAATCACCACGGATAGCGCCAGCGCAATCCACGCAAGATGCGGAATGCCGAGCAGGTGACCGTTGGCGAAGGCTTCCAGCGCGGGCGGCGGCGCGTTCATACCCCGGCTCTGCGTGATCGCCACGGACTGGATGATGAAACTCGACGACAAGGTCGCGATGATCGGTGGAATACGCAGCACGCGAATCAGCAGATAGTTCGCAAGGCCGACCACAGCCCCCGCGGCCAGCGCCGCGGCAAAGCCGGCGATCACGCCCTGTGCCGCCATCACGTGCACGCCGACCATGCCGGCGAGCGCGATCACGGACGGCACCGACAGGTCGATATTGCCGGGCCCCGAGGTGATGACGACCATCTGCCCGAGGCCGACCAGCACCATGAAGACGCCGAACACGAGCGCCGTCAGCACGACGTTGCCGGCAATGCCCAGCCCGAACACGCTCGCCGTGACGATGCCCACGCCGATGGCGCCGACAAACGACCACGCCCACGGCGCGCGGGCACCCTTGAGTCTGGCTGTCAGCGTAGGCCGCGGCTCGGCGGCGGACGACGCGGTGGAGTGAAGCGGTGACGGCTGGTTCATCGGCGATCCCCCGTGCGTTGCAGCAGCACGCGCAGCGATAGCACGGCAATCAGGATGGCGCCTTGCATGCCCACTTGCCAGTCCGGCGAGATGTTGAGAAACGCGAGGAACGAGGCGGCCACCGTCAGCGTGATCGCGCCCAGCACGGCGCCCCACACCGACACGCGTCCGCCGACGAACTCGCCGCCACCGAGGATCACCGACGCAATCGACAGCAAGGTGTAGCGCAACGCGAGATTCGAGTCCGCCGAGGTCGTGAGACCCAGCAACGACAGCCCCGAACACACGCCGAAAATACCGGCCACGCCGTACAGGATCGCGCGGCTTTTGACCATCGACCAGCCGAAGCGGGTCATGGCACGCGGATTACCGCCTGCAGCCCTGACGCGCACGCCCGCCGACGAGCGCATCAGCAGCAGATGGCCCACCAGGGCGATCACCACCGACCATACGATGGGCGCGGCAATGAGCGGCGTCTGATACGTCATCAGCGTGTTGAGCCAGCCAGGGCTCGTGCCGCCCGGCGACGGCAGCAGCAGCACCGCGAGTCCGGTCCACACGAACGACAGGCCGAGCGTGACCACGATCGACGGTATCAGACGGTATTCGATCAGCGCGCCGATCGCCGCATACAGCAAGACGCACGCAAGCAGCGCCGCCGCGCCGAGCCAGGGCTCGCGCACCAGCAAGGTGGCGCCGATGCACGCCGTGAGGCTGACGAATGCGCCGATCGACAGGTCGAGGTCGTTCACGGTGATCACGGCGAGCTGCGCCAGGGTGGCGAACACGATCGGCACCGCCAGATTCAGCAGCAGTCCCAAACCGAAATAGCTGAACGTGGCGGGCTGCAGAATGAAGATGGGCACCAGAATCACGATCAGCGAAAACACCGGCAACAGCGCTCTCAAACGTACATTGCGTGCGTTGCGGCCATTCGTGACGGTGCGCATTGTCGCGGAGTGGGGCGTCATGCGGCTTGCTCCTCAAAGCTGGCTGCGAGCAGTGCCTCTTCGGTGCATTCGTCGGCGTGCAGCACACGCGTCACGCGGCCCGAGCGAAACACGTAAGCACGATCGCACCAGGCAAGTTCGTCGTTTTCGGTGGTGTACCAGATGAAGGTACGCCCGTTCGCGGCCTCGGTGCGCACGAGTTCGTAGATGTCGCGCTTCGTGCCGATGTCGACGCCACGTGTGGGATCGTCCATCACGATCAGGTCGGCATCCGAAGCCAGCGCGCGTGCGAACAACACCTTCTGCTGATTGCCGCCGCTCAGCGACAGGATGCCCGCGCTGGTCGCCGCGCCACGAATGCCGATCTTCGCGCGCCAGTCCTGCACGAGCTTGCGCACGCCCTCGGCGTCCACCAGAAAGCGGCGCCGCAGCGGCGTGGAGGCACCGTAGAGCGAGCGGATCGCGAGGTTTTCGCTGATCGACCACAGTGGGAATACGCCGTCGTCGGCGCGATCGCCCGCGACGAATGCCACGCGCGCGGCGGCGCCGCGGCGCGTCGAGTCGCGGTAGATCGACAACAGCGCCGCCGTCTGGCCCTGACCGGCCAGCCCGGCAAAACAGAGGATCTCGCCGCGCGCCGCGCTGATCGTCGAGCGCTTCGCTGCGACAGGGCCGACCTGCCACGAAAAGTCCGCCGCGCCGTGTCGCGCGCGACCGGTCTGGCGCGCTTCGCGTTCGACTTCGACGTGCTGTCCCATTGCGCGGACAATCGCGTCTTGCGTCAACGCTTCGCGCGGCAATACGGCGGCGGACATGCCGTCGCGCATCACCAGCACGCGGTCCGCGACCCGTTCGATCTCGCCCAGCATGTGGCTGATCAGAATGCAGGTGATGCCGCGCGCCGCCGCCGCGCGGATAAATACCAGCAACTGGTCGGCGGTGTGCGCATCGAGACTGGAAGTCGGTTCATCCAGAATCACGAGCTTCACCGGCGCGGCCACCACCGTAAAGCCTCGCGCAATCTCAACCATCTGACGCTGCGTGAGCGTCAGGTCCGCGACCAGTTCATTGCCCTTCAAACCGTGACCCGGAAAGATCGCGTCGAGCTGTTCGACCATCAACGCGGTCGCTTTCTTGCGCCA
Source organism: Paraburkholderia sp. (assembly GCF_036488795.1). Classification (GTDB taxonomy): domain Bacteria; phylum Pseudomonadota; class Gammaproteobacteria; order Burkholderiales; family Burkholderiaceae; genus Paraburkholderia. Next base: position 12,981 of record NZ_DASXHA010000171.1, read on the forward strand.
GCCGCGCCCCTTCAGTTGCGGATGCAGGATGCACATGTTCTCCGCAATCGAGAGGTTCGCGCACAGCGACAACTCCTGGAACACGCAGCGCACGCCGGCTTCGCGCGCGGCGTTGGCGTCGTAATGACGAACCGCCTGTCCCTCTACCGTTACCGTGCCGGAGTCCGGCGTATACACGCCTGCCAGAACCGCCATCAAGGTGGATTTGCCGGCGCCATTGTGGCCGGCCACGCCGACACATTCGCCCTTGCGGAACGCGAAGTCGATGCCGCTCAACGCCTTGACCTGACCGAAAGTCTTGCCGATACCGGCAAGCCCGATCAAGGCCTCGTCCGATGTGCCGCCAGATGATGCAGCGAGTGAAGCCATAGAGTCTCTCTTGCTTCCAGCCACGGCCAGCGGCGCCGCGCGCGCGGCGCCGCTGGCCGCGTGCCTTACTTGGAGTCGACGATCTTGAGCACTTCGTCGCGCGTGTATTCCTTGTTGGCGAGCTGGCCCGGCGGGGTCTTCGCGAGCACGGAGTCGAGCTCATCCGCCTTGACTTCGAGCAGCGGCATCTGGATGTCGTGCGGCAGCTTCTTGCCCGCCAGCAGTTGTTGCGTCACCCAGAAGGCAAACGTCGATGCGCCCGGCGGAATCGTCACGGACAACGTCTGATAGCCGTTCGCCTTGCGTTGTTCGGCCCACCACGCCAGCTCTTCCTGACGATTGCCGAGAATGATGATCGGCGTCGCACGACCCGCCTCGGCGAACGCCTTGGCTGTGCCGAAGCCGTCGCCGCCTTGCGTCACGACACCGTCGATTTTCGGCAGCGTCGGCAGCACGCCGGCCACCTGCTTTTGCGCGACGGTCTGCGTCCAGTCGCCGTGCACGGAGCCGACGATCTTCAGGCCGGGATACTTCTTGAGTTCGTCGACGATGCCCTGGTGGATCTCGTCATCCACCGACACGCCGGCCAGGCCCCGGATCTCTAGCAGATTGCCCTTGCCGTTCAGGCGCCTCGCCATGTAGTCGACCTGCATCGAACCGAGCTGGCGAAAGTCGACTGTAATGCGATACGCGCAAGGCTCCGTTGAAATGCCGTCGAACGACACGACGGTCACGCCTGCGCCGCACGCCTGCTTGATGACACCGTTAAGCGCGCTGGGTGAGACGGCATCCACGGCAATGCCCTTGAAGCCCTGCAGGATCAGGTTTTGCAATTGCTGGACCTGCTCGGTGGCCTGGTTCTCAGCGGTGGTGAAGGTCGGCGCGGCGGCGACCACTTTCTGCCTGACGGCGTCGTCGGCGACCTCCGACCAGCTTTTGAGCATCGACTGGCGCCAGCTGTTGCCCGCGTAGTTATTCGAGAGCGCGATTTTTTCTGACGACGTGCTGCCGGTCGCCAACTGAGCACTGGCTGGGCTGGCCATGCTGATGCACACCATGGCGGCAAGAATGCCGCAGGCCACATTCGATCTCACGTGCTGTCTCCGTTCTGGTATTTGAAAGATTCTGAAGCACAAGGACGAGCGGAAGCGCGGACGTTACCCGCTCCAGGCCAAGTCTATTAAGGCCGCCAGGCCTTATCCAATTGCGTATTCCGCGCGAGCGATTCCCGTTGGTTATCGGTTCGGCAACGTAAACCCTGATCGCAGGCGGGTGACTTCATCGCGTCGCGCACCAGACGCGTGCATGACCAAAATGTAATGAACGCGCTACGTTGATGTCATTGGTGCATAGGCAAGCTGGTCACACGCTTTCTGGAGCACGCCATGAATCAGCTCGCCTCGCTACGCATCTTCGTCAAGGTCGCGGAATCGCTGAACTTTGCTGAAGCCGCCAAGCAACTCGGAATTTCGAACTCCGTCGTGACTCGCAGCATTGCGACGCTCGAACAGCACCTCAGCGTGCGGCTGATCAATCGCACGACCCGGCGCGTCGCGCTGACACCCGCCGGGGAGAGCTACTTTCAGGGCTGCGTACAGGTCCTGAAGCAGCTCGACAGCATGGACGAGACGATTGCTTTTGCGTCCAGCCAGCCGGGCGGCCCGCTCAGGATTGCAACCTGTTCCGCCTATGCGAACACCGAACTCTCCGAAGTCCTCGCGGCGTATCGCGCCGAAGAACCGCGCGCCAATTTCGAGCTGACCGTGTTCGAGAATCTGGCCGATGTCGCGGTCACCGAGTTCGATGTGTGCTTCAGCGCCGAGCGCCGCTTGCGCGATTCGTCGCTAGTCTGCCGGCCGCTCGCCCGCACCCGCGACGTGATCGTCGCAACACCGGCTTATCTCAGCCGCCATCCCACGCCAAACACGCCGGAGGCGCTCGCGCACCACGATGTGCTGCTCGCCTCGGATGCACCGAGCCGGTATTGGGAATTCCGCGAGCGCGAGCGCACGCATCGCATCGTCGTGAAGCCGATCATGAACCCGCAGAGTCCGTTCATCGTCAAGCGCGCGGTACTGGCGGGACTGGGCATCGCCCGCCTGTCGAAATCGATCGTGCAGGAAGAGCTCGCCGCAGGCACACTCAAGTCGCTGCTAGGCGGCTTTACGCTCGACGGTGACGAGCGTACCGTGTGGATCCTGTATTCCGGGCAGCCGCATATGGCCGTTGCCGTACGCCGCTTCGTGGACTTCGTGGTGACCCGTTACCGTGAGAACAGTCCACGCGGCAATCTCAATCGGCCGGTTTCCGCGAATCTGCTGCAACAGTGCTCAAGCACCGCGGATTTCCTCTCGAGCAGCATTTTGTAAATCCCAGCGCGGCTTCGCCTCAAGAAGCCGGCCCAATTTGCGTCATTCGTTGCAGACGCGCTGTACGTCTCAAACGGCATGCGAATATGGCGTGCGAATGACAACGGCGCACAGTCATTTCTTGCTGGGCGCGGATAAATTCTCCATTCCGCGAACGAAACTCCCTCCGTTTTGCGCACGACTGTTTTGCGCAAATGATCCCTTTCATAACGCGTAGTCGACCGTTAATCTGCGTCGGCTCGTCAACGCGTCTATGGCACCCATACCCGCCTTAAGACCCGAAGTGTTTCGCTGACTAATCAGTCCAGGCGCGACGAAACCCTTTAGACACGGCGTTAGCAGGCATTGGCGCCACCCAGGGCGGTCGCTCCGGCGCGTGACGGATGCAGCATCGGCACTTCTCTCCGCGCATATGGCCATTGCGTGGTTGCCTGATACGTCACTCAAGCGGACCCCGGTTAGTCGTATTCCAATGCCTCAAGTCTGTTTTTGACGTTCAGCAAGAATCCAGTGCTTTGTGTACATTCCCGCTTGGGTTTCATTGCGGCGCATTTACACATGTTCCAAAGGTAATCCCCTTCGTTGCAGAAGTCTTTCGCTACAGAGCCGGATAACCGGCCTGTCGATTGAAAGACGTGCAAGCCTGTTTGATTGATCAGAAGCCGTGTTGCGATTATCGAAAGATGCAGATTATTCGAAGCCTTAGCCAGCATTCCGTCACGTTCGAACCAGCCGCTGCGCGCGCAGTGACGCGGGCAGCGTTGTGTGTCCGTGGCGTGCGCAAGCACGCAGTTCGCGCCCGTCGCACGCCGCGCTAGCCGCCGGTATGTACCCAGCCGCAATTACGTTTTCCCCCAAAGCCCTGGAATTGTCATGCTCGGCCTAGTCCGTATAGCCCTTAGGCGACCCTACACTTTCGTCGTGCTGGCGATCTTCATCCTGATCATCGGACCGTTGTCCGCGATGAAGACGCCCACCGACATCTTCCCCGACATCAAGATTCCGGTGATCAGCGTGGTGTGGCAGTACACGGGTCTGCCGCCTGATCAGATGGCGGGCCGCATCACCTCGCCGTTCGAGCGCACGTTGACGACCACCGTGAACGACGTCGAGCACATCGAGGCGGAATCGGTGGCCGGTTTCGGCATCATCAAGATCTTCTTTCAGCCGGGCGTGAACATCAGCACGGCGAATGCGCAGGTCACGGCCGTCGCGCAAACGCAGTTGCGCCAGCTGCCGCCCGGCACGACGCCGCCGCTGATCCTGAACTACAACGCGTCGACGGTGCCGATCATCCAGCTCGCGCTGTCGGGCAAAGGCCTCACCGAGCAGAACCTCGGCGACCTTGGGCTGAACGCGGTGCGCCCGGTGCTCACCACCGTCGCAGGCGCGGCGATTCCGTATCCGTTCGGCGGCAAGACGCGTGAGGTCCAGATCGATGTGGACCCGGTGGCCATGCAGGCGCGCGGCCTGTCCGCCCAGGACGTGGCCAATGCGCTCGCGGGTCAGAACCTGATCACGCCGGTCGGCACGGAAAAGATCGGCGATTACGAATACACGCTGCAGCTGAACGACGCGCCGTCGCAGATCAAGGCCCTGGGCGATCTGCCGGTCAAGGCGGCCAACGGCACCACGGTCTACATTCGCGACATTGCCAACGTGCGCGACGGCAGCCCGCCGCAGACCAATATCGTGCACGTGAACGGCAAGCGTTCGGTGCTGATGTCGGTGCTCAAGAACGGCTCGGTGTCGACGCTCGGGATCATCTCCGGCATCAAGGCGCAGGTTGCAGCGGGCAAGGCCTCGTGGCCCGATAATCTGCAGATCGACGCGATCGGCGACCAGTCGATCTTCGTGCGGGCCGCCATCACCGGCGTGGCGCGCGAAGGCGTGATCGCGGCCGTGCTGACGAGCCTGATGATCCTGCTGTTCCTCGGCAGCTGGCGCTCGACCATCATCATCGCGACCTCGATTCCGCTCGCCATTCTCGGCTCCATTGCGACGCTGTCCGCGCTCGGCGAGACGCTCAACATCATGACGCTAGGCGGACTCGCGCTCGCGGTGGGGATTCTGGTCGACGATGCCACCGTGACGATCGAAAACATCAACTGGCACCTCGAGCACGGCAAGGAGGTGGAGACGGCGATTCTCGACGGCGCCGCGCAGATCGTGACGCCCGCGTTCGTCTCGCTGCTGTGTATCTGTATCGTGTTCGTGCCGATGTTCTTCCTGAACGGCGTCGCGCGCTTCCTGTTCGTGCCGATGGCCGAGGCCGTGATCTTCGCGATGATCTCCTCGTTCTTCCTGTCGCGAACGCTCGTGCCGACCATGGCGAAATATCTGCTGAAGCAGCACACGCTCGGCGAACACGAACACGAGACCAAGCGCCCGGGTCCGCTCGGACGTTTTCAGCGCGGCTTCGAAGCGCGCTTCGAGAAGGTCCGCGCCCGCTATCACGGTCTGCTCGAACTGGCGTTGAACCATCGGCGTCCGTTCGTGATCGGCTTCCTCGGCTTTGTGATGCTGTCGTTCGCGCTGGTGCCGTTCCTGGGACGCAACTTCTTCCCGTCCGTGGATGCCGGCCAGATTCTGATGCACGTACGCGCGCCGGTCGGCGTGCGGGTCGAGAAGACCGCGCAGGTGTTTGCGAATGTCGAAGGCGCGATTCGCCAGATCATTCCGCCGGAAGATCTCGGCGCCGTGGTCGACAACATGGGCCTGCCGGTCAGCGGTATCAATACCGCATACAACAACACCGGCACGGTCGGCTCGCAGGATGGCGACATCCAGATTGCGCTGAACGAAGGGCATCGTCCGACCGACGAATACGTGCGCGAGATGCGTGAGCGCTTGCCGCGCGAATTCCCGGGTGTGACTTTCTCGTTCCCGCCGGCTGACATCATCAGTCAGATCCTGAACTTCGGCTCGCCCGCGCCAATCGACCTGCAGATTCGCGGTAACAACCTGAGCGCCAACTTCGCCTACGCCGACCATCTGCTGCGCCAGGTGCGCCAGGTACCGGGCGTGGTCGACGCGCGGATCGCGCAGTCGCAAGCCAACCCGACCTTCAACGTGGATGTGGACCGCACGCGTGCCCAGCTGGTCGGCGTTACCGAGCGCGACGTGACCAACAGCATGGTGGTCAACCTCGCCGGTTCGAGCCAGGTCGCGCCGACTTTCTGGCTGAACAATGCGAACGGCGTGTCGTATCCGATCGTGATGCAGACGCCGCAATACAGCCTCGATTCGCTCGCCGCGCTGCAGAACCTGCCGATCACCGCAAGCGGCGGCGGCACTCCGCAGATCCTCGGCGGCCTCGCGACGGTGCAACGCACCAGCAGCAACGAGGTGTTCAGCCAGTACAACATCCAGCCGATGGTCGAGATTTTCGCGACCACCCAGGATCGCGATCTCGGCGCCGTGGCGGCAGACATCCAGCGCATCGTGCACGAGAACGCCGGCACGCTGCCGAAGGGTTCGACGGTCGCGCTGCTCGGTCAGGTGCAGACCATGAACAGCGCCTTCGCCGGGATGCTGTTCGGCCTGCTCGGCGCGGTGGTGCTGATCTATCTGCTGATCGTCGTCAACTTCCAGTCGTGGGCCGACCCGTTCGTGATCGTGATGGCGTTGCCGGCCGCGCTGGCAGGCATCGTGTGGATGCTGTTCGCCACCCATACGACACTGTCGGTGCCGGCCCTCACCGGTGCCATCATGTGTATGGGGGTGGCGACCGCCAACTCGATTCTGGTGGTCAGCTTCTGCCGCGAGCGCCTCGCCGAGCATGGCGATCCGTTCAAGGCCGCGCTGGAGGCGGGCTTTACGCGCTTCCGGCCGGTGCTGATGACCGCGCTGTCGATGATCATCGGCATGGCGCCGATGGCCCTCGCCCTCGGCGAAGGCGGCGAGCAGAATGCGCCGCTCGGCCGTGCCGTGATCGGCGGCCTGCTGTTCGCCACTACCGCTTCGCTGTTCCTCGTTCCTGTCATCTTTTGTATCGTGCACGCGCGCCCTGGGCGCGCCACTACCCCGGCATCCGTCTCGGGAGGTCCCGCTCATGTCGTCTGAATCCACTTTCCCCACTAATCCGCCGTCACGCCGTCCGCTGGTCGTAGCCGGTGCAGTTGGCCTTTTGATCGTGTTCGGCATTGTCGCGTCCGGTCTCGCGCTGCGTGCGCAAGACGCGCACAAGCTCAAGACCTGGACCGACGCCCAGGCTGTGCCGACCGTCAACCTGATCCAACCCATCCGCGATGCGAACGGGCCCTCGCTGCAACTGCCCGGCCGTCTCGAAGCGTTTACGCGTGCGCCGATTTTTGCGCAGGTGAGCGGCTATCTGAAGTCGTGGAATGTCGATATCGGCGCGCCGGTCAAGGCAGGCCAGCTGATGGCTGAGATCGAAACGCCCGAACTCGATCAGCAGATCCTGCAGGCGCGTGCAGATTTACAGACCGCGCAAGCGAATGCGTTGGTGGCGGGTACCACTGCCAAGCGCTGGGAAGCGTTGCGCGGCACGGATTCGGTCGCGCAACAGGACGTCGATCAACGCACGGCCGATTACGCCGCGAAGGCGGCGATCGTCGCCTCGGCGAAGGCCAATGTGGACCGCCTCGTCGCCACCAAGGCGTTTGCGCGCATCGTCTCGCCGTTCGACGGCGTGGTGACCGCCCGCGACACCGACGTCGGCGCGCTGGTAAACGCCGGCAGCGGCGGCGTGGGCCAGGAGCTGTTCGCGGTGTCCGAGGTCAGGCAATTGCGCGTCTACGTGCAGGTTCCGCAGAACTACGCCCCGGCGGTCCACGACGGCACGAGCGCGACGCTGACCGTACCCGAGTATCCCAATCAGCAGTTCACCGCGCGCGTGGTCGCCGCGGCCGGTTCGGTCAACTCGAGTTCCGGCACGACGCTGGTGCAGTTGATGGTCGACAATTCGAACGGCAAGCTGCTGCCGGGCGGTTTCGCCAGCCTGAAGTTCACGCTGCCGGCTTCGCCTGATGCGCTGCGTGTGCCGGCCAGCGCACTGGTGTTCGACAGCCGCGGGACGGTGTTGGCCACGCTGGGTGCGGATGGTCACGTGCATTTCAAGCAGGTGAAGATCAGCCGCGATCTGGGCGACTCCGTGGAGATCGGCTCGGGCCTCGCTGCAACGGACCGCGTGATCGATACGCCGCCTGACGGACTCGCCGACGGCGACAGCGTGCAGGTTGCGACGGCCACGGACAAGAAGGCGGCCGGACATGCTTAAGGTGTCGCTTCGGTTGCCTCGCCGCACTCCTCTGCCGGCTCGACTTCCCGCGCTGCTGGCGAGCGTCGTCGCGCTGTCCGCCTGCTCGCTCGCGCCAAAATACCAGGTGCCGTCGACACCGGTTGCCGCGCAGTACAAGACGGTCGGACCATGGACCAGCGCGCAGCCCGCCGACCGGATCGACCGCAACGGCTGGTGGAAGATGTACGGCGACGCGCAACTCGACGATCTGGAAACACGGCTGCTCGCCAACAATACGGATTTGCGCGCCGCCTACGCCCACTATGCGCAAGCGCAAGCGTTCGTCGCACAGGTCGAGTCGGGGCTGTATCCGACCGTCACTGCAAGCGCCGTGCCGCTGCGCCAGCGTCAGTCCGACACCGCACCGTTACGCGGAAACGGGCCGGCCGACTACAACTCGGTCACGCTCGGGGCCAGCGTCAAATACGACCTCGACCTGTGGGGCCGTGTGCGAGACTCGGTCGTGGCCGGCAAGGATGAAGCGCAGGCGAGCAAGGCCGATCTGGCCTCCGTGCAGCTAAGTCTGCAGGTCGAACTGGCGGACAGTTTCGTCCGCCTGCGCGGTCTCGACCAGCAAACCGACCTGTTGAACCAGACGGTCATCGCTTTTGCAAAGGCGCTGCAGCTCACGCAGACCTTGCATAACAGCGGCATCGTCTCGGGTCTCGACGTGTCGCGTGCGCAGACGCAACTGTCATCCGCACAGTCGCAGCTGTCGCAAAACCTCGCGCAACGCGCGCTGATCGAGCACGCCATTGCGGTACTCGTAGGCACGTCTGCATCGGAATTCAGCTTGCCGCAGCAGACTGCCGTGATCCCCCTGCCCGCGGTCCCAACCGGTCTGCCTTCGACGCTGCTGCAACGCCGCCCTGATGTCGCGGCGGCCGAGCGCCGGGTTGCCGAGGCCAATGCCAAGATTGGCGTGGCGCGCGCGGCCTACTTCCCCGACATCACGCTGGGCCTGCAGGGCGGCGTGCAAAGCGCAGCCTACTCGGGCCTCGTGAGCGCGCCCAATCTGTTCTGGGCAATCGGCCCGCAACTCGTCCAATACGTGTTCGACGGCGGCTTCCGGCGCGCACAGCTGGATGCAGCCAAGGCGGCAACCGAGGAGGCGGGTGAACGTTACCGCAGCGTCGTGCTGGCGGCTTTCCAGCAGGTGGAGGACAACCTCGCGCTGCTGTCCTACCTGGGCACGGCGCTCGGCCAGCAGAAGGACGCCGCGAGTGCCGCGCAGTATTCGGTGAATCTCGCGTTGAGCCAGTACAAGCAAGGCACCGTGGGCTACCTCGATGTCGTGCAGGCGCAGACGGTCGAACTCCAGGCAGAGCTCGGCGTGCTCGATATCCAGACGCGCCAGCTCAGCGCGAACGTGCAACTTCTGGATGCGCTCGGTGGTGGCTGGTCGAGCGACGAGCTCGCGCAAGTGGCGGCAACGCCCGCACTCGTCGCCACGGCGACGACACCCGCCACGAACTAAAACGTCTGATTGGGGCAAGCCGCATGACCCGGTGTCATTGCGGCATTGCACTTTTCAGAATAATCCTCAATACGACGCATATAAAACGCAATAACCCGGTGCGTCGCATTCCCCGCATTAATCTCCTCCCCGACTTTTATTAATCAGGTTCTGTCCTGAAAGCACAGATATCTGTTGGTGTCCTGTCATATCTGGCTGCCCTAAATCCTGTCCGAGCCAAGCCACACGGGCGTCTGGCGGGTTCTCGCGCGTATATCATATAAAAACTCATTAGAAATCCAATTCTCATTTTCTATTAGCGTGTTTATCGTTCTGCAAATGCGCCGCTATCGAAAGAATAGAAGAAATAGATTGGCGATTTAAATCTCCCAATCCTACGATACGCGCGGTCCCCACCGAAGCAGGAAAACACCGTGAAAATATCCAAGACACAAATCGCAGCAAGCATTCTCTCCCTGTGCTCCGCCCTTGCCGTCACGCAAGTCGCCCGCGCCGACGGCATGTTGACCCGTGATACGGGCGCGCCGGTCGCCGACAATCAGAATTCCGAAACCGCCGGTCCCGAAGGTCCGGTCGTGCTGCAGGACTCGAATCTCATCGAGAAACTGCAACGCTTCGACCGCGAACGCATTCCGGAGCGCGTGGTTCACGCGCGCGGCACAGGTCTGTTCGGCGAGTTCGTGCCGACTGCCGACATCAGTTCGTTGACCACGGCCAAGGTGTTCACGCCGGGCACCAAAACGCCGGTCTTCGTGCGCTTTTCGACCGTGATGGGCTATCGCGGATCGCCTGAACAGGCTCGCGACCCGCGCGGCTTCGCGATCAAGTTCTACACGCAGCAAGGCAACTGGGACATGGTCGGCATCAACTGGCCGGTCTTCTTCATTCGCGACGCCATCAAGTTCCCGGACTTCGTGCACGCGAACAAGCCGTCCGCGGTGACGGGCGTGCAGGATCCGAATCTCGCCTTCGACTTCTTCGCGCACACGCCCGAAGCGACCAACATGCTGACGCACCTGTACACGGACGAGGGCATGCCTGACTCGTACCGTCACATGGATGGCTTCGGCGTGCACGCGTTCAAGTTCGTCAATGCCCAGGGCGAAGTGCACTACGTGAAGTTCCACTGGAAGAGCCGTCAGGGCGTTCAGGGCATCCGCCCGCAGGACATCCCGCATTCGATCGGCGCGGACTGGAACATGATGACCGACGACCTGTACAACTCGGTCAAGGCGCGTTCGTATCCGCAATGGGACCTGTACATCCAGGTGATGTCGCCGAAGGATCTGGCCAAGTACGACTTCGACCCGCTGGACGACACGAAGGTATGGCCGACCTCGATTCCTGAGCAGAAGGTCGGCACCATGACGCTCAACCGTATTCCGGATAACTACTTCCAGTCCACCGAGGAGTCCGCGTTTGCGCCGTCGCGTCTGGTACCGGGCATCGAGCCGTCTGAAGACCGGATGTTGCAGGGCCGTCTGTTCGCCTACGCCGATACGCAGATGTACCGCCTCGGACCGAACTACATGGATCTGCCGGTCAATCGTCCTGTTGTGCCGGTGAACAACAACAACCAGGACGGCTTGATGAATGCCGGCGACCGCAAGGGTGAAGTCAACTACGAGCCGTCCGGTATCAACGAACTGGCCGAGCAGCCGCAGTACAAGGCCGTGCGTACGCCGTTGTCGGGGACGATCCAGCAACAGGCGATCCACAAGACGCTCGACTTCCGCCAGGCGGGTGAGTACTACCGCAGCCTGTCCGAGCAGGACAAGACGGATCTGGTGACGGCCCTCTCGGCCGACCTGTCACACGTTACGAACGACGCGAACAAGTACACGATGCTGTCGTACTTCTACAAGGCTGATTCCGACTACGGCAGCCGTCTCGCGCACGCGACTAACGCGGACGTGTCGCGCGTGCAGAGCATGGCGGCGCACCTGAGCGACAACTAAGCCATCACGATGAGCCTGCGCGAGCAGGCTCATCACTACGGCCACAGACCACTTTCGATGGAGCACACATGCGAAGCCTTTCTACCGCAGGGCGCAGGATTCGCAGCGCGGCGGCCGCGGCCATAGCCGTATTGATCACGGCGGGTTGCGCGCAGCATATGTACCTGTCGCAAGGATATGCGGGTGCGGATAACACAGCGGCCGCATCGAAGTACACCGACGACTGGTTCGCCGCAGCGCGCGCCGGACGAACCGACATCGTCAAATTGCTGATCGACGCGCACTACCCGCTCGAAACCAGAACGCCCGAAGGCTATACGGCGCTGATTCTGAGCGCGTATGACGATCATCCGGATACGCTCGAGACTTTGCTTGCCGCCGGCGCCAATGCGTGCGCCGCGGATCAACACGGCAATACCGCGCTGATGGGCGCGCTCTTCAAGGGCGAGACGAACATTGCGAAGATCCTGCTGGATACGCGATGCAATATCGATCAAACCAACAACGCCGGCGAAACCGCGCTGTCGTTTGCCGCGCTGTTTGGCCGCCTCGACATGATCCCGGTGCTGGTGGCGCACGGCGCCAACCCGAATCACGTGGACGCGCGTGGCGGAACCGCGCTGCAAATGGCGATCGCGCAACACAATACGGCGGCAGCCGATGCGTTGCACGCGGCGGGCGCGACGCAGTGAAGCGGGCAAGGCCCCTTTCCTGAAGACGATCACGAATCGAAGATTCGCAGGTCGGCGCGGGGGCCGCAAATTCAGTATATAAGCTTCAACGGTCGACGATAGCCGGTGAGGCGGCTCTACTCGTGCTGATCCTGCTGAATGAGCTGCGCTTCCGCAGCGAGACTTTCGATGAGCGTCATGGCGGGCTGCCGGTTCATTGCCGCCAGTCTGATCAGAATGCCGATCTCGCGCAGCAGCGGGCGCCCGGGCAGCGGAATCACCATGATTCCCGCCGTACGCGCCAGAGGCACCAGTTCGCCGGGAATGATCGAACATCCCAGGCCCTCGCTCACCATCTTCAGGATCACGGACGGTTCGTCCACTTCGATGCTGTCCATGGTCCACAGGCTGTGCCGCTTCAGAAACCGGTCGACCAGATGGCCGCCGTGCGAGCGCCGGTCATAGCGGATGAAGGGTCGCTCGCGGAACAGCTCGCCCAGATCGGTGGGCGAACCTTCGGGCGCCACGCCGACGTAGCGTTCCTGCATCAGCGGAATCCACTTCAGATCCGCCGGCAAACCGAGCCGCGGCTTGATCATCACCGCGACGTCGAGGTCGTGCGAATCGACGCGCGTGAGCAACTGGATCGAGGTGCCCGGCACGATATTGATTTGCGCCATGGCCTGTTCGTGGCGAAAGCGCAGCAATGCCTTCGGCAGAAAGCTGTGCTGTACCGTGGAAATCGCGCCGAGGTTGATGGCGACCCGGCCCGTGCCGCCCTGCTTCTGCTTCAGGCCTTCGAACGACTCGAGAATGCGCGCTGCCTGTTCGAGCACCTCGCGGCCCTCGCTGCTCAGCGTGACCGACTTGCCCGTGCGGTCGAACAACGCGTAGCCCAGCTCTTCCTCGAGGCGGCGGATCTGCGTGCTGACCGCGGATTGAGTCAGCCCAAGCCGGTTGCCCGCCGCCGAGAATGATTCGGTTTCAGCAGCCACGACGAAGGTTCGGAGATAGCGAATCATGTATCAATCTTTTCTATGCTTAGACAAAAAACTATCCGTTTTGTATCGAACTTCTAGTTTCCTATACTAACCCGTCACTGGGCCGTCCGCTACGACGCCGGCTGCCTCAGCACCGTCCACTCATCACCGTCCATCTTGGGAGTCGCACCTTGGATCTAGGAATTGCTGGAAAGACCGCGCTCGTATTCGGCGCAGCTGGCGGGCTAGGTGGCGCCATTGCGCGAGCCCTCGCAGCCGAAGGCGCGCGCATCGCCGTCGCCGACATCAATGAAGACGCGCTGGCGCAGACCGTCGCCGAGATCCGCGCCGCCGGCGCCGAAGCGCTGCCGCTGCAATGGGATCTGGCGGACCTGAGCATCGTCGAAAACCGGATCCAGGCCATCAACGCAGCGTTTGGCGGCGTGGACATTCTGGTGAACAACACCGGCGGGCCGCCGCCGACGCCGGCTGCGGGACAGTCCGTGGATCTGTGGACGAAGAGCTTCCAGTCGATGGTGCTGTCGGTGATTGCGATTACGGACCAGGTATTGCCCGGCATGCGCGAGCGCAAGTGGGGCCGCGTGATCACCAGCACGTCGTCGGGCGTGGTCGCGCCGATTGCGGGGCTCGGCATTTCGAACGCGCTGCGCATGTCGCTGGTGGGCTGGTCGAAGACGCTCGCACGTGAAGTGGGCCGCGACGGTGTCACATCCAATATCGTGCTGCCGGGCCGTATCGCGACACCGCGCATCACCTTCCTCGATGAGCAGAAGGCCAAACGCGAAGGTCGCAGCGTCGCGGAAGTGAGCGCCGAGAGCGTGGCGTCGATTCCGGTCGGACGCTATGGCGAGCCGCGCGAGTACGCATCGGCGGTGACGTTCCTTGCCAGCACGCAGGCGGCTTACATCACCGGCTCGGTGATTCGCGTGGACGGCGGACTGATCGCCAGCATCTGAGCGTCCCGATGAACGCCCCGATGAGCGCCCTCCCGCAACTGAATACGGAGTGATTCACATGACTACCGAGACACTGCCCCTGAACCCCGAGATCGCCAGCGCGCTTGCGGGCATTACCACCGCGACGCTGTCGACCGTGCTGCTGGAAAAAGGCATTCGCAAGATCTGGATGCGTGGCCCGGCGCCGTTGACCGGCAATCAGAAGCGTCAGGTTGGACGCGCATTTACGCTGCGCTTCGTGCCGGCGCGCGAAGACCTGGCGACGCCCGCTGCGTGGGCCTCGCCCATTTCGACCCGGGCCGCCATCGAGTCGATGCCGGCAGGCTGCATCGCCGTGGTCGACGCCATGGGTGTCACCGATGCCGGTATCTTCGGCGACATCCTCTGTGCGCGCATGCAAAAGCGCGGCGTTGCCGCGCTGATCACGGACGGCGTGGTGCGCGACGTGGTGGGCGTGGTCGAGACCGGCCTGCCGGTCTGGTGCCGCGGCACCGCGGCGCCCGCCTCGGTGGCCGCGCTCACGTTTGTCGGCTGGCAAGACCCGATCGCCTGCGGCGGCGTTGCGGTGTTTCCGAATGATGTGGTGGTAGCCGACACCGACGGCGCTGTGCTGATCCCCGCGGACCTGCTCGAAGAAGTGGTCGAACTCGCTTTGCGCAAGGAGCGCTTCGAGGAATGGGTGCTGCAGGAGGTCAACAAGGGCGCGACGCTGCCGGGCCTCTATCCGCCTAACGCCGAGACGAAAGCGCGTTACGAAGCGGAGCTGGCAAAACAGGCGAAAAAGTGACGCGTTGACGCGCGGGCATCATCAGGTCAATCGAAACCACGAGCCGGACTATGAGCAACTTGCTGAACCCCACTGCCAAAGGCGTCTTTCTGATCGCGGTGACGCCGTTCACCGACAGCGGCGCCCTCGATCTGGCGAGCACCGACCGCATGGTGGATTTCTATCTGGAGCGCGGCGCGACCGGTCTGACGATTCTCGGCATTCTCGGCGAAGCAACCAAGCTCACCGCCGACGAATCGCGCACCTTCGTCAAGCGGGTGCTGGCGCGCGTCGCTGATCGTGTGCCGGTGGTGGTCGGTGCATCTGCGGCGGGTTTCGCGCCCATGGGCGAACTGGCCGCGAGCGTGATGGAGATGGGCGCCTCCGGCGTCATGGTGGCACCGTCTCCGACGCTGCGTACCGACGATCAGATCGTCGCCTACTTCGACATGGTCAACGAGACGTTAGGCGAGAACTGCCCGTGGGTTTTGCAGGACCATCCGGTCTCGACCGGCGTGCAGATGTCCACACCGGTGATCCTGCGAATTCTCAAGAACTCGCCGGCCTGCGTGATGCTCAAGCATGAAGATTCGCCGGGACTCGCCAAACTGTCGGCCCTCCGCGCGGCGAGCGACAAAGGCGAGCTCAAGCGTGTGTCGATCCTGACAGGCAATGGCGGCGGACTCTTCCTGCCCGAAGAACTGAGCCGTGGCGCGGATGGCGCAATGACCGGTTTTGCCTACCCGGAAATGATGGTGGACGTGTGCGCGGCTCATGCGAACGGCGATATCGAACGGGCGCATGATCTGTTCGACGCCTATCTGCCCCTCGCCCGCTATGAACAGCAGTCGGGCATTGGCCTCGCCGTGCGCAAACACCTCATGGCGCAACGCGGCGTGATCGCTTCGGCGGCACTGCGCAAACCGGGTCCGAAACTGTCGGCAGCCGACCTCGTCGATATCGAACGCCTCGTCAGAAGACAGACGAAGCGCCTTGGCGAACTGCTTTAATCGTTGTAGCAAAGCGGAGATGCGCGGGCGGTGGGCGCCCGTGCATCTCATGACCTGCACTCGCACATGCCGGGTGCGAATGCCTTTGCCATTCATCTTCCCGCTCCTTCCTGCTGTCGTTAATGTGGATTCCTACGTTGGTGAGCGAACCCTTAAGCAACGTGCAATCACATAGATGAAACTTTTAGCATTGAATTAAAACTTCCGTCAGTTTTGTCTAAAGAATGCTGAACCTCCTACCGATAACTCAAAGGAAGCCTTAGCAACCAGGGCAGATCCCTACGAGAGGTCAGTATGTCGATCGAGATAACGCGGAGAAAACGGAAGTGAGTCGCCTGAGTCTGAATGCGAAGTTGTGGGCGGCACTCGCCGTCATGTGGATAGGACTTCTTCTGTTCGCAGGAAGTGCGGTGATGGAATCGCACAAAACCATGCTCGAAGAGCGCAAGGCCACCATCAGAAGCGTGGTCGAATCGGCGGCGGCGATTGTCGCCGATCTGGCCGCACAGGCCGACCGTCACGAGATCACCGTGGATGACGCCAAAAAGGAGGCCATCGCACGCCTGAAGGCGATGC
Source organism: Paraburkholderia sp. (assembly GCF_036488795.1). Lineage (GTDB taxonomy): Bacteria > Pseudomonadota > Gammaproteobacteria > Burkholderiales > Burkholderiaceae > Paraburkholderia. Next base: position 29,397 of record NZ_DASXHA010000171.1, read on the forward strand.
GCTACGGCAAGGGCGGCTACATCTTCATCCTGGACTCGTATCCGCGGGTGCTCATGCATCCGGTGCTTCCCGACCTGCTCAACAAGGATGTGAGCGGCGCCAAGGATCCAACCGGCAAGCTGCTGTTCGTCGAACAGGTGCGTGCCGCTCAAAACCCGAGCGGCGAAGGCTACGCGCAGTTCGAAGGACGCGTGCCGAACGGCGCCGGCTTCGATTACGAGACCAAGATCGCCTTTGTCAAACAGTTCAAACCGTGGGACTGGTACATCGATTCGGGTCTTTATCTGACTGATGTTGCCGCTGCGTTTCAGCGCTTGCTGCTCGAATACCTGCTGATCGTGCTGGTCATCGGCGCGGTCGTGTCGGCGGCGATGCTGTGGATCAGCCGCAGCGTGCGCCTGAGCCTGGGCGGCGATCCGTCGGACGCCGCGCGCATTGCCACACAGATCGCCCGTGGCGACCTGAGCGCGATGGTCGTGACGGCGCCCGGCGACAGCGCCAGCATGCTGTATTCGATGAAGCAGATGCAGGAACAATTGACGCTGACGATCGGCAAGATCATGGTGTCGGCCGATTCGATCGCCACCGCGACCGACGAGATTGCCTCGGGCACCACCGACCTGTCGCGCCGCACTGAAGAACAGGCTGCGTCGTTGCAGGAAACCGCGTCGAGCATGGAACAACTGACTGGCGCGGTCCGCCATAACGCCGAGAACGCGCGCCAGGCCACTTCCGTTGCGGGCGACGCCTCGCGCGTCGCGCAGCGCGGCGGCGAAGTGGTGGGACGCGTCGTCGAGACGATGCGGGGCATCACCGACAGTTCGTCGAAAGTCGCGGAGATCATCACCGTGATCGAAGGCATTGCGTTCCAGACCAACATCCTCGCCCTCAACGCGGCCGTCGAAGCAGCGCGTGCCGGCGAACAGGGACGCGGTTTCGCGGTGGTGGCGGGCGAGGTCCGCACGCTCGCGCAGCGCAGTGCCACGGCTGCGAAAGAAATCAAGCAGCTGATCGGCGAGTCTGTCGAGCGTGTCGGTTCGGGCTCGAAGCTGGTTGAGGAAGCCGGCAGCACGATCGACGAAGTGGTCCGCTCGGTGGCGCGTGTCACGGCCATCATGAACGAGATTTCGGCGGCCTCCGACGAGCAGAGCACAGGTATCGACCAGGTCAATCAGGCCGTCACGCAGATGGATCAGGTCACGCAGCAAAACGCGGCGCTCGTCGAGCAGGCGACGGCGGCGGCGCAATCCATGGCCGAGCAGGCTCAACTGCTGCGCAACGCGGTAGCGGTGTTCAAGGTGGACGGCGCCGCGCATGCGCGCGGACCCCGCCTTGAAACCTCGCTGCAGTTTTAGCGCGGCTCGGCCCTTCCGGTATTTCAACGCCAGCCTCCTGGAACATCATGCAAGAGCTCAGCGAAAAGACCGTCATACGCAAGATTTTCTGGCGCGTGATCCCGCTTCTGATGGTCCTGTATGTGATCTCGTTCGTCGACCGGATCAATGTCGGCTTTGCGGCCCTGACCATGAACAGGGATATCGGCCTCACGCCCTATCTGTTCGGCTGGGGTGCGGGCATCTTCTTCGTGGGGTACTTCATCTTCGAGGTTCCCAGCAACGTGATGATGGTGCGGGTCGGCGCGCGTATCTGGATTGCGCGCATCCTGCTGACATGGGGCGTGCTGGCGTGCGCGATGGCCCTCGTGACCGGACCCGTGAGCTTCATTGCACTACGGTTTCTGCTGGGAATCGCCGAGGCGGGTTTTTTTCCGGGCGTGATTCTCTATCTGACCTACTGGTTTCCGGAGCGCTACCGGGCGCGGATCGTCTCGGCGTTCATGCTGTCCATTCCCATCTCGATTGCGGTCGGTGCGCCGGTCTCCACGCTGATTCTGCAGATGAACGGCGCGCTGGGCGTGAAGGGATGGCAATGGCTTTTCATCATTGAAGGCTTGCCCGCGCTGGTCGGCGCGTTCATTGCGCTGCGACTGCTGACCGACCGCCCGGAGCATGCCGCGTGGCTGACCGCGGACGAACAGGCATGGCTTAAAAAGGAACTGGCCGCTGATGATGCCGCGCCCTCGTCCAGCGGCAAGATCGCTGGTCTCGGCAAGGCGCTCGCGAATCCGACCGTGCTGCTGCTCGCGTTCATCTACTTCTGTGCGACGGGCGCGAACCTCGGGTTGTCGTTCTTCCTGCCGCAAATCATCAAGCAGCAAGGCTATAGCAACCTCAGCGTCGGGCTGATCACATCGATTCCCTATATTGCCGGCTGTGTCGGCATGCTGGTGATCGGCAACCTGTCCGATCGCTTCAATGAGCGGCGCTGGTTCCTCGCCGGTACGATGGTGCTAGCCGCCGCGGGTCTCGTCGCGGCCGGCGCGTTGGGGGCGTCGGCCTGGTCGATTGCGGCGCTGAGCGTGGCCGCTGTCGGCATCTTCGGTTGCAAGGGACCTTTCTGGACGCTGCCGTCGGTCTATTTGCGCGGCCCGGCGGCTGCGGGCGGGATTGCGTTCATCAACGCGATCGGCAATCTTGGCGGCTTCGCGGGACCTTATCTCGTCGGTCTCTTCAAGCGCTCATCGGACAGCTACGCCGATGGACTCTGCGCCCTCGCCGCATTCTGTGCTGCGGCGCTAGTGGTAACCGTCCTGTTCGTCCGGCCGCGGCACGCGGCCGAATCCGCAGCATTTCGCAGCCTCGCTGCGAGCAATAAGGACAGTAAATAAGCGCCAACGCCGTGGTGGATTTCAAACCGGTTTGGCGGAGGGCGAAATCAGCCGGGACAAATCGCGGTCACGCAGATAGTCGTTCTTCGCGCTCTGCAGATGGTCGACGCATAGCTGGGCGACCGCCCAGCTATCGGTACCCTTCAGTGCCTGAATCATCATGTGATGATCGCGCGCCGATTGCTGCGCATGCGCGAGGTCGGCGGTTCTGGTTGAACGGACCGGTAAGCTCAAACGCATGTAGTGCCTGATCGATTCAACAAGGTACTGGTTGCCGCACGCCGACAGCATCGTGATATGGAATGCATCGTTGGTCTCGTGCAGCGCGCCGAAATCGCGGGCCCGCAGGAAGCGCTGATAGTCCTTGTGCAGCCGCTCGAGCGAGGCGATCAGCTCTGCGGATGCGGGCAACGCAATGCGTAGCGCGGCCTGCCGTTGCAACAACTCGCGCACTTCGTAGATCTGCCGCACTTCGGCTGGCGTCAGCACACGCACTGACACGCCCTTATTCTTTTCCCGCACGGCGATACCGAGGCGCTCCAGTTCATAAAGCGCCTGGCGCGTAAAGTGCCGGCTGGCTGCAAAGCGAGCCATCAGATGGTCTTCCACCAGCCGGGTTCCCGGCGCGAGCCGACCGAAAATGATGTCCTCGCGCAGCGCGTGTGCGATGTCCTCGATCTGCATGGGCGCAGAGCGCGCCTTCGCTATTTCGGTATCGGGCTTACTGTTGGAATTCATGTGGACGTCGTCATTGCGAGGTCTGAGCCGGCCATGTTGGAATCAACCACGCGCATAGATCTGTTCGACGAGCGCGAGCGTGCGCAGATTGTCTTCAGGCGACGTTTCGAACGGCGTGTCCGCGCTCAGGGCGTCGACAAAGTGCGCGATGGCGGACGCGTACGAATCGAGGTAGCACGCGCCCAGATCGTAGTTCAGTTGCTCGGCTTCGACACCGTGGCGGCTCAGCGTAGCACCTGCCAGACGGACGGTGGCCTGCTCGCCGATCACAAGCAGTTGATCGGCCTGAGCGGGCGGCTCGCCATACACACAGAAATTGGCCAGCAGATTGACGACCGCCCCGCTCTCGCTGGTAAAGGTCAACGCAGCCCGGTCTTCACCGACGATACCCGTGCATTGCTTGCCGAGCCGGCTATGTACCAGCGTGAGATCACCTAGCAGGAAGCGTAACGCGTCGATGTGGTGGATCAGCACTTCCATCACGAGCGCCCTGTCGAGCGTCGCAATGAAAGGCTGACGCTCGACCGTAGGCAACTTGCCTTGCGCATCGGGCAGCAGGCCGGAGGTCAGCAAGGTCATCTGCGCCTGAGTGACGCGGCCCACTCGCCCTGCTTTCAGCCATGCGCCAATCTGCCGGTAGTAAGCGCGAAAACGCCAGTTCTCGTGGACCATCAAGCGGGTTTTGCCGGCCACTTCTGCAACCAGCGCGCAGGCCTCGTCGTAGGTCGGCGCAAGCGGCTTCTGGCACAGAACCGGCAGGCCGCGCGCCGCAGCCATTCTGACGAGCGTCGCGTGGACTTCGCGTGGCGCCGCGATATCGACGGCATCGAGCTGGCCTGCGTCGAGCAACGCCTCGGCACTCTCGTACACGCGTTCAATGCCAAACTCGCTTGCCCGGCGACTCGCGCGCTCGCGCGAAGGGTCGGCGATCGCGACCACTTTTGCGCGCGGCGCCAGCCGTTGCCAGCCAGCGAGGTGATGCTGTGTCACCCAGCCAGCCCCGATCAAACCCACTCTCAACATTTACCTTTCTCCACATCAGTGCGTCTGCACGGTTCAGATTTCCTGGGTACATTATTGATAATGCATGGTCTTACGGTCAAGAAGAACGGTGTTTACACCTATTTTTATGGCTTCTTTCAACCGTGCGATTGACGTGCGTATTCGTGATTATTAATAATTTTGCCGATGCAATGCGTCCTAGCTCGTACGGCGGCGCAGGCGCGACGGGCTGACCCGAAGCACGACATTCCAGAATCAGGAGACAACAATGCATGCCACTTCACCCGCCGCCGTCACGCTGGCGCAAACGCAACCCATGCGCGCGCGCGTCATCCTCGCGTCGATTCTCGGCAATGCGCTGGAGTGGTACGACTTCACGGTATACGCCTTTCTCGCCACGATCATCAGCAGACACTTTTTCCCGAACTCCACGCCAACTGTCGCGTTGCTTTCCACCTTTGCGGTGTTTGGCGTCGGTTTTGTGGCGCGCCCGGTCGGCGGCCTGTTGATCGGCATCTACGGCGATGCGAAAGGCCGCAAACCTGCGCTACTGCTGACGATCGGGCTGATGGCAGCCGGCACGTGTCTGATCGGACTGCTACCCACCTACGCGACCATCGGCATCGGCGCGCCGGTGCTGCTTGTGATTGCCCGCATTTTGCAGGGCTTTTCCGCTGGCGGGGAATGGGGTGGTTCGGCATCCTATCTGGTTGAATGGGCGCCCTCGCGTCACCGAGGTCTCTACGGCAGTTTCCATCCAGGCAGCATTTTTCTTGGTCAGATGGTAGGCACGGCAGTGACTGCATTGCTGAGTTCCGGCCTCGGACCGGAACTCATGGCGAACTGGGGCTGGCGCATTCCGTTTCTGCTCGGCGCGATTGTCGGGCCGCTTGGCGTCATCGCGCGCAACAAGATTGGTGAGACGCCGGTGTTCGAACGTGCAGCAGAAGCCGAAACACCAGTCGACGCAACGACGCGCCTGCCCATCAGGAAGATGATGTTTGCATTCGCGTTTGTGGCAGTGCAGTCAGTCGCGATTTATATCTATCTCTCGTATTTTCCGACCTTTTTGCAGCATTACGTGGGCTGGAGTGCCGGTCGCGCATTGTGGTCGACTGCCATTGCGACAGTCGCTACGGGTGTAGCCGTGGTGACGTCAGGCGCGCTCTCCGATCTGATTGGACGCAGGCCCGTTCTGCTGACGAGCTGCATCTTCTTTCTGCTGTTTTCGTATCCGCTCGTGTGGGTCATTCTGCACAGCCACAACTTCGCGCTATGCGCGTTCATTCAGGCTTTGCTCAGCGCCAATTGCGGTCTGTTCATCGGCAGCATGGCGGCGGCACTGGTGGAGATGTTCCCGACCCGGCGGCGTCTCACGGGCTTGAGCACCGCCTACAACCTGGCATCGATGATCTTCGGCGGCTTCGCGCCTTTCATTGCCACGTGGCTGATCGCGAGCACGGGCGCGCCGATCTCGGTGACGTACTACGTGATTCTCGGTGCCGCGGTTTCCTTGCCCGCTGTCATCGCTTTTCGTGAGACGGCGTGGAAGCCGCTGGACTAGGCGGCCCAGCGCCTCTCATCAGCAGTTCAAAGCAGGCCGCGTTTTGCGAGGCTTCCGTATAACGCCCTCACCCCGAACGTCCACGGCGGGATGTTCGTGGAGAGCTGCACCGTATTCACCAGGGCGCCGAGCGACGGCGTGGCAATCGTCACCACGTCGCCCAGATGGTGCGTGAAGCCTGCACCGGGCGCGTCGCGGTCCTTGATCGGCGAGAACATCGTGCCGAGGAACAGCATGAATCCATCGGGGTACTGATGATGTGGACCATATGTCTGGCCGACGAGATCAGCCGGGTCGCGACTAATTTCACTCATGTGGCTCACGCCTTCGAGCACAAAGCCATCCGGGCCTTCGATGCGTAGCGACAGACTCGCCGCCCGTACCGTGTCGAGCGTAAAGCGCTCATCGAACAGGCGTACAAACGGTCCGATCGCACACGAGCCGTTGTTGTCTTTGGCCTTGCCAAGCAACAGCGCTGAGCGGCCCTCGATATCGCGCAGATTCACGTCGTTGCCCAGCGTCGCGCCGACAATCCGCCCCGCGCTATTCACGGCGAGCACGATCTCGGGCTCCGGGTTGTTCCAGGCCGAAGTGGGATACAAACCCACCGTCGCACCGAGGCCAACCGAGGACATGGGCTGCGATTTGGAAAACACCTCCGCGTCCGGCCCGATGCCCACTTCCATGTATTGCGACCAGGCACCCCGACGCTCGAGCTCGGCTTTGAGTTTCATGGCGGCGTCGGAGCCGGGTTTGATCCTGGCGAGATCGGTGCCGATCAGTTCGGTAATCGTGCGTCGCACGTCGAGCGCTTTGGCTGCGTCGCCCCCCGCCTGCTCTTCGATCACGCGCTCAAGCAGGCTCACGGCGAATGTGACACCGCAGGCCTTGATAGCCTGCACGTCGCACGGCGCGAGGAGGCGCCTGCCGGTTTGATGAGCCGGTGCGAAGCTCGCGTCGACGAGTGCCGCGACGGGTCCGAGGGCTTCGCCGGGTGCGTCACGGGCGATCGCCAGCGCGTCGTCGCGGTCAAACAGGTCCGCCGTGGTGGGAACGGTCGCGGTGATATCGAAGACCTGGCCGCCACGGACGGCAACGACGCACGGGCCCTCCACAGGCGCGGTTCGCCAGACACGGCCAATCAGAACCGCGTGATCGAGGTCGTCAGGAAGGCAAGAGGCGGGATCAGGTTGCATGGGATCAGGAAGCGTTCGTGGCAGGAAAATCGATCGTAGCCACGCATCCGGCGAGTGTCCATCATGTTGATGTTCCATTCAACCTGTTGGACAATCTCCCGTGCCGATCTAGCCGGACGTACCGCCCATGAAAACCGCTTACGAAGTCCCCGCAGTCAAGCGCGCACACGACGTTCTCGAGATCCTCGCCCAGGCGCAGAGTCCGGTACGCGCGTCGGCACTGCTGGAGGCGACCGGTTTGTCGCGCAGCACACTTTACTTGCTGCTCGATTCGCTTGAGGGCCGTCACTGGATCGAAAAGCGTAGCGACGGCTACATCATCGGCCTGAAACTGTTTGAACTGGGCAGTGCGTACGTGCGGCATGACGGCTTGCAGTCGGCGTTCCGCAACGAAGCGAGCGCGTTCGTCGCAACGCATAACGAAGTGGTGCAGCTTGCCGTGCTGGATGCCGCTGAGGTGGTCTACATTGCGCGCGAAGATGCCCAGCGGCCGGTGCGGCTCGTGTCGGATCTCGGTTCGCGCTTGCCGGCACATTGCTGTGCCTTGGGTAAGGCATTGCTGGCCAGCCTCCCGGACGCAGAGGTGGCGGCCGTGCTGCCGGAACGTCTCGAAGCTCTGACACCGCGCACGACCACCCGGCGCACTGCCCTGCTGCGCGAACTCGCAGGCGTGCGGGCATGCGGTCTGGCAAGCGAGCGCGAAGAGGTCAGTATCGGGCTCGCTTGCTTTGCGGCGTATGTCGGAGTGACGCCGCTCGGCAAACGCGTTGCGGTGAGCACCAGCGTACCCATCGCGCGGCTTGATACTCGACGGGAAAAGCAGATCGCCACCGGTATAGCCCGCATGGCGAGCCGGATTGCCGCGGCGCTCTGTTGAGGGTGGTTCGCCACGAACGAGCGCGTGCCGGCCCGTCGAATCAAGACGCTTTATAGGGCAGGAATTTTCTCGACAGCGGGGCTTGGGCGCGGTCGCCCTTCGGATGGGCCTGGCGCTGGATATCGAGCGAAACCTCGATCGCGCTCATGATGCCATCGCCGCACTCTTCGTGGATCAGCTCCCTGATCGTGGTGCCCGAGACGGTGACGATTTCATACCAGCGATAAGTCAGCGGATCGGTCGGAACGGCGCTCGGCATCGAACCTTTGTCCGGAATGATCTGCAACCACGCAGCAGCTTCGTCCAGCAGGCCGACGATCTTGCCGAGCGTCGATCCCTGAGTTTGATCCAGCGTCATTTGTCCGGGGCGTGCAGCTTTCGTCGACTCCTTGCTTTGCCCGACACTCGTGGCGACATCCGCCCACTTGATGCCCTTCTGGACTTTGGCGCCGGCAATCACGCGGGTGAAGTCGGTGCGTCTCTGGATCACGTCAAATCTCCCTGGCGACCTATGGTCGATGGATCGCTGAGTGATCGCCAGGTTAAATTTCTCAGGCGTTCGCGGTCCGGCGGCGTCTTCGAGCCGGATCGGTGGGCTCATGGACAATGTGTTCAATCTGCTTACCGATTGATTGCAAAATTTAGTTGTCCTAGTTAGTTGACTTTTCCACGAGGACTCAAAGCTCGCGCGGAGTTGACCGGCGTGCGGATTTTTTCGGGCAGATCCGCTCATCGTCCAATAAGTCTCTGGCGACGAATCATGTCGCTGAGGTGCAAGGTGATGGATCTAGTCCGAGCGCCTCCTGATGCTGCGGACCGTCCGAATGGATGTCCCGTGTGCGCATGCCAAGGATGGCCTTCAGTTGCGACAGGTGCTGACGAATGTTGCCCGGGTGCGGGTTGGCATCTGGCGCTTCGGCGGCGTGATGACCGGGCTGCATGAAAGCGGATGGCGCGCGTCCGGAGAATGCGAATTCTGCCTCTGGCGTGGCCGGCTGGATGAGCCCATTGCGCAGGGCTTTCGCGAATGACGTCTGCCAGTCCCCCGCCGCACGTCGGGGCGAAGCTTCCGACCGGTGATGCACGGTGAGGGAACTGCCATCGTCGGACAGCGCAAGCCGGCGGGTGTGGTCCTGATCGAAAAATACACGACCGGCGTGCTGGTGCGTGACGGCATTGGCTTCGTCCATCGCCTGCAGTTGCAGCGCCTTCTCGGTCTCAAGGGCACGTTTTCGGATGGTCTGATGACGGAAGTCGGCGGTGGATCGCAGCAGAGCCCGCAGGTAGCAAATGGGCGCCTTGGCGGCCTTGAGGTGCTCCCATGTTGCCTCGACGACGTCGGAGAGAAGCTTGCCGTGCTGGCGAGCTTCACGCATGAGTTTGAAAACCAGAAATTCACGAAATCCCAAGGACAGCAAGCGTTGCAAGTCTTCAGGGACGCGTGCGGGTTGTCTCTTTTGAGTCTTAGGGTAAAGATCCTTATATATAGCTCCGTCTGCCACACTGGCATTCGGCGGGCTAACAGAAAGTCCCGGGTGGGTGTCGAGCGAAGCCTCCTGGGGTGCGTTCTCTGCAGACGGCTGTGTCTCGGGAACTTCGACCAGACCGAGGAGGGCCGCGGCCTTTTCGGTGAGATGAAGGTACGCACGACCGAATAGGCCCGCCTGGCTGTAGCGGCGTTGGGAGGGACGGTGAACCAGCCCAGCAGCTTCCAGATCGTCCAGACTTCGGTAGAAGGTCCGCATGGATTGCAGGGCCCGGCCAGTGAGCAATTCGCGGCGGGCAAAGATGGCGCCGTATGGATTGTGTGCATCGACGGTACGTGCGAGTGCGGCGAGCACGGCGCGTGCTCGGGCAGACAGGCCATCCAGATTAGTGGCGCGATGTACGGCTCGAAGGATCACCCACGGAAGGTTCGTGGTGTCGCACTGGAGCGCGTGCGACGGAGGATCAATGCTGACGCTGTGAGCGTTCTCATCTGTGATGAGGCGAGTTTGACCCTCGCCAGCAACGAAGTGTTGCGCGATAAGCATACGTCTCTATCCATTCGAAAAAATGGACGACAAACGCTTGACTGCCTATCTCAATCCGCTACACTTCCAGGTGTCTGGCCTGTTCCCGATTCCCGTCGGGGAAGTGCAGTGGGTGAGCGACAGCAAGCCCAATATTCAAAAGCCTTCGGTTCCCGCCGAAGGCTTTTGTCTTTACAGCTTCCGATTTACGCCATCGTTGGCCTCGTGATGATTGAATCGTAAGTCATTGATTTTTAAGCAAACTCTACTAGGTTCTTGCCGTAAGAGGTTTTCCTGAAATCGTAAGTCATTGATTTCATTGAAAACTCTACTAGATTCACTCGGATTCGCTGCCCATCTCTGCTTGAATCAGCTGCGAAATACGTTCAGCCCACTTGTCGATCGCCTTGGCGTCGCCGTCGAAGAAGCGAATTCCCACCACGCCGTTTCGAGCCGATATTTCACAGTACTTCTTCTTTCCCGATCTGATCACCGTGGCAGGGCTGCTTGCTGCGCGAACCGGTTTCTGCGTTGCGAAACTGACCGCTTGATCCTGCGTGAAGCTGCTGTCCGTTACAAGCTTCTGCACTGCTTCGGCCACCTTCTCTGCTTTCCCTGCCGCCACCAACGCGGCGAGTTTTTGTGCCGCATTGCTGCCCAGCCGTTCGGGCTTCTCCGATAGCGCTGCTTTTGCGTCATCAGGGAGAGCGTCGAACGAAAAAATTCGAGTGACGTGGCTCTTGCTCAAGCCAGCGCTTTCAGAGATCTCCGTGCGCGACAGCCCAGAAATCTCCTGGAGTCGTTTGAAGTTCCAGTACTTCTCGAAGTCGGAGAGCGAAGGGGAGAGCAGGTTCGAGAAGAACGCGGCGAACTCGACCTCGCGCTCGTCAACCGTAATGACGTTGGCGAGGATGGCCTTGCGGCCCAGTTCGCGATACGCCGACACCCGGTTGTGACCGGCTACCAGTTCATACTTCCCGTCGGACAGCGAGCGGACCAGAATCGGCGTCGAGAGCGGATGTTGGGCAAGATTGCTCTTCAACTCGCCGAACTGCTCCGCGGTCAACTTGCGCCTTCGTCCGGGCACCTCGACGAGGAGGTCGAGGTCAAGCTCGCGCGCGGAACGCTGGGCGAGTTGCCCTTCGAGCTCCTTGATCCGATTGTGAGCAAGATTGATGGTGTTCTGCGCGTCCATCAGACGGCCGGGCGAAGTTCTCGCCTCAGTCGATGCTGGCCGAACCGGGCTGGCTTCCGGGCCCTTGGTCCCAACTCCCGCGGTCTTTGCGAGTAATCTGTCCCCGATTCCCATTTAAGCCTCCGGTTGAGTCCATGCACGGACGAATTGCGCGTCGAGATGATCGGCCAGACGGTCGATCGGCTCCTTATAGCGGTTGTAGGCAGCCGCACTGCCATCCGGTTTCGACAGGTCGTACACCGTCGAAAGCTGCGCGGACGCGCCCTTTGGAACGGTCGATTCCGGAATCTCAAACGGCAGCACCCGGTCGCCATACGCCTTCTGCAGCCAGCCGCGCACGACGCGCGAGACGTCGTCACTCTTCGCTTTGGTCAGCACCACGTTCACGAAGTCGTAACGCTTGGTCTGCATCACACCCGGCAGCTTTTTCGCGATGTCGGAAAAGAGATGCCAGAATTGCGTCGAACTGGCGAAATCCAGCCCTTCAGGCGGGCAGGGCAGAATGATCGCGTCGGATGCGAGCAGCGCATTGATCGTCAGGTAGCTCAGTGCCGGCGGGGTATCGATGACCACCACGTCGTAGTCGTACGTGAGCGGCTCGAGACCCTTGTGGACGATGTCCCAGAACTCGAAGGTGCTGTCTTTAAGTACCTTGGCCGGGATTTCGAATTCCGCGTCGAACAACGACGAGGAGGCCGGAATCAGCGACAGGTTATGCCAGTACGTCGATTGAACCGCGTAGTGCAGCGTGTCCTGCTCGCCGTAGATCAACGGGAGCAGGGTCTGCTCGTCGGAAATCTCGGCGTCCGGTGCCCAGCCGCACAGTTGCGTGGCGGTGCCCTGCGGATCGCAGTCGATCACCAGCACCTTGCGGCCCAGCAGGGTCAACGCCTGCGCGACCGACACCGCGGTGGTCGTTTTTGCGACGCCGCCCTTGAAATTGGCAATGGTGAGAACGCGACCGCGTCTGCCTTCCGGACGGGCAGGGCGCTCAGACGTCGCGCCCACCCAGGTGAGCGCCTCTTCGAGCGAAAACTCCTTGCTGCGCCCCGCGCCACGGGATGTCCCGGACGGCAGATCGCCTTTGGTCGTGAGATACTGGAAGCGCTGCTTGTCCAACCCGCATAGCGAGGCCACCTGCGCGCTCGTAAAGGTCGGCGGGTGCTTGCGCGGATAGGGCTCCAGCATCGCGTCACGAATCTGATTCAAGATGTCCGTGGCTTGAGCGGCGACGCCAAGGAGGGTTTCTATGGACACGGACTGGTCCACCTCCGGCAGGCGGGCACTGAGCAAAGTGTTCGCGGTCACAGTGATATCCTGGGATTTCTGGAAATTCTTCGGTTTGTGTGTAAAGCGTGGCTGACCGAAGAATAAACGGCAAACCGGTAAACCTCAAGTAAACTCTTAAGATTGTGATTGCGCGCCTCCAGGTGAGCGCCGTGCCGTATGGGTTTCGAGACAGGGCCACACCATCCTTGGGGCGCTCTGCACGGTGTCTGGAGGGGTCGAACGCGACTTTCGTGGAACAACGGGATTAATTCCGCAAAACGTATAACCCATTGTTTATGCGTTGTTATCCGGCTGATTTGCAGGAATGTTTCACGGTGAGACGGCTTGCCCGCGCCTCAGACGCGCCAAATAAAGCGAATTGGATGGTTTTACGGTGCCACGCAGCCGATTTCACCAAAAATGTAGCGGCAGCTACACGTTTGGTGTTTTTTGCTACGTTATAGGCGGCCGCGTTACAGATGTGTCAGTCCGAGGCCACCGGCGCGGTTTCAGGCAGCAGCGCGGCCTGGCCGCGATACACGCCGTGCTGGTCCATCAACTGCCAGACAATGGCGTTTTCAATCCAGAAGCGTTCCCCGCTCCGCGTGACACGAATGCCGCGATAGCCCGCGACAAATCCGTCCCGTTGAACCTGCTCCAGAAAGGCACGCCGCTCCTCGCGCTCCGGCGCTTCGGCCGACAGTCGCGAGGGCAGGGCAGTGAGTTCGCTCCAGCTGTAGTCGAACAGTCGCTGCGCGGTCTTGTTGCCGTAGACAAAGATCGGGTCCGCGTCGGTGTTGTGCGCCAGGATTCCGAATGGCGCACTTTCATATAGCCACTGTGCTGCCTCTTCGATGCTCATGCCGGCAGGCGTCAGAGGCCGCTGCAAAAGCCGCTCATAGCTCTCTGACAAGAGTTGGAAAAATTCCGGGTCGGTTGAAAGCTTCAACGATCTCTCCACGAGGTGACTGAAGGGATGGCCGCGTCGTTTGCGAAGCGGAAGCTCAAGGATAGCCGGATCCGGCTCCGGTCTGCCTCGCGTGAAGTCGCGTGCGCCGCGAGCATCGCTTCTAGCAGGTTGCGCGGTGGCGCGCTCCCGGGTTCGCGCACGACGGTCTGAAACCGGTCGGCGCCGACCCTGAATCGCAATCGCATCGCTTTTTTAAAGCCGCATCGCTCAATCGTCTAATCCTTGTTAAACGAGGCCCGGTGTGCAAACCGCGTCTTGACGAGGAGAAGCGCGATGATCGAATCCCTGTTTTCGGTGCTCCAGGCGGACGCGAGCTACCTTGTCGCCACCGTACTCGTTTGCGTGTACGCGGCAAACCGGTTCAATACGCCGCGGGCCGTCCGATCTCAAACGAGCCGCGTCCAGTACTACAGCAGTCTCGCGGTCTATGTCCTGTCGTGCGAAGCCCTGATGCTGTGCTTCACGTGGCTCTTGCAACAGGAGCCGGCGGTGGTCTCGACGCTGCTCGGTGAAGACAACGCGACCATCCCCCAGGATCTCGCGGGGCTGCAAACGCCGCTCGTGTCGGCGCTGATCCTGACCGCTCTGCTGCCGACCTTTCCGGTCCTGCATAAAGTGGACGCGTGGATGTTGCGAGCTTTTCACAAGCTTGGTGCGATTCCCCTCAATGCCGTGCGCTGGTCTCAACGAATGGGGCAGGCCTCCTTCAAGATCAGCGAATCGATCCTGACGGACACACAGCGCTATATTCGCGACACGCCGATCTTGCCGAACGCGCTGGTCGCGCAACTGACGCGTGACGAGGTGTCGAACGCGACTGCCTACGCGTTTAGCCGCGTGATGGTGGTCTATGTCGCGCAATCGAAACTGGCCGGCCGCCCGGACTTCGAAGACGATTTCAAGGACGACATCCAGTCGTTCGAGAAAGCGATGAGCGCGTTCTTCGCGGATGCTGTCGGCTACTTTGCGATCGCTGCCCAGCTCGCCCCGCTCGATATGCGCCCGGCGCCGGACATCGACGACCGGTTTAGAAAGCGCATCGCCGAGGCAGACAGCGACATCCGGCTCATGCTGGCGCGCACGCTGTTATATAGCGGGAAGACCGAGGCGTCGATGGTGGGCGAGCTGCAGGCAATGGGATTTGAAATCGACAAACCGCGCATCGTCGTGATACCGGTCAACCTGTTATGCGCGGATCTGGTCGGCGTGATCGCGATCTTTTTGATCGCGACGCTGTTCTCTTCGAAAGACATGCCGCTTGGCAAAGCCCTTACGATCGGCCTGATGGTGGCGATCAATCACTGTATTGCGGCTGCGCTAGCGCTACTGCCAAAACAGAAATGGGGTTTTGCCGACATTCGCTGCGCGAACGAACGGCCTTACCTCGCCTATCTTCTTTCCGCGTTAGCGACGTTCGCAATCTGTCTGCCCGTGATGTACGCGTTCTATGTGTACCGGCAGGTGGCGCTGCTCGACAGCGGCCCGTTTCTGCCGTTCGCGGCGCAGTGCAAGTGGTTGATCCTGTCGATGGTGTTGTCGGCGGCCCTGGCATTCGAGTGCGACGACTTTTTGCGCCAGCGCGTCGAGCCGAGCTGGCTGCGCCCGCTCGAAAGCGCCTTGCTCGCGCTGTTGATGGCGGCTGCGGGCGGGTTCGTCAGGCAGTTGCTGCTACCCGACCAGATGGCGCTTCACCCGGGAGGCGCGATCCCCAATCTCTGGCCGCCGGTCCTGATGAGTGCAACCATTGGCGCGCTGTTTGGCGCGACGATTCCGAGCTGGTATCGCAAGAGCGAAAAGAAAGACCCTGCAGCCGGTGCCGCGTGCCAGCCGCAGCCCATGGCGCCCCATGCCGGAGCCGAGACCTAGACTCCGGCATCGCATCAGGGTTCAGCTCGTGGGCGGGGATGCGCTTAACCGCCCACCGCACCTTGGGTGTTCACGTGCACGGCGTAAATGGATTGCGACGAAGCCATAAACAGGCGGTTGCGGGCGCGGCCGCCGAAACACAGATTCGCGCAACGCTCCGGTAGCGCGATGCGGCCAATCATCTTGCCGGCGGGCGAAATGACCATGACGCCGTCCAGTTCGTCGCTGCCCATGCCCCAGCCGCACCAGAGGTTGCCGTCGATATCCGCGCGCATGCCGTCGATCGTGCCCACCCCGGCATTGAAGAAAACCCGCCCGCCGCCGATCCGCCGCCCGTCCGCCTCCATTTCGTAGACGTGAATCAGCCGCTCGGGCACGGCGCGCGACTCGATGATGTATAGCAGCCGTTCGTCCGGCGAAAAGCACAGACCGTTGGGACCTTTCAGATCGCGCGTCACGACTGACGCCTCACCGGTGACGCCGTCGATCCGGTACACCGAGTGAGGCAGTTCCTGCTCCGCCTTGATGCCTTCGTAATGTCCGGCGATCCCCATCGGCGGGTCCGTGAACCAGATTGACCCGTCTGATTTCACCACCAGGTCGTTGGGCGAATTCAGGCGCTTGCCCTCGAACGAATCCATCAATACGGTAATGCTGCCGTCATACTCCGTGCGCGTGACGCGCCGGCCATGCTCGCAGGTGACGAGGCGCCCCTGACGGTCGCGGGTATTGCCGTTTGCGAAGTTGGACGGTTTGCGAAATACGCTGACTGCGCCCGTCTCTTCTTCCCACTTCAGCATCTGGTTATTCGGGATGTCGCTCCACAGCAGATAGCGGCCGTCGCCAAACCAGACCGGACCCTCGGTCCAGCGATACCCGGTGGCGAGACGCTCGACCGCCGAAAAGGCGACGCGGTATTTATCGAAGGAAGGATCGAGCGAAATGATGCGCGGATCGGGATAGCGCTCAGCCTGCTGCCACATAAGTCTGTCTCCGGTGCTGGGGTGGGGTGGACGTCTTGCGAGGTCACGGAATCAGCCCAGTATACGGCAAAACGAGTAAGCGCTTTCTCTTGTGTTCCGGCAGACTTTCCCATACAGTGCCTCAAATTATGACGCTCTCCCTTGACCCGGCTGGGCGATTTCATTCATCAGAGAAAGCGATTACTTAAAACACGTGAGTTCGCGGTGCGCTGCGGCGCCCGTGTGCGACTCAACGAGGCTGTGAATTCATGATTGAGCTGTCCAGCAAGACCATCAGTGGGCCGGTGATCCGGCTGCATCCCGCCGACAACGTCGTGATCGCGCGCGTCGAGATGTCGATCGGCACGCCGGTGCCGTCTGAAGATCTGGTCAGCCGCAGCCAGGTGCCGGCGGGGTACAAGCTTGCGGCACGCCGGATCGCGCGCGGCGAGGCGGTCCGCAAATACAACGTCGTGATCGGTTTTGCCGCCTGCGAGATTGCGCCGGGCACGATGGTGCACGATCACAACATGGAGTTTCGCGAATTCGATCGCGACTACGCGTTCGCCGTCGACTATCAGCCGGTCGAGTTCTTGCCGCAGGCGCAGCGTGCGACTTTTCAGGGCATCGTGCGCGCCGACGGTGAAGTCGGAACGCGCAACTACATCGGCATTCTGTCGACGGTGAACTGTTCGGCCACCGTCGTGCACAAGATCGCCGAGTGGTTCACCCCGGAGCGGCTCGCCGATTATCCCAATGTAGACGGCGTCGTCGCATTCAGTCATTCGATTGGCTGCGGTATGGAAATGAGCGGCGAGCCGATGGCGCTGCTACGCCGCACCATGGCCGGTTACGCACGCCATCCGAATCTCGCGGCGGCACTGATTGTCGGACTAGGTTGCGAGCGCAACCAGTTGCACGAACTGCTCGCCGATGAGCGGCTCGAGCGCAGCG
Source organism: Paraburkholderia sp. (assembly GCF_036488795.1). Taxonomy (GTDB): domain Bacteria; phylum Pseudomonadota; class Gammaproteobacteria; order Burkholderiales; family Burkholderiaceae; genus Paraburkholderia. Next base: position 46,730 of record NZ_DASXHA010000171.1, read on the forward strand.
CGCGTCTGCACACGTTTACGATGCAGCAGAGCGGCGGCACGCGCAAAACCATCGAAGCGGGCATTGAAGCCGTCAAGGCGTTGTTGCCGCAAGCCAATCGCATCCAGCGCACCACGGTCGACGCGAGTCATCTGAAAGTCGGGCTCCAATGCGGCGGCTCGGACGGCTTCTCGTCGATTACCGCGAACCCTTCGCTTGGCGCGGCAATGGACCGCCTGGTTCGCCACGGCGGCACCGCCATCCTGTCGGAGACCCCGGAGATTTACGGTGTCGAACACACGTTGACGCGTCGCGCGGCAAGCCGCGCGATAGGAGAAAAACTGATCGAGCGCATCCGCTGGTGGAAGGACGAGTATTCGGTGAACCGCGACGTGCAGATCAACGGCAAGGTGAGTCCGGGCAATCAGGTGGGCGGTCTCGCCAACATCTTCGAAAAATCGATCGGCTCGTCGATGAAAGGCGGCACGGGTCCTCTGATGGAAGTCTACCGCTACGCCGAACCCGTCAAAGCGCACGGCCTCGTGTTCATGGACACCCCGGGCTTCGATCCGGTGTCCGCGACGGGGCAGATTGCCGGCGGCGCGAATCTGATTGCCTTTACCACCGGGCGCGGTTCGATGTTCGGCGCGAAACCGGTGCCGTCGCTCAAGCTTGCGACGAACACGCCCATGTACGAGCGCCTCACCGAAGACATGGACCTGAATTGCGGCGGCATTCTCGACGGCGTCGCTTCGATCGACAGCACCGGCGAGGCGATTTTCGAGGCGCTGCTGAAAGTGGCGTCGGGCGAGCGCACGAAGAGCGAGTTGCTCGGACTGGGCGACCACGAGTTCGTGCCCTGGCAAATCGGCATCATGAGTTGACGGGGCGGCGGCGCTTTGGTGCCGCAGAAGTACCACGCAGGACCAGGCTTTTCGACGCACGCATCCACCAGAAGATGCGGCCCCTCATCGCAATCAGATACCCATGGTTGGAGACACATGAACTCCGGTAAATATCGTTATGTGGTCGCCGGTCTGCTATTCGTCGCCGGTGCGATCAATTACATGGACCGGGCGGCGCTCGGTATTGTTGCGCCGATCGTCGGCAAAACGCTGGCGCTCTCGCCGTCGCAGCTCGGCGTCATCTTCAGCAGCTTCTTCATCGGCTACTCGATTTTCTCGTTTCTGGGCGGCTACTTTGCGGACAAGTTCGGCACACTGCGCGTGTTTACGTGGTCGATGGGACTCTGGTCGCTGTTTTGCGGGCTGACCGCGACAGCCACCGGGTTCGTTTCGCTGCTGATGTGCCGCGTGTTCTTCGGCATCGGCGAAGGGCCGATGAGTTCGAATACCAATCGTACGATTTCGAACTGGTTTCCCCGCCATGAAACCGCGACGATGATCGGCTTCACCTTCTCCGGCCAGACGCTCGGCAATGCGATCGCGGGACCGGTGGTCGGACTGATCGCGCTTGGCTTCGGCTGGCGCGCATCGTTTATCGTGATCGCGGTGCTGGGTTTCCTGTGGTTGCTGAGCTGGCGCTTCTTCGCCACCGACAAACCCTCCGAAAACCGTCGCGTCGGCGCGGGCGAGGCGAAACTGATCAACGACAGCCGCGCCATTGCGGAAGCGCGCAACGTCGAAGACGACGGCATGACGCTCGGTTCGTATCTGCGCCGCCCGAGCACGCTCGCCCTCGGCGCGGGTCTGTTCGCGGTGAACTACACGCAGTACGTGTTCATCTCATGGCTGCCGAGTTATCTGACCAACGTGATGCATCTCGACCTCAGGTCGATGAGCATCATCACGTCGATTCCGTGGGTCTGCGGCGCGATTGGTTATTTCGGCGGCGGCCTGCTGGGCGATTTCGTCTACAAGCGCATGGACGATCCGATCAAGGCGCGCAAGCTGGTCGCCACGATTCCGCTGGCGCTGTCAGGTGTCGCGGTGCTGAGCATTACGTCGGCGGGTTCGTTGACGGCAGCCGTGGCGCTGATTGCCGCCGCGCTATTGTTCCTGACCGGATCGTGCCAGTCGATCTGGGCCATTCAGCACGAGATCCTGCCGCTGCACCGCCAGGGCGGTGTAGGTGGTTTCATCCACTTTCTCAGCAATCTGTCGGGGATTATCGGGCCTGCGCTGACTGGTTTCCTGATCCAGTACTTTGGCGGTTATCACAGCGCGTTCATGTTCGGTGCGCTGATTGATTTCGCGGGCGTGCTGGCGATGCTGGCGTTCATCAACAGCCGGCCGCAGGCGAGCCCGGTGGTAGCGGCGCATTCGCCGAATTGAGCAAGTGAAGCGGCCGCTTCGGGTTGAACGAGGCGCGCCGCTTTTAACGCCAGGACCATGCTTTAAAGACGACGCGCTTACGCGGTTCACATCAGACTACGGCAACGCCCGCGCGTCGACGGCCGCCGGATTCACACACGTTTCGCTCAGCTGCCCTTGCAGCGCGTCGGCCAGATTTTGCGCCGCGCGGCGCGCCATCGCTTCACGCGTTTGAGCCGTCGCCGAACCGATATGCGGCACGATCACCACATTCGGCAGCGTGAGCAGCGGTGAATCCGCAGCCAGCGGTTCGCGTTCGAACACGTCGAGACCGGCGCCGAGAATACGGCCTTCGCGTAACGCCTCGATCAGCGCGGCTTCATCCACGATCTGTCCACGCGCGCAGTTGACGAGAATTGCGCTCGACTTCATCAGACGCAGTTCGGCCGCGCCGATAAGCTTTTCAGTCGCAGGCGAAAGCGGCACCAGGATACACACGAAGTCCGCTTCGGCGAGCAAGGCGGGCAAGGTCCGCCACTGCGCGCCGAACGCCTCTTCCGCCGCGGGATTGCGCGAGCGGTTTGCATACAGCACGTTCATGCCGAAGCCGTGCGCCGCACGCCGGGCCACGGCGGCGCCGATGCGCCCGAGGCCCACGATGCCGAGCGTCTTGTGATGCACGTCGACACCGAATTGCGCGGGTCCCGACGATGCCTGCCATTCGCCGCGGCGAGTCGAGGCGTCCAGCTCCGCGATGCGGCGCGCGGCAGCGAGGATCAACGCGAACATCAGATCGGCGGTCGTTTCGGTGACTTCGTCGGGCGTATTGCACAGGACGATGCCGCGGCGCGTGAGTTCGGGCACGTCGAAATCGTCGTAGCCCGCGGAGATGGTCGACACCACTTCGAGGTTGGGCGCAGCGTCGAGCAGGTCGCGGGTCAGCTTCAGCTTGTTGCCGATCGTGCCATGCGCGCCGGCGAGCGCGGCGAGGAAAGCGTCGCGCTGGGCATCGGCGTCGGCGAAGGTCACGTCGCATGCGGCTTCGAGGATTCGGAGAGCCGCCGCAGGCAGCTTGCGATAGGCGACAACGCGTTTTTTCATCGGGACATCCGCTTAAAAAAGAGAGAAGGGGAGATGCAGCGTAAATTTATGGAAAGCGCTTACTTGCGGAGCACTATAAGTCCCGATAGAATCATCGTCAACATTATCGATAATCCAGCCGAGGGCATCACAATGGCAGACAAGCTCAATGACGACCAGCGGGACGACCAGCCGGGCGACGCTTCGCAGCGCGGCTTACGCAAGGGTCTGACGAATTACGGGGACGCAGGCTTTTCGCTGTTCCTGCGCAAGGCGTTCATCAAAGGCGCGGGCTATACCGACGACGCGTTGTCGCGGCCCATCGTTGCGATTGCCAACACCGGCAGCGCATACAACCCGTGTCACGGCAACGCGCCGCAACTGGTCGAAGCAATCAAGCGCGGCGTGATGCTGGCGGGCGGCTTGCCGGTCGAATTCCCGACCATCTCGATTGCGGAAAGCTTCTCGCATCCCACCAGCATGTATCTGCGCAACCTCATGTCCATGGACACAGAGGAGATGATCCGCGCGCAGCCGATGGACGCGGTGGTTCTGATCGGCGGTTGCGACAAGACGGTGCCCGCGCAGCTGATGGGCGCCGCGGCGGCCGGCGTGCCCGCCATCCAGCTCGTGACCGGCGCCATGCTGACCGGCTCGCATCGCGGCGAGCGGGTCGGCGCGTGCACCGATTGCCGCCGCTTCTGGGCGAGCTTTCGCGGCGACCAGATCGACGCGGATGAAATCGACGCGGTGAACAACCAGCTGGTCGCGACGGTCGGCACGTGCTCGGTGATGGGCACGGCGAGCACGATGGCGTGCATCGCCGAAGCGATGGGCATCATGTTGCCGGGCGGCGCCTCGCCGCCGGCCGTCAGCGCGGACCGCATCCGTATTGCCGAGCGCACCGGCGCCCAGGCGGTGGCGATGATCGGCGCGAACCTGACGCCTGCCAAAATACTCACGCCGAAGGCAATCGAAAACGCGCTACGCGTACTGCTCGCCATTGGCGGCTCGACCAACGGCATCATCCATCTGACCGCTATCGCCGGGCGCCTCGGCATCAAGATCGATCTCGACGCGCTCGACCGCATGGCGCGCGAGACGCCGGTGCTGGTCGATCTGAAACCTTCGGGGCAGCACTATATGGAAGACCTGCATCGCGCGGGCGGCCTCACCACCGTGATGCGCGAAATGAAGGACCTGTTGCATCTGGATGCACTGACCGTCACGGGCCGCACCCTCGGCGAAGAACTCGACGCTGCGCCGTCGAGCTTCCCGCAAGAAGTCGTGCGCCCCTTCAACAAGCCGATCTTCCCGCAAGGCGGCATTGCGGTGCTGCACGGCAACCTCGCGCCGGGCGGCGCGATCATCAAACAGTCGGCGGCGAACCCCGACTTGATGGAGCACGAAGGCCGCGCGGTGGTGTTCGAAAATGCGGAGGACCTCGCCCGTCGCATCGACGATCCGGATCTGGACGTCGAAGCGCATGACGTGCTCGTGCTCAAGCAGATCGGACCGGTCGGCGCGCCGGGCATGCCGGAGGCGGGCTACATCCCGATTCCGCGCAAGCTCGGACGGCTGGGCGTGAAAGACATGGTGCGCATCTCCGACGGCCGGATGAGCGGGACGGCGGCCGGCACGATCGTGCTGCACGTGACGCCGGAATCGGCGATCGGCGGGCCGCTCGCGATCGTGCGTACCGGCGACCGGATTCGCTTGAGCGTGGCGAAGCGGTCGATCGAACTGCTGGTGAGCGACGCGGAAATCGCCACACGTCTTGCGGCCGTGCCGCCGCGCGTCGCGGATCCGGAAGCGCGCGGTTATCGAAAGCTGTTCCTGACCACCATCACGCAGGCCGACGAAGGATGTGACTTCGATTTCCTGAAGGCATCCCGAACGGTTGCCACGGTACCTGGAAACAAGCCGTGATGCTACGCTCCGTGGCTTCCCGATCCGTGTGGACCCCTACGGTATGAGCAACGCCGTCACTTCGAAACGCACTACAGGCGCACGCGCGAAAATGGCCACGCCCACCGCCGTCGAAAGCGGCGCGGCGCAGCGGCGCGCAAGCGCAGCCGCGCCCATCGTGCGCGACCGCAACACCGACGAAACGATGCGGCGCGTCGCCGATCAGCTCGAAGAGCAGATCGTGCTCGGCCTGTTGCATCCGCGCGAACGGCTGGTTGAAGACGACCTGTGCGAGCGATTCGGCCTGAAGCGTCACGTGGCGCGACAGGTGCTGAGCGAAGTCGAACGGCGTGGGCTGATCGAACGCCGCCGGCATGTGGGCGCACTGGTGAAGTCGTTCAGCGCGCGCGAAGTGGCGGAACTGTATGCATTGCGCGAGTTGCTGGAGACCGACGCGGCGAACCGCATCGTGTTTCCTGTCGACGCGGCGCGCCTTGATGAACTCGAAGCGCTGCAGGCACAGCACGACGCCGCCGCGGCAGAGGGCGATTTGCGCCGGGTGTTTCGCGTCAACATGGCATTTCACCGCGCGTTTTTCGCCTTGTCGGGCAGCCAGGTGCTCGTCGATGCGATTCACGAATACGAGCGGCGCACGCACGCAATCCGCTCGGTATCCATCGTATTTCCGCCGCACCTGGAGAAAGCGCGCGCCGAACATCATCAGATGATCGACGCTTTGCGGCGCGGCGATCGCGAGGGTTTGATCGCGCTGTGCCGTGCGCATCTGGTGCCCTCGCGCGACGCCTATCTGAACGCGTATCACCAGCGCTCAGCCGCTGCGGCGACGTTTGCCTCATTCACAGGGAATGGAGACATCGAATGAAACGGGTTTTGATCACCGGTGCGGCTGGCCAGATTGGCCGCGTGTTGCGTGCCGGTTTGCGCGGCCAGTATCAGTTGCGTCTTGCGGACATCGCGCCGCAAGCTCCCGCGGGTGACAATGAAGAAGTCGTCAGCGCCGATATCACGAAGCTCGAAGCGCTCGTGCCGGTGATGCAAGGGGTGGACGTCGTCGTGCATCTGGCCGGCATTCCTGATGAGGACTGCTGGGAAAAGATCCGCGATATGAATATCGAAGGCTGCTACAACGTGTTCGAAGCGGCGCGGCAGGCCGGCGTCAAACGCGTGGTGTTCGCCAGTTCGAATCATGCGGTGGGTTTTCATCGCCGCGACCGCATGATCGACGATACCGTCGCACCACGTCCCGATAGCCGCTATGGCGTATCGAAAGTGTTCGGCGAAGCGCTTGGACGCATGTATGCGGACAAGCACGGCATGTCGGTCGCATGTATGCGGATCGGCTCGTTCCGTCCGGACAATCAGCCCACCGCGCCACGCCACCTGTTCACGTGGATCAGCCATCGCGACATGGTGCAGCTGACGAAGCGCTGTATCGACTATCCCGACTACCACTTCCTGATCGTGTACGGCGTATCGGGCAATGCGCGCAACCGCTGGGACAATGCGAACGTGCGCCGGCTCGGCTATGCGCCAGAAGACGATGCCGAACTGTCTGCCGCAAAAATCGCGGCAAGCGGGCAGATCGAAGACGCGCGCGAAGCACTCTTTCACGGCGGCTTCGGCTGTCTCGTGGAGTTCGACGGCGCACCCGGGCGGATCGACTAGCCACCACCCTGACCCGGTTATCGCCATCGCTGCCAGCCGCACGTTATAGAATGCGGCACAGGGATGGCGCGATGGTGCGCCTCGACACCGGGCAGGGTGCAAGTTGAGCACAGAGACAAAGAAAAGAGCGCCGCGTCGCAAATCGAATGCAATTTCCGTGATGGATGTTGCGCGTGCCGCCGGGGTATCGACGGCGACCGTTTCGCGCGTGTTGAACGGCAAGGCAACGGTCGCCCCCGCATTGCAAAGCCGCGTGCGCGAGATCGCACAGGAACTGGGTTACACGCCGCATGCCGCCGCACGCGCACTGGCTTCGCAACGCTCGAAGACCATCGGCGCGGTGATTCCGTCGCTGGAAAACCAGAACTTCGCCATCGGCGTATTCGCATTGCAAAAGCGCATCGGCGAGGCGGGCTATACGTTGCTGCTCGGATGCTCGTACTACGACCAGGACGATGAGCTCAAGCAGGTGCGCGCGCTGATCGCCGACGGCATCGCCGGGCTGATGCTGGTGGGTCGCAGCCATTCGCCGGCACTCTATGAGCTGATCGCAAAAGAACAGATTCCGCTCGTCAACGGCTGGACGGTCGATCACGATCATCCATATGTGGGCTTCGACAACGTGGCGGTGGGAAGGCGGCTTGCCGAGTATCTGCTCGATCTCGGGCATGTGCGCTTCGGTATGATTACGCAAATGACCCAGCACAGCGACCGCGCCGCGGATCGTATCGTCGGCGTACGGGCGGCGTTGCAGTCGCGCGGGCTGCAGTTGCGCCATGAGCATCTGATCGAAATGCCGCACAAGATCATTGAAGGTCAGATGGCGATGAAGGCGCTGATGAACGGCCCCGACCGTCCAACCGCCGTGATCTGCGGCACCGACCTGCTCGCGATCGGCGCGCTGGCGCAAGCGCGCGAGTCGGGCATCGACGTGCCGGGCGAGTTGTCCATCGCGGGCATCAACGACATTGAATTTTCCAGCTTTACCACGCCGCCGCTGACCACGATGCGCCTTGCCGCAGATGAAATCGGTGCACGCAGCGCGGAGTATTTGCTGGCGTGCATCGAAGGGCGCCCGGTGAGTTCGCAGAACATCGTGCCAACCGATCTGATCGTGCGCGGCACGACAGGACGTCCGCGTAAGCGCTAGCCGGTGTCGTGCGACACGAGTCTCATTCGCATGCCTCACTAGACAGTATGACTCCGTGAGGCAGAGGCTGGCCCACCGCGAGGAATCAGACGCGGGTTAGCATGACTGCCAGAGCCGCACGGTGCGGACAGGGGCCGCACCCGGCGATTTCCGGCACGGAGGCCAGCATGGAACACAA
>NZ_DASXHA010000180.1:0-24057 GCF_036488795.1 Paraburkholderia sp.
CGTTCTGCAGACGCAGCGGACGAAACTCCTCTTCGCTCAATTCGCCCGACAGCCGGCGCCGAACCTGGTCGCGGTACTGCGCGACGCGTTCGTCGACGATGGTCTGGTCGTACTGATCGTATTGGTACATTCGGGGACCCCAGTTTTTGCGTGACACGCAGCGTTCGCGGGACGCTGCGCAAGTTCCTCTGCCTTTGCCGGCGCGGCTGAGCGGGTTTGTCTAGACCCACCGCTCATGTGCTAATGACAAAAACAGATATCCATATTGAAAAAGATGGGGAAATAGTAATAAACTCCCCTTATACTTCAAACGACTAAAAAATTCTTTTGATATGCGTAGGGGTTATATATGAACCTGCACCAGTTCCGCTTCGTCCGCGAGGCCGTTCGGCAGAATTTCAACCTCACGGAAGCGGCCAAGGCGCTGTATACAAGCCAGCCAGGCGTGTCGAAGGCGATCATCGAGCTCGAAGACGAACTGGGCGTCGAAATCTTTACGCGGCACGGCAAACGCGTCCGGTCTTTGACCGAACCGGGCCGCATTATCCTCGCCTCCGTCGAAAAAATCTTGCAGGAGGTCGAAAGCCTGAAACGCGTGGGGAAAGACTACGCGGCGCAGGATCAGGGCAACCTCGTCATCGCGGCCACCCACACCCAGGCGCGCTACTCACTTCCGGCCGCAATCGCCGAATTCAAGAAGCGTTTCCCGAAAGTTCATCTTTCAATTCTGCAAGGCAGCCCGACCCAGGTAGCCGAAATGGTCATCCACGACCAGGCGGACCTCGCGATCGCCACGGAGGCCATCTCTACCTATAAGGAACTGGTGTCGCTGCCCTGCTTCCAGTGGCACCACCTCGCGGTCATGCAGCCGGATCATCCGCTGCTGGAGCGCAAGCTGCTGTCGCTCGACGATCTGACGCAATATCCGCTGATTACGTATGACAACGCGTTCGCGGGCCGCACCAAGATCAACGAGGCGTTCCGGCTGCGCGGCCTGTCGCCGGATATCGTGCTGGAAGCGATCGATGCGGACGTGATCAAAACTTACGTCGAGCTGGGGCTGGGCGTGGGCATCATGGCCGACATCGCCTTTAACGCCGAACGCGACCGCCATCTGCGGGCAATGCCGGTGGGCCACCTGTTCGGCAGCAACGTCACGCGCGTGGCGCTGAAACAGGGCGCGTACCTGCGCAGCTACGTGTATACGCTCGTCGAGCTGCTCTCGCCAAGCATGAACCGCAGGCTGATCGAGCAGGCGCTCAAGGGCGAACACGAATCCTACGAGCTTTGATTCACCCGCTTTCCAATTAGCGGGCTACGCCGGTAGCCCGCCGCCTTCTCTCGCCGGCCGCCACAATGCGCCGGCAATGCCCGCCAGGCCAGCCGAACGGCCACACGCCAGTCCGTCTTTCCGCGACGCCGCACGCCCCCACCCCGCCCTCCCTATAGCGCTTCGCTCGACGTAGCCGGCGTTTGCCAGGGCGCACCTCTCCCCCTCCAGGGAAAACCACAGCTCCCCGCATCCCGCATTTCCTTTGACGCACTTTCGAATCGAAACTAAACTCTTTCGAAACAAAAGACATTTCTTTCGAAGAGTGGAGACATGCTGGCTAACAAGAGTTCACTGAAGCGGCGCCTTCAGATCGTCGAGATGGTCCGCAAGCGCGGCGAGGTGTCGGTCGAGGAACTCAGCCAGGCATTCGACGTGTCGAGCGTCACGATCCGCACCGACCTGACCTATCTGGAACAGCAGCGTTATCTGGTCCGCTCGTTCGGCAAGGCGCGCTATCTGGCGCAGCGGCCCGGCGAAAGTGTGCTGATGCCGGTATCGGACGGCGCGACGCGCAAAGCGGCGGAAATGTCGATCGCGCGGTTTGCGGCGGAATCGGTGGACGACCACGAATCGCTGATGCTCGGCGCCGGCGCCATCGTCCACAAGGTGCTGCCGCTGCTGTCGGATCGTTCGAACCTGTCGCTGCTGCTGCACGACATCGCCATGGCGCAGACCGCGCAGCGCTTCGTACATTGCGAACTGCAATTGACCGGCGGCCATCTGGATCAGGAAGCGACCACCCTTATCGGCCCGGATACCGAGCGCTCCATCACCGCGCGCTCCCTGGACCTCTGCATTCTCGAAGCCTCGGGAATCGACCGTGACGGCAACCTGCTGTGCGCCGACCCCGGCCTTGCCCGCGTCTTTCATGCCGCCACGCAGACCGCGGCGCGCACCATCGTCGTCGCGTATCAGCCGCAGCTGTCCGAGCGCGATGGCCATGTGTTTTGCAACCTTTCGGATCTCGGCGGACTCGTGATCGACGACGGCATCGATCCGCCCACGATGGACCTGTTTCCACGCAAGCACCTTGAAGTACACAGAAGGGAAAACGGAATTCTCGAGTTCCGCCAATCCACGCCTTAACCATCCATACCAAGGAAGAGACACCATGAAGCATCCGGTACTGACAACCGCACTCGTTGCAGCTGCGCTGTGCGGCACCTGCGGCATTGCGCAGGCTAACGACGTGACGATCGGCGCATCGTTGCTCACGCAACAACATCCGTTCTATGTCGCCCTCGCTGACGCGATGAAACAGGAAGCCGCCAAAGATCACGCCACACTCGACATCGCGATTGCCAATCAGGACCTGAGCAAGCAGATCGCCGACGTGCAGGACTTCGTGACACGCAAGGTCAATGTGATCGTGCTGTCACCGGTCGATTCAAAGGGCGTCAAGGCGGCCGTGATGGCCGCGGAGAACGCGGGCATTCCGGTCATTACCGTCGATATCGGCGCGCAAGGCGTCGAGGTCGCCTCGCACATCGCCACCGACAACTACGCGGGCGGCATCATGGCCGGCCAGTTGATGTGCAAGGTGCTGGGCGGCAAGGGCAAGGTCGGCATCATCGACTACCCGACGGTGCAATCCGTGATCGACCGTGTGAGCGGATTCAAGAAAGCATTGGGCGGATGTCCGGGCGTGCAGGTCGTCGCCGTGCAGCCGGGCATCACGCGCGCCGAGGCGCTGAGCACCGCGCAGAACATGTTGCAGGCGCATCCCGATCTGGACGGCATCTTCGGCTTCGGCGACGACGCCGCGCTCGCCGCCGCCGTGGCAGGCAAGTCGGCCGGCAATCATGTCAAGGTGATCGGCTTCGACGGCATGCCGGAAGCACGCGCTGCGGTGGACAAAAACCCGAACTTCGTCGGCGTGATTCGTCAGTATCCGGAGAAGATGGGCGCGATTGCGGTCGACACCGCCGTGAAGATTGCCGACAAGCAGTCGGTCGCCAGGGACATCCCGGTGCCGCCGGGCGTCTACACGCGCGAAGCCGCGAAATGAACGCGAACCTCGATACCGGTCGCGCACAGCCGCCGGGGTCGAGGCCGGGCCCCGGGTTCGGCCGCGTCGATCCCGCCGGCCCCGACCTCAGCGGCAACAATAGCGGCAACAGCTGCGGCAGCGCCGACACACAACTGCCGCTGCTGGAGTTGCGCTCCATCGCCAAGTCGTTCGGCCCGGTAGAAGCAATCAAGGACGTCTCGCTCAAGCTCCAGCGTGGCCGCGTGCATACCTTGCTCGGCGAAAACGGCGCGGGCAAATCCACGCTGATGAAAATCCTCGCGGGCGTGTATGAACCGACGCGCGGCGAACTGCTGCTGCGCGGCAAGCCGGTCACCTTCACCCGCCCGGCGGACGCCCAGGCGGCCGGCATCTCGATCATCTATCAGGAACTGAGTCTGGCGACCAATCTGAGCGTCGCTGAAAACGTCTTTGCCGGCCACGAGCCGCGCCGCTTCGGCGTGGCGGATTTCCGGGCGCTAACGCGGCGCACGCAGCAGTTGATGGACGAACTCGGCATTCACATTGATGCGGATGCGCCGGTGGCGCGGCTTTCGATGGCGCAACGGCAACTGGTCGAGATTGCCAAGGCGCTGAGTCACGACGCCGAACTCGTCATCATGGACGAGCCCACTTCGTCGTTGAGCGACCGCGAAGCCGAGATCCTGTTCGACATCGTGATGAAACTGAAGGCGCGCGGCAAAGCGGTCGTCTATATCTCGCACCGCATGAACGAGATCATGCGTATCTCCGACGACATCTCCGTGATGCGTGACGGCCGTTATATCAGCACGTCGGACAAGCACGGCACCACCATCGGCACGCTCATCAACCTGATGGTGGGCCGCGCAATGAGCGATGTGTATCCACGCCGCGCACAGCCTTATGTGCGGCCTGCGCAACCGTTGCTCGAAGTGCGCGGGCTGAGTCTCGCGAACACCTTCAGCGACATCAGTTTCGCGCTGCACGCAGGCGAGATTCTCGGCTTTTTCGGCCTGATCGGCGCGGGACGCTCCGACGTGATGAATGCGCTCTTTGGCGTCGGAAGCCCGAGCGGCGAGATCGTGATGAACGGTAAGCGCCTCAAGCTGCGCTCACCGGAAGACGCAATCTCCGCGGGCCTCGCCTTCGTCACCGAAGACCGCAAGCACCAGGGCCTCGTGCTGATGCACTCGATTGCCCAAAACGTCACGATGGCCAGCTTCGAGCGCAAGGGTTCGCGTTTTGGCATGTTGAGCAGCCGCTTCGAACGCGAAGCAACCCGCAATGCGATTGATCGTATGAAGATCCGCGCCTCCCATGCAGACCAGGCCGTGGGCGATCTGAGCGGCGGCAATCAGCAGAAAGTCGTGTTCTCCAAATGGCTCACGCTCACGCCCAAGGTGCTGATTCTGGATGAACCGACGCGCGGTGTCGATGTGGGCGCGAAATTCGAAATCTACCGTGTGATCCGTGAACTGGCGGCGGCCGGCACAGCCATCATTCTGGTTTCCTCGGAATTGCCCGAAGCACTTGCCATGAGCGACCGCCTCGTGGTGATGCGCGAGAAGCGGATCGTCAAACAGTTCGATGCAGCCGGCCTCAGCCCGGAGACCGTAATGTCGTATGCAACGGGAGCAATGCAGTCATGAAACCCACTCATCTTCAACCGGACACGCCCATGAGCGGCGCGAACCCGCGTTCCAACGGCGCGAGCGCGCTGTCCAAGTGGATGCGGCACTACGGCGGCATTGTGTGCGGCCTGATCGTGTTGTGCGGCCTGTTCGCCTTTCTCACGCCGAACTTCATGTCGTTGGGCAATCTGCTCAACGTCGTGTTGCAAGTGTCGATCATCGCCATACTCGGTTTCGGTATGACGTATGTGCTGCTGCTCGGCGACATCGATCTTTCAGTCGGCGCGGTCATGGCGCTGGTGGGTACGGTCGCGGCGGTCGCAATGCAGCACGGCATGCACCCTGTCGTCGCGGTACTGGCCGCGATGATCGCGGGCGTCGCGCTCGGCTGGGTCAATGGCGCGCTTTCGGCGCTCTTGACCATTCCGTCGTTCATCGTGACCGTGGCGACGATGGGCGTGTTTCGCGGCCTTGCCTACATCGCCTCCGCAGGCGTGCCGATTTCCATCGACGACGACCGTTTCGCCTCGCTCGGCAACGGCGCGTTTCTCGGCATCGCCATTCCGATCTGGGTGCTCGCCCTGCTGCTGCTCATCAATCACTTCGTGCTGTCGCGCACCGTGTTCGGCCGCAAGGCGTATCTCGCCGGCGGCAATCGTGAAGCGGCGCTGTATTCGGGCATCAACGTGCGGCGTCTCCGCATTTTCATCTTCATGATCTCCGGGCTGATGGCGAGCATCGGGGGCGTGTTGATGACCTCGCGTCTTTACTCCGCGCAACCGAATGCCGGCATGGGCTACGAACTGGATGCGATTGCCGCGGCCGTTCTGGGCGGCACGAGTCTGAGCGGCGGCTACGGCACGATCATCGGAACCTTGATCGGCGCGCTGATTATCGGCGTCATCAACAACGGCATGAATCTGCTGAGCGTGCCGTATTTTTATCAACTCATCGTCAAGGGCGTCGTGATTCTGGTCGCCGTCTGCATCGATGTTCAAACGAAGAAACGCCATGCCTGATCGCGAATCGCATAGCGCCGGCAAGACCGGCTACATCCTGACGATGGGCGAGATCCTCGTCGAAATCATGGCGACCGAGCGCGGTCAGTCGTTCCGGCAGCCGGGCACGCTGATCGGCCCCTATGCCAGCGGGGCGCCGGCCATTTTCATCGATCAGGTCGCGCGCCTCGGCAGCCGCTGCGCGATGATCGGCTGCGTCGGCGACGACGACTTCGGCACGCTCAACGTCGAACGGTTGCGCACGGACGGCGTCGACGTCTCGGGCATCGCCGTCATCAAAGGACAAACCACCGGCAGTGCATTCGTCACCTACCGCGAAGACGGCGAGCGCGACTTCATCTTCAACATCACGAACAGCGCGTCGGCCCATCTTTCGGTGGCAAACATCCGCGAGGATCTGCTGAAGGATTGTCGCCACTTTCATGTGATGGGCTCGTCGCTGTTTTCGTTTCGCATCATCGAGGCGATGAAGAAGGTCATCGAGACCGTCAAGGAGCATGGCGGCACGGTCAGCTTCGATCCGAATATCCGCAAGGAAATGCTGCGCATTCCGGAGATGCGTGAAGCGCTGGATTTCATTCTCGACTACACGGATGTGTTCCTGCCGAGCGGTCATGAAGTTACCTTGCTGGCTACCGCCAGTTCCGAGCACGCGGCGATCGACGAACTGCTGGAGCGTGGCGTTCGCGAAGTAGTGGTGAAGCGCGGCAAGGACGGTTGCAGCTTCTACGACGGCACCCGGGAAATTCATGTGCCCGCGCTGCACGTCGACGAAGTGGACCCCACCGGCGCGGGCGACTGCTTCGGGGCCACCTACATCACATGCCGCGCGCAAGGCATGGATATCGAGGCGGCACTGCGCTATGCATGCGCGAGCGGCGCGCGGGCGGTCACCCTGCGCGGCCCGATGGAAGGCACCGCGACCTTCGCCGAACTCGACGCCTTCGTGACCCATGCGGAGGGCAATCATGCATAACATCGTGACGCGGCTTTTGAACGGGCCGATCGCGGAAGATAGCGCGACGGCCTCGCTCAAGGGTATCTACGCAATCTGCTCCGCGCACCCCTGGGTGCTCGAAGCAGCGATGCAGCAGGCGCAGCATGACGGCACGCCGCTGCTGATCGAATCGACCTCGAACCAGGTCGATCAGTACGGCGGCTATACCGGCATGAAACCGGCCGACTTCGTCGGGTTCGTGCAGCGAATCGCGCAGCGCGTGGGCATGCCGCGCGAGC
Organism: Paraburkholderia sp.; assembly: GCF_036488795.1. Lineage (GTDB taxonomy): Bacteria > Pseudomonadota > Gammaproteobacteria > Burkholderiales > Burkholderiaceae > Paraburkholderia. The sequence continues at coordinate 7,210 of NZ_DASXHA010000180.1, forward strand.
GCCTGATCCTCGGCGGCGATCATCTCGGACCGAATGCATGGCGCAGCCTGCCCGCTGCGGAAGCCATGCTGCGCGCTGAGGCGTTGATCGACGCTTACGTCAGCGCCGGCTTCACGAAGATTCACCTGGACACCAGCATGGCTTGCGGCGGCGACCCGGAGCATCTATCGGACAGCGTCGTGGCGCAACGCGCAGCGCGTCTGTGTGAAGTGGCCGAAAGAGCGGCGCTGCGTGAAGGTCTGAAGACACGCCCGGTCTATGTGATCGGCACCGAAGTGCCGGTGCCCGGCGGCGCCAGCGAAACACTGAACACCGTAGACGTCACCCGCCGGGATGCCGCGCTGGAAACCGTCGCCATCCATCGCGACGCGTGGCGCGCGCGGCAACTCGAGGACGCATGGGAGCGCGTGATTGCGCTCGTGGTGCAGCCTGGCGTCGAGTTCGATCACACGCAGGTCATCGATTATCAGCCTGAACTGGCTACGGATCTGTCGCACGTGCTCACGCAATTGCCGGGCATGGTGTTCGAAGCGCATTCGACGGACTATCAGCGGCCGGATTCGCTCAAGGCATTGGTGCGCGACGGTTTCGCGATTCTCAAAGTGGGGCCCGCAGTCACCTTCGCGCTGCGCGAGGCTTTATATGCACTCGCGGATATCGAGTCGGCCTTGCTACCGCCCGATCGGCGCTCCGAATTACGCGCGGTTGTCGAAAGCGTGATGCTGCGCAAGCCGGGCAACTGGGAGAAGTACTACCACGGCGCTGCGGACGAAACCAGACTGCTGCGCACCTACAGTTACAGCGACCGCGTGCGCTACTACTGGGCTGATCCGGAAATTGACGCTGCTGCGCAGCGCCTGATGCGCAATCTGTCGGAGACGCCGATTCCGGAGAATCTGCTCAGCCAATACTTGCCGGGCCAGTACTGGCAATTGCGCAATGGCACAGTCGACGCGTCGCCGATGAGCATCGTGCAAAGCAAAGTCCGCGAGGTCATCCAGCATTACGCGTCGGCTTGTCGCGACTGATGTTGCAATCGCGGCGGTCCATATAACAGGGCGTTCCTGTCACCCGAACACGGAGGTAGTCATGTCCTTTGAGACTCATGCTTCTTACGATTTTAGCCATGCCGTCGTGGCGATAACCGGCGCGGCTGCCGGCATAGGCCGCCAGGTTGCAGAGCAATTTGCGGCAGCCGGCGCCACCGTCGCCCTGCTGGATCGTTCCCCGTCCGTGGCGGAGGTCGCTGCAGGCCTGGGTGCAACGCATCGAGGTTGGGTCGTCGACGTGAGCGACGCTGAATCCGTCGCCACCACGGCCGATGAAGTTCTTTCGCTGTTCGGTCGCGTCGACATTCTGGTCAACAACGCCGGTATCGGGCCGTTAGCACCGGCCGAAGATTTTCCGCTTGAAACATGGGACACAACCATCGCAGTGAATCTGCGCGGCCCGTTCCTGGTGGCGCGCGCATTTGCACCCGGCATGCTCGCGCGCGGGCAAGGCAGGATCATCAACCTGGCGTCGCAGGCGGCCGTGATCGGCATTGAAGGGCATGTCGCCTATTGCGCCAGCAAAGCCGGAGTCCTCGGAATGACGCATTGCATGGCGCTCGAATGGGCGCCTCGAGGCGTGACGGTCAATGCCGTTTCGCCAACCGTCGTCGAGACGGAACTCGGGCTGACTGGCTGGGCAGGAGAAAAAGGAGAACGCGCCCGCGCCACCATCCCCACCCGGCGCTTTGCGAAGCCGGCCGAGATCGGCGCCGCCATCATGTATCTGGCGAGCAGTGAAGCCGCAATGATCAACGGGGCGAACCTGATGATCGACGGCGGCTATTCGATTCAGTAGCACGCCACGCAGCCGGAAAGGATCGGCGAGCGAACGCTTTTCACGCTGTAAGCACGAGCGAAAACCTGAGAGCACCTGGAGGCAGCACAAGATCGAACACAACCCACGATGTTTAGGAGACGAAAATTATCTATCTTTCTCATGTAGTTTCGTTTCGGCGCCATCTTGCCGCATCCGTTGTTGCAGGGATTGGATTGGGCATGGCTAGTCTGGCGTGCGCCACCACCGTCACGATTGCGGTACCGAACAACAACGATCTGATCGAAATGAAAAAGCTTTCTCCGGTCTTCGAGAAGGCCAACCCCGATATCCAGTTGAAGTGGATCGTGCTCGAAGAAAATGTACTTCGACAGCGCCTGACGACGGATATCACAACGAATGGCGGGCAATTCGACGTATCGGCCATCGGGACCTATGAGGCGCCACTCTGGGGCAAGCGCGGTTGGCTGGTGCCGATCACGGGACTGCCCGCCAGCTACGATCTCGACGATGTACTCAAGTCGGTTCGCGACGGCTTGTCTTACGACGGAACCTTGTTCGCGCTGCCGTTCAATGCCGAAAGCTCCATGACGTTCTACCGGAAGGATCTATTCGCGGCGAAGGGTTTGACCATGCCGGATCATCCCACCTATAGCCAGATCAGCGAGCTTGCCGACAAGCTGAACGACCGGGCCAACGGCGTCTACGGTATCTGTCTGCGTGGCAAGGCGGGTTGGGGTGAGAACATGGCCTTCGTCTCCACCCTGGTGAACACCTATGGCGGACGATATTTCGACGAGAAATGGCGCGCTCAGGTCAATTCGCCGGAATGGAAAAGCGCCATCAATTTCTACGTCGATCTGTTGAAGAAGGACGGCCCTCCCGGAGCCAGCTCAAATGGCTTCAACGAGAATCTGTCGCTCATGACCGGCGGCAAGTGCGCGATCTGGGTAGACGCAACGTCCGCTGCCGGCATTCTTTATAACAAGACCGAGTCGTCCGTTGCCGACAAGGTGGGCTTCGCAGCGGCGCCGACCCAGGTGACGCCGAAGGGTTCGCACTGGCTCTGGTCATGGTCGTTCGCCATTCCGAAATCGTCGAAATCGCAAGACGCGGCGAAACGGTTCATCGTATGGGCGACCTCCAAGGACTACATCACGCTGGTAGGTAATGACATCGGTTGGGCGTCGCTGCCGCCCGGCACGCGTCAATCGACCTATGCACGTCCCGAATACAAGCAGGCTGCACCGTTTAGCGAGTTCGTCCTGAATGCGATCCAAACCGCCAATCCAAACGACTCGACCCTGAAGAAAGTCCCGTACACCGGCGTGCAATACGTGGGAATTCCGGAATTCCAGTCGTTCGGGACGAACATCGGTCAGCAGATAGCGGGGGCCGTTGCAGGTCAGATGAGCGTCGACCAGGCACTCCAGGCGGGCGACGCGGCAGCCGACCGCGCCGTGCGCCAGGCGGGCTACCAGAAGTAAGTCCGGATGCCTCTGCCCCAACTGTTCAGGCCACGCGGATTCGTATGACACGAAGCGCGTGGCTTCTGCATGAACAGGGAGTCAGGAACCGGTTGAAGCGATAGAGCGGGCCATTGCGGGTCATTGCTGATAAAGTAAATGTCCCCTATCCGGCCGTTCTTCATCATGCGCACCACCCGAGCCATCCATGCCGTCGAGCGGCTGAAAACCCGCAGCGGCAATCCGCGCTTTGCGGCGATCAGTCTGTCGGGCGGCCTGTTTTATCTGGTCGACAAATCCAGCGGCACCGACAAAAAAGTCTCCGACCCGCTGCCGCTCGACGATTTCGTCAAGTTCGTGGACGCCTTCGGTCCGCCCAAGCCGCGTAAGGCGAGCAAGCTCGATCTTGCGTTCGAAGAACAGCTCAAGAAGAGCAAAAGCTGAGACCTCACGCCCACCGCTGCCGTAGTCAACGCCACCACGGCTAACGGCACATCGGCGGCGCCCGATGCAGTTCGTCGTTTTCGATCACGTTCACGCCGCGCGTATCGTCGCTCAACACCTCGGTCACCAGTGCGCGCGCCACGCGTTCGACGGAAATCGAGCGCCATTTCAACGGCAGATAGACCCCCACGCGCCGCGCGATGCTCTCCAGCGGCCGGCTTTCGGTGCGCTCGCCCATCAGGAACGATGGCCGGATGATGGTCAGCACCGGATAGTCGAGCTTCTTGACCGCCTCTTCCACATTGCCCTTCACGCGGCTATAGAAGGTCCGCGCATGCGGATCGGCGCCAATCGCCGTGACCATCGCAAAGTGCGTGGCGCCATGACGGCGCGCGATGCCGGCAATGCGCAGCGGATATTCATAGTCCACCTTGCGGAACGCGGCCTGCGAACCGGCCGTACGGATGGTCGTGCCGAGCGCGCAGATCACCGCGTCTACGTCGAAAATCTCCGAGTCCGCGTCGGGCCAGTCGTAATCGATCATGTGTTCGACGACGCGGTTGGTCGCGTCGAGGCCGGCTGTCGCCGCCCCCGCCGCGCGGCGCACCAGCACGCGGACTTCGGCCACCCGGTCGTCACGGGCCAGCAGGCGCAAGGCCGCGCTACCGACGAGACCCGTGCCGCCAAGCAGCAGGACGGTTTGTTTGCGGACGACATTGGACTGGCTGGGCGCGAGAAAAGTCGACATGCGTGGGTCCGTCTAAAGGGGCACCGCCGCATATTACCGCGTCGCAGCGCTTCCTAACCGTTGCCTACATCACGAACTCCGCCCTGCGCCGCGCTGCTCGCGAGCACCGCTTCGATAAAGTGCAAACCGGCCACGCCGTCGTCCACGGTCGTGAGGAGCAGGCTCTCCGGCGGGGGCGGCTTGCCGGCGTCCAGCGCCTCGATCTGCAACGCGGCGTCGGCATACAGCTGCGCGAACGCTTCCAGATAGCCTTCAGGATGGCCCGGCGGCACGCGCGTCGCATGCGCGGCGATCGCGCTCTTGACCCGGCCACGGGTCAGACGCTCAGATGCTCCGCCGAGGGGCGTCAACCACAGTTCATTGGGATTCTCCTGATCGAAGGCGAGCCCCGCTTTTGTGCCGTAGACGCGCAGGCGCAATGCGTTTTCCGCGCCGCTCGCCACCTGGCTCGCCCACAGCATGCCGCGCGCGCCGTTGGCGTAGCGCAGCATCGCCTGCACATGATCGTCGACACGGCGGCCGGGGACGAACGTGTGCAGCTCCGCCGACAATGCCTCCGGCGTCATCCCCGTCACGAACGCCGCCAGATGGTAGGCGTGCGTGCCGATATCCCCGAGGCAGCCGGCCGGACCGGCCAGCGCCGGATCGGTGCGCCAGCCGGCCTGTTTGTTGGTGCCGCTGGTTTCGATCGGCTCGGCGAGCCAGTCCTGCGCATATTCGACCTGCACGACACGTACCTCGCCCAGCTCGCCGGCTGCGACCAGCTCGCGTGCGTGACGAACCATGGGATAGCCGGAGTAGGTGTGCGTCAGCGCGAAGAGCCGCTTTTTCTCGCGGGCCAGCTTCGCCAACGCCTGGCCCTCGGCGAGCGACACCGCCAGCGGCTTGTCGCAGATCACGTGAATGCCGGCGTCGAGAAACGCGGTGGCGACCGGCGCATGCAGATGATTCGGCGTGACGATCGCCACGGCGTCGATTCCGTCGTCCTTGCGTGCGGCCTCTGCCTTTGCCATCTCGCGCCAGTCCGCGTAGCTGCGGGCAATACCGGCCTCGGTGGCGCTCGCCTGCGCGCGTTGCGGATCGGAGGACAGCGCGCCCGCGACGATTTCAAAGCGGTCGTCGATGCGCGCGGCGATCCGGTGCACCGCGCCGATAAACGCGCCCTGGCCGCCGCCGACCATGCCCAGCCTTAACCTTCGTGCCATGGATGATGCTCCTTTGACGATGCGCCTAGCGCGCCTTCACAAGCCCAAGATGCGCTTCAATTGCGCCGTGTCGACGCCGCTACCAGCGAAGTCATCGAAGGCATGCTCGGCCACCCGAATGATGTGACGGCGGATGAACTCCGCGCCTTCGCGCGCGCCGTCTTCCGGATGCTTCAGCGCGCATTCCCATTCGAGCACGGCCCAGCCCGGAAAATCGTATTGCGCCATCTTCGAGAAGATTCCGCCGAAATCGATCTGTCCGTCGCCGAGCGAACGAAAGCGGCCCGGACGCTCGACCCAGTCGCTATAGCTGCCATATACGCCCGCGCGGCCGGTGGGGCGAAACTCCGCATCCTTCACGTGGAAGGCCTTGATGCGCTCGTGATAGATATCGATGAACGCGAGGTAGTCGAGTTGCTGCAGTACGTAGTGGCTCGGATCGAACAGGATGTTCGCGCGCTTGTGGCCGTTCACGCGCTCCAGAAAGCGCTCGAAAGTCACGCCGTCGTGCAGGTCTTCGCCGGGGTGCAGTTCGTAAGCGATGTCGACGCCGACCTCGTCGAAGGCGTCGAGAATCGGTGTCCAGCGGCGCGCGAGTTCGTCGAAGGCGGCATCGACGAGACCGGCGGGACGCTGCGGCCACGGATACACATACGGCCACGCCAGCGCACCCGAAAACGACACATGCCGGTCGAGGCCGAGACGCCGCGACGCCTGCGCGGCCAGCTTCAATTGCCCGATGGCCCACCCGGTGCGCGCTTGCGGATTGCCGCGCACGTGCGGCGCGGCAAAGCCGTCGAACAGCAGGTCGTACGCAGGATGCACCGCCACCAGCTGGCCTTGCAGATGAGTCGCCAGTTCGGTGATCTGCACCCCGGCGTCGGCTACCACGCCGAGCAGTTCGTCGCAATACGTCTGGCTCGACGCGGCTTTGTCGAGGTCGATCAGGCGCGCGTCGACCGGAACCTGAATCCCTTCGTAGCCGAGGCTCGCGGCCCACGTCGCCATGTTTCCCAGTGTGCCGAAAGGCGCCTTGTCGCCCAGGAACTGGGCCAGGTAAATTGCCGGGCCCCGGATGGTCTTCATCGTGCCGCTCCTCGCTCAAAGATTGGAAAGCTCGTCAGCAAAGATGGGTGCTCGCCGCTGCGCGTGACGCGATTGGTCAGCGTCAAACGCGTCTCGCGCAGCGGCAACGCACAGCCGATCAGAACGGCGAGTCGGGGAAGTAATAGTCCTTGGCGTTTTCCTTCGTGACGAGCACCGACGGGATGATCGTCGTCGGCGGCAGCTTCTCGCCCTTCAGGCGCGCTTCGGCCGTCAGCTTGATCGCGTCGTAGATGAACTTCGGCGAATACGTGACGTCCGCATTGATCAGCTTGTCGCCATCCATCACACGCTTGATCATTTCCTTCGATCCGGCGCCGCCCAGCACTTCCTTGATGTCGGTGCGGTGAGCCTGGTCGATCGCCTTCAGCACGCCCACCGACATGTCGTCGTCAGCGGACCAGACCGCGTCGATGTGCTTGAAGCGCGTCAGGTAGTCCTGCATCACCTTGAACGCGTCGTCGCGATTCCAGTTGGCGTATTTGGCGTCGAGCACCTTGACCCCGGGGCAGGCGGACAAGGCTTTCGTGAACGCGCTATAGCGTTCGTTATCGAGCGTGGTCGGAATGCCGCGCAACGCGACGATGTCACCCTTGCCGTTCAGCGTTTTGCAGAAGTACTCGCCTGCCAGCCGGCCAAACGCGGTGTTGTCGCCGGCAACGTAGGCGTCCTGAGCACTGGTGTCGGTGAGTCCGCGATCCACCACCGTCACGTAGATGCCCTTCTTCTTCACCTGCGCCACGGGCTGCGTCAGCGAAGCCGACTCATGCGGGAAGATCACGAGCGCATTGATCTTGTTGACGGTGACCATGTCCTGCAACTGGTTCGCCTGTTCCGGCGCGCTTGCCGAGGTCTTCAGGATCACCTTCAGGTCCGGATGCGCCTTCTCCATGTCCTCCTTGGCCTTGTTCGCCCACCAGTCGATGCCGCCGGTAAAGCCGTGGTCCGCGGTCGGTATCGCCACGCCCAGGATCACCTTGTCGTCGGCGCGCGCCGCACCCGCCGTCCCCAGTATCCCCAACGCCAGCACGCCGGCGCTCATCGCTCGAATGACCTGCTTCATGGTTGTGTCTCCAGTTATGAGGCGTTCGCGCGCCCCGATTCTTCGACTGCTTTTAACGTGCTGCCCGTTGGTACCGCCGTGCTTTGAATAGTTGACCTGGTCTTCCTCTGCGCTCCGCCCTGCCCCTGCTAGCCGCTGCGCCCTAGCGCCGTCCGCGCTGCAAAAACGCCACGACGATAATCACGGCGCCCTGCACTGCCGCGTTCAGATACACGCTGATGATGCTGGTGAGATTGAGAATGTTCGCGATTACCGACAGCAGGATCGCCCCGATCACGGTGCCGATCACGCGCCCCTCGCCGCCCTTGAGCGCGGTGCCGCCGACGACCACGGCGGCGATGGCCTCGAGTTCCCACAGCAGACCCGTGGTCGGCGTCGCCGAACCGAGACGCGGCACATACAGCACGGTCGCCACGCCCACGCAGATTCCGAGCAGCACGTACGTGACGATCTTCACGGTATCCACGCGGATTGCCGCGTAGCGCGCGACCTGCTCGTTCGAGCCGATCGCCTGCACATGGCGGCCGAACGCCGTGCGGTTGAGGATCAGCGTGCCGCCCGCCGCGACGACCAGAAACACCCAGATCGGCACCGGCACGCCGAGAAAACTCGCGTAGTAAACCGGGCCGTAGAGATCGGTCAGCGAATTGTTGAGCGTGAGCGCGCCGCCGTCGGCGAGCCACGTGAGCACCGCGCGAAAAATGCCGAGCGTGCCCAGCGTGACGATGAACGGCTCGATGCGTCCTTTGGTGATCAGGAGACCGTGCGCCCAGCCGAACAGGCCGCCTAACACCAGCGCGCCGACCATGCCCAGGGCGATGATCGCGAGCGGCGCGAACGTATGACCGCCGATACCCGTCGACAGGCCGTTCATCAGCCAGATCATGGTGCCCGCGATCAGCGCGGCCATCGAACCCACCGACAGATCGATGCCGCCCGAAATGATCACGAAGGTCATGCCGACCGCGATGATGCCGATGAACGCCGTACGCGTGAGCACGTTCATCAGATTGTCGAAGGTCGCGAAATCGCGATTGAGCAGCGTGCCGACCACGCACAGCAAAACGAGGCCGAGCAGCGGGCCGAGCCCGTACAGCAGATGCGCGAGCCGCAACGCGCGCGGTGACTGCGCGGCTTCAGTGGGTGCCGGTTGCATGCGCGATCAACTCCTCTTCGGTCAGATGATCGAGATCGAGCGTGGCCTGCAATCGGCCCGCGCGCATCACGGCGACGCGATGGCACAGGCCGATCAGCTCGATGAGTTCGGATGAAATGACGATTACCGCGCGGCCTTGCGCTGCGAGCCGGTGAATCAGGAAATAGATGTCGCGCTTGGAACCGACATCGACGCCGCGCGTGGGCTCGTCCAGCACCACCACGTTCGGATCGGGCTGCAGGTATTTGGCGAGCGCGAGCTTCTGCTGATTGCCGCCGGAGAGCATGCGCGCGCGGCTCGACAGATCGCCGGTGCGAATGCCGAAATCGCTCACCGCGTGCGTGAGTGCGGCGCGCCCCGCTTTCAGATCGAGCAACGGGTGCGTGTAGCGTTCGAGGGTCATCAGCGTGAGGTTGTCCTGCAGGCTCAGGTTGACGTGCAGCGCCTTGCCCTTGCGATCTTCGCTGAGATACGTGAGGCCGTGGCGCATCGCGGCGCGCGGGTTCTTCAGACCGACCACACGTCCGCCGATTTCGATGCGGCCCGCGCTGCGCTTGCGCAATCCGAGGATGGCTTCGAAGGCTTCCGTGCGACCCGCGCCCACCAGCCCCGCGAAGCCCAGCACTTCGCCCGCGCGCACCTCGAAGCTGAGGTCCTCCACCCACCCGGGCACGACGAGGCCGGCCACCTTCAGTGCGATCGGCGCATCTGCCGCTACGGGCACCTTGTCCGGAAACATGTCGGAGAGCTCGCGTCCCACCATCAGGTTCGCCATCTGCTGACGCGCCAGCGTCGAGGTTTCGCCGCGTGCGACGAAACGACCGTCGCGCATCACGATCACCTCGTCGGTGATGTGCTCGACTTCATCGAGCTTGTGCGAGATGTAGATGATCGTCACGCCATCCGCTTTCAGCTTCGCCATCAGCGTAAAGAGCCGTTCGGTTTCGGCCGGCGTGAGCGTCGCGGTGGGCTCGTCCATGATCAGGAGACGCGCGCGCCGCGACAACGCCTTGGCGATTTCCACCATCTGCTTTTCAGCGACGATCAGGTCGCGCACCTTGGTATCCGGCGCCTTCGCGAGGCCGACCTCGGCCAGATAGCGGGTCGCCTCGCCACGCATGGCCGCGTCGTCGAGCAGCCAGCCGCGGCGCTTTTCATGGCCGAGGTAGATGTTCTGCGCAATCGTCAGATGCTCGGCGAGATTGAACTCCTGGTGAATCAGCACAATGCCGGCCGCTTCCGCATCACGCGAACTGACGAACTGCTGCGCCTGACCGTCGATCAGCAGCGTGCCGGCGCTCGCCGTTTCGTAGCCGGAGAGAATTTTCATCAGCGTCGATTTGCCCGCGCCGTTCTCGCCCAGCAGACCGTAGATGCGCCCCGGCCTCAGCTCGAAACTCACGCCGTGCAGCACGCGCACCGGGCCGAAGTCTTTGCGGATGTCGTCGAAACGCACGGCGAGGCTCATGTCAGGCGCTCCTGCGAATCACGAGCCGGTGCGGCAGCAGCACGCCCGGCACGTCGGCCAATGGATTTGCCAGACGCTGCAACAAGAGGCGCGCGGCGGTTTCGCCGAGCTCGCGCATGGGCTGGGCGATCGTCGTCAACGGCGGGTCGATCTGCGCGGCAAGCGAGATATCGTCGAAGCCGACTACCGCGACGTCGTCCGGCACGCGCTTGCCGACACTGCGCAGACCGTGGATGACACCGATGGCGAGCGTGTCCGAGACCGCGAAGATCGCGGTGGGCGCCGCAGTGGCCGCATTCGGTTGTGCCATCAGGAGCGCCGCGGCCGACGCGCCCGCTTCGTAGTCGAGGCTGTTCAGATTCATGCGCCAGCGCGGGTCCGCTTCGATGCCGGCTTCGCGCAGCGCGTCGAGGTAGCCTTGCTGGCGCTGCCGCGCGTACAGATAGCCGACATCCGAGTTGATCAGGCCGATGCGCCGATGCCCCTGCGCCAGCAGATGCCCCACGGCGTCGGCGGCGGCCCGGTAGTTGTCGATCCCGACATACGGCACGCCGACCGCCGGATCGAACTCGCAGCAGGCTACCCAGGGCAGCGCGTTGGATTCCTCGGCGAGCGCCTGTTGCACCGTGGCGGGATCGAGACAGATGGCGCCGTCCGCGCGGCGGCGGCGCAGCAAGTCGAAGTAGCTGCGCTCGCGGCCCGGATCGGCGCCCGTGTCGCACAGCAACATGAAGTAGCCATGCTGGCGCGCCACCGTATCGATGCCGCGCACGATCTCCGCATAAAACGGGTTGCCGACGTCCGGCACCATGGTCAGCAACAGGCGGCTTTCGGCGGTGCGCAGGTTGCGCGCCAGCTCGTTGACGCGGTAGCCGCTGGCGTCGACCGCGGCCAGCACCTTGTCGCGCGTAGCGGGCCGCACGTTGGCGTGGCCGTTGAGCACCCGCGAGACCGTGGCCACGGACACCCCCGCCTGCTCGGCGACGCCGGCAATCGAAATGCCGTCTGACGCGTGCAGCATCGCTTGAGGTGCTTCGGCCTCAGGTTGCGGCAGTCTGGCCACTCCGAATCTCCGTGCAAAATGTAATCGATTACATTTTTGGATGATGAACGGCCGAATCGCAAGGATCGCCGCGTAGGGATTAACACGGAGCGGGATTGCCCGGCTGCGGGCGGCTGTCGCCCCCGTTTTGGTACAATTCCGCAGTTACCCTGACCCAACCTGCTTCGCCGGTTGCACCTAAACCGAACTGCCGAATCCACCATGAATATCGAGCAAGCGCGTTTCAACATGATCGAACAGCAGATCCGCCCCTGGGAAGTGCTCGACCAGGACGTGTTGAATCTGCTCTCCATCGTCAAGCGTGAGAATTTCGTTCCTGCCGTCTACCGCGACCTGGCCTTCGTCGACTTCGAAGTGCCGCTGCCGGGCGGCCAGCACATGCTGGCGCCGCGCGTCGAAGCGCGCGTGCTGCAGGAGCTGGCGGTGAAGAAGCACGAGAGCGTGCTCGAAATCGGCGCAGGCTCGGGTTATATGGCGGCACTGCTCGCGGCCCGCGCGCAGCATGTGCTGACGGTGGATATCGAACCGGAACTGGCTGAACTGGCCAAGGCCAATCTGGCGGCGAACGGCGTACTCAATGCGGAAGTCGCGACCGGCGACGCCGCGCGCGGCTGGCCGGCAGCGGCGCCGTATGACGTGATCTGCGTGTCGGGTGGCCTGCCTGTGCTGCCGCAGGAAATTCTCGAGCATCTGAAGATTGGCGGCCGTCTGGCGGCGTTCGTCGGCACGGCGCCGGTCATGAAGGCGCAGATCATCACGCGTATCGACGAAAAGCAATATCGGATTGCCGACGTATTCGAAACGTATATCGAGCCGCTGACCAACGCCGTGCAGCCGCCGCGCTTCAAGTTCTGAGCTTCTTCATGCATTGATGGCGGGCGCGAGTTGCGCCCGCAGCCCTGGCTGCAGTTCGTGGCTGCGGTTCGTGGCTGTTATGTGCCATCACCTGAAACGGATGTACCCCTCATGCAAAACCTGACCGCTCCCGCTCTCGCCGAATGGCTCGCCGATAAATCCCGCCCCGCACCTGTGCTGCTCGACGTACGCGAGCCGTGGGAAATCGAAACAGCAAAAATCGCCGGCAGCGTGTCGATTCCGATGCGTGAGATTCCGGCACGCAGCGAAGAACTCGAAGACGACGTGCAGATCGTGTGCGTGTGCCATCACGGCGCGCGCAGCGCCCAGGTCGCGATGTTTCTGGAGTCGCGCGGGTATAAGGACGTGTTCAATCTGCAAGGTGGGATTGATGCGTGGTCGAGGCAGGTTGACCCCGCAGTGCCGACTTACTGATTCGACTATTGCGTGATACCCAGGCCGTGCTGCGCGAGTTGCGGCCTGGGTAGCCACACCGCTGCGACTACCGACCCGCCCCGGTTCCTGTCACTGCCCGCAGGTGTTTCATTTTTCCTCTGCGGAAATTTCCCCCGGTCTCCTTAGCAACCTCTCTGGCACCATGCTCCGACCTTTTTTCGGAGCATTTCGATGCAATTCAAGCCAATTGCACGGCTGCCAGCCATGCTGCTACCCACTGTTGCGCTGCTTGCCGTCAGCCTTGCCGTTTCGGCATGTGGCGGAGGCGGCAGCGGCAACAGCAACGCGGTCATCGACTGGCCCGCTACGCCGAGCTGGCCCGCCTCAATCGTTTGGCCTGCCGCACCCAGTTGGCCCGCCAGCTCCGGCAATGGTTCGCCCAACAGCAACAGCACGCCGGGCACCAGCATCCCGGCCAATCCGGCCAATGCACCGGCTAACGGACCTGCCGCGATTACGCCGGTCGCCGGCCCGAATACAGCGACGATCACGGTCGACGGCAAGACCAGCATCAACCAGCCGTATGTGACCATCACTGTTTGCAACCCGAACGCCCGGGGCAATAGCCAATGCGTCACGGTCGACCGGATGATCCTCGATACGGGTTCAACGGGTGTCCGGGTCGCGGCGAGTTCGCTCGGCACCGCATTTGCCGCCCAGTTGCCGGCCCAGACCGGCGCCACCGACGATCCGCTCGGCAACTCCCCCATCGCGCAATGTGCGACCTTCGGCTCCGGCTTCACGTGGGGCTCCATCAAACAGGCGACCGTCACGATTGGAGGCGAAACCTCGAGCGTGATGCCCATCGAGGTCATCGGCGACGGCGCCTTCGCGACGCCAGCCGATTGCGTCGCGCACGGCGGACCCAATCTCAGTTCCGCGGCGGCACTCGGCGCCAACGGACTGGTCGGCATCAGCAACCTGGTACGCGACGACCCGGACTCCGCCACGCGAATCTACCCTGCCTCGTACTACTACTGCACGAGCGCCGCCTCATGCACGAACACGCGTGTGCCGCTGGACAAACAGTCGATGAATCCAGTGGCGGGCTTCCCGGTCAACAACAACGGCACGATCATCCGACTGCCCGGCTTGTCGTCATCGGGGGCGGTCAGCGCGACCGGACAACTGGTTTTCGGTATCGGCACCCAGCAGAACAACATCATGCCGGCCAGCGCGAATGTCCTGCCGGTGGATCAGTACGGCTACTTCACCAGCATCTATAAAGGCCGCATGCTGCACCCCAGCGCGATCGACAGCGGCACCAACATCCTGCTCTTTCCGGATAGCACGATCGCGACTTCGAGTGCCAACGGGTTCTACGCGCCTGCGTCGCCTCTCACGCTTTCGGCCATCTTCCGTTCGCCGGGCGGAACCGCCACGCCAATCAACGTGCCGTTCGGCATCGATAACGCCAACAAGCTGTGGGCAACCGGCAATTCGGCTTTCAACAACATCGGCGCAAACGCTTCCGGGATCGTCCTGTGGGGGCTGCCATTCTTCTATGGCCGCAGCGTCTATACGGCGCTCGAGAACACGACGGTGGGCGCACAAGCCGGCCCCTTTGTCGCCTTTTGAGACTCGTCGGCGAAACCGCTGACAGGCCGGTGCTGGATGACGCCGGCCTGTCAACTTCCGCTCGGGTGCGGAGCTGTCGGACCAGTCTCCTCTCTCGACCATTGAAGGCATTTCCTGCTTCGCGTTAGGAAATCTCTGGGGCTCCGCCCATCCTGCCGCAGGCACCATGCTCCGACCTTTTTCCGGAGCAATGTGATGAAATTTTTGAAGTTCGTGCTGGCGGTTGCCATGGCGCTGCCCATAGCATCGTACGCGGCGTTGGGGGCTGCACCGGGTGCCGGCTCATCCTCGGTAAAGTCGCTGCGGGCGACGCAGCCGGGCGCAGCGTCTTATTCCGTCCACGAATCGCTCACCGCCGACGGTGTCGCGGTGCGCGAGTATGTGTTGTCCAGCAATGTCGTCTTCGCCGTCACGTGGCAAGGCCCGGTTCGCCCGGACATGAGCGCGCTTCTGGGAAGCTACTTTCCGAACTTCGTCGCTGCGGGCGAAGCACGCCCGCACGGCACCGGTCCGATGATCGAACATAACGGCGACCTCGTGATCCAGTCAGCTGGCCGCCCTGGCCGGTTCTTCGGCAAGGCCTACCTCCCACGGCTGGTTCCGGCAGGCGTTAGCGCAGACGATCTGCAATGACACGTAGCGCCGCCTCACTCGAATATCCGATCATGAAAACCTTCAACAAAAAGCTCTGCTTCGCGTTGCTGAGCACCAGCGTCGCCCTTTCCGCCTGCGGCGGCGGTGGCGGCGATAGCGCCGACGACGCAAGCGGGAACGCATCGCAAGATAAGGCGGGACCGGCATCGCAGACACCGTCAGTCGCGCCCATTTCGGGCCCTGCCTCGACGCCGGCTGTCACGCCGGTACAGCCGGCAAGCGCGACTCCGAGCCCCACGCCTGCCCCGACGCCGGGCGTTACGCCCGTTCCGGTTCCGAGCCCGACTCCTGCTCCGGTCCCCACGCCGGGTCCGGCGCCTACGCCTACGCCTACGCCTACGCCTACGCCCACATCCACACCCACACCCACACCTACACCTACACCGGCACCAAGTCCCGCGCCAACACCCGCTCCGAGTCCCTCCCCAACGGCGACCAGCAACACCGTGCCGATCACCGTCGACCGCAGCTTCGGCGAGTTCAACAGCCTGTACGTGAGCGCGACCCTCTGCTATCCCGGCATGCAAGGCACCAGCCAGTGCGCGACGGTCGATCATATGTTGCTCGATACCGGCTCGGTGGGCGTGCGGGTGGTGGCTGGCGCGCTCGGCTCGTCGCTGGCTGCCAGCTTGCCGGCACAAACCGGCGGTTCCAGTGACCCAACCGGCAACGCCCCGATCGCCCAGTGCGCGACATTCGCATCCGGCTTTACGTGGGGGTCGATCAAACGGGCCGATGTGACAATCGGCGGTGAAGTGGCGGGCAATCTGCCTGTTCAGGTGATCGGCGACGCAAAATTCGCCACGCCGTCAGATTGCCTGTCGCGCGGGGGCGCCGATCTGAGCACCGCACAAAAGCTCGGCGCGAACGGTGTGATCGGCATCGGCTCAGGCATACGCGACTTCCCGGCGGCGGCGCAAACCGTCTTGCCGGCGAACTATTACTACTGCACGTCGTCCGGCTCGTGCACCGGCACGCGCGTGCCGCTCGACACGCAGGTCATGAACCCTGTCGCCGACTTCCCTTCGGACAACAACGGCACGATCATCAGCTTGCCTGCGCTGCCCACGGGCGCTCAGGCCAGCGTAACCGGTCAACTGACCTTCGGCGTGGGCACCCGGCAAAACAATGCACTGCCGCCCCAGGCGAACATCGTGCCGCTGGATCAGAACGGCTACCTGACGACCATATATAAGGGCATCACCTTCAACAACAGTACGATCGATAGCGGCACCAACGTGTACTACTTTCCAGATGCCGCCATTCCCATTACGGGCTATTTCTATACACCGTCGGCTCCGCTAGGCCTGAGCGCCACATTGAAGCAGCGTGGCGGCACGGACACGCGCGCGGCAGTCTCGTTTCAGGTCGACAACGCGCTCAACCTGCTGGCCAGCCCGAACGCGGCTTATGACAGTATGGGTGCGCCCGTATCCGGCTGGTTTATGTGGGGCCTGCCGTTCTTCTACGGCCGCAACGTCTACACCGTGTTGAACAACGCCACGATCGGCTCGCAAACCGGGCCGTTCGTCGCGTTCTAGGCTCATCGCATCAGGTGCGCTCAAAGCGCGCAGCAAACCGCATAGCAAACCGCCTTGTGCAAAACCAGGAGGCTGGCGTCGCAACCCCGCCAGCCTCTCCACATTTCACGCCGTTCCCGCGCCTCAGGCCGTCTCCGTCAACACCTCTCCCACGGTCCTGAAGATCTCCTCGATCTGCGCTTCTTCGACAATCAGCGGCGGCGAGAACGCCAGAATGTCC
>NZ_DASXHA010000025.1:0-13065 GCF_036488795.1 Paraburkholderia sp.
ATGCGCCGCCGGCTCCTGCGCCAGCGAGCTTTTCACCAGCGCGATTTCATCAGCGTATTCTTCCGCCGAAAAGCCGCCGCGCATCAACTGGAAGCGGCAATACAGCAGGTAGGTATTGACCACGTCGGTCTCGCAGTAATTGCGAATCTCTTCGATCTGCCCTGCCTGGAACGCGTGCCAGACCTGGCCGCCGTCCATACCCAGCTTGCCGGGAAAACCGCATAGTTTGGCCAGCGCGTCGAGCGGCGCGTTGGCGCGCGCCTGATACATCGCCAGCACGTCCATCAGGTCCGTGTGGCGCGCATGGTAGCGGCTGATGTAGTTGTTCCACTTGAAGTCGCGGTCGTCGTCACCCTGATCCCAGAAACGGTGCGCAGGAACGCCGTTCACCAGTGCGCGGTAATTCAGCACCGGCAGGTCGAAACCGCCGCCGTTCCACGACACGAGCTGCGGCGTGTACTTCTCGATTACGCGATAGAACGACTGTACGAGCGCCGCTTCGCCGTCCGTCGGCGTGCCGAGCGAGCGCACGCGAAAGCCATGGTTGTCGCGAAACACGCAGGAGATTGCCGCAATCCGTTGCAGATGATGCGGCAGGAAATCGCTGCCGGTCTTCTCGCGGCGCGCGGCAAAAGCGTGCTCGGCGACTTCCGTGTCGGTCAGCGCGGCGGGTAAATCTTCGAGACGGCGAATGCCGGCGACATCGGGAATCGTCTCGATGTCGAAAACAAGAATCGGTGTCATCAGGTTATAAAACGGCGTCCTTACGTACACCGTTGGAGGCAAAGAAACGCTTCAGCCGCACCAGCGCTTCCTGCTGGATCTGGCGCACACGCTCGCGCGTGAGGCCCATTTCGTCGGCCAGCTCTTCGAGCGTGGCCGGCTCGATATGATTGAGGCCGAAACGGCGCTCGATCACGTGACGATGCTTGTCCGACAGCCTTGCAAGCCAGGCACGCGTCAGCGTCTCCAGCTCACGGTGCTGCACCTCGGCATCCGGCGACTGGCTTTGGTCGTCAGACAGCAGATCGAGCAGGCTGCTCGCCGGGTCGAGATCGAGCGGCGCGTCGAGCGACGCGGTGTGCTCGTTCAGTGCGAGGATGTCGGTGACTTCGTCGGTGGTCTTGCCTGTGAGGTACGCGATGTCGTCGATACTGGCGTCGCGGCGGTCCGCCGCTTCGCCCGAGTTCATCGAGTTCTTTTCCAGATGGCGCTTCGCGCGCAGCACCTGATTGAGCTCACGAATCACGTGCACCGGCAAACGCACGGTGCGCGCCTGGTTCATGATGGCGCGTTCGATGCTCTGACGGATCCACCAGGTTGCGTAGGTAGAGAACCGGAAACCGCGCGTAGGATCGAACTTTTCGATGGCGTGCATCAAGCCGAGGTTGCCCTCTTCGATCAGATCGAGCAGCGGCACGCCGCGATTCAGATAGCCCTTCGCGATGCTGACAACGAGGCGCAGATTGCGCTCGATCATCACCTGACGCGCCTCGAATTCGCCCGCCTTGGCGAGACGCGAATAACGCTGCTCTTCCTCAACCGTCAGGAGCGGCTTCACGCTGATCCGGTTCAGGTAATGCTGGATCGTATCAGCCGTCAGTTCGGCCTGCAGCAAGGCACGGAAATCGTCGGCGTCAGGGGGGGAATCGTTTGCGCCTTCGCGCGCTTCACCGGCTTCTTCTGCACCGTTTTGGCGCTCGTCGAGTTCGCGCGCGTTGTCGAGGTCTTCCACGCTGTCGTCTTCGACCTCCGAAGCACCGCCGTCCTCCACCGTAACTTGCGTGGCGCGACTGATTTTTTCAGACTCGGCTTGCGGCGGGCGGCGCTTCGATTTCGGCATGGTCGTATCGCTTATTGCGGCGGCAAATACTTCAGTGGGTCGACAGGCTTGCCCTGCCGGCGAACTTCGAAATGCAACATCACACGGTCCGAATCGCTATTGCCCATTTCGGCAATTTTCTGCCCCTTGGTCACCGCGTCCCCCTCTTTTACCATCAAAGCGCGGTTGTGTGCATACGCGGTGAGATAAGTTGCATCATGCTTGATGATAATGAGATTGCCGTAACCGCGCAGCCCATTTCCAGCATAAACGACGCGACCATCCGCAGCCGCTTTGACCGGATCGCCGGCAGCCCCGCCAATATTGACGCCCTTGTTGGTGGAGTCGTCAAACGTGCCGAGGATCGGACCGCGCACCGGCCACGCGAACGCGACGTTGCCAGGCGCTGCAGCAGTCGTGTCGCTCGCGCCGGCTTGCGGCGCAAGCGTCGTTGCAGTCGAACCTGAACCGTACACGGGCGGCACGGCCGCCGCACCTGGGGCAACACCCGTGACAGGTGCCGGCGAGCTGCTGAGCGGCGCACTTTGCACGCCGCCGCCGATGATCGGCGAGGTTGCAACGCCCGGCGTCAGCGCCGCCACGTTTGCGCCGGGCGGCGCCACGCGCAGCAGCTGGTCGACTTCGATCTGGTTCGGATTGGTCAGGTTGTTCCACGCCGCTATGTCGCGATAGTTCTGGCCGTTCTCAAGCGCGATGCGGTACAGCGTATCGCCCGGCTTGACGCGGTAGTAGCCCGGCGGCGGCGGCCCGAGCGGCACGGCCGGCGGCGGGGTCTGGGCGGCCTGGGTGCTGAGGTTGCCGGAACGATCGACGACCGGCGCGTTATCTAGCCGTGTCGCACAGGCCGTCAACACGGAGAGCGCGACCACGCACACGCTACGCTGGGCTACGGTCAGGTGAACATTCAGGCTGTTTCTTTGCATCGCGCGCAACATACTCATCGGTGTCAAATCACTCCGGATTTTAAGGGTACAAAGAATACGCGATCAAGCCGCGACTCGCGCCATTGCGCAGGACCAGTGCGTTCGACGAGCGTAAGCACCTGCTGCGTCTGGCCGTCCTGCGTGCCGACCGGCGCAACAAGACGGCCGCCGATTGCAAGTTGCTCGAGCAATGCCTGTGGCACATCGAGGCCGG
Source organism: Paraburkholderia sp. (assembly GCF_036488795.1). Classification (GTDB taxonomy): domain Bacteria; phylum Pseudomonadota; class Gammaproteobacteria; order Burkholderiales; family Burkholderiaceae; genus Paraburkholderia. The sequence continues at coordinate 2,981 of NZ_DASXHA010000025.1, forward strand.
CAGCGGCAATCACAATGGCATCGAACGGTGCGACCGCAGGCAAACCGATCCGGCCATCACCGTAGTGCAGCCGGATGTTCGGAATGCGCAGCGGACGCAAGTTTGTCTTGGCGCGCTCATAAAGCGGCTTGATACGTTCAATCGAATAAACATCGCGTGCAACCTGGCTCAGCACGGCGGCCTGATAACCACAGCCGGTACCGATTTCGAGCACGTTCGAGAGCGTGCGGCCGGCCGCTGCCAGCTCGATCATGCGCGCCACCACCGACGGCTTCGAGATGGTCTGGTGATGGCCGATCGGCAGCGCCGCGTCCTCGTAAGCCTGGGGCGCAAGCCCCGGATCTACGAACATATGGCGCGGCACCACCGACATGGCATGAATCACCCGTTGATCGGTGATGCCGTTTGCCCGCAGGCGTTCGACCATGCGTTCGCGAACCCGTTCCGAGGTCAACGCCAGCGCGCCGTTCAACGGCACGTTGGGTGCCGCGCTGCGTTCGACGGGCTTGATGGCGGGCCGCGGCGCACTGGACTGCTTCGGCGCCGCCCGGTTTGCCAGAATGGCGGCCTGTTTGGTGACCGCCTGGATCGCAGGCTTCGGGGCGGCAGGCCTGGTTGCCATGGGTTGAGTCGCAGCGGCTTTCGCGGCCGGTTGCGTAACCGGTTTCGCCGCGGCCGGCGCTGCGGCCTTCGTCCTGGCCGGCGGCGGTGCAGCGCGGGCGCCAGCGGTCTCGCCACGCGCGGGCGTCTTCGCGCGTGCTCCGGCTGCGCGGTTATCCGCTGCAGCAGCAAGATTGGCTGCGCGTACCTCGCCCGGGCGCCCTTCGGGCCGGCGTGGCTCGCGCACGAGATCCTCGAGGCCAAGCGGAAAGCGCTTTGCGCGCTCGCTCGTCATGAAGCGCCGCTCCCGGCGCGCACCCAGTCGCGCGCCGCGGGCAACATCTGCGTGTGAGTCAGGTCGAGCTGCAGCGGCGTGATCGACACATGGCCGTTGGCGATGGCATGGAAATCGGTGCCTTCGCTCGCGTCGCGGGCGCTGCCCGGCGGCCCGATCCAATAGATCGGTTCACCGCGCGGGTTGGTCTGGCGGATCACCGGCTGCGACGGATGCCGCTTGCCGAGGCGCGTAATCTGCCATTCGCCGAGCTGCTCGTACGGCAGGTTGGGGATATTGACGTTCAGTAGCGGATGCCCGGGCAGCGGATGCGCAAGATAGTGCGCGACGATTTCCGCAGCGACGCGCGTGGCCGCTTCGAGATGCCCCCAGTCCTTGTCGACCAGCGAAAAAGCGATTGACGGCACGCCGAACATGATGCCTTCGGTGGCAGCGGCAACGGTGCCCGAATAAAGCGTGTCCTCACCCATGTTCTGGCCGTTGTTGATGCCGGATACGACCAGATCGGGCACGTGATCGAACATGCCCGTCAGGGCGATGTGCACCGAATCAGTCGGCGTGCCGTTCACGTAATAAAAACCGCCGGACGAGCGCAGCACCGACAACGGCCGCGACAGCGTCAACGAGTTCGATGCGCCGCTGCAGTTTTGCTCGGGCGCCATCACAGTGACATCGGCAAAGGTCTTCAGCGCTTCGTAAAGCGCAGCAAGGCCGGGCGCCAGATAACCGTCGTCGTTGCTCAGAAGGATTCGCATGCGGCGATTGTAACCGAGGAAAGAAGGCGCGCGAACGACACCCGGGGCTCGCCGATACGACTGACGCACGGCGCCCGTATCACGCGTGACTTGCCTGCTCCAGATTCCTGCGGCGCGATGAAAACGCACGGTCGTTCGGCTTGCTTTACACTTCAGAATCCCTTGACTGAACCTGATCGATACGGAGACACCATGCGCGCGATTCGCTGCAATCAGTACGGCCCGCCCGAGAGCCTGGCGCTCGAGAATCTGCCCGACCTCGAGCCGCAAGCCGGCGAAGTCGTCATCGACGTCAAGGCGGCCAGCGTCAATTTTCCCGACGTACTGATCATCGAAAACAAATACCAGTTCAAGCCGCCGCTGCCTTTCACGCCCGGCTCGGAAGTCGCGGGCATCGTGCGCGCGGTCGGCGCCGGCGTGACGCAGTTTCAGGCGGGTGCGCGCGTGATTGCGTTTACCGGTCAGGGCGGCTTCGCGGAGCAGGCGGTGGCGCCCGCTGCGGCCTGCGTGCCGCTCGCCGAGGGCATCGGCTTTGCGCAAGCCGCGGCATTCACACTGGCATACGGAACGTCGCATCACGCGGTGGTCGATCGCGGCGCGCTCAAGGCCGGCGAGACCATGCTCGTACTGGGCGCAGCGGGCGGCGTCGGCCTCGCGGCGGTGGAGATCGGCACGGCGCTCGGCGCGCGGGTGATCGCGGCGGCGTCAAGCGACGAAAAGCTCGCCATCTGCGTGAAGCACGGCGCGGATGCCACCATCAACTACGCCACCGAAGATCTGCGCGAGCGCATCAAGGCCCTGACGGACGGCAAAGGTCCGGACGTGATTTACGACCCGGTTGGCGGCGTCTACGCTGAACCGGCGTTCCGCAGCATTGGGTGGCGCGGCCGTTACCTGGTGGTGGGCTTTGCCAACGGCGAGATTCCGAAGCTGCCGCTCAACCTGGCACTGCTCAAGGGCGCGAGCCTCGTGGGCGTGTTCTGGGGCGACTTTGCGAAGCGCGAGCCGCAGCACAACGCGGCAGCGTTCCAGCAGATGGTCGGCTGGATTGGCGAAGGCAAGCTGCGCCCGTATGTGTCGGCGCAGTATGGGCTCGAAGAAACCGGCCGTGCGCTGCGGGAGATGGCGCAGCGCCGGGTGGTTGGGAAAATCGTGATTACGCCCTAGAACGTTTCTTGAGGGCTGTTTAAAGCCTCTCTGAAGCCTGTTCGAGGCCAATTGATCGCGCAGGGAACCGAAACGGCGTGTGGCCAGCAAGCCACACGCCGTTTGTTCGCGCATCCTTCGTCAAACAACCTGTTGCGCGTGCAATCGGGCAATCTGGTCGGCGTCGTAGCCCAGTGAGCGCAACACCTCATCGGTGTGCTCGCCCAGCTCCGGACCCAGCCAGCGCGTCTCGCCGGGCGTCGCGGAGAGCTTCGGCGTCACCGCCGGCAGCGTGATCTCCTGGCCGTCCTGCCATTTGAAGCGCTGGATCATCTGGCGCGCCATGAATTGCGGATCCGTAAACATATCCGCGACGCTGTAGATGCGGCCTACCGGCACGTCCGCGGCATTCAGCACCTCGAGGGCCTCGTCGATGGTGCGGGTCGCGAGCCACGCGGCAATCGCGCCGTCGATCTCCTGGGTGCGCGGCACGCGGCCGTCGTTATGTACGAGCGCAGGATCGTTCGCGAGATCCTCGCGCTCGATTGCCAGCATCAGGCGCTTGAAGATCGGATCGCTATTGCCGCCGATCACGATGCTGCCGTCGCGGCACGGATACGTGTTCGACGGCACGATGCCCGGCAGCGACGCGCCCGTGCGCTCGCGCACCATGCCGTACACGCCGTATTCGGGCACGACGCTCTCCATCATGTTGAAGACCGCCTCATAGAGCGCGACGTCGACCACCTGGCCCTTGCCGCCGTTCATCTGCCGATGATGCAGCGCCATCAGTGCGCCGATCACGCCATGCAGCGCGGCAATTGAATCGCCGATTGAAATACCGATGCGCGGCGGCGACAGATCCGGATAGCCGGTGATATGACGCAGACCGCCCATCGATTCGGCGATCGCGCCGAAGCCCGGCCGGTCGCGATACGGCCCGCTCTGGCCATAGCCGGACAGCCGCACCATCACGAGACCGGGATTTTCGGCCGACAGCACGTCATAGCCGAGCCCCAGCTTTTCGAGCAGGCCGGGCCGGAAATTCTCGACGACGATATCGGCCTCTTTCGCCAGCCGGCGCACGATCTCCTTGCCCTCCCCGGCCTTCAGATTGATCGTGACCGATTTCTTGTTGCGCGCCTGTACGGCCCACCACAACGACGTGCCGCCGACTTCCGGATAGAGCTTGCGCCATTTGCGCAGCGGATCGCCGCCCTTCGGATCTTCGATCTTGATCACGTCCGCGCCGAACTCGCCGAGAAAGCGCGCGGCAAACGGGCCGGCGATCAGCGTGCCGAGTTCGAGCACCTTGACACCCGCGAGTGGGCCTGCGGGGCGTGTCTCGTCAGGGGATGTGCTCATAGTCTGCTGTCCTCATTCTGTGCGAAGCGGGTTGTTGCTTGCGGCGTTCGCCGTTCGGCGTTCGCCGTTCGCGCCAGGGCCGCGATACGCTAGGCGCCCGCGCTACAGCGAGCGCCGGTCGAGCATCGCGCGGGCGATCGTGCCGGCGTCGACATATTCCAGCTCGCCGCCCACCGGCACGCCGCGCGCGAGGCGCGTGACAGCGAGGCCACGCGCCTTGAGCGTCTGGCCGAGGTAATGGGCCGTCGCTTCACCTTCGTTGGTGAAATTGGTCGCGAGCACGACCTCTTTGACGACGCCATCCGACGCGCGCTTCACCAGCCGGTCGAAATGGATCTCTTTGGGACCGATGCCGTCGAGCGGACTCAGGCGGCCCATCAGCACGAAATAGAGGCCGCGATAGGTCATGGTCTGTTCGAGCATGATCTGATCGGCAGGCGTCTCGACGACGCACAGCAGCGCCGGATCACGCTCGGTGTCGCTGCAGACCTCGCAGATCTGCGCTTCGGTGAACGTGTTGCACTTCTCGCAGTGCTGCAGATGCTCGGTCGCGAACAGCAGCGAACGGCCGAGCTTTTCCGCGCCGTCGCGATCGTGCTGCATCAGGTGATACGCCATGCGCTGCGCGGATTTCGGCCCGACACCGGGCAGCGCGCGCAGCGCTTCGACGAGCGCCGACAAGGCGGAAGGTTGTTTCATGCGGAACCGGCGGCGTCGAAGTGGGTGTGAGCGGGAGAAAACATCACGGCTGGAGGGCCAGTGCCGCGCATCAGCGCAACCCGTCCGTCATGCTGCGCGGCGTGTGCCGCAGCATGACGGAGCGGGCGTTCGCTCCAGCCTGCGCAGCCTGAGTTTAGAACGGCAGCTTGAAGCCCGGCGGCAACGGCAGGCCTGAAGTCATGCCGCCCATCTTTTCTGCGGCGGTGGCCTCGGCCTTGCGCACGGCGTCGTTGAATGCTGCGGCGACGAGGTCTTCCAGCATGTCCTTGTCGTCAGCGAGCAGGCTCGGGTCGATCGACACGCGGCGCACGTCGTTTTTGCACGTCATCGTCACCTTGACGAGACCCGCACCCGACTGCCCCTCGACTTCGATCTGAGCGAGTTGCTCCTGCATCTTCTTCATGTTTTCCTGCATCTGCTGGGCTTGCTTCATCAGCCCGGCGAGTTGGCCTTTCATCATGGACATGCTCCTTCTTGATAGCGTGAAATTCGGGAAGATGGCGCCATGCGGCGCCGCGAATCAATGGGTGGACGGTGCGCCGCCGGCGTCCTGCGCGATCGGCCGGATCGAGCCGGGCACGATGCTCGCGCCAAACTCGCGGATCAGCGATTGCACGAACGGATCGGCACCAATCTCCCGTTCAGCCTCTTTCTGACGCTGCGCGCGGGCAGCGGCGTCGAACGCGGCCGCCGTGCGGCGCGCCGGACCGACCTCGACCAGCACCTCGACCGGTTTACCAAGACGCTCAGCCAGCGCCATTTTCAGCTTGGCAACCTGCGAAGCTTCAGCGTACTGCGGCACCGGCACGTTCAGTTTGAGCGTGGTGCCTTCCAGCGCCATCAGTTCGCTGTTGAAAGCGAGCTGGTACGAAATTCCCTTGAGCGACAAGCCGACCGCGAGTGCGGGCCAGTCGCCGTTGAAACCGATGGCGTCGAGCGCGACCGCGGGCGGCAACGGACGCGTGTCGACCGGCGCCGGCGCAGTTGCAGCGGCCGTGACGCGGACGTCGTCCGGGCCGGTATTGAACACCGGCACGTAGCCGTCGTCTGGCGGGCCGAAATAATCGTCTTCCGCGGAAAGCGGCACATAGTCGTCAGGCGGGATGTCATCCCACGGGGGAATCGACGAAGCACCCTGATCCGCGTTGCCGGTGCCGGTGCTGGTACGTTGCGCCGGAGCCGACGCACGCGCGGGCGCGGCTTCCGGCGTGCGACGAGGTGTGCCGGGCGTCGGCACTGGAACGTTGACCTTGGGTGCCGGCTTCGGCTGTACGGCTGGAGCGACCTTCGGTGCGGCGGCAATGCTGGCGCGACCGCGATCCGACGACACCTTCAGGCCGGCACTACGCAGCACGTCGAGCGCCGCGCTGGCCCCGCCGACGCGGCGCGGCGCTTCGTCTGCAGCGACGGGCTCGGCACGGGCGGCAGGTGCGGCGGGCGCCTCAGGCGATATTGCGGCTACAGCCGGGGCTGCGTCGCGCGTACCGTCCGCGGTGCGATCAGCCGAGGCGTCGAACGATTCTGCAGAAGCTTTGGGCGCGTCTTCGGTCGGCTCTGCCGCGGACACGGCAGACTCGCCTGCCTCGGGTTGTTGAACCGCAGCGGTGGAGGCCTGGGCAGACGCGCCCTGCCCTGATTCGAGTGAAGCCGCGGCAGGCTGGATTGCCACGTCTGCCTGCGCAGCGGCGCCGGACTGTTGGGATGCTTCGGCGGCTTGCGCGGTCCTGGTTGCCGCATTCGCGGGCGCGTGTGCCGGTTCGCCCGCGGCACGATGACTTGCATTTGGCACCATGACATCGTCTCGTCCAACCGGAGCCGGCTGCACAGGCGCATCCGTCGTGTCGGCGCGCGCGCCCTCAGCTGCCGCACTGCGAGCCGGTGATGGCGGCACCGTGACCGCAGACAGCGGCACCGCCTGTGCCTGCGATGCAGCCACGGCGGGCGTCCCGCTCCGCTTCGCGCCATTCGCCCCAGCCGGACCAGCCGGCCGCGACGCGGGCCCGGCGGCGCCACCACCGCCTGTCGGCGCCGGCTCGAATGCGAGCATGCGCAACAGCGTCATCGTGAAGCCGGCGTATTCGTCAGGCGCAAGACCCAACTCGCTACGGCCGATCGTCGCAATCTGATAAAACAGTTGCACCTGCTCGGCGCTCAGCGCTTGCGCGAAGCGGCGCAGGTCGGCTGCCTCCGGCCACTCGTCCAGCACCGAGGACGGCGCAAACTGCGCCCATGCGATCCGATGCAGCAAACTCGCCAGATCCTGAAGCGCGGTCGAAAACGACAGGCTGCGCAGCGACATTTCATCCGCAATCGCCAACACGTCCGCGCCATCAGCGTCGGCGAGCGCGTCCAGCAAGCGGATCAGGTAGCTCTGGTCGAGCGCGCCCAGCATGCCGCGCACGGCATCCTCGTTCACCTGGTTGGCCGAATAGGCAATGGCCTGATCAGTCAGCGACAGCGCGTCACGCATGGACCCATCTGCTGCGCGCGCCAGCAGGCGTAGCGCCTGCGCGTCGAACGGCACCTGTTCTTCGCCGAGAATCCGCTCCAGATGCGACACGATGTGCCCGGCCGGCATCTGCTTCAGATTGAACTGCAGACAGCGCGACAGCACGGTAACCGGGATCTTCTGCGGATCAGTCGTGGCGAGGATGAACTTGACGTGCGGCGGCGGCTCCTCCAGCGTCTTCAACATGGCGTTGAACGCATGGTTCGTGAGCATGTGCACTTCGTCGATCATGTAGACCTTGAAACGCGCGTCGACCGGCGCATACACCGCGCGTTCGAGCAATGCCGCCATTTCGTCGACGCCCCGGTTACTCGCCGCGTCCATCTCCACATAGTCGACGAAGCGCCCCTCGTCGATCTCCCGGCAGGCGCGGCACACCCCGCACGGCGTGGAGGTCACGCCGGTTTCGCAATTGAGCGCCTTCGCAAAGATGCGCGACAGCGTCGTCTTGCCGACGCCGCGGGTTCCGGTAAACAGATAGGCGTGGTGCAGACGCCCGCCGTCGAGCGCATGCGTGAGCGCGCGCACCACGTGCTCCTGTCCGACGAGCGACGCGAAATCCTTCGGCCGCCATTTGCGTGCGAGAACTTGATAGGTCATCGGGAAATTGTATCAGTAACGATCGCGTCCAAAGACGGTTCGAGCACACGTGCGCATGCGTTGCCGCTTCATTGAAAGCGGCTAATGAACTGATAGAAAAAAATAGTTGAAAGCAGCGAAGACCGTAGAGCAGCGCAACTGCTACCGGAATGGCGCCAGGGGAAAAAGCCTGAGGACAACGACAAAGAAGTGGAAGGTGACGAGCCCGACCCTCGGCACTGGTGGAAAACGGCTGTGGCTGCTTCGTTCCCGACCTGACCAGGTTGACCGCCCCTCCATGCGAGGAGGCCCGTCACGAAAGATTCTACCATTGCTCGGCCGGCTGCGCGACTGCCAAACCGAACAAAGTTCGAAGCCGGGCCACTTGTGTTCGCCGCAACGGCCTCCAGATAGGCGCTGTAGAAGCAGATAGTGCTCGCCCGGCAGGCCTTGGCCCTACTGCCCTCATGAGTACTATCACCACGGGCAACGCATAGCAATTTAGGCTAAACTGACGTACGAATGTCCCGTAAAGCCGAGCATTCTGCGCATTCCGGAGCGCTTCGCGAGAGTCGTCCGGGAATGTTCCAGAGGCGCTCCCTTTGCGGCAACGCGAACGGAAGTTTTCTTAGTTTGATGTATCGTGGCGAGCAATTCAGGCGGGCCTCGATCCGAGAGAGGTATTCATACATGAGCGAACAAATCAAGCATATCAGCGACGCATCGTTCGAACAGGACGTCGTTAAATCCGACAAACCCGTGCTGCTCGACTTCTGGGCGGAATGGTGCGGTCCGTGCAAGATGATTGCACCGATCCTCGACGAGGTCGCGAAGGACTACGCGGATCGCCTGCAGATCGCCAAGATCAATGTGGACGAACACCAGTCCACGCCGGTCAAGTTCGGCGTGCGCGGCATTCCCACGCTGATTCTGTTCAAGAACGGCGCGGTCGCGGCGCAGAAAGTCGGCGCCCTGTCGAAGTCGCAACTTACCGCATTCCTCGACGGCAACCTGTAATTTGCTTTAATCGAAGCACCGGTTCTGCGTGTTGTCGGCTGACAACACGCAGAATGAGAAGATGCCTTTATGCCACGCTGCCTGAAATTGGCGTGTGCTATGCTAGAATCCGCAAAACGTCGAAAAGACGCTTAAGTCCCTGAGCGGTTCCGCTCACTCTCCTCCCAGATTTCATTTCAGGTCGCACCTTCTCCTGCGGGTTCTCCGTATGCATTTATCCGAGCTTAAGACTCTGCACGTGTCCGAATTGATCGAGATGGCCAATGGCCTCGAGATCGAAAGTGCGAACCGCCTGCGCAAGCAGGAATTGATGTTCGCCATTCTTAAAAAGCGCGCCAAGACGGGCGAGACGATCTTCGGGGACGGCACGCTCGAAGTGCTGCCGGACGGCTTCGGCTTCCTGCGCTCGCCTGAAACGTCGTATCTCGCGAGCACGGACGATATTTATATCAGCCCGTCGCAAATTCGCCGCTTCAACCTGCATACCGGCGACACGATCGAAGGCGAAGTACGTACGCCGAAAGACGGCGAGCGTTATTTCGCGCTGGTGAAGGTGGACAAGGTCAACGGCCAGCCGCCTGAGGCCTCGAAGCACAAGATCATGTTCGAAAACCTGACGCCGCTGCACCCGAACAAGGTGCTGCTGCTCGAACGTGAGATGCGCGGCGAAGAAAACGTGACCGGCCGCATCATCGACATGATCGCGCCGATCGGCAAGGGCCAGCGCGGCCTGCTGGTCGCTTCTCCGAAATCCGGCAAGACCGTGATGCTTCAGCATATCGCCCATGCGATCAAGCAGAACCATCCGGACGTGATCCTGTTCGTGCTGCTGATCGACGAACGCCCGGAAGAAGTGACCGAAATGCAGCGTTCGGTGGCCGGCGAAGTAATCGCCTCCACGTTCGACGAACCCGCTGCGCGTCACGTGCAGGTCGCCGAAATGGTGATCGAAAAGGCGAAGCGCCTCGTCGAAATGAAGAACGACGTGGTGATTTTGCTGGACTCGATCACGCGTCTCGCGCGCGCCTACAACACGGTGGTGCCGGCCTCGGGCAAGGTGCTCACCGGCGGTGTCGACGCCAACGCGCTGCAACGTCCG
>NZ_DASXHA010000034.1:0-12019 GCF_036488795.1 Paraburkholderia sp.
TAATGCTCATGAAACCGCCAATGCCCTGAATGATGAAGTCGTAACCCGCTCGCTGCGCATACGGGCCGGTCTGGCCAAAGCCGGTCACCGAGCAATAGACGAGATCCGGTTTCACTTCCTTGAGCGACGCGTAGTCGAGGCTGTATTTCTGCAGTTGCCCGACCTTGTAGTTCTCCATCACCACGTCGCTTTGCGCGGCCAGTTCACGGACGATCCGCTGGCCTTCGGGCGTGGCGATATCCACCGTGACCGAACGCTTGTTGCGGTTCGCCGCCAGGTAGTAGGCGGCCTCGTGGGTATCGGCGCCGTCCGGTGTCTTCAGATAAGGCGGGCCCCAGTGGCGGGTGTCGTCGCCGAGCCCCGGACGTTCGATCTTGATGACATCCGCGCCGAAGTCGGCAAGCGTCTGCGCGCACCACGGCCCGGCGAGCACGCGGGTGAGATCCAGCACGCGGATATGACTGAGAGCGCCCATATTCTGTGAATGTCTCCTGTATGGCGAAGCGGCAGGGCCGGCGCGGCGGCAGGCGCGCGCGGGCGATGCAGCTTGAGTGTGGGTGCAGCGTCGATCCCTGGAATCTTAAGCGATTCCCACCCGCGGGCGCAGTCGGCCGGACGGCATAGGGCGAATTTCCCGCAGCGAAACAGGCTCGCACGGCCAAAAACCTGGCCAGATGGCCAGTCTCGTGCACATGCCGCGCAGCGCCGCCGCGCAAGGGCGCCGATCCCGTATAATCAGTCGTTTAAGCCATATCGGTTGGCGCATCTTCAGATGTCGCCAGATCCAGCCAGGACCGTCCCACAGTACGCTATGAAAGCCGCCGAAATCCGCGAGAAATTCCTCAAGTTCTTCGAATCGAAGGGCCATTCGATCGTTCGCTCGTCGAGCCTTGTGCCCGGCAACGACCCGACGCTGCTCTTCACCAATTCGGGCATGGTGCAGTTCAAAGATGTCTTCCTCGGCGCGGAATCGCGTCCGTACTCGCGCGCCACGACGGCGCAACGCAGCGTGCGCGCGGGCGGCAAGCACAACGACCTGGAAAACGTCGGCTACACGGCGCGCCACCATACGTTCTTCGAGATGCTTGGCAACTTCTCGTTCGGCGACTATTTCAAGCGCGACGCCATCCACTACGCGTGGGAATTGCTCACGGGCGTCTATCAACTGCCGAAAGACAAGCTGTGGGTCACCGTCTATCAGGAAGACGACGAAGCGCACGACATCTGGGCGAAGGAAGTAGGCGTGCCGGTCGAGCGCATTATCCGCATCGGCGACAACAAGGGCGCGCGTTACGCGTCGGACAACTTCTGGCAAATGGCCGACGTCGGCCCGTGCGGCCCGTGTTCGGAAATCTTCTACGACCATGGTCCGGAAGTGTGGGGCGGCCCCCCGGGCTCGCCTGAGGAAGACGGCGACCGCTACATCGAGATCTGGAATCTCGTGTTCATGCAGTTCAGCCGCGATGCGCAAGGCAACATGACGCCGCTGCCCAAGCAGTGCGTCGACACCGGCATGGGCCTGGAGCGTATCGCAGCCGTCCTGCAGCACGTTCACAGCAACTACGAGATCGACCTGTTCCAGGCGCTGATCAAGGCAGCAGGCCGTGAAACCGGCGTGGCGGATCTGGCCAACAATTCGCTGAAGGTGATTGCGGATCACATTCGCGCGTGCTCGTTCCTGATCGTCGACGGCGTGATTCCGGGCAACGAGGGCCGCGGCTACGTGCTGCGCCGTATCGTGCGCCGCGCTATCCGCCACGGCTACAAGCTGGGCAAGAAGGGTTCGTTCTTCCACCGCCTCGTGCCGGATCTGGTTGCGCAGATGGGTGAAGCCTATCCGGAACTGAGGGACGCGCAACAGCGCGTGACCGAGGTGTTGCGTCAGGAAGAAGAGCGCTTCTTCGAGACCATCGAGCACGGCATGTCCATCCTCGAAGCCGCGTTGGCGGATCTCGAAGCGAAGGGCGGCAAGACGCTCGACGGCGAACTTGCGTTCAAGCTGCACGACACTTACGGCTTCCCGCTGGATCTGACCGCCGACGTTTGCCGCGAGCGTGAAGTCACGGTTGACGAAGCCGCGTTCGACGAAGCCATGGCGCGCCAGCGTGATCAGGCGCGTGCGGCCGGCAAGTTCAAGATGGCGCAGGGTCTCGAATACTCGGGCGCCAGGACCACGTTCCACGGCTACGAAGAAATCGTCTTCGACGACGCGAAGGTGGTTGCACTGTACGTGGACGGTGCCTCGGTCAACGAAGTGAAGCAGGGCCAGCAGGCAGTGGTCGTGCTGGATCACACGCCGTTCTACGCGGAATCGGGTGGTCAGGTCGGCGACCAGGGCGTGCTCGCCAACGCGAGCCTGCGCTTTGCGGTGGCCGATACGCTGAAGGTGCAGGCTGACGTGGTGGGCCATCACGGCACGCTCGAACAGGGCACGCTGAAGGTGGGCGATATCGTGAAGGCGGAGATCGACGCGGTGCGGCGCGCCCGCACGGAGCGCAACCACTCGGTCACTCACCTGATGCACAAGGCGCTGCGCGAAGTGCTCGGCTCGCACGTGCAGCAGAAGGGCTCGCTGGTCGACGCGGACAAGACCCGCTTCGACTTCGCGCACAACGCGCCCATGACCGACGAGCAGATCCGTCAGGTGGAGTCCATCGTCAATGCGGAAGTGCTCGCGAACGCGCCCGGTATCGTGCGCGTCATGCCGTTCGACGAAGCGGTGAAGGGCGGCGCCATGGCGCTGTTCGGCGAAAAGTACGGCGACGAAGTGCGCGTACTGGACCTCGGCTTCTCGCGCGAATTGTGCGGCGGTACGCACGTGCATCGTACGGGCGACATCGGCTTCTTCAAGATCGTGATGGAAGGCGGCGTCGCGGCGGGTATCCGTCGCGTGGAAGCCATCACCGGCGACAACGCGGTGCGTTACGTGCAGGAACTCGACGCGCGCATCAACGCTGCAGCGGCTGCATTGAAGGCACAACCGGCTGAGCTGACCCAGCGCATCATGCAGGTGCAGGACCAGGTCAAGGCGCTGGAAAAAGAGCTCGGCGCGCTGAAGTCGAAGATGGCTTCGAGCCAGGGCGACGAACTGGCCGGCCAGGCAATCGAAGTGTCGGGCGTGCATGTGCTGGCCGCCACGCTCGACGGCGCGGACGTCAAGACGCTGCGCGAAACGGTCGACAAGCTGAAAGACAAGCTGAAGAGCGCGGCTATCGTGCTGGCTTCGGTTGATGGCGGCAAGGTCAGCCTGATCGCCGGTGTGACGCCGGATGCAAGCAAGAAGGTGAAAGCGGGCGAACTGGTCAACTTCGTGGCGCAGCAGGTGGGCGGCAAAGGCGGTGGCCGTCCCGATATGGCCCAGGCCGGCGGTACGGAGCCGGCGAATCTGCCGGCCGCGCTGGCCGGTGTGAAGGGCTGGGTCGAAGCGCAACTGTAAGTGGCGTAGGGTCGTTGCACCCGGCGGCATTGCGTGATTGCAGCCGCCCATGCAAAAGAGCCGCGAGTTTTCACACTCGCGGCTCTTTTGTTTCTACAGGGGCTGTGAGGCGGCTCGTGTGCGGGCTTCAATGTCCGTCGTCGGTCTCACCGTCCGGTCAAACCGCCTGCAGCGGTGCGCCTTCTGCCGCCGCTATCCCGGACGGCTTCGCAGCATTACCCAGCAAGGTCTCCCGTAACGCATTCAACGCCGCCGAAAAATGGCCGCGCCGCCAGATCAGCAAGGTATCGATCGTCCCAAGAGTGTCAGGCGAGTGAATCGCGATGTTGCTCATGTCGTGTTGCAACTCGAGCACAGAGCGCGGCGCGACCGCGACTCCCGCACCCGCGGCCACGCATGCCACGATTGCGTGATACGAGCCAAGCTCCAGCACGCGCGTCGGCCGGATCCCGTGCTCCGTGTACCACTTCTCGACGTAGGCGCGATACGCGCAGCCTTGCTCGAATGCGATCAGCGTCGATAGCGCGATGTCGCGCGCTGCGCGAATCGGCCGATGCCCGCGCGGCGTCAGCATCACCAGTTCCTCGCGAAACACCGGCACCGAGTCGAACAGATCGCCAGCCCAGCCGGCATCGAGCGGGGTGGCGATCAGCGCGGCATCTACCTCGAATTCCCGCACGTGTTTGATCAAACGCACACTGGTGCCTGTTTCCAGTTCGAGCGCAACCTCCGGCCAGTTCTGGTGATACTGCGCCAGCAGGCTGGGCAACCGGCTGGCTGCCGCACTTTCCATGGTGGCGAGGCGCAATCGGCCGCTGGGACGGTTTTCGCGCAGTGCGTGGCGAGCTTCGTCGGCCAGCGCAAGCAGCCGTTCCGCATAAGGCAGCAAGGTTTCGCCGGCGGGCGTGAGCACCAGCCGGCGGCCGTCGCGGATAAACAGTGCGGTACCAAGCTGCTCTTCCAGTTGCTTGATGCGCGTCGTCACGTTTGACTGCACCCGGTTGAGCTTGGCGGCAGCGCGCGTCACGCCGTTCTCGCGCACGACGGCACGAAAAATAGTCAGGGCGGCCAGATCCATGATTCTCTCTTGGTGATGGTTAGCATTCTGATTATTCATTTTTCGTGATTGAAACGTCAAGCTAACATCATTGAACGGGCGGACCCCTCTGTCCGGCCCCTTCGTGATGACCATGAACGATTTTGCCATTCCCTACGCGGGCGGCAGTGTCCGCCACGCGGCTTGTCGCGCCGCCTTTGCCTGCATGATTGCACTGGCGGTGGCACTGGGTATCGGGCGCTTTGCGTTTACACCGCTTTTGCCGCTGATGCTGCATGGAGGCGGCCTGGACCTTCAGCATGGCGGCTGGCTGGCGTCATTCAACTACGCGGGGTACTTCGTCGGTGCCGTGACCTGCGCCGCGTTGCGAGCCGAACCGGCGCGGCTGGTGCGCATCGGTCTGGCCGTCACCGTCTTGCTGACACTGGCGATGGGCGTGACCAGCCAGTTCTGGATCTGGGCGATGGTGCGCTTCGCGGCCGGCGTCGTCAGCGCGTGGACCTTCGTGTTCGCGTCGCAGTGGGGACTGCGGCGCCTCGCCGAACTGGGTGCAAACGAGTGGAGCGGGGTGATCTATACCGGCCCGGGCGCCGGAATCGTCGCTACAGGATTGCTCGTGAGCGCCGCGGGCGGTTATGGCGCGGCGGCCGGCTGGCTCGGCTTCGGAATGGCGGCGGCGATGTTGTCGGCGCTGGTCTGGCGCGGGTTTGTCGCGTCGCCCACGTCGCCCACGTCTCCCACGTCTCCCACGTCTCCCACGTCGCCCGCGGCGCACGCGTCTCCCACGTCGCCCGCGTCGCCCGCGTCGCACGCAGCGCACGCAGCGCACGCGGCACAGGTAGCTCCGAACGACCCGAACGACCCAACTCCGCCTGACGCGCAGCCCCCAGCAAGCAGGCACGCAGCGGCATCGCCAGGTGGAGCGGCATCGACCGTCGCCACGGCTGCGGCACTTGCGCGCACCCCTGGCGACACCCACACCCAGACGTACCGTGCCGAGGCTTTCTGGCTCGTCGCTCTCTATGGCGTGCCGGGCTTCGGCTATATCATCACCGCGACGTTTTTGCCTGTGATTGCGCGTCACGCGTTACCCCCCGGATCGCCGTGGCCCGATCTCTTCTGGCCGCTATTCGGTGTCGCGTTGATGCTCGGTGCGCTCGGCGCGTCACGTCTGCCGCATCACTGGGACAACCGGAGCCTGCTCGCGGGCTGTTATGCGCTGCAGGCTGCGGGCGTGGCGTCGAGTATCGTCTGGCCGAGCGTGGGTGGCTTTGCCGTCGGCACGATGCTGCTTGGCCTGCCGTTCACGGCCATCACGTTGTTCGCGATGCGCGAGGCGCGCCGACTGCGGGGCGATCACGCAGCCGGCCTGATGGGTTACGCGACGGCTGCCTACGGCCTGGGACAGATCGTCGGCCCGCTCGTGGCCGCGCCAATCGCGATGCATACCGGTTCGTTTTCCCTTGCGCTGTGGCTAGCGGCGGGCGCGCTGCTACTGGGCGCGCTCGGCCTCGTCGCGCTGGCGCACGTCCCGCGCCGCCGCGACGCCAGATCTACACAGGGCCGCGAGTGAAGCGCCATCCAGCCAGCGGACGCTGCAACCTTCACTCTTTTCAACAGAACACATTGCCCGTTGGCGCACTAAAATGACCGCTTTCCCGTCATCATTGCGCGCCCGTCGCCGGCCGCGCCGCCAGCTATG
Source organism: Paraburkholderia sp. (assembly GCF_036488795.1). Taxonomy (GTDB): domain Bacteria; phylum Pseudomonadota; class Gammaproteobacteria; order Burkholderiales; family Burkholderiaceae; genus Paraburkholderia. The sequence continues at coordinate 6,196 of NZ_DASXHA010000034.1, forward strand.
CAACATTTCGCGTCCGATAACTACGCGGGCATCTGTCCCGAGGCACTCAACGCACTGATCGCCGCCAACAACAGCGGCCACGAACCCGCGTATGGCGACGATTCCTGGACCCAGCAGGTCTGCGACCTTTTGCGCGACCTTTTCCAGACCGATTGCGAAGTGTTCTTCGTATTCAACGGCACCGCAGCCAATTCGCTCGCGCTGGCGTCGCTGTGCCAGTCGTATCACTCGGTCATTTGCCATGAACTGGCGCACATCGAAACCGACGAATGCGGCGGCCCCGAATTCTTCTCGGGCGGCTCGAAGCTGCTGACCGCCCCGGGTGTCGGCGGCAAGCTGACGCCGGATGCGATCGAAGCCATCGTGACGCGCCGCGCCGACATCCACTATCCGAAGCCGAAAGTCGTGACGCTGACGCAATCGACCGAAGTGGGCACGGTCTACAGCGTCGAGGAAGTGCGGGCGATTGCCGCCATCGCCAAGCGTCGTCACCTCAAAGTGCACATGGACGGCGCGCGCTTTGCGAACGCCGTCGCCGCGCTCGACGTGCATCCGTCCGAAATCACGTGGCGCGCCGGAGTCGACGTGCTGTGCTTCGGCGGCACCAAGAACGGCCTGCCGGTCGGCGAAGTGGTGGTGTTCTTCGATCGCGCGCTCGCCGACGATTTCGCCTATCGGCTCAAGCAAGCCGGACAACTGGCATCGAAGATGCGCTTTATCTCGGCGCCGTGGCTGGGTCTGCTCAACGACGACGTCTGGCTGCGCAACGCCCGCCACGCGAATGCAATGGCGCAATTGATGCAAACGCGGCTCGAAGCCATTCCGGGCGTCAGCATCATGTTCCCGACCGAATCGAACGCGGTGTTCGCGCAGTTGCCTGCAACGGTGGCGAAGGCCATGCGCTCGCGCGGCTGGAAGTTCTACGAGTTCATCGGCGCAGGCGGGTGCCGGCTGATGTGCGCGTGGGACACGCAGCCGGAGACGGTTGAACGCTTTGCCGCCGAAGTGCGCGAACTGTGTGGTGCCTGAGGAGCGCGCGGATCTTCGCCGGTCACGTGCGAGCGTATGGCAGGATTGCGCTGGTGCCGCAGCGGCTCGTGTAGCGGCTCGAGTAGCGGCTTCAGTAGCGCCCAAGGAACGGCTCAAGTAGCGGCTCGTATAGCAGCTCGTGGAACCGGTCACGCTGCGTTCATGACAGGCGGGCACTCGGCAGGCACGGGCAGGATGAATGCATTGGGGCGGCTTGCCGTTTGAGTTCGTCGAGCGTCCCGGGCAATAGTGAGATAGTGCGCGCAGGCATGCAGGCAGAATCGATTGCGCGTTGACTACACAGGCACGCGTCGTTCAGTGGCAAGGAGACAGCTACGAGCGACGCGCTTCTTTCCTCTTCATCAGGAATGCATCTCCGACATGGCCTATATCTACTACCTGACTCACATCCATCTCGGCTACGACGCGCTGACGCAGCTGCCTTCGGAATGCGCGCGCATCGGCATCAGGCGGCCGCTCGTGATCACCGACAAGGGCGTGGTCGCCGCCGGCGTCGCGCAACGCGCGCTGGAAGCGCTGCAACTCAGCAATGTGCCTATTTTCGACGACACCCCGTCGAACCCGACCGAAGCCATGGTGATGGCCGCCGCGGCGCGCTACCGCGAGGAGCGCTGCGACGGCCTGATCGCGGTGGGCGGCGGCTCGTCCATTGATCTCGCCAAAGGCGTGGCGATTGCGGCGACCCATCCGGGCACGCTGACCGAATACGCGACCATCGAAGGCGGCAGCGGCAAGATCACCGACGCTGCCGCGCCGCTCGTCGCCATCCCGACCACGTCCGGCACCGGCAGCGAAGTGGCGCGCGGTGCAATCGTGATCCTGAACGACGGCCGCAAGCTCGGTTTCCACTCGTGGCATCTGCTGCCGAAGTCGGCCATCTGCGATCCGGGTCTCACCCTCGGCCTGCCGTCCATGCTGACCGCCGCCACCGGCATGGATGCCATCGCCCACTGCATCGAAACCTTTCTCGCGCCGGCCTTCAATCCGCCCGCCGACGGCATCGCGCTCGACGGTCTGGAGCGTGCCTGGGGCAACATCGAACGCGCGACGCACGACGGCAGCGACCGCGCTGCGCGTCTGCACATGATGAGCGCGTCGATGCAAGGCGCAATGGCGTTCCAGAAGGGTCTGGGTTGCGTGCATTCGCTGTCGCATCCGTTGGGCGGCGTACCGGTGAATGGCCGCACGTCGCTGCATCACGGCACGCTGAACGCCGTCGTGCTGCCCGCGGTGCTGCGCTTTAACGAAAGCGCGGAGACGGTGGTGGCGAATCGCCGCTACGCACGCATGCGCCGCGTGATGAATTTGCCGGAGGACGTCGATCTCGCCGAGGCGCTCTACGACATGACGGCGCGCCTCGGCTTGCCGACCGGCCTCAAGCAGATGGGCGTCGACGAAAGCGTGTTCGACAAGGTGATCAAGGGTGCGCTCGCCGATCACTGTCACAAGACGAACCCACGAGAGGCGACGGCCGATGACTACCGTCGCATGCTGACCGAATCGCTCTGACGCCTTCCTGCTCAACCATCGCACGCTCAAGATGATCAAACCCGCACCCACTTCGCGCAACGCGTATCCGCATTTTCTGCCTATCACCACACGCTGGATGGACAATGATGTCTACGGCCACGTGAACAACGTCGTCTACTACAGCTATTTCGACACGGTCGTGAACGAGTATCTGATCCGTGCGGGGGTGCTCGACGTGGAGCACGGCGCGACCATTGGCCTCGTCGTCGAAACGCAATGCAACTATTTTGCGCCGCTGGTATTTCCGGATCGCGTGGAAGCGGGTCTGAGGGTGGTGCGGCTCGGTTCGTCGAGCGTGCGTTACGAGGTGGGGTTGTTCAAGGAAGGTGAGACGCAAGCGGCAGCACACGGGCATTTCGTACACGTCTATGTGGATCGCGCGACGCGGCGGCCTGTCGCATTACCGGATGATTTGCGCGTCGCGTTGGGACCACTGGTTTTTAATGCAACTAACGCGGGTGACGTTGGCTAGCGTGTGAGGTTGGTTGTCTTCAATCTCGTTTTGGGGTTTGAGTGTTTGCCTACGGCGCTGTTTGGTTGTTTGCTTGCGGCGTTGGCCTTTCCTTGTATTCTTATCGGTCTATTAGCCTCGCCACCCACGCGGTATTGGTCCGAGACAAGATCGTCCCTCGCACCACACAGGGTTTTGACACAGGGCTCATCCACCCCACTCCGCACTCCGTGCGTCGCGGACCGGTGTGGACCGGACACCATGGGTTGCCTCGGTATCGCTCGCAAAAAAACTTCGGATCACCAACTAACACACCGAGGATTCCCGGCGGCTGGTCAGCGGTGAGAGAGGTTGCGAGGGACGCGACACGAAGGCATGTCCAAGGGTTATGCCCGGCGGCGGGGCGCGTAGCGCAACGCTGGAACGGATGAGTGCTGTGTCACGAAGGCGACTGTGCGAGGGCGGGTCTTGTATTGGGCCGTTTCCGGTACACGACAGAGATGGACATCTACTGGCTGGCGGTGTCAGCCCGCTTTCTTTGCTTACTTTCTTTGCGGCGGCAAAGAAAGTAAGTGCCGCCCCGCACAGGGGCGAAGCCAATAGACCACTAAGAATGCAAGGAAAGGCCAACGCCGTAGGCAAACAGTCAAATGCCGAAGCTAATAGACCGATAGCAATGCAAGGATAGGTCAACGCCGTAGGCAACCCAACCAAAAGTCACAACCAACAGACCACTAAGAATACGAGGAAAGTCCAACGCCGTAGGCAAAAAAGAGAACATCCACTACCCTGATTCAACCATAACATTCCGCCGCCTCAAAACCTCCGCCACCTGCCAGGAAACAAGCGCGGCGCAGCCAAATAGAATCTCCCTCATCCGCTTGACCAAAGCCAACGAAAGAGCAACTTCCCGATCAACCCCAAACATCTCCGCCAGCAAAACCACAGCGGCATCCTGCACCCCCAACCCCGCAGGCACAAAAAACGCTGCATGCCTTACCGCCTGAGTCAAACCCTCGATCGCCAAAGCCCCGCCTATCGAAACGGGATGGCCCAGCAACGACAACGCCCAATACGTCTCCAGCGCCCCCAGCACATATCCGCTCAACTGCCACAAGAACGCGCGCAACAACAGCCCCGCACGGGACATCAACGCGTCGATGTCCGCATCGAGCCGCTTGCCATCAATCCCTTGCAACAATGGATTGGCGTCTCCCAGCAAATGTGCAGCCCACCGCTCGATCGCATGAAACACGCCGCCACGCCGCACCAACACCACCGCGATAACAGGCAACGGTAACGACAATAACAACGCGAGGCCAATCGTCCGCAACGCATCCGCCTGATGCGTCGACGCCACAATCAACACGAGACCCAGTGCCGAAAACGCGTACTGCACCGCCATCGTGACCATCACCTCGACGATCACCGAGGCACTCACGCCGCTCGCATCCTCCACACGCCAACGCGCCAGCCGGATGCCGACAATCTCGCCACCAATACCCACCGCCGGCAACAGCCGGTTCACCGCCTCACGAACCGTCGCGATCCACCACAAAAACAGTAGCGAGGCCCGTTTGCCCAGCAACAGATGCCATGCATACGCATCGAGCAACAACGGCAACGCATGGAATGGCACCAGCCATAGCAGCACAAAGCCCGCCTGGCCGATCACCTGCATCAGGCCATCCACGCCCTCGTGCAGCACCAGGCCCATCAGGATCGCAATGCCAACCGGCAAGCCCGCCCATTGCAACCACTTCATGACGCTTGCGCCCCACGGCCATGCATCCTGCGGCCGAAGACGTCGGTAAAGCCGCCACGCGTCGCGCCAGCCGCTTCAATGGCGGCCGCCACCCGCGGCGAGAGCAACGCTTCCAGTTCAGCGGCATGACGGTAAGTGCGCATGCCTTGCGTCAACGCGCCCTCGCCCACCACCGCCGGATGGCAATAGATCTCGCCCACGCCGTCCGGCAAGCGCGCCAACGCATCGAGCAGAACCGCTTCGTCCATCTGGCCCGTCTTCGCAATGCCCACCACGTAGTCGTTATGGGCGATGCCCGCGCGATCCAGCCGGCCGCGCACGAGGTTGATCCACGGCTTGAGCCAGACCGGCTCATGCGACTCGCTCGGCAAACGCACCGCGCGCATGCCGTAGTCGCGGCCAATCTCGATGATCAGCGCGAGCACCGTCGGATGCAGATGGAAATGCTTGTGTGTATTGACGTGATCGAGCGGCAAGCCAGTCTTCGCGAAGGCTTCGAATTGCGCGCGGATCTCCAGCGCCAACTGCTTGCGCACATGCGGCAGAAAGAAGAAACGAAAGCCGTCGCGCACCATGTTGTCGCCAAAGCGTCCCCGTGCGTCGACCAGCGCCGGAATCGCCTCGCGCGGCAAGTACGCCGCGCCGTCGGCCAGCACCAGGTGCAGGCCGACCCGCAGGTCCGGCAAACGGCGGGCGCGCGCCAACGCATCGCGTGCAGCAGGCGCCGCGACCATCAGGCTCGCCGCCGTCAAAACGCCATGCAAATGCGCCCGCTCGACGGCCTCGTTGACACGCTCATGCAAACCGAAATCGTCTGCGGTGAAGATTAAAGTGCGCTGCGCCAGCCGAGCTTCGCGCGTCATCACGCTTCGTGCGCGCGCAGGAAACGGAAGAACTCCACGCCTTCGCGCAGACGCCGCTTCATCATGTCCCAGCTCATCAGCATCTCGCGCACGATTTCCCAGATCTTCGACGGCCGGAAATAGAAGCGCTTGTAAAAGCTCTCGACGTGGTGATAAATCTCTTCG